>NZ_JAFCVN010000006.1:0-376986 GCF_049897065.1 Pseudomonas sp. DWP2-2 | reverse complement strand
CATCGCCGATGGTAGTGTGGGGTTTCCCCATGTGAGAGTAGGTCATCGTCAAGATTAAATTCCGAAACCCCAATTGCGAAAGCAGTTGGGGTTTTGTTTTGGGCGCTCGAAAAGTGTCCGCCTTGTCGCCGTACACTTGTTCGCCTTGTGTTCGCCCCGTGCACCACAGTGCTAAAGTCCATCCCTCGATTTTGCTTTTCCCAAGGAAGCCGTTATGCCGGACGCGACGTCCCTCAGTCCTGGATTCATGGTGGTTCATGGCAACCGCCTGGACGAGCTGCGAAGCCTGGTGGTCAGTTGGATGCGCCGTTACCCACTGGCGCCTTTGGAAAACGAAATCGCCCTGGTACAAAGCAACGGCATCGCCCAATGGCTCAAGCTGGCCTTGGCCGAAGACCCGCAAGCCGATGATATGGGCGGCTGTGGCATTGCCGCAGCCATCGACGTGCAACTGCCTGGCAGCTTTATGTGGCAGCTTTATCGTATGGTTTTGGGCCGTGACGAAATCCCGCCCAAGTCCCTGCTT
Source organism: Pseudomonas sp. DWP2-2 (assembly GCF_049897065.1). Taxonomy (NCBI): domain Bacteria; kingdom Pseudomonadati; phylum Pseudomonadota; class Gammaproteobacteria; order Pseudomonadales; family Pseudomonadaceae; genus Pseudomonas; species Pseudomonas sp. DWP2-2. The sequence goes on along the minus strand of NZ_JAFCVN010000006.1, from coordinate 376,460 downwards.
GATAAAGCCCCGCTGACCTGGCGCCTCATGCGGCTGTTACCCGAGCTGATCGACCAACCGCACTTCGAGCCTCTGCAACGCTTCCTGACGCAAGACACCGACCTGCGCAAACGCTACCAACTCGCCGAGCGCCTGGCTGACCTCTTCGACCAATACCAGGTCTACCGTGCCGACTGGCTGGAAGATTGGGCCGCAGGCCGGCACCAACTGCGCAATGGTCGAGGCGAGTCCAAACCGCTCAACCCAGCCAACTGCTGGCAAGCCGAGCTGTGGCGCGCGCTCCTGCTGGATGTAGGTGAAGCAGGCATGGCCGAAAGCCGGGCCGGCGTACATCAGCGCTTCATCGAGCGCATCAACAGCCTTGAACAAGCACCGCCCGGCTTGCCTCCCCGGGTGATCGTCTTCGGCATCTCATCGCTGCCGGCCCAGGCGCTGGAAGCCTTGGCGGGTCTGGCCCGTTTCAGCCAGGTCCTGCTCTGCGTGCATAACCCCTGCCGCCATCATTGGTCGGACATCGTCGCCGACAAGGACTTGCTGCGTAACGAATACAAACGCCAGGCGCGCAAAACGAGCATGCCCGTCACTATCGACCCACAAACTTTGCACCAGCACGCCCATCCGCTGCTCGCTGCCTGGGGCAAGCAGGGCCGTGATTACATCAGTCTGCTGGACAGCTACGATGACCCCAACAGCTACCGCGCCGCATTTCGCGACGGCCGTATTGACCTGTTCAGCGACAGCGAACCCACCACGCTCCTCAACCAACTCCAGGACGATATCCTCGAACTGCGCCCGTTGAATGAAACCCGTGAGCTCTGGCCCGCTGTCGACTTGCAACGCGATACGTCGATCCGTTTCCATATCGCCCACAGCGCCCAACGCGAAGTGGAAATCCTCCACGACCAATTACTTCATCGCTTCAGCGCTGACCCCTCCCTGCGCCCTCGGGACATCATCGTCATGGTCCCCGACGTCGACAGCTATGCACCGCATATTCGCGCGGTCTTCGGCCAGCTCGAACGGCATGACCCACGCTTCATCCCCTTCACCCTTACAGACCAAGGCCAACGTGGTCGCGACCCGCTGTTGATCGCCGTCGAGCACTTGCTCAAACTTCCCGACAGCCGCTTCCCTGTCAGCGAAATCCTCGACCTGCTCGACGTCCCGGCCCTGCGCGAACGCTTCGCCATCAAAGAGCGTGATCTGCCCACCTTGCATCGTTGGATCGAAGGCGCCGGCATCCGCTGGGGCTTGAATGCCGAGCAACGCGCCGGTTTGGGCCTGCCCGCGGAACTGGAGCAAAACAGTTGGCGATTCGGCCTGCGCCGTATGCTGCTGGGCTATGCCGTCGGTACCGGCACGGCCTGCGACGGTATTGAACCTTATGACGAAATCGGTGGCCTCGATGCGGCCTTGATCGGCCCACTGGTCGCCTTGCTTGACGCCTTGAACGATGCCCATCAAGCGTTATCGGAACCCGCGTCGCCACAAACCTGGGGCGAGCGTCTACAACGGTTGATGCAGCTGTTTTTCCTGCCCAGCAGCGAGCACGATGACTACCTGCTGGGCCAGCTCGAACAATTAAGAGAAACCTGGCTGGAAACCTGCGAGTCCGTTGGTCTGCAAGACGAGTTACCCCTTACGGTTGTGCGTGAGGCATGGTTGGCCGGATTGGATCAGGGGCGCCTGTCCCAGCGCTTCCTGGCGGGGGCGGTCAATTTCTGTACGCTGATGCCCATGCGTGCGATCCCGTTCAAGCTGGTCTGCCTGCTCGGCATGAACGACGGCGATTACCCGCGGGCCCAGCCACCCCTGGATTTTGACCTGATGGGCAGCGATTACCGCCCCGGCGACCGTTCTCGCCGCGAAGACGACCGCTACTTACTGCTCGAAGCGCTGCTGTCAGCCCGTGACCAGCTGTACATCAGCTGGGTAGGCCGCAGCATCCGTGACAACAGCGATCGCCCGGCCTCGGTGCTGATCGGCCAACTACGCGACCACCTCGCCAGCGGCTGGCAGCACGCCAGCAACGATCTGCCGCTGATCGACGCAATGACCCAGGAGCACCCGCTGCAACCCTTCAGCGCCCGCTATTTCCACGAAGGCGATTCGTTGTTCAGCTATGCGCGCGAATGGCAATTGCTGCATCAGGCACCGGCGGTCATCACCCAAGAGCAAGGCTTGACGCCTCACCAACAGGAAGAACCCCTGAGCCTTGGCCAGTTACAGGACTTCCTGCGCAATCCGGTCAAACACTTCTTCAGCCAGCGCCTGAAAGTATTCTTCGAAGCCGCTGAAGTGCCCCTGGCTGATGAAGAACCCTTCGTGCTGGACGCATTGCAACGCTACAGCTTGAGCGACAGCCTGCTGAACGCGGCACTCACCCAACCCGACCAACTCGATCAGGCTCTCACCGCCCAGGCCCTGCGGCTGCAAGGCAGCGGCCTGCTGCCGATGGTGGGTTTCGGTGAATGCCTGCGTAACGAACTGATCGAGCCGCTGCCGGACCTGGTGCAACGCTATCAACAGCTTCTGGCGTTGTGGCCCACCCCGCATACTGGCGCTGAACCGGTCAGCTTTGCGTACCAAGGCATCCAGCTGGAAGGTTGGATCAGCGGTCTGCACCGACGCAGTGATGGCGGACTTTTAAGCGTCACCACCATCCCCAACAGTATTGGTTCGATCAAGACACGTAAGTGGCACCGCCTCATCCGCCCCTGGGTCAATCACGTGGTGGCCTGCGCCTGTGGCCTGCCCTTGAGCACCGGCCTGGTAGCCAGTGACGACACCTTGTTGTTGGCCCCACTGGACAAGGCCGGCGCCGAGGACATTCTCGGTAACCTGCTGTTGGCCTGGCACACGGGAATGAGCGCGCCGCTTCCGGTCGCAGTGAAAACCGCGTTCGCCTGGCTCGGCCAGGCTGATCCCGCCAAGGCCCAAGCGGCTGCGAGCAAAGCCTATGAAGGCGATGGCATCACCACTGACGGCGAACGCCGCGAAACGCCTGCCCTTACGCGGCAATTTCCCGACTACGCGGCCCTGGTCGCCAGTGAAGAGTTCGAAGGCTGGTGCGAAACCCTGTATCGCCCGCTGATCAACGCCCCCTGGCGATCGCTTTCCAGCACGGAGGCCAGCGCATGATCGGCAAACCCTTGGCCCTGGCGTTCCCGCTCAAAGGCAGCCAGTTGATTGAAGCCAGTGCTGGCACCGGCAAGACCTTCACCATCTCCGCCCTGTACCTGCGTCTGGTGCTCGGCCACGGCGGTGATGAATCCGGTTTCGACCGCGAACTGCTGCCACCGCAAATCCTCGTGGTGACGTTCACCGACGCCGCTACCAAGGAACTGCGTGAACGTATCCGCATCCGCCTGGCCGAAGCCGCGCGCTTCTTCCGTGACGAAATCGAACAGCCTGATGCGCTGATTGCCGACCTGCGCGAGCAATATGATCCGCAGCAATGGCCCGCCTGTGCCAATCGCCTGGACATCGCCGCGCAATGGATGGATGAAGCCGCAGTCTCCACGATCCACAGTTGGTGCCAGCGCATGCTGCGCGAACATGCGTTCGACAGCGGCAGCCTGTTCACACAAACCCTGGAAACCGACCATAGCGACCTGCTGGGCGAAGTGCTGCGCGACTACTGGCGCTTGTTCTGCTACCCAATGCACGACGATGCGCTCAACTGGGTGCGCAATAATTGGGGTGGCCCCGCGGCGCTGATGCCACGGGTGCGTGCGTTGTTCGGCAGCGAGCGGCCCACCGACGAAACCCGCGAGCCAGCCGAACTGATCAGCGCCTGCCTGCAAGAACGCCGCGCCGCGCTGGTTGCCCTCAAGGCACCCTGGCAACAATGGGCTGCCGAGCTGCGGGATATCTGCCTGCAAGCCGTCGCTGCCAAAGCGGTCGATGGGCGCAAGATGCAAGCACGTTACTTCGAGCCCTGGTTCGAAAAGATCAGCGCCTGGGCCGCTGACGAAACCCTGGAACAACTGGACATCGGCACCGGCTTCACCCGCCTGACGCCCGACGGAATGGCCGAAGCGTGGAAAGGCGAGCCGCCGCAGCACCCTGGCATCGAGGCTATGGCCAGCCTCAAAGCCAGCCTCGACGCCTTGCCAACGCCCGACGCGGCGGTGCTGCAACACGCTGCCGGCTGGGTCGGCAAACGTTTCGAGGAAGAGAAACGTCGCCGCGCCGAGATGGGGTTTGACGACATGCTGATCCGCCTCAACGCCGCCCTCCAGGCAGACGGTGGCGAGCGCCTGGCCAGTGTGATCCGCGAGCAATTTCCGGTGGCTCTGATTGATGAATTCCAGGACACCGACCCGGTGCAATACAGCATCTTCGACAGCATCTACCGCATCGAAGAAAACCACCTCGACAGCGGCCTGTTCCTGATCGGCGACCCCAAGCAGGCGATCTACGCCTTTCGCGGCGCCGACATCTACACCTACCTGCGCGCCCGGCAGGCCACCACCGGCCGCCATCACACCCTGGGCACCAACTTCCGCTCCAGCCATGCGATGGTCGAGGCGGTGAACCATGTGTTCCAGCGTGCGGAAACCGGCCGTGGTGCGTTCCTGTTTCGCCAGCCTAATGGCGATAACCCGGTGCCGTTCCATTCGGTACTGTCCCAAGGCCGCAGCGAGCAGTTGCAGGTCGACGGTCACACGCTACCGGCCATGAACCTTTGGCACCTGCCCACCGACCAGCCGATTTCCAACGCGGTTTATCGTCAACACCTGGCCGCCGCCTGCGCCACGCAAATCGTTGCGCTGCTCAATGGCGGGCAGCAAGGCACCGCAGGCTTTGTGAAAGCGGGGCGCTTGAAGGGCGTGTTGCCGTCAGACATCGCCATCCTCGTGCGCGACGGCAAGGAAGCCCAAGCCGTACGGGCGGAACTGGCCCGCCGCGGCGTGCGCAGTGTGTACCTGTCGGATAAAGACTCGGTGTTTGCCGCCCAGGAAGCCCATGACCTGTTGGCCTGGTTGAAGGCTTGCGCGGAACCGGATGTCGAACGCCCGCTGCGTGCAGCCCTGGCCTGCGTCACCCTGAACCTGCCCCTGTCGGAGCTGGAGCGTCTGAATCAGGACGAACTGGCGTGGGAATCGCGGGTGATGCAGTTCCGTGGCTACCGTGCCATCTGGCGTACCCAAGGCGTGTTGCCAATGCTGCGGCGCCTGCTTCACGATTTCAAGCTGCCGCAAACCCTCATCGCCCGCAGTGATGGCGAGCGGGTGCTGACCAACCTGTTGCACCTCAGTGAATTGTTGCAACAGGCCGCCTCGGAACTGGATGGCGAGCAGGCGTTGATCCGTCATTTGGCCGAGCATCTGGCGCTGTCGGGGCAGGCCGGTGAAGAACAGATCCTGCGCCTGGAAAGCGACGAGCAACTGGTCAAAGTGGTGACCATCCACAAATCCAAGGGCCTGGAATACGACTTGGTGTTCCTGCCGTTCATCTGTTCGGCCAAGCCCGTGGATGGCAGTCGCTTGCCGTTGCATTACCACGATGAACACGGCAAGTCCCACGTCAGCCTGCGACCCACGGCCGAGTTGATCGCCCAAGCCGACGATGAGCGCCTGGCCGAAGACCTGCGTTTGTTGTACGTGGCCTTGACCCGCGCCAAACATGCCTGCTGGCTGGGCATCGCCGACCTCAAGCGCGGCAATAACAGCAGCTCGGTCTTGCACCTTTCTGCATTGGGCTATTTGCTCGGTGCCGGCGCGTCGTTGAGCGAATCAGCGGGTCTGGCGCGCTGGTTGCTGGACTTGCAGCAAGGCTGCGCGGCCATCGGTTATGACCTTGTGCCGGACGCCCAAGACATCTTGTTCCACCCGCCGCGCAACCAAGCGACCCTGCTCGCGCCGTTGCTGCCTGCACGCAAGGCCGCAGAAAACTGGTGGATTGCCTCCTATAGCGCCTTGCGCATTGGCGACAGCATGAGCGCCGCCAACCTCGAAGCCCCCGAAAGCCCACAGGCCCAGAAGCTGTTCGATGACGAACGCCTCGACCCCGATGCCCCTCGGGAAACGGTCGCGGCCAGCGGGGATATTCACCGTTTCCCACGCGGTCCCAACCCAGGCACCTTCCTTCACGGCTTGTTGGAATGGGCCGGTGAAGAAGGTTTCAACGTGACCCCGGAGGCGATCGAAAAAGCCGTGGGCGCGCGCTGTAACCGCCGCAACTGGGAAGGCTGGATCGTCACCCTCAGCGGCTGGCTGGAGCACCTGCTGCACACGCCACTGCCCCTGTACAACGAGCGCTTCACCCTCAGTGGCCTGCAGCAGTACCAGATCGAGATGGAATTCTGGTTTGCCAGTCACACCGTCGACGTACTCGCCCTCGACAAACTGGTGTGCCAGCACACCCATGGCGGCGTGTCCCGTGTGGCCGCCGAACCGGTGCTGCTCAACGGCATGTTCAAAGGCTTTATCGATCTGACGTTTGAGCACGATGGCCGTTACTACGTGGCCGACTACAAATCCAATTGGCTCGGCCCTGACGACTCTGCCTACACCCATGACGCCATGGAACACTCGATCCTCGAGCATCGGTACGACCTGCAATACGTACTTTACCTGCTGGCCCTGCACCGCCAACTCAAGGCGCGCCTGCCGCATTACGATTATGACCAGCACGTCGGCGGTGCCCTGTACCTGTTCCTGCGCGGTAGCCAGTCGGTGAGCCAGGGCGCGTATTTTACCCGACCGCCTCGTGAGTTGATCGAGAGCCTGGACCTGTTGTTCCAGGGCAAGCCCATCCCACCCAAGGTTGAGCCCGCCTGGGAACAAGGAGTGCTCTTATGAGCCTGTCGCCGTTACCGCTGGAGGCGCTTTTGCCCCTCGATCGTGCCGCCGACCTGCTGCAGTTGCTTGCACGTTGGGTCGAGCGGGGTTGGCTGCGCGCCTTGGACAAAGCCTTTGTCGGTTTCCTGTACGAGCTGGACCCAAAGGCCGATCCCCTGGTGCTGCTGGCGGCGGCCTTGACCAGCCATCAACTGGGCCATGGCCACGTCTGCCTGGATGTGTTCGAAACCCTCAAGGCGCCGGATTTCGCCCTGTCATTGCCGCCCGAAGGCGACCTGCACACCGGCGCCATGCTGCTACCCTCACAGTTGCTGCACGGCCTGGATGGCGCGCATTGGTGCCATGCCCTGGCTTCAAGCCCGTTGGTTGCGCTGGCCGTCGATGGCAGCGAGGAGGCTCGTAGCCGCCCGTTGGTGTTGTCCGGCAAGCGCCTGTACCTGCGCCGCTACTGGGCCTACGAGCGGCGTATCGACCGCGCCCTGCGCCTGCGCCTTGCCAGCGTGGAAGACGCCGCCGCCGATCTGCCGCAACGGCTCAATCGCCTGTTCGACCAACCGGCGCCCGATGGGGTGATTGACTGGCAAAAGCTCGCCTGCGCCCTGGCGACCCGCGGCGCCTTCAGCATCGTCACCGGCGGCCCCGGTACCGGTAAAACCACCACCGTCGTGCGCCTGCTCGCGCTATTGCAGGCGCCCGCCGTGGAGTCCGGCAGCCCGTTGCGTATTCGCCTGGCTGCGCCCACCGGTAAAGCCGCTGCGCGCCTGACCGAATCCATCAGCCAGCAAGTGCTGTCACTGACAGTGCCCGACAACGTGCGGGAAAAAATCCCCACCCAGGTCACCACGGTCCACCGCTTGTTGGGCAGCCGTCCGGGCACCCGTCACTTCCGTCACCACCCGGGCAACCCGCTGCCTTTGGATGTGCTGGTGGTGGACGAAGCCTCGATGATCGACCTGGAAATGATGGCCAACCTGCTCGACGCCCTGCCGCCCCATGCACGCCTGGTATTGCTGGGCGACAAAGACCAACTGGCCTCGGTAGAAGCGGGGGCCGTACTCGGCGACTTGTGCCGCGATGCCGAAGCCGGCTGGTACAGCCCGCAGACTCGCCACTGGCTGCAAGCCGTTAGCGGTGAAGACCTCAGCAGCAGCGGCTTGCAAGAAGACCTCGATGGCAGCCATCCCCTGGCCCAGCAAGTGGTGATGCTGCGCTATTCGCGCCGCTTCGGCGAGGGCAGCGGTATTGGTCAACTGGCGCGTTGGGTCAACCAGCAAAACGCCGAAGAGGCCCGCCCGCTGTTAGCTGCAGGCCGTCACGACGACCTGTTCTGCGTCAGCCTCAAGGGTGAGCATGACCACGCCCTTGAGCGCCTGGTACTGGACGGGCAGGGCGATGGCGCCCAAGGTTATCGCTACTACCTGAACCTGCTGCAATCGGCGCGCCCCTCTGCGGACACACCGCGTGACGGTCCAGCCTGGACTGCTTGGGCGCAACAACTGCTGCACGCCTTCGACGCGTTTCAACTGCTTTGCGCCGTGCGGAAGGGCCCGTGGGGCGTCGAAGGGCTCAACCTGCGCATCACCGCGGCGTTGCGCAAGGTACGCCTGATCGAAGGTGACGAGCAGTGGTACGAAGGCCGACCGGTGCTGATGACCCGCAACGATTACGGGCTCGGCCTGATGAACGGCGACATCGGCATCGCCCTGAAATTGCCCGAAAGCGACGGTGGCCCCCACGTCCTGCGGGTGGCCTTTCCACGTAACGATGGCCAGGGCGGCGTGCGCTTTGTATTGCCCAGCCGCTTGAATGATGTGGAAACCGTGTACGCCATGACCGTGCACAAATCCCAGGGCTCGGAGTTCACTCACACCGCGCTGATCCTGCCGGATGCCCTTAACCCGGTGCTGACCAAAGAGCTGATCTATACCGGTATCACCCGTGCCAAACGTTGGTTCAGCCTGGTTGAGCCGCGCGGCGGCGTGTTTGAGGAAGCGGTGCGGCGCAAGGTCAAGCGTCTGAGCGGATTGATGTTGGAGTTGGACCTTCCGTCTGAAAAAAATGACTGGTAGGTCAGGCGATATTTCTTATTCAGATGTCTGATTTTTCTGAAAAAATAGCGAACCCCTCGAATGCTGTGCTTCGTGGGGATGTCCGCCGCTGTGCTATCGTTGCGGCATCATCCTGGAAAACACTTGAGAGTATCGCTGCATGAACGTGGCTGTCTCGCCCAAAGCGCGCAGTTTGAGTTGGAGACGCCTGTTACTGGTGACGGTGCTGTGCCTGCTTGCGCCGCGCCTATTTGCGCAGACGCCCAGCCTGGCCGAGCACCGTGCGCAGGCGGTCACCCAAGTGGTGCTCGGTATCCTCAGCTACGCCCGTTGGCCGGTTGAGCCTGCGCAATTGCGGCTGTGCATTGTCGGGCCGACTCAGTACACCGATGACCTGGTCAAAGGCACCACCCAGGCCACCGGTCGTCCGGTGCTGGTGCGGCGCCTGCTGGTCGATCATCCGGATATCGTCAATGCCTGTGATGCCGTCTACATCGGCAAAATCACCCCCGACGAACGCAACCGCCTGTTTACCTCATTGATCGGCCATCCCGTACTCAGCATCAGCGAAGGGGGCGACCAATGCACGGTGGGCAGCCTGTTCTGCCTGCGCGTCAGCGATGAGCAGGTGTCGTTCGAGGTCAACCTGGATTCCGTCGCCCGTAGCGGCGTGCGCATCCATCCCAGTGTGTTGCAGTTGTCCCGTCGTCGAGCGCCTGGCTCATGAGTCGCGATAAAGTGCGGCCGACCCTGCGCTCGGTAATTGCCCGCGGGCATATGATCCTGGCGCTGGTAGCCGTGACCCTGGCCAGTGTGTCCCTGACCCTGCTGGGCGTACTTGCCCTGCGGGTTTACGCCGAGCACAACCTGCACCTGATCGCCCGCTCGATCAACTACACCGTGGAAGCAGCCGTGGTGTTCAACGACAGTGCGGCGGCCACCGAAGCCCTGAGCCTGATTGCCTCTACCGAAGAAGTGGCCCAGGCAGAAGTATTCGATATCAACGGCAAGCTGCTGGCGCGCTGGGTTCGCCCGGAAACCGGCATGTTGTCACGGGTCGAGCTGCAAATAGCGCACGCCCTGCTCGAACAGCCCATCAGCCAGCCGATCCTGCGCCAGGGGCAAACCGTCGGCAGCATCCATCTGGTCGGCCACGGTGGCAGCCTGTTGCGCTTCTTGCTCAGTGGCTTGATCGGGATTCTGATCTGCACCGCCCTCAGCGCCTGGGTGGCGTTGCATCTGTCACGGCGTCTGTTAAATGGTATCACCGTGCCATTGCAACGCCTGGCTGCCGTCGCCCACGCCGCCCGCAGCGAGCGAGACTTCGACCGCCGCGTACCCTCGGCGCAGATCGCCGAACTCGACAGCCTGGGCAGCGACTTCAACGCCCTGCTCGGTGAGATGGAGGCCTGGCAAAGCCACCTGCAAAGCGAAAACGAAACCCTGGCCCACCAGGCCAGCCACGACAGCCTCACCGGCCTGCCCAACCGCGCGTTCTTCGAAGGCCGGCTGATCCGTGCCCTGCGCAGCGCGGCCAAGGTCAACGAGCGGGTGGCAGTGCTGTTCCTCGACAGCGATCGTTTCAAAGACATCAACGACAGCTTCGGTCACGCCGCTGGCGATGCCGTGCTGGTGGCCGTTGCCGACCGCGTGCGGGCGCAACTGCGCGAGGACGACCTGGTGGCGCGCCTGGGCGGTGATGAATTCGCGGTATTGCTGGCGCCCCTGCACAAGGCCGAAGACGCCCAGCGCATCGCCGACAAAATCATTGCCAGCATGGACATGCCGATTCCACTGCCTGGAGACACCCAGGTGTTGACCTCCCTCAGTATCGGCATTGCGATTTATCCCGAGCATGGTGCCACGCCAGGGACCTTGCTCAACGCTGCCGACGCGGCGATGTACCAGGCCAAACGATTGTCTTCGGGCGGCCAGCAAACGGCGGAGTCGGAGCACCCCGTCGCCAACGTTCAACACAGGAGTTGATTCCCTTGTTCGCTAACACACGCGTTTTATTTATTTCTTTGCTCGTGGCCTTCCTGGCCCTCAGCGGCTGCCAGACGCCACCCAAAGGCCTGACCCCGGCGCAAGTCGCCGTGCTCAAGCAGCAAGGCTTCGAGCTGACCGATGAAGGCTGGGCCTTCGGCCTGTCCGGCAAAGTGCTGTTTGGCAGCGACGTCGAAACCCTCAACAAACCCAGCACCGACATCGTCGAACGCATCGGCCAGGCCCTGGTAGGCGCGGGTATCGAGCGTGTGCGTGTCGACGGCCACACCGACGCCTCGGGCAAAGAGCCCTACAATGTTGCCCTGTCCCTGCGCCGCGCCAAAAGCGTGGGCAAGGTGCTGACCCGCGTGGGCATGAAAGAAGAAAACATCCAACTGCGCGGCCTGGGCAGCAGCGAGCCGGTAGCGCCGAATACGACCACAGCAGGCCGCACCGAGAATCGCCGGGTGTCGATCGTAGTGATCGCAGACTAAGCGGGTTCACCTTTCCCAAGCTGAAATGCAATCCAATGTGGGAGGGGGCAAGCCCCTCTCACAGTTGTTCTGCGATGTGCTAGCAAGAATGTTCGCTCAACGGCTCGGTGTCATCGCCCGCGTCAAGTCATCCACCACGGCCTTGCCCCTCTCATACATATAATGCGCGGCCCATGCGTATTGGTCGCCGCGAAAACCTACCAACGACCATTAGGAGTTTTCTCTGTAGGAAAGACCTGTCATGACGAATTTTAATGGCTGGGCTGATGAAGTTTCGCTTTTTCGCAAATGGTGGGCTTAGTTAAATGGACGCTATAAGTAACTACCGTAAAGGATTGCGATGACTATAAATGTCAGTCATTTTCGCCAGGAAGTATCTAAAGTCAGGCTTTCAAAAGATGCATTTGCTGAGCTATTGACGATAAGAGAGTTGTTCGAGACGGTAAGTCAAGGTGTTAGATTCGATACCAAGGTCGCTTACATTAATCCTTTACAGTCAAGCGTGCTGAGAGAGGAGCTGAATAGAATACGAAATATGATCGATCATGAAAGTCATGTCTTGATTCTCGATGGCTTTAAGGTGGATAAACTTTCAACGTTCAAATCTCTGGTGTGGACATTCGGTTCCTTACTCGGTGTCCCAATGGTACAGAATCATCTTGGTCATAAAGTGATTGAGGTTTATGACCGAGGTGGCAAAAGCATTGAGTAAGGTGCGAGATACCATCAGACCCGTCAAGGCGCCTATGTACATAACGATGGTGTGAGCGACCCGTTGCCTATCGATTACTTGATCCTGGCCTGTGGACAGAAAGCACTTTTAGGAGGTGAGAGCATTCTCATCGATGCAAGCGCGGTATACGCCGAGCTGATGGCGTTCCCAGAAGTATTGGAAGCGCTCAAATGCGACTTCTTTTTTGAGAATCGCGGCATGTCAGAGGATGAAAAACTGTTTAAAGCCCCCATCCTCAGCTTTTCCAGTGAAGGTATTCCACTGATCAGATACTTTCGAGTCTACATTGAGTCAGCTCACCTTAAGGCAGGAGTGCCTTTAACAGCAGCTCAAACCCAGGCACTGGACTTTCTGGATACCGTTCTCGATCAGTCATCGGTTCAGCATCGAGTACTGCTGGAGCCAGGGCAAGTGCTTATTTCAGCCGATAACAAGTTTCTGCATACGCGCACGCACTTCATTGATATGAACGCTCCACGTTCCGAAATCAATGATGCTGAGCCTTTGAGTGATCTTAATCGTTATATGCTACGGCTGTGGTTACGCAAACGATGATGCATCGGTATTCATAACGTAAGTCCTCCCATATCCGCCATAAGCCGAGCCCCATGGACAACTCCGATATCGCGATCACGTTGGTCTTGATTTCTGCCTTTATGCACGCCACTTGGAATGCCGTAGTTCGCGCCGGTAGCAGTCGCTTCATGACCTTGGCCATGGTCGACGGCACCGCGCTAGTGATATGCCTGCTGGCGTTGCCGTTTGTAAGTGTGCCTAGCCTGGAGGTATGGGGCTATATACTCGTCTCTGTGGTGCTCAATACGGTCTACCGGCTATTTTTGATTAAAGCGTACGAAACGGGTGACTTCGGTCAGGTTTACCCGGTGATGCGTGGGGTGCCGCCCGTATTGGTCGTGCTGTTTTCTTACTTTCTGCTGCATGAACAGTTGTCCTCCCAGGCGTTGACGGGAGTGTTGCTGATTTGTGTGGGGATTATCAGCTTGACCTTTGTGCGCAGGATGACGGCGCAGATGTTCAAGCCGATCCTGATGGCGGTGTGTGCCGGTGCGTTTATTGCGTCTTACACGGTGGTGGATGCTAAAGGTGTAAGAGCCAGTGAGACGGTGCTGCAGTACATTATTTACCTGACAGTATTCCAAAGTATCCCGATCCCGATGCTGGCGTTTTCCAAAGAACGTTCAACCTTGGCTCGTGCGATACGTGGGCACTGGCGAGTTGGGCTATTAGGCGGTGTTTTTTACCTGGCGTCTTACGGATTGGTGTTGTTTGCCTTGTCGCTGGACGCGGTGGCCAAGGTCTCAGCTCTGCGGGAAACCAGTGTTATTATCGGCGCCATTATTGCTGCGCTGTTCTTTCACGAACGGTTCGGTTGGCGACGGATGCTTTCGGCGTTCGTCATTGTTTGCGGGATCATTTTGATCAAAGTGAGCACCTGATGGCCCAGCGTCCGCCCCCCACACCTATGCTTCAGGCGTTCGTCAGCGCAGCGCAAACCGGTAGTTTCGCCCGTGCAGCGTCTGAGCTTAACCTCACCGCCAGTGCCATTAGCCATCAAATCGCGGGCTTGGAGGAATGGTGGGGCGTGTCGTTGTTTGAGCGGCACTCACGCGGCGTCAAGCTGACTGCAGCAGGGCAGGCTCTGTTGCCAGTTACCGATGAGTTTTTCAAGGCGCTGGATGGGGTATTGCATTCACTCAATCCCGGTAAGTCCCAACCGTTATACCTATCATGCACGTCTTCCCTCTGTTCGACGTGGCTAATCCCCAGGATGCACGGCTCTCACACGCAGGCTTCATTCAACCTGGATCTGGTGTTGACCAGCGCCGACATGAGCAGCACCAGCCTGGAGGCCCATCAATACGATGTCGCCGTGGTGATGGGGTACGGTGACTATCCGGATCATTATGTCGAACTGTTGATGCGCGACGCCGTATTCCCCGTGTGTTCGCCCGATTTTCTGCGGTTGAAGGGCGGCATTGTTCTGGAGGATGTCGCCCGCTATCCGCTGATTCATCGGGTGGACGATCAGGTATGTCCGGGGTGGGAAAGCTGGTTTGCGTTTCAGGGGCTGGCGCCGCCGCCTTATCACCACGGGCCGAGATTTCCGGATTCGAGCCTGGCGATCAGCTTGGCGGTGAAGGGCGGAGGGATTGCGCTGGGCAGGACTGCGTTGGTGTATGACCAACTGGAAGACGGTGCGTTAGTTGCGTTGAATAGCCCTGTGATGATGTCCCCTGCGGCCTACTACATCATTTGTCGAAACGGGCGTCAGTCGGAGCCGGAGATTGCTCGGCTGATTGAATGGCTCAAGAACAGCGCGGGTGAGTTTCTGCGCGAAGTTCGGCTTCGGCATCCGCAAATTGCTGCAGCAGGAGCGGTCTAAATGTAGGAAGCCTCCGTTGCTCCTTTTAGCACCTCACTTCGCAAACCTGATCTCCCGCGTCTGCCCCATTAACAACCCCTGATTCTGCTCCGTCACTTCCCGAATGTAATCCCACAACAACGTAATCCGCTTCAACTTCCTCAAATCCTCTCGGCAATACATCCAGAACTGCCGCGTAATCGCAATCTGCTCTCCCAGCACCGGCAGCAAGCGCGGGTCCTGCGCGGCCAGAAAGCACGGCAATATCGCCATCGACCGGCCTTGCTGGGCCGCCACGTACTGTGCGATCACGCTGGTACTGCGCAGGCTGGCGCTGGCGCCGGGCACCACATTGGCCAGGTACAGCAACTCTGAGCTGAAGGCCAAGTCATCCACATAGCTGATAAACGGATGTTCGGCCAGATCCGCAGGTTTGCGGATTGGCGGGTGTTGGTCGAGGTAGTCCTGGGTGGCGTACAACTGCAATTTGTAGTCGCACAGTTTGCAGCACACATACGGCCCGTGTTCAGGGCGTTCCAGGGCGATGACGATGTCGGCTTCGCGCTTGGACAGGCTGATGAAGTGGGGCAGGGGCAGGATATCCACCGAGATCGCAGGATAAGTGTCGACGAAATGGCTCAGTTGCGGGGTGACGAAGAAGCTGCCGAAGCCTTCGGTGCAACCCATGCGCACATGGCCGGAAAGTGCCACGCCGGACCCGGACACCTGTTCGCAGGCCATGTGCAGGGTGCTTTCAATGGATTCGGCATAACCCAGCAACCGCTGGCCTTCGCTGGTGAGCACGAAGCCGTTGGTCCGGGATTTTTCGAACAGCAGCGTGCCGAGGGACACTTCCAGAGAGCTGATGCGCCGCGACACGGTGGTGTAGTCCACCGCCAGGCGCTTGGCGGCCACGCTAGCCTTGCGGGTGCGGGCTACTTCGAGGAAAAACTTCAGGTCATCCCAGTTCAGGGCGCCCAGGGAGCTGATGTTTTTTTGCATATTGGACCGGCTTTTATGTGCGTTCTTATTAGAGATTTGCACATCTATACTCCAAAAACAGTCCGAACGCCTCATTCTTCAAGGCGATTCAACGCCTTGGTTCTCTGCATAACTACAAGATTCTGGAGACCCCATGAACGCATCTGCCGATATTTCCGTGCAACAGGTCAAGTTGCTGATCAACGGTGAGTGGGTCGAGTCCAAGACCACCGAGTGGCAAGACATCGTCAACCCGGCCACCCAGCAAGTGCTGGCCAAAGTCCCGTTTGCCACCGCCGATGAAGTCAACGCGGCCATCGACGCTGCCCATCAAGCGTTCCAGACCTGGAAACTCACGCCGATCGGCGCGCGCATGCGCATCATGCTTAAGCTCCAAGCCTTGATCCGCGAACATTCCAAGCGCATTGCTGTAGTCCTCAGCTCCGAGCAGGGCAAGACCATTGCCGATGCCGAGGGCGATATTTTTCGTGGCCTGGAAGTGGTGGAGCACGCTTGTTCCATTGGCACCCTGCAAATGGGTGAGTTCGCCGAGAACGTGGCCGGCGGCGTGGACACCTACACCCTGCGCCAGCCTATCGGCGTGTGCGCCGGCATCACCCCGTTCAACTTCCCGGCGATGATTCCGCTGTGGATGTTCCCGATGGCGATTGCCTGCGGTAACACCTTTGTACTCAAGCCTTCCGAGCAAGACCCGTTGTCGACCATGCTGCTGGTGGAGCTGGCGCTGGAAGCCGGTGTGCCAGCCGGCGTGCTCAACGTGGTGCATGGCGGCAAGGACGTGGTGGATGCGCTGTGCACTCACAAAGACATCAAGGCGGTGTCCTTCGTCGGTTCGACGGCTGTGGGCACCCATGTCTACGACCTAGCCGGCAAACACGGCAAGCGTGTGCAGTCGATGATGGGCGCCAAGAACCACGCGGTGGTGCTGCCGGATGCTAACCGAGAACACACCCTCAACGCCCTGGTCGGTGCCGGTTTCGGCGCGGCTGGCCAGCGTTGCATGGCCACCTCGGTGGTGGTGCTGGTGGGCGCGGCCAAGCAGTGGCTGCCAGACCTCAAGGCCCTGGCACAAAAGCTCAAGGTCAACGCCGGCAGCGAAGCGGGCACGGATGTCGGCCCGGTGATCTCCAAGCGCGCCAAGGCACGTATCCTGGAACTGATCGAAAGCGGCGTGAAACAAGGCGCCAAGCTGGAGCTGGACGGCCGCGACATCAAAGTGCCGGGCTTTGAGCAAGGCAACTTTGTCGGCCCCACCCTGTTCTCAGGCGTGACCACCGACATGCGCATCTACACCGAGGAAATCTTCGGCCCGGTGCTGGTGGTACTGGAAGTCGAGACACTCGATCAAGCCATCGCCCTGGTCAACGCCAATCCGTTCGGCAACGGCACGGGCCTGTTCACCCAGAGCGGTGCGGCGGCGCGTAAATTCCAGAGCGAAATCGATGTGGGCCAGGTCGGCATCAACATCCCCATCCCGGTGCCAGTGCCGTTCTTCAGCTTTACCGGCTCCCGCGGTTCCAAGCTCGGCGACCTGGGCCCTTATGGCAAGCAAGTGGTGCAGTTCAACACTCAGACCAAAACCGTCACCAGCCGCTGGTTCGACGATGACACCGTCAACGATGGCGTCAACACCACCATCAACCTGCGCTGAACCTGGGAGACGATCATGAAGATTGCATTTATCGGCCTGGGCAACATGGGTGCGCCCATGGCCCGCAACCTGATCAAGGCTGGGCACGCGCTTAACCTGTTCGACCTGAACCAAGCGGTACTCAAGGAACTTGCCGAACTGGGCGGCACCATCAGCAGCTCGCCGCGTGATGCGGCCCAAGGTGCCGAACTGGTGATTACCATGCTGCCGGCAGCCGCCCATGTGCGCAGCGTGTGGCTGAATGAAGACGGTGTACTCGCCGGCATCGGCAAAGGCATCCCCGCCGTGGATTGCAGCACCATTGACCCGCAAACCATCCGTGAAGTAGCGGCTGCGGCAGCCAAACAAGGTGTGGCAGTGGCCGATGCGCCGGTCTCCGGTGGCACCGGCGGTGCCCAGGCCGGGACGCTGACCTTCATGGTTGGCGCCAACCCGGAACTGTTCGCCACCCTGCAACCGGTGCTGGCGCAAATGGGCCGCAACATCGTGCACTGTGGTGATGTCGGCACTGGGCAAATCGCCAAGATCTGCAACAACCTGCTGCTGGGTATCAGCATGGTCGGCGTCAGTGAAGCCATGGCCCTGGGCGATGCACTTGGCATTGATACACAAGTGCTGGCCGGCATCATCAACAGCTCCACGGGGCGCTGCTGGAGTTCCGATACCTACAATCCTTGGCCAGGCGTGATCGAGACCGCGCCATCATCGCGTGGCTATACCGGTGGTTTTGGTGCCGACCTGATGCTCAAGGACCTGGGCCTTGCGACTGAGGCTGCGCGCCAGGCGCATCAGCCGGTGATTCTCGGCGCAGTGGCCCAGCAGTTGTATCAATCCATGAGCCAGCGTGGGGAAGGGGGCAAGGACTTCTCGGCGATCATCAACAGCTATCGCAAGCCCAAATAAATACCTGTGGCGAGGGAGCAAGCTCCCTCGCCACAGGTTTTGCTGGGTCAGGCAAACACAAAATACTTACGCACAGTCTCGACCACTTCCCACGTCCCCTTCATCCCTGGCTCCACTACAAAGATATCCCCAGCGCGCAGATGGATCGGCTCCATGCCTTCAGGCGTGATCACGCAGTAGCCTTCCTGGAAATGGCAGTATTCCCACTTCACGTATTCCACGTACCACTTGCCCGGTGTGCAGATCCAGGTGCCCATGATCTTGCTGCCGTCTTCGCTGGTGTAGGCGTTGAGGTTGACAGTGTGCGGGTCACCTTCGAGCTTTTCCCATTTGCAGGCATCCAGGACCGGCAGTGGGTGGGTGTCGCGCAGTACGGTGATGGGCTTGGACATGATGACTCCGAGGCAGGGAAGGGAAAGCTCAACCCTAAGGCCTCGGGCGTTGCGCCAGTGGTCTGAACTCGACATTGGGATGCCCAGAAGCGCAGTCACCTGAACACCGCGGTCCCCTGTTGGAGCCGGGCTTGCCCGCGATGGCGGTGGCACAGCGAGCATCTCCATTGCCTGACACTCCGCTATCGCTGGCAAGCCAGGCTCCCACACGAGGTCGTGGCGTATCTGAGCGACAGATCTGTGCATCAAACCGATGTTTCCTCGCAGTAACTGCGAAAGATTTCCCGTATCGCGCCAGAATTCGCAAGAAAATTCACACCCCTCCCTCGTATCATTCACCTCAGTAACGAGTGAGAGCCTTGCAATGAACCCAATAAAAACGTGGTGGGATATCAGCCCGCCCTTGAGCACGGCCACCCCGACCTGGCCGGGTGATACGCCGTTTCAGGAAGAGCGTGTGTGGCAGTTCGGCCCGGAGTGCCCGGTGAATGTGGGGCGCGTGACCCTGTCGCCGCACACCGGCGCCCATGTGGATGCGCCGCTGCATTACAGCGCTGATGGCGCGCCGATTGGCGAGGTGTCGCTGGATGTGTATATGGGGCCGTGCCGGGTATTGCACTGCCTGGGCAGCGGCGCCCTGGTGCAGCCCCATCAGTTGCAAGGGCGTGTGGATAACCTGCCCGAGCGCGTGCTGCTGCGCACTTATCCACAAGCTCCGCTCACCGACTGGGATTCGAACTTCACCGCCATCGCCCCCCAGACCATTGAGCTGCTGGCCAGCCTGGGGGTGCGCCTGATCGGTATCGATACGCCGTCCCTGGACCCGCAACAATCCAAGACCATGGATTCGCACAACGTCGTGGCGCGCCATGGCATGGCGATCCTCGAAGGCATCGTGCTCGATGACGTACCGGAGGGCGACTATGAACTGATCGCGCTGCCGCTGCGCTTCGCCAACCTGGACGCGAGCCCCGTGCGCGCCATTCTCCGCCCGCTCAAGGAGCCCACGCGATGAGCCAATGTCCTTTTTCAGCTGATTACCAACCGCCGGAAGAATGGCATAACGCCGAATTGAATTTCTCCGAGTCCATGAGCTATGGCGACTACCTGGACCTGGGCAAAGTCCTCAGCGCCCAGCACCCGCTGTCGCCAGACCACAACGAAATGCTCTTCATCATCCAGCACCAGACCTCTGAGCTGTGGATGAAACTGATGCTTCACGAACTCAAGGCCGCCCGCGAACATGTGCGCCTGGGTGAGCTGCCGCCGGCGTTCAAGATGCTGGCGCGGGTGTCGCGGATCTTCGATCAACTGGTGCACGCCTGGGCGGTGCTGGCGACCATGACGCCATCAGAGTACAAGGCGATTCGCCCGTTCCTGGGGCAGTCGTCGGGGTTCCAGTCGTTCCAGTACCGCGAGATCGAATTCATCCTCGGCAACAAAAGCCCGGCGCTGCTGCGGCCCCATGCTCATCGCCCGGAGTTGCTGCAGCAATTGCAGGTGGCGATTGCCACGCCGTCGCTGTATGACGAGGCCGTAAACCTGATGGTCAAGGCGGGGTTGGCGATTGATCCCAAGCGCGCCGAGCGCGACCCGACCGCAGCCACGGTGCACGATGAATCGGTGGAAGCGGCCTGGCGCGAGGTATATCGCGACCCGAGCCGTTACTGGGATTTGTATCAGTTGGCCGAGAAGTTTATCGACCTGGAAGATTCGTTCCGCCAGTGGCGCTTCCGGCATGTCACCACGGTGGAACGCATCATCGGCTTCCAGCCGGGTACTGGCGGTACTGAAGGCGTGGGGTACCTGCGCAAGATGCTCGACACGGTACTGTTCCCTGAACTCTGGCGAGTACGTTCCACGCTCTAAACAAAAAAGCCCCGGATTACCGGGGCTTTTTTTATGTGAAATACAGTCAACTGTGGGAGCTGGCTTGCCAGCGATGGCGGTGTATCAGCCGGCCCACCCGTTGGCTGACACGCCGCCATCGCGGGCAAGCCCGGCTCCCACAGGTGTTACTGCGCCACAGCTACTTTCCCGTTTCTGATCCGAAACCGATAGGCAACGTAGATAATCCCCACCCACACCGGCATCGCGTACACCGACTCACGAATTCCCGGAATCGCCAGCATCACCCCGATGATCATCACCATGAAGGCCAGACACAGGTAGTTGCTGAACGGGAACCAGAAGGTCTTGAACGACGGCGTCACGCCTTGCTCGCCCATGGCCTTGCGGAACTTGATGTGGGTCAGGCTGATCAGCGCCCAGTTGATCATCAGCGAAGCAACCACCAAGGCAAACAGCAACTCCAGCGCACTGTGCGGCGCGACGTAGTTGACCACCACGCACAGCATCGTCACCAACGCCGAAATCGCCAACGCCCGTAGCGGCACGCCTTGCTTGTTGAGCTTCATCAGCGCCTTGGGCGCGTCACCTTGCTCGGCCAGGCCGAACAGCATGCGGCTGTTGCAGTACACGCCGCTGTTGTACACCGACAACGCCGCGGTCAGCACCACGAAGTTGAGGATGTGGGCGGCGGTGTCGTTGCCGATCAGCGAGAAGATCTGCACAAACGGGCTGCCGCTGTAGGCATCGCCTGACGCGCCGAGGGTTTGCAGCAGTTGATCCCACGGGTACAGCGACAACAGCACGGTCAGCGCACCGACATAGAAAATCAGGATGCGGTACACCACCTGATTGATTGCCTTGGGGATCACCTTGCGTGGTTCGCTGGCCTCGGCGGCGGTGATGCCGACCAGTTCCAGGCCACCGAACGAGAACATGATGAAGGCCATCGACATCAACAGCCCCATGCCGCCATTGGGGAAGAAACCACCGTGGCTCCACAGGTTGCTGACCGAGGCCTGGGGGCCGCCGGTGCCGCTGAACAGCAGGTAGCAGCCGAGCACGATCATGCCGACAATCGCCACCACCTTGATGATCGCAAACCAGAATTCGGCTTCACCGAAGAACTTCACGTTCAGGGTGTTGATCAGGTTCACCGCGACGAAGAACACCAGCGCGCTGACCCAGGTTGGGATCTCCGGCCACCAGAACTGGATGTACTTACCCACCGCCGTCAACTCGGCCATGCCCACCAGCACGTAGAGCACCCAGTAGTTCCAGCCCGCCAGGAAGCCTGCGTAACCGCCCCAGTATTTATGTGCGAAGTGGCTGAAGGAACCGGCCACCGGCTCTTCGACGATCATCTCGCCTAGCTGGCGCATGATCAGGAACGCGATAAACCCGGCCACCGCATAGCCCAGGATCATCGACGGCCCCGCCGACTTGAGTACCCCGGCCGAGCCGAGGAACAAGCCTGTACCAATCGCACCTCCCAAGGCGATCAGCTGAATGTGCCGGTTTTTCAGGCCACGCTTGAGGCCCACCGGGTTAACCATGTCATCCGCCATTAACATTCCCTTCTACTTGTTTTTCTCAAGGGTGATTGCACGCCGCATCGGCCCCTCAGAACTGCTGAGGGTCAGATATTACTCTGCGTAAACTTTTCGTAATACAGCTGAACGCCATCAAGTGCCTGATCCGCCAGCCATTGCTGGATGGATTCGACCATCGGAGGGGGGCCGCACACGTACATATCCGCCGATCTGTCCCGCAGTTCGGCCAGGTCGAAATGCTCGGTGAGGTAGCCGCGTTTGCCCGTCCACTCGGCTGAGGCGTCGCTCAGCACTTCGGTGTAGCGAAAGTTCGGGATTTTTGCCGCGTAGGCGTGGATACGCGCCGCTTCACATAAATCTTCGGCGCCGCGCACGCCGTAGTACAGGTGCACAGGTTGCGTGCAGCCGTTGACGGCCAGCTCATCGAGCATGCCCAACAACGCCGACA
Source organism: Pseudomonas sp. DWP2-2 (assembly GCF_049897065.1). NCBI lineage: Bacteria > Pseudomonadati > Pseudomonadota > Gammaproteobacteria > Pseudomonadales > Pseudomonadaceae > Pseudomonas > Pseudomonas sp. DWP2-2. The sequence continues at coordinate 354,210 of NZ_JAFCVN010000006.1, read as the reverse complement.
ACCCGGTGCCGCCCGCCACCAGTACCAACGGTTGGGTGACATGCCGCAGATAAAACGCACCCAAGGGCGCCTCCATCAACATTTCATCACCTACTTGGCAGCGTTCACGCAGGTAGTTGCTCATGACTCCATCGGGCAGCAGGCGTACCAGGAACTGCAACTGATTACCCGGCCGGTTGGCGAAGGAGTAGGAGCGCCAGCTATCGGTGCCGGGCACCGACAGACGCGCGTATTGGCCCGGCAAAAAATCCAGTGGCTGGTCCAGTTGCACCTGCAAGATGGCGGTGCTGGTCGACACCTGCTGCACCGCGCTCACCGTGCCGCGTACCTGCACGGGCCCGGGGGCGTTGCACAGGCTCGAATCAAAGTCGAAATAGAAGGTGGCGTCGGACTTCACCCGGGTCTGGCAACTGAGCATCTTGCGCTGTTGCAGGTCGAGGCTGGAGAGCGCTTCCTCGTCCACGTAGTCCTGGCTGTACTCGCCGGACTCACAACGCCCCTGGCAGGTGCCGCACACACCTTCGCGGCAATCGAGCGGGATTTTGATGCCGTTGCGCAGGGCCGCATCCAACAGGATTTCATGGGCGCCCACCGGGAAGAACAGGGTCTTGCCATCGGCAAAGCTGAAGGCCACTTTGTGATTCATTGATGAAACTCCAAGCGTGCCCCTGTGGCGAGGGAGCTTGCTCCCGCTGGGCTGCGAAGCTGCCCCAAAAAACTGGGAGCGCTGCGCACTCCAGCGGGAGCAAGCTCCCTCGCCACAAGGGGGATGTGCTGGTTTTAAAGGTGATAGAAATCCAGCACCGAGTTGATGGTGTCGTTGAGCAGCAGGGCGTGCTTGCGCGTGATCAGCCAGCTGTCGCCCTCGGGCTTGAGGCGATAGGTTGCGTGCCCATAGAACTGCTCGGAAGTAGCCAGCCGATAAAACAGCGTGTGCCAGTTCAAACGCACCTCCAACGTGCCGTCGGCCTGCTCGGCAATGCGCACGTTGTTGATCAGGTGCAAGGTGCGCGGCATCGGCGTGGCAGAGGCGGCTTTGCCGGTGCGCAGGCGGAACACGCGGTCTTCCAGGCCCGAGCGGTTGGCATAGTAGATCAACGACATCTCGCGCTTGGGGTCTTGGGTGTAGACGTGTTCCGAGTCCCATTGCGGCAGGTGGAATTCACTCTGCGGGTCGAACAATTGCACGTAGGCGTCCCAGTCCTGGGCATCGCACAGTTCGGACTTGCGGTAGAAGAACTGCTCGATCTGGTACTGCAATTGCGCATTCATCATTTCACCTCCCGCAGTGTCAGGGCTCGCTCGTCCAAACCCTTGAGCAGAAACTGCTGCCAGTTGCGATGCTGGTTGACGTACAAGCCTTCATGGGTGAATTCGGTGCCGGTCATCGCCGGTTGGATGCCAATGGCCTCGCTGTTGGGCGTCGGCCCGGTCTCCCAGCGATGGCTGCCCCGTGATATGTCGCTCCAGCGTTCCAGGCGGCCCTGGAAGCCGCGCTGGGCTTCGCGAAATTCCACCAGGTCGTCGGGCGTGCCCATGCCCGAGACGTTGAAGAAGTCCTCGAACTGGCGGATCCGGTTTTCGCGATCGGCGTCGGACTCACCTCTCACGCCCAGGCACTGGCTGATGATCTCGGTCTTGTTCCAGGCCACCGGGCGGATGATGCGCAACTGCGAGCTGATCTGGTCGAGAAAGAACAGGCTGGGGTAGATGTTCAGGTTGCGTAGGCGGTGCATCATCCACTCGGCCTTCTGCTGGCCGTGTTCTTCTACCAGGCGCGGCATGATGGTGGCGTAGCCGGAGCGCACGCTGGGGTTGGGCATGTCGCTAAACAGCACGCTATGGCCGTTGTTGAAGGCAAACCAGCCATCGTCGGTATTCGCGTCGCCGGCGCCGAGCTTGCTGTAGTCCAGCGTCGTGCTGGAACCTGCGCCGTTCTCGGTGTTGACCTGCTGGCGATGCTGCACGGTGGCCACGTAGTTGTAGTGCACGGTGCTGACGTGATAACCGTCCAGGCCGTTTTCGTTTTGCAGCTTCCAGTTGCCGTCGTAGGTGTAGGCGGACTTGCCTGGCAGCACTTCCAGCTCACCGGTGGCCGATTGCGCCACCATCATGTCGAAGAACACTTTGGCGTCGCCCAGGAAATCTTCCAGGCTGTTGGTGCCGTTCACGTCCAGGCTGATAAACACAAAGCCCTTGTAGCTGTCGATGCGCGCTTTTTTCAGGCCGCGGGTGGCCTTGTCGAAACCTTCCGGGTATTCCCCGGGCGCCTTGACCTTCACCAGTCGGCCATCGCTCTTGTAGCACCAGGCGTGGAACGGGCAGGTGAAGGTGGATTGGTTGCCCTTGCCCACGCGGGTGAGGGTAGTGCCGCGATGCTGGCAGGCGTTGATCAGCGCGTTGAGCCGGCCTTCGCCGTCACGGGTGATGATCATCGGCTGGCGCCCGGCGCGCATCGTCACGAAGTCGTGGTTATTGGCCAGTTCGCTTTCGTGGCAGGCGTAGATCCAGTTTTTTTCGAAGATCAGCTCCATCTCCAGGTCGAACAGTTCGGGCTCGGTGAACATGTCGCGGGCGATGCGGAACACTTCATCTGCCGGGCGAAAGTCCAGGCAGCTTTCGATAAAGGTTTTCCACTGCTCGACGGTTCTTGCACCACTCATGGGAGGCACCTTTTGATCATGGCTAAACGGTGAGCCATTAAGCGGCTGCAATGCGGTAGCGGGCTATCCGCTTAATGGGGGAACGCAGGCCGCAAAGTTGGGCAACAAATACCCATGGCGGTGCGCGCAGGTGACGGCATGCGCTACTGTGATGGTGGGCGATGGTCGTAGAACCCTGGGATTTATCCACATAGTCGACCCTTACTATCCACCCAGTGGCCACGCTGCTGGCGTGGCCTGGAACTTGCTGTCGAGGTTCAACGACGCGCCGCCAGAGCGCGCAAATGCCTAACCGCCGTGGGTGCACCCTGATGAGTAGCCAGACACGCGATATTCATATTCAACGCTTCGACCTGGAAGGCGCGCGCAGCTGGATGTCCGGCATCTGCGGGCCCCATCGCCTGGCGACGGCCACCCCCGAACGCCTGCGCTTTCACCACAGCGCCAACGTGTTCAAATCCCGCGCCACCACCCTGGGCGTGATCGAGTACGGTACCGATGTGACCATCGACATCGAAGACGCCGAGCACTTCAGCAGCTACAGCTTGAGCCTGCCGCTGGTGGGCGAGCAGGAGCTGAGCAAGAACGGTGAGCGCCTCAGTTCCAACCGCGACCAGGGCGTGATCATTTCACCCAATGAGCATCAGGTGCTGGCGATTTCCGGTGACTGCCGCAAGTTGCAGGTGGTGATCACCCGCGCGGCGATGAGCGAGTCACTGGAAGGTTTGCTGCAACGGCCCATCGATGCACCGCTGCGGTTTGAGTCGGTGATGGATGCTGTGGACGGAGCACCGGCCTCGTGGTGGCGCATGGCGCGATACTTCATCGCCGAACTGGAATGCAGCAGCGAGTTGTACGAGCAGGCGGCGTTTACCCGTGACCTGGAAAGCTCGCTGATCAAGGGGCTGATCCTGGCCCAACCCAATAACTACTCTGAAGAACTGCGCGAGGTTCTGGGGGTGAAACTGCCGCACTACTTGATCCGTGCGCGGCAATTCATCCACGACAACGCCCGTGAAGTGCTGCACCTGGAAGACCTGGAAGCGGCAGCGGGCGTGTCGCGGTTCAAACTGTTCGATGCGTTTCGCAAGTACTTCGCACTGTCGCCCATGGCGTATCTGAAGAAGCATCGGTTGGGGGCGGTGCGCCAGGAGATTCTGGAGCAGGGCTCAATGCGCACTATTTCTGAAATCGCCCTGGGCTGGGGGTTTACGCACCTGGGGCGGTTTTCGGCGGAATACCGCAAGTTGTTCGATGAGTCGCCCAGCCAGACATTGCAACGCAAGCGCCTGCGCAGCCTTTGAAACCAATGAAGATCAAATGTAGGAGCGAGCTTGCTCGCGAAAAACGTTAACGATAACGCGTGCTTGCTGGATGAACGCGGCGCCTGTGAGTTTTTCGCGAGCAAGCTCGCTCCTACAAGGGAATTGCGGTGTTTGGGAAAATCTCAGATCAACTCTTCAACCAGTTGCAGGCAATGAGTCAGCCCCGGCGACTGGTCATTCACCCGCCGGCTCAGAATGATCGGCGAAGTCGCAGTGGCCTCCACAATCGGCGTATAGCCAATATCCGCCCGATGCAGCACCTGCACCGACGCCGGCACCAACGTCACCCCCATACCTGCGCCCACCAGGCCAATAGCGGTCTGCAATTCGTTGGTCCACTGCGCCACCTTCAGGCTCAAGCCATGGGCGTCGAACAGCGCGATCACATGGTCGGCATAACTGGGGCGCGGGTTGCCGGGGTAGAGCACAAAGGGTTCGCCGGCCAACTGGGCGAGGGTGGCCGGGGCGCCCAGCAACGGGTGACCACTGGGCAGCACTGCTACCAGGCGGTCCTCCACCAGTACGCGCTGGACGATGGCCGGATCGTCGATGCGAATCCGCCCGAAGCCTACGTCAATGCGGCCAGCCTTGAGCGCTTCGACCTGCTGCAAAGTGGTCATCTCCGACAAACCCAGCTCCAGCTCCAGGGCCTCGTGAGTGCGCAGGCGCCGAATCAGCTCCGGCAGCACGCCATACAAGGTCGACGGCGCAAAGCCGATGCCCAGCCAGGTTTTCTCGCCTTGGCCGATGCGCCGGGTGGTGTCGCAGACCTTGCCCAGTTGTTCGAGCAGCACACTGGCATGCTCATAGAAAAACCGTCCGGCCTCTGTCAGCCGCAAGGGCCGGCTGCGCTCCAGCAGCACCACCCCCAGTTCGTCCTCCAGTTGCTGGATCTGCCGGCTCAAAGGCGGCTGGGCGATATGCAAGCGTTCGGCAGCTCGGGTGAAGTTGAGGGTCTCGCCCAGCACCTGGAAATAGCGCAAGTGACGCAGTTCCATATCGACTCCTTTCATACCTTGAGGGTATCGCACGAGACCAATTCTATATTGGAAGCCCAAAAAAATGCGGAACAGAATCGACGTAAATTTATAAAGAACCCAATGGGTATTGCCATGCCGATTTGCACCATCGAGTCGATTGAAACTGTCATCGTCGACCTGCCCACCCTTCGCCCGCACAAGCTGGCGATGCACACGATGCAAAACCAGACCCTTGTCATCATTCGCCTGCGTTGCACCGACGGCATCGAAGGCATCGGTGAAGCCACCACCATCGGCGGCCTGAGCTACGGCAACGAGAGCCCCGACAGCATCAAGGTCAACATCGACTGTCACTTCGCGCCGCTGTTGATCGGCCAGGACGCGAGTAACGTCAACGCGGCGATGTTGCGCCTGGAGCGCAGTATTCGCGGCAACACCTTTGCCAAGTCCGGTATCGAAAGCGCCTTGCTCGACGCCCTTGGCAAACGCCTCGGGCTCCCGGTCAGCGAGCTGCTGGGCGGGCGTGTGCGTGATGCGTTGCCGGTGGCCTGGACCCTGGCCAGCGGTAATACCGAACAGGACATCAACGAGGCCGAGAAAATGCTCGACCTGCGCCGCCACCGTCTCTTCAAATTGAAGATCGGCGCGGGGGAGGTCAACCGCGACCTGGCCCATGTGATCGCGATCAAAAAAGCCCTGGGCGAGCGCGCCAGTGTGCGCGTCGACGTCAACCAGGCCTGGGATGAAGCCGTGGCCCTGCGGGCGTGCAAGGTGCTCGGCGACAACGGTATCGACCTGATCGAACAACCGATCTCGCGCAACAACCGTGGTGGTATGACTCGGCTCAACCTGTCGAGCCCGGTGCCGATCATGGCCGATGAGTCCATCGAGTGTGTCGAGGATGCATTCAACCTGGCCCGTGAAGGCTCGGCCACAGTGTTCGCCCTCAAGATCGCCAAGAATGGCGGCCCTCGCGCTGTATTGCGCACGGCGGCGATTGCCGAAGCGGCTGGCATCGGCCTGTACGGCGGCACCATGCTCGAAGGCGGCATTGGCACCCTGGCTTCGGCCCATGCCTTTCTCACGCTGAACACCCTGGCGTGGGGCACCGAATTGTTCGGCCCGCTGTTGCTCACCGAAGACATCCTCACCGAGCCACCGGTGTACCGCGATTTCCAGCTGCACGTTGCCAGCGCGCCGGGCCTGGGCCTGGCGCTCGATGAAGAGCGCCTGGCGTTCTTTCGCCGTGACAAACACTAAGAGGCCTCTGCCATGTTGTTCCACGTAAAAATGACCGTGAACCTGCCCCTCGACATGCACCCCGAGCGTGCCGCCAGCCTCAAGGCCGAGGAGAAAGCCTTGGCTCAGCGCCTGCAAGAGGAGGGCAAATGGCGCCACCTGTGGCGCATCGCCGGGCATTACGCCAACTACAGCGTGTTCGATGTCGACAGCGTGCAGGACCTGCACGACCTGCTGATGCAACTGCCGTTGTTCCCCTACATGGCCATCGAAGTGAACGCGCTGTGCCGCCATCCGTCGTCGATCCATGCGGACGACCGCTGAGCCGGCTTCCACCTATAACTACAAGATGAGGAATGCACCATGTCCATCCGCCTGTCCCAGACTGCCCACGCCCAACAGTTTCTCGAAGAAGCCAGCGGTAATCTCAATGACGCGGGCAACCCGCGCACCAAGGCGCTGATCTATCGGATCCTGCGTGACACCGTGAACATCATCGAAGACCTGGAAGTGACCCCGGAAGAATTCTGGAAGGCGGTCAACTACCTCAATGAACTGGGCAAAAACCAGGAGGCCGGCCTGCTTGCCGCCGGCTTGGGCCTGGAGCATTACCTGGACCTGTTGATGGATGCCGCCGACGAGGAGGCCGGCAAGTCGGGCGGCACGCCGCGCACCATCGAAGGCCCGTTGTACGTGGCCGGTGCGCCGCTGTCCAAGTACGAGGCACGGCTGGATGACGGCAAGGACGACGCGGTGCCGTTGTTCATGCGCGGGCAAGTACGCGATACCGAGGGCAAGCCGTTGGCAGGGGCGATTGTCGATGTGTGGCAGGCCAACACGGGCGGGACCTATTCGTGGTTCGACCCGGCGCAATCGGAATTCAACCTGCGTCGGCGCATCGAGACCGACGCCCAGGGCAACTACCGTTTTCGCAGCATCGTGCCTTCAGGCTACGGCTGCCCACCGAGCGGGCCGACGCAACAGTTGCTTGACCAACTGGGGCGCCACGGGCAACGGCCGGCGCATATCCACTTCTTCATCTCGGCGCCGGGGCACCGGCACCTGACCACGCAGATCAACCTGTCGGATGATCCGTACCTGCACGATGACTTTGCCTATGCCACCCGGGATGAACTGATTGCCGAGATTCGCTTCAGTGACGATCCGCAACTGGCGCGCGAATTTGGCGTGCAAGGGCGGTTTGCGCAGATTGATTTTGACTTTGAGTTGCAGGTGGCGGATGCGCCAATAGAGCAGCAGCGCATGCAACGAGTCCGCGCCCTCGAAGACTGATCTGTGGGAGCTGGCTTGCTGTGGCGAGGGAGCTTGCTCCCGCTCGACAGCGAAGCTGGAGCCGGCTTTTGGGGGCGCTGCGCACCCCAGCGGGAGCAAGCTCCCTCGCCACAGCAAGCCAGCTCCCACATTGGTTTTTTGGTGATTTAGTTATTTGCGCACGACCAGGTCCAACACCTCATCCCGGTCTTTGATCTTCTGCAGCACTATCTCCGAGCGGATATCCATCACCCCCGCCGTGCGGTTCAGATGATTCACGATAAAGTCCGAAAAGTGCTTGAGGTTGCGCGCCTGCACCCGCAGCACATAGTTGCTGGCGCCGGTGATTACATAGGCGCTCGCCACCTCCGGCCAGCCTTGCACCTTCTTGATAAACGTCTCATGCCAGTCCTCCACATCCTGGCGCAGCGACAGGTGCACGATGGCTTCCAGCTCGATTCCCAGCTGTTCGGCGTTCAATACCGCGCGGTAACCGCTGATGATTCCCTCGCTCTCCAGCAGGCGCAAACGGCGCAGGCATGCAGACGGCGACAGCGCGACTTTTTCCGCCAATTCCTGGTTGCTGATGCGGCCATCCTGTTGCAGGAAATGCAGGAGGCGCAGGTCGGTAGCGTCGAGAATCATGCTTGGAAGATATCCGCGTGTTTGGAGGTTAAATTCGAATTTTCTACAGCTTAAATAGCCGTTCACCCACCACTTTGCACGAAAATTCTCTAAAAGTTCGTTCATTATTTGGTTCATCCTCACTTATAAAAACCAGGACGACCCATGACCACTCGAAGCCATTGCCAAGCCCTCGACGCCCAGGACCCGTTGGCCCACCTGCGTGCCCAATTCGCCTTGCCCGAAGGCGTGATCTACCTCGATGGCAACTCCCTCGGCGCTCGCCCGGTGGCGGCGCTGGAGCGGGCACAACAGGTGATCGCCGAGGAGTGGGGCAATGGCTTGATTCGTAGCTGGAACAGCGCCGGCTGGGCGGATTTGTCCCTGCGCCTGGGCAATCGCCTGGCGCCATTGATTGGTGCGCGTGAGGGCGAGGTGGTGATCACCGATACCACCTCGATCAACCTGTTCAAAGTGCTCAGCGCCGCCTTGAGTGTGCAGCGCCAACGTACACCTGCGCGCAAGGTCATCGTCAGCGAAGCGAGCAACTTTCCCACCGACTTGTACATCGCCGAAGGCTTGGCCGAATTGCTGCAACAAGGCTATTCCTTGCGCCTGGTGAACAGCCCGGCGGAACTTCCCCAGGCTATCGATGCGGACGTGGCGGTGGTGATGCTCACCCACGTCAACTACAAGACCGGCTATATGTACGACATGGCGGCCCTGACCGCGCTGAGCCACGAGTGCGGCGCGCTGAGCATCTGGGACCTGGCGCATTCGGCGGGCGCGGTGCCTGTCGACCTGCATCAGGCCAATGCGGATTATGCGATTGGCTGCACCTACAAATACCTCAACGGCGGACCGGGCTCCCAGGCCTTTGTGTGGGTCAACCCGGCGTTGGTGGATGTGGTGCGCCAGCCGTTATCGGGTTGGTTCGGGCATACCCGGCAGTTCGCCATGGAGTCCACCTACGCCCCCAGCGCCGGCATTGCCCGCTACCTCTGCGGTACGCAGCCGATTACCTCGTTGGCCATGGTGGAATGTGGCCTGGAGATTTTTGCCCAGACCGACATGGTGCGCCTGCGGACTAAGTCCCTGGCCTTGACTGACCTGTTCATTGCGTTGGTCGAAAGTCGTTGCGCCGCCCACGGCCTGGAGCTGATCACCCCGCGTGAACACACCCGGCGCGGCAGCCACGTCAGCTTTGAACACCCCGAAGGTTACGCCGTGATCCAGGCCCTGATCGCCCGAGGCGTGATCGGCGATTACCGCGAACCGCGGATCATGCGCTTTGGTTTCACGCCGTTGTACACCAGCTTTACCGAAGTGTGGGACGCCGTGGAAATCCTCGGAGAAATACTCGACAACGCCACCTGGGACCAGCCGCAATTCAAAGTCCGCAACAGCGTTACTTAAGAGCAACACAGATCAAATGTGGGAGCTGGCTTGCCTGCGATAGCGTCGGTGCATTCACTACCGTTATCGCAGGCAAGCCAGCTCCCACAGGTTCAGCGTCAGCCACTATCACAATAATAAAGGGGCACACCAGTGACCACGCCAGACAACGGCTTTGCAGAGATTACCCACCGTGAACTGGGCCTGAGGCGCCAGCTCACTTCCGGCCAGATGAGCATGATCGCCATCGGTGGCGCCATCGGCACCGGGCTGTTCATGGGCAGCGCCTACGCCATTGGTTATGCCGGGCCGAGCGTGCTGGTGAGCTACGCCATCGGTGCGTTGATTACCTTGCTGCTGATGGGCTGCCTGGCGGAGATGACGGTGGCCCATTCCACCTCCGGCTCCTTTGGCGCTTACGCCGAGTTCTACATCAGCCCGTTGGCCGGGTTCCTGGTGCGCTATGCCTACTGGGCGGCGATTGTGCTGGCGGTGGGGGCCGAGGTCACGGCGGTGGCTATGTACATGAAGTACTGGTTCGCCAACGTGCCGGAGTGGGTGTGGATCGTGTCGTTTTCCAGTGTGCTGATCCTGCTCAATGCGATCAGCGTGAAGACCTTCGGCAACTTCGAATACTGGTTCTCGACGATCAAGATCAGCGCCATTGTCGGTTTCATCATCCTGGCGGTGTATGTGGTGTTCGGCTCCGGTAACCCTGACTACGGGGTGCAGAACTACACGGCCCACGACGGCTTTTTCCCCCATGGCTTGAGTGGCATGTGGATCGCGGTGATCGTGTCGATCTTCAGCTACCTCAGTGTCGAGATGATCGCCGTGGCCGCCGGTGAAGCCGCCGACCCGGAGCAGGCAGTGAAGAAAGCCTTCCGCGCTACCATCGTGCGGCTGGTGGTGTTCTATCTGCTGACCCTGGCGCTGATGCTCGCCATCGTGCCGTGGAACCAGGCCGGTCAGGCCCAGAGCCCGTTTGTCACAGTGATGCAGACCATCGGCATTCCTGGTGCCACCGGGGTGATGAATTTCGTGATCCTGATCGCGGCGCTGTCGGCCATGAACAGTCAGCTCTACATCACCACGCGCATGATGTTCAGCCTCTCGCGCGCTGGTTTTGCGCCCAAGTCCATGGGCGCGCTGAGCAAGAACGGCATCCCGCTCAACGCATTGCTGCTGTCCAGTTCGGGCATTGCCCTGGCGACGTTGCTCAACGTGGTGTACCCGGAAAGTTCGTTCACCCTGATGATGGCGATCTCGATGTTTGGCGCAATCTTCACCTGGTTCATGATCTTCCTCACTCACCTGTTTTTCCGCCGCTATCGCAAGCGTCATGGCGGGGCGAAGTTGTCGTTCCAGTTGCGCCTGTTTCCCTACAGCACGTTGCTGGGGTTGGTGCTGATGGGGGCGGTGATGATCACCACCTATTTCACCGACGCCTTCAAGATGACACTGGTGTTTGGCGTGCCGTTCCTGCTGATCTTGTCGGCGGTTTACTACACCTTCTTCCACAAACGCGCATCATCTGTAGGAGCGAGCTTGCTCGCGAAGAACCCGAGAGCGCCGCGTTAAACCTGATAGCTCGCGTTATCGTTGGCGATCTTCGCGAGCGAGCTCGCTCCTACAAGGGGGGGCGGTGAGCGCAGCGAGTAATGTGCTGACGTAACCGGGCAGTTGCTCGAACGAGCGTGCGCATAACAACAGTTTGCGGCAGGCCCATTCTTCTTGCAGGGGGTGGGCTTTGAAGCGCCGTGCAGGTGGCCAACGGTCCAAGGCGGCCTGAGGCACGATGCCCAGGCCCGCACCGCCGGCGACCATGCGAATCACCCCATCAAAACCGTCGGCGCGAATGCGCGTCTGCAAGCGAAAGCCCGCGTGCAGTGCCTGTTCTTCCAGGTAAACCGCCAACGCGCTGTTGGCCGCCAGGCCCACGTAGTCGTATTGCAAGCTCTCGATAAAACTCGCGCTGGTCAACGGGTGGTCCAGGGGCATGATCAGCACCAGCGGGTCGTCGCGAAACGCCAGGGTCTGCAAGCCGTGAGTGTCTACCGCATCGGAAATAATCCCCAGCTCGGCGGTGCCCTGGCGCAAGGCGTGGGTGATGCGCAGGCTGGGCAATTCTTGCAGGTCGATATCGAGGTTGGGGTGCTCGCGCAAAAACTGAGCGAGCAGTTCAGGCAGGTACTCGCTAAGGGCGGTGGTATTGCACAGCAGGCGTACCTGGCCTTTGACGCCGTTGGCGTATTCGGCCAGGTCTTGCTGCAGATGGTCGGCCTGCTGCAACAGCAGGCGGGCATGCCGCGCCAGGGCTTTGCCCGCGGGTGTCGGGGTCACGCCACGGCGGCCGCGCTCGAGAAACGCGATGCCCAGTGAAGACTCCATGGCTCGGATGCGTGCGCTGGCGGCAGCCAGGGACAGGTGGCTGCGGGCCGCGCCGGCGGTGATATTGCCGGTGTCCAGGATGTGCAGGTAGAGGCGCAGGTCGATGAGGTCAAAGTGCATGAAGTTTCCCAGTGACTGGAAGGGCCTCATCGCAGGCAAGCCAGCTCCCACACTTGAATGTATTCACAATTCCAGATGTGGGAGCTGGCTTGCCTGCGATAGCGTCATCAGCCTCACACAAAACAAGAGGCTGGCTCAGTATATGGCGAATTTTCAGCCACTCTCCAGCCCTGCACAATCGGTGCATGAATACCTTCCTCGCGTTCTACCAAAACCTCGGCCCCGCCCTCACAGCGCTGGTCATCACCACCTTCCTGCTGGCCGGTACGGTGAAGGGCGTCATCGGCCTGGGCTTGCCCACTGTAGCCATGGGCATGCTTGGCCTGGCTATGCTGCCGGCGCAGGCTGCGGTATTGCTGATCATTCCTTCGACGGTGACCAACCTCTGGCAACTGTCCTTTGGCGGGCACTTGGGTGCCTTGCTCAAACGCCTGTGGCCGATGCTGTTGCTGATCTTCCTCGGCACCGGGCTGGGCACCTTGTGGCTGGGCATGGGTAGCGGACCTTGGGTGGTGCGTGCCCTGGGCGCGGCTTTACTGGTGTATGCGCTGAGCGGGTTATTCCTGCCAACCTTCAAGGTTGCGCCTCGAACCGAGCGCTGGCTGGGCCCCTTGTGCGGGGTGATCACCGGCATCATTACCTCGGCCACCGGTGTCTTCGTGATCCCGGCGGTGCCGTACCTGCAAGCGCTGGGCTTGAGCCGTGATCAGTTGGTGCAGGCGCTGGGGCTGTCGTTCACCGTGTCGACGTTGGCACTTGCCGCCGGGCTGGCCTGGCGCGGGGCACTGGGCGGCGGTGAAATGGGCGCGTCATTGCTGGCGTTGGTGCCGGCATTGCTGGGGATGTGGCTGGGTCAGGTGGTGCGCCGACGCATCAGTGCGCTGTGGTTCAAACGTGGATTTTTCACCGGCATGGCGTTGCTGGGAGGCCATTTGTTGCTGGCTGGTTAATAATGAGCGGGCACGTGTCAGCCGATAAATGAAGGACCGCCCGTGAAAGCCCGTTCCGATGAGCTACAGATCTTCGTCAGCGTGATTGAATGCGGCTCGATTTCCGCCGCCGCCGAAAAAGTCGGGCAAACGCCATCGGCAGTCAGCCGCACCTTGTCGCGCCTGGAAGCCAAGCTCGACACCACCTTGATCAACCGCACCACGCGGCGCATGGACCTGACCGAGGAGGGCAAGTACTTCTTCGAGCAGGCCAAGCTGATCCTGGCGCAGATGGATGAGCTGGAAGAGCGCCTGTCATCGCGCCAGAAAAAACCGGCCGGCCGCCTGCGTATCAATGCCGCCGTGCCGTTCATGCTGCATGGGGTCGTGCCGTATATCGCCGAATTTCGCAGCCTTTACCCGGATATCCAGTTGGAGCTCAACAGCGATGATTTGATCATCGACCTGCTGGAGCAAAGCACCGACATCGCCATTCGCATCGGCGCCCTTGCCGACTCGACCCTGCATGCGCGTTTCCTGGGCAGCACGCCGCTCCATGTTCTGGCCAGCCCCGGATACCTCAAGCAATACGGCACGCCGACGACCGTTGCCGAGTTGGCTGATCATACCTTGCTGGGCTTCACCCACACCGAGACCCTCAACCACTGGCCGCTGCGTCACGGCGAAGGTGACCGCTGGCTGATTCAGCCCGGCGTCAGCGCGTCCAGTGGCGAAACCCTGCGTCATTTGGCGCTGCAGGGGCAGGGCATTTGTTGCCTGTCGAATTTCATGACCGTCGATGACATCGACGCCGGCCGTCTGGTGCCCATATTGGAGGTATTCAACAGCGGTTATCGCCAGCCGATCCACGCGGTGTTCTATCGCAACTCGCAATTGGCACTGCGCATCCAGTGCTTCCTGGACTTTATTCAGGCCAAGCTGGCGCGGTATGCGCGCTGATTCGTGACCTGAGCGCAAGAGTGAATTGGGCCGCACGGGCTTATTCGGCAGTAGTGGGGGCTGGATACTGGGCGCATCACTTACCCAGTCAGGAGCAACCTCCATGAATGTATTCGTTACCGGTGCAGCAGGGTTTATCGGCGGTTCGATCGCCACCGGCCTGGTCAACGCCGGCCATCACGTCACCGGCCTCGTGCGCAGCGCCGAGCAAGCCGCCGAAATGACTGCCCTGGGCATCACGCCGGTGATCGGCACCCTCGACGACGCAGCGGTATTGACCGAGCAGGCGCAGAAGGCCGATGCGGTGATCAACGCCGCCAGCAGCGACCATCGCGGTGCCGTAGAAACCTTGCTGGCTGCCTTGAAAGGCTCAAACAAGCCGTTCCTGCACACCAGCGGTTCGAGCATCGTCGGCGATGCGTCGGGCGGCAAGGCCAGTGAAGTCATCTACTTTGAAGACAACCTGCCAGAGCCGACCGTCGACAAGGCCGCACGCGTGGCGATCGACAACCTGATCCTTGCGGCGGCCAATGACGGTGTGAATTCGGCGGTGATCTGCAACACCCTGATCTACGGCCACAGCCTGGGCGTAAAGCGTGACAGCGTGCAATTGCCACGCTTGCTCAAGCAGGCGCGCAAAAGCGGGGTAGTGCGCCATGTGGGCAGCGGGCAGAACATCTGGTCCAACGTGCATATTGAAGATGTGGTCGCCCTGTATCTGCTGGCGCTGACCAAAAACGTCCCGGGTACGTTCTACTTTGTGGAAAGCAGCGAAGCAGCATTCATCGACATGACCACGGCGATTGCCCAAGCGCTGAACCTGGGTAAACCACAGGATTGGTCATTGGCCGAGGCTGAGGCCGAGTGGGGGTATGAAATGGCCAACTATGGCTTGGGCTCCAATAGCCGAGTGCGCGGCAAGCACGCTCGTGAGCTGTTGGGTTGGGTGCCCAAGCGTACTTCGGTGGTGGAGTGGATTCGCGACGAGATGGTGTGATGTTCGCTTAGCACCGCGGTGCGGCCTTCGCGAGCAAGCCAGCTCCCACATTTGAATCTATTCACAGATCCAAATGTGGGAGCTGGCTTGCTCGCGAAAGGGGAGACTCGGTGTATCGGACCTGACACTTCACTAGCCCCACCCGCCGCAATTCCGTACCATCCCCCGCCTAATCCCCCGCAATTCCCTGGTACTCCATGAACCTCACCCGTCTGCGCGCCGACGCCCTGGCCGGCCTCACCACGTCTTTCGCCTTGCTGCCCGAATGCATCGCCTTTGCGCTGGTGGCTCATCTCAACCCGCTGATGGGCCTCTACGGTGCTTTCATCATTTGTACCCTCACCGCGTTGTTCGGCGGCCGCCCGGGCATGGTCTCGGGCGCCGCCGGTTCGATGGCGGTGGTGATCGTCGCGCTGGTGGTGCAACACGGCGTGGAGTATTTGCTGGCGACGGTACTGCTGGGCGGGTTGATCATGGTCGCTTTCGGCCTGCTGCGCCTGGGCAAGCTGGTGCGCATGGTGCCGCATTCGGTGATGCTCGGCTTCGTCAACGGCCTGGCGATCATCATTGCGCTGGCGCAACTGGAGCATTTCAAGAGCGGTGAAACCTGGCTCAGCGGCACGCCGCTGTACGTGATGGCCGGGCTGGTGGCGGCGACCATGGCCATTGTGTATCTGTTGCCCCGCCTGACCCGTGCCGTACCGCCAGCGCTGGTGGCGATTCTGGGTGTGGGCCTGGCGGTGTACCTGCTTGGCCTGCCGACGCGCACCTTGGGCGATATGGCGCACATCGCCGGTGGCTTGCCGACTTTCGCCCTGCCGCAGATCCCCTGGACCCTGGAAACCCTCGGCATCATCGCGCCCTACGCGTTTTTGATGGCGATGGTTGGCCTGTTGGAAACCTTGCTGACCCTCAACCTCACCGACGAAATCACCGAGACCCGTGGTTATCCTGACCGCGAAAGCGTGGCCCTGGGCGCGGCGAATATGGTCTCGGGCGTGTTTGGCGGCATGGGTGGTTGCGCGATGATCGGGCAAACCGTGATCAACCTCAGCTCCGGCGGGCGTGGGCGTTTCTCCGGGGTATTTGCCGGGGTGATGATTCTGTTGTTCATTCTGTTCCTGTCGCCACTGATCGAGCGGATCCCGCTGGCGGCGTTGGTGGGCGTGATGTTCGTGGTGTCGCAACAGACCTTCGCCTGGGCATCGTTGAGGGTGATCAACAAGGTGCCGCTCAATGATGTGCTGGTGATCATGGCGGTTACGATCATTACGGTGTTCACCGACCTGGCCACCGCCGTACTGTGCGGTATCGTCATCGCCGCGCTGAACTTCGCCTGGCAGCAGGCGCGGGAACTGTACGCCGATGAACACCTTGAGGCCGATGGCAGCAAGCTCTATCGGCTGCATGGCACGTTGTTCTTCGCCTCGACCACGCCGTTTTTGAATCAGTTCGACCCGGCCAACGACCCGGCCCAGGTCACACTGGATTGCCGTCACCTGAGCTTTGTCGACTATTCGGCGATTGCCGCCCTGATGACCCTGCGCGAGCGCTACACCAAGGCTGGCAAGCACCTGCGGGTGCTGCATTTATCCGAGCGCTGCAAAAAACTGCTCAAGCGCGCCAAGGTTCATCACGACTGATTGAGCCCCTGTGGCGAGGGAGCTTGCTCCCGCTGGCGTGCGAAGCGCGCCCAGGATTTTGGGGCCGCTGCGCAGCCCAGCGGGAGCAAGCTCCCTCGCCACAGGGGTGGAGCTGTAGCAGTTACGGGCCGACCAGGTCTTCCAGCTCCTGGGCGCGGGTCTGGGTCATGTCCAGCACGCAGCCTGAGCCGTTTACCTGATCAATCGTGCCGTCGGTGGCGCTGCCTGCGAAGGCGCAGTTGGCGTCGCGGTATTTGATCCACAGGCGCTGCACGTCTTGCAGTTGCTGTTTGCGCGGCCCTTCCTGGGCGGCGAGGGCGGTTTTGTAGGCGCGGTTCAGGCGGTCGTCCTGCACCTTGGTTTGCCGGGCGTTGCAATTGACCATGTCGGCGGTGGTATTGGCGCTGTCCATGCATTTTTTCAAGGCAGGGTTGTCGGCGGCATAAGCGCTGCTGCACAAGAGCAGGACGCTGGCGGCAATTGTGGTGCGAATCATGAGCGGGTTCCTGGGCAATGGATGCGCATTCTATGACTCAAGGGCAGCGACTGAGTTTCCGCCTTCTCTGATCTTCATGTAAGAACACCCCCCGAATTTTCATCCACCCATGTCGGGCATATCCCCAAGCGACAGCGCTTATCCGTGGGCGAAAATTACTTTCATGAAAATTGAAAATGCTCCTCGGGAATGATTTATGAGTTTCACAACCAATTCGACGTGACCCTTTCCGAGGAGTACCGCATGGCCGCATCACCGGGCTTCGGGCTGTTGGCATACGCTGCCATCGCCATCATTGCATTGATCGTGCTGATCGCACGCTACCGACTCAACCCCTTTATCGTGATTACCCTGGTGTCCATCGGCCTGGCGCTGATGGCCGGGATGCCGGCGGACACCATCATGGGCTCGTACGAGGCGGGTGTCGGCAAGACCCTGGGGCATATCGCCCTGGTGGTGGCGCTGGGCACCATGCTCGGCAAGATGATGGCCGAGTCGGGCGGCGCCGAACAGGTGGCGCGCACGCTGATCAACCGCTTCGGTGAGCGCAATGCCCACTGGGCGATGGTGTGTATTGCGTTTCTGGTGGGGCTGCCGCTGTTTTTCGAGGTCGGCTTTGTGTTGCTGGTGCCGATTGCCTTTACCGTGGCGCGGCGCGTGGGCGTGTCGATCCTGATGGTCGGGCTGCCGATGGTCGCCGGCCTGTCGGTGGTGCATGCGTTGGTGCCGCCGCACCCGGCGGCAATGATGGCGGTGCTGGCCTATAACGCCTCGGTCGGGCAGACGGTGCTGTATGCGATTTTGATTGGTATCCCCACGGCGATCATCGCGGGTCCCGTCTACGCCAAGTTCATCGTGCCGCACATCCATTTGCCGGCGCAAAACCCGCTGGAGCGCCAGTTCATCGAGCGTGAACCGCGTACACGCCTGCCCAGCTTTACGCTGACCATGGGCACCATCCTGTTGCCGGTGGTGCTGATGATGATCGGCGGCTGGGCCAACGTGATTTCTACGCCGGGCAGCGGTTTCAACCAGTTCCTGTTGTTTATCGGCAACTCGGTGATCGCCCTGTTGGTGGCGACCCTGGTGAGTTTCTGGACCTTGGGCCTGGCCCAGGGCTTCAACCGCGAGTCGATTCTCAAGTTCACCAACGAATGTCTGGCGCCGACCGCCAGCATTACCTTGCTGGTGGGCGCGGGCGGTGGTTTGAATCGCATCCTGGTGGACGCTGGTGTTACTCATGAAATCCTTGGCCTGGCCCATGCGTTCCAGTTGTCGCCGCTGGTGATGGGCTGGCTGTTCGCCGCGTTGATGCGTGTCGCCACCGGCTCGGCCACGGTGGCCATGACCACCGCGTCCGGGGTGGTCGCGCCGGTCGCCTTGGGCCTGGGTTATCCACACCCTGAATTGCTGGTGTTGGCGACCGGTGCAGGCTCGGTGATCTTTTCCCACGTGAACGACGGCGGCTTCTGGCTGATCAAGGAATACTTCAATATGACGGTCATCCAGACCTTCAAGACCTGGACCGTACTCGAGACCCTGATTTCGCTGGTCGCCTTCGGCCTGACCTACGGTCTGTCCCTTGTGTTATGAGCCTGTAACCCGGAGCCCCCATGGACATCCTCTATCAGATCCGCGCCCGCCAGGACACTTTCAGTGCCGGCGAAGGGCGTATTGCCAAGCTGATGCTTGAGGATGTGGGCTTTGCCGCGTCCGCCAGCCTGGAGGAACTGTCGCAACGGGCTGAGGTGAGTACCGCCACCTTGTCACGCTTCGCCCGCAGCGTGGGCTGCCGTGACTTGCGCGATTTGCGCCTGCAGTTGGCCCAGGCCAGCGGCGTGGGCAGCCGCTTCCTGGACCCGGCGGGCAAGCCAGAACAGTCAGCGTTTCATCGGCAGATTCTGGGGGATATCGAGGCGACGTTGCGTCAGCACCTTTCGGGCTTCAATCAGCGCAGCTTTGGCGATGCGGTCAAGCTGTTGGGCAAGGCTCGGATGATCCATGCGTTCGGCATGGGCGGGCCGTCGAGCCTGTGCAGCGATGAGTTGCAGGTGCGCCTGGTGCGTCTGGGCTATCCGATTGCCGCCAGCCACGACCCTGTGATGATGCGTGTCACGGCGGCGACCCTGGGGCCCGAACATGCCGTGATCGCCTGCTCACTCACGGGCCTGACCCCGGAGTTACTGGAGGTAGTGACGCTGGCGCGCAACTACGACGCGCGGATCATTGCCATCACCCTTGCCGATTCGCCGCTGGCGCAGTTGGCGGATGTCGTGCTGCCGCTGCAATCGGCGGAAACCAGTTTTATCTACAAGCCCACTGCGGCCCGCTACGGCATGCTGCTGGCTATCGACCTGCTCGCCACCGAGTTGGCGCTGGCCCTGCCGGACGACAACCAGGAACGCCTGCGCCGGATCAAACTGGCGCTGGACGATTACCGCGGCGGCCCTGGTAGCCTGCCGCTTGGAGATTGATATGAAGTACGACACGCTGATTCGCCAGGCGCTGATCATCGATGGCAGTAACACCCCAGGGTATGTCGCCGATGTGGGCGTGCAGGCAGGGCGCATCCGTACGATTGGCGACTTGTCCACAGCCCAGGCCGAGCAGATCATCGACGGCCATGGCCGGGTATTGGCACCGGGTTTTATCGACGTGCACACCCACGACGACACGGTAGTGATTCGCCAGCCGCAGATGCTGCCCAAGCTCAGCCAGGGCGTGACCACGGTGATTGTCGGCAACTGTGGTATCAGCGCTTCGCCGGTGAGTTTGCGCAGCGACCCGCCGGACCCGATGAACTTATTGGGCAACCGTGAGCAGTTCTGTTATCCGCGGTTCAGCGATTATCGCAACGCGGTGCAGGGCGCCCATCCGGCAGTGAACGTCGCGGCATTGATCGGTCACACGGCGCTGCGCAGCAACCATATGGACGACCTGCATCGCACCGCCACACCGTATGAAATCGCGGCCATGCGCGTGCAGTTGCAAGAGAGCCTGGAGGCCGGTGCCCTGGGGTTATCCACAGGCCTGGCCTATGCCAGCGCCTTCAACGCCAACACCGATGAAGTGCTGCAGCTCGTTGAGGAGCTGACGGCCTACGGCGCGGTGTACACCACGCATTTGCGCAGTGAGTTCGAGCCAGTGCTGGAAGCAATGGATGAGGCGTTTCTGATCGGTCGACACGCCAGGGTGCCGGTGATCATTTCCCACCTTAAATGCGCCGGTGCCGGTAACTGGGGGCGCAGCCCGCAGCTGTTGGCGGCCCTGGAAGCAGCGGCAAAAGATCATCCGGTGGGTTGTGATTGCTACCCCTATGCCGCCAGCTCCTCGACCCTGGACCTCAAGCAGGTGACTGACGCGTTTCGCATCACCATCACTTGGTCCACACCGCACCCGCAAATGGGCGGGCGTGATTTGCAGGAGATTGCCGCCGAGTGGGGCGTTTCGCTGATGGATGCCGCCCGCCGTTTGCAACCTGCGGGGGCGGTGTACTACGGCATGGATGAGGCGGATGTACGGCGCATTCTTGCGCACCCATTGTCGATGGTGGGGTCGGATGGGTTGCCTGAAGATCCGTTTCCTCATCCGCGCTTGTGGGGCGCTTTCCCACGGGTGCTAGGGCATTTCAGCCGGGATGTCGGATTGTTCCCGTTGTACACGGCGATACACAAAATGACCGGGCTGTCGGCGGCGCGTTTCGGCTTGGCCCAAAGAGGAGAAATTCGCGAGGGGCACTGGGCTGACCTGGTGCTCTTCGACCCTGCGCGGGTGCGTGACATGGCGGATTTCAAGACGCCTCAGCGTGCGGCCGAAGGGATTGAGCGTGTGTGGGTAAACGGCGTCTTGAGCTACAGCGAAGGGCAGTCGAACACACGGCGTGCGGGTCGTTTTCTGGCGCGCAGCGGTGATTTGCGCCGAGGTTTTCAGCTTGGTGCGCGGGATGCGATCTGACAGTGATCGGCCCGATAGCGTGTCTGAATATGGCCAATCAGCGCTTACAAAAAGCTAATTGATTGCAAAGGACGGCTCTCTAGCATGTGCAGGTCTTATTACGGAGAGCCTGTATGAACACTCAGCCTGTAAGCCCCAGCCAACTCGCTAACCGGGCCGGCAACGCCGTCATTTCATCTACCGTCACGTCGCCTGACGCCGCGGTGAATGAGGGCGTCGATGCGATGTCGGCGTTCCCTTTTCCGCGTGACACGATCAAAGGCTGGATCCAGGAAAAAGTCTGGAACCTGACCAATCAATGGATCGACCCCGACAAGGTATACCTGCATCAGTTTTCTCCTGCCAACAGTACCCACACTGGCAGCGCCGTGACCGGGTGGGAACATCGCGGAGTTCCCGAGTCGTCCATGACGCTGACCGATGCCGTGGCCAGTGATTTTTTCTCGGCGGAACGCTACGGCACGGCCGGCAAGGCTCAGGCGCTGGCGCATTTCGTGTCTTCGAATACCAGCCCGTTTTCGTTGCTGGACAGCGAAAGTGTGCCGGATTTTTTCAGCCGGCTGGGCAAGTTCATTTTCGACCGGACGGGGCCGGGATACCTCTACTCGAAAATTCACGATGACGTGCCCAACGCCGTGGAGACCTGGCGTGATCTGGACGCCGCCTATGGCCTGTACCTGGATGGGCCGGGAAGGGGCACCTACGACGCCGGCAACCAACTGCGCATGAAGCCCAGCGAGCTGTTGAACCTGGTGCGTGAGGGGGACCTGCAGAAAAAGGTGATGACCAGGCTGGACAATTTTTGGATGCAGCACGGCGACGAGTGGCGGATGCTGGCCAAGCAACAGTTCGTGATGGAGGCCCGGGCCGCGCGCGCCCTCAACCAACAAGACTCCAGCCAGGGCCTTAGCCCGCAGGCTTATGCCGAGGTGATGAAAGCGGCGGCGTCAGGTGTACCGCTCGAGGGGCCGATGTCCAAGGCCCAGTTACAGGCGCAGACGACGCCGGGTCCGGACACCAGGGTGTTTTGCTTCGATATCAATGGTTATAAGTCCAATGACATCCTGCGCTTCATCTCCAAGAGTGGTACCGAAACCCTCTATGTCCCCGGCGCAAAACCCGCGATCCAGACTTTCAAGGACCGAGCCGCCGTGGACCAGTGGGTGCTCGAACAAAGCAAGGACCCCGCCAAAGCCAAGGTGCTGGAGGAACATTTCTCGCTGCGTGATCGTCAGCAGGGCGTGTTTGGCGCCCTGAGTGCCAACGGCGTGGACGTCACCCTGGCCAAGCTGGGTGCAGGCACCCAGGCAGCGAATGACAGTGTTATCGATACTTTGAATTATCCAATCGGCGGGGACGTGTTTTCCTTCATGGCCAGCCAGACACGCCAACGCATCGACAATGATGCAGACACCGAAATGAAATCCAACGCCGAAGTGCGCAAGGACGACGCACTGGCTCTGTTGCAAGCCGGCAACGCAATATTCTCCATCCCCATGGCCTTGCTCGGGCCTATTGGTCTGGCGCTTGGCGCCGTCTCTTACACGGCACAGGTAGGAATGGAAATCGACCAGGCCGTGGAGGGTGACACTCAGGCCGAGCGCAAGAATGGGCTGCATTCGGCTGTGATGGACGTCGCGACGATGGCTTTTTTTCACGCCCTCGGCAAGGCCGGCCCTTCCACGGCCGATCCCGCTGTCGAGTCCGGCGCTCAACCGACGACGGCGCAAAAGCCGTTTTTCAACTATCGCCGCGTGAACGGGCAGATCGGTGTGCTGATGAGTCCGACCGAACCTGCGCGGCTACCCGAAAAACCAGCAAACGGGTTGAATCCTGCGTGGGACCCATCCATGGAGATTTACCTGCAAGGGGGGGCCAAGCGTCCCTCAGTGCAGCCCCGTTATGAGATCGTCGAGGAGGGCCCGTCTACGGCGAAGAAGCCCAAACTCGAGGACTCGGAAAACGAACTGTCGGAGAATGAGGAGTCGCCGTCTTCGGTGGTTTCCGATGCCACGTCCTCCGGGGATTACGAGCCGTACGACGATAGCAACGTGCTCAAGGTCAATCCGTTCAAGGCCGGCGTCCAGGTGCCTGATGGTGGGTATTTCAACAGTCGAGGCATGATTGAACGTACCGATATACCCAAGTTGTACCGCGTCGAAAAGGCGGATCGCGTAGAGCGTCGCGGTGATCCGGCAAATTATGGTTTTCGGGACTCAAACTTCTTTTCCGGGCCTGCAAAAATGATGGACGGCAATGTCGTGATGGCGTCTCGCTCAAAGGCGGCGGCGATACATTTTGGTGATGCTGCACTCGGCGGCAAGTACCACCTTTACGAAATCGACAGTCGCGGTGTTCCCGTCGTCTCTTTCAACGAAAATATCGAGGTAAACCCGCAGTTCGTCGAGGCTCGCCAGTGTGTGGCGCCTGGCACCATCGAGCGGATGCGCAAGTCGGGCCACTTGAATCAGTTTGAAGAAAGTTCCTATGAGTTCGATGAAGTGCATGTGGACAATAATCAACTGTCGAGCGCAAGGATCAGGGAAATTCACAACCATTGAGCGTGTTCACTTTGAGCGCTTGCTGAGCTAGGGTGGTCGCTCGCCAGCAACGAGCGACCGGCACTTGGAGAGTTAAATGCACTTAGGAAAAGTCACCCCCATCCTGCGGATTTTCGACGAGGCCAAGGCGTTGGAGTTCTACGTCGATTTCCTGGGGTTCAAGGTCGATTGGCAGCATCGCTTCGAGGCGAATTTTCCGTTGTACGTGCAAGTGTCGCTGGGGGAGTGTGTGCTGCACTTATCCGAGCATCATGGCGATGCTTCGCCAGGGGCGGCTGTGCGGGTCCAGGCCCAAGGGGTCGATGCGTATCAGCAGCAATTGCTGGGCAAGGAATACCGGTATGCCAAGCCTGGGGTGGAAGACACGCCGTGGGGGACGCGGGAGATGAGCATCAGAGACCCGTTTGGGAATCGATTGGTGTTTGTTGAGGAGAGCGAGGGCTGATTCTCCCATTGGCCTGTTCGCAGGTAAGGCCCTTGTGGCGAGGGAGCAAGCTCCCTCGCCACCATGGTTGTGGTGCTACACCCGGAAATGACTGACCATCTGCTGCAACTGGCTACCCAGGCGTGCCAGTTCAACACTCGACTTGGCTGTCTCATCACTGGCCGTAGCGGTCTGCTCAGACACGTCACGCACGTTCACGATACTGCGGCTGATCTCTTCCGCCACGGCGCTCTGTTGTTCGGCGGCTGCGGCAATCTGCTGGTTCATCGACTGGATATTCGACACGGTGCGGGTGATGTTTTCCAAGGATACCCCGGCCTTGCGCGTCAGTTCGACGCTGCTGTCGGTGAGGCTGCGGCTGTTGTTCATCACGCTGGCGACTTGTTGGGTGCCGTTCTGTAAGCCGGCCACCAGGCCTTCGATTTCCTCGGTGGACTTCTGTGTACGCTGCGCCAGGCCACGCACTTCGTCGGCGACCACGGCAAAGCCTCGACCAGCTTCCCCGGCACGCGCAGCTTCAATGGCGGCGTTAAGTGCCAGCAGGTTGGTCTGTTCGGCCACGGCCTTGATCACGTCCATCACGCTGCCGATCTTGTTGCTCTCTTGTTGCAGGTGCGTCATGGCGTCGGTGGAGCGCGCCACTTCGGCCGCCAGGCGTTCGATCTGGGCGATGGCTTCAGCCACCACTTTATCGCCTTCGCGGGCCTGGCCGTCAGCGTCGGAAGCGGCTTGGGAAGCCTGTTCGGCATTGCGCGCAACTTCCTGCACGGTGGCGGTCATTTCATGCATGGCGGTGGCGACCTGATCGGTCTCGATCTTCTGGCTGTTCACGCCGGCGCTGGTTTGCTCGGTCACGGCTGACAACTCTTCGGCGGCGCTGGCGATCTGAGTGACGCCGTCGCGAATGCCGCTGATCAGCTCGCGCAGGGTGGTGCCCATGCGCTGGATGCCTTGCTGCAACACGCCCAGTTCGTCGCGACGGGTCACCTGGATATTGTGGCTCAAGTCGCCCGAAGCGATGCGCTCCACCACGGCCAGGGTGTCCTGGATCGGGCGGGTGATCTGGCGGGTGATCACCCACGCGGCAATCACGCCGACCAACAGGGCCAGCAAGGTGCTGATCAGTTGCAGGCTGCGGGCCTGGGTGCTTTCGGCGTCGCGACGTTCCAGTTGGATGTCGTACAGCTTGTCGCTGATCGTCACGATGTCGGCGCCCTGAATGGTCATTTCGGCACGGGCGGTGACAATATTGGCATTGGCCGCCTTGTAGCTCTGCACGGCGCTGCGGTAGGCGCCTAGCGCGGTTTCCAGTGCGGACAATGCGCTTTGCTGGCCAGTACCGAAGGCAACGCTGAGGCCTTTCAAACCGGCGACAGCTTTTTCCAGCTGTGTAGCCGCACGGGCTTCGGTTTCTGCGTTGGGGCTATTGGTATAGCCGCGCACTTCGTAACGAGCCTGCATGAATTCGTTCTTGGCCTGGGTCACGGCCAGGAACTGCGTGAAGCGTTCCGGGCTGTCGGATGACTGCTGCACACTGGTTTCCAGCGCATTGATTTGCGCGTTGGCAATGTCGGCCTTGGCGCCCATGACATCGCGCGCAGCGTTGCCATTGCGGTACGCCTCGCGCATTTTGTTCAGGGACTGGCGGTAAGCGGTAATGACGGCTTTCTGCTCATTGAGCAGCTTGAGGTTTTCCGGGCTCTTGAAGCTGTCGAGCAGCTTCTGTTGCTGGGCGGCGAATGCATCGAGGCTGGTCTGCACGTTCTGCGCCACAGCTTCGTCGCCATTGGCCAGCATGTATTGCAAGCGCACGATACGCAGCTTGGTCAGCGAGGCATTGAGCTGGGTGATGTCGCTCATCCAATTGCTACGGTCGATCAAGCCTCCCAGGCTGGTCCAGCCAGTGAGTGCCAGGATCGAGGTGAGGACCAGCACCAGGCCGAAGCCCAGGCCGAGTTTGAGATTGACGCTGATGTTACCGAACCAGCTGTTCATCGAAAGCTCCTTGAAGAGTGATGTCTGTCTGCTGGACGGTGTGTTTTTGTTTGAGCCAGCCAAGATGTGTAGGGCTGTATCGGCGGGAAAGGATGATTCTGAAATACTTTTATTGTTCGTCGACGAAGGGTCGCCGGCGCGCAACCGCGATGCCGGGGTGGGGCTGATCACGGCCCGCTCATGTGTGCTAGTCTGCGGGCCCTTTTAGTTCTGGGCGGCGCGGGAAACCGTGGCGTCCTACAGCGGAGCCTCTTCATGTCCGAAGTTAATCTGTCCACCGACGAAACCCGCGTCAGCTACGGTATCGGCCGTCAGTTGGGCGACCAACTGCGCGACAACCCGCCACCGGGCGTCAGCCTGGACGCGATCCTGGCCGGCCTGACCGACGCATTCGCAGGCTCGCCAAGCCGTGTTGACCAAGAACAAATGGCGGCCAGCTTCAAGGTGATCCGCGAAATCATGCAAGCCGAAGCCGCTGCCAAGGCCGAAGCTGCAGCGGGCGCTGGCCTGGCTTTCCTGGCGGAAAACGCCAAGCGTGATGGCATCACCACCCTGGCTTCCGGCCTGCAATTTGAAGTGCTGACGGCCGGTACCGGCGCCAAGCCGACCCGTGAAGACCAAGTGCGTACTCACTACCACGGCACCCTGATCGACGGCACTGTGTTCGACAGCTCCTACGAGCGCGGCCAGCCTGCAGAATTCCCGGTGGGTGGCGTGATCGCCGGCTGGACCGAAGCCCTGCAACTGATGAATGCCGGCAGCAAATGGCGCCTCTACGTGCCGAGCGAACTGGCTTACGGCGCTCAAGGCGTTGGCAGCATCCCGCCGCACAGCGTTCTGGTATTCGACGTCGAGCTGCTCGACGTTCTGTAAGGCCTGCTGGTTACCTGTTGGGACGAACGCGTTCGCCCCAACAGGTATTTGCCAGTTTCTTCATGGATGGAACTTGCCATTCAAGTCGGTCGCCGGGCGCAACGCTCGTGCATAGCAGAACAGAAACAGATTCCTCACCACTTCCTTCAGCACACCAGGCTCACTGGAACTCAGGCCATTCACGTCCAGATCGCCCTGGTCCTGCAGCTCGTTCAGCGCTTCTTCCTCAAGCACCGCACAGACTTCACCGGTTTCCCGATGCAGGATTCGCAGGTAAGGGTGGGGGCGATCCAGCCAGGCATCTATCAAATAAGTCATGGTCGTTCTCCTTGATGGGTTTCAATGAGAATAATTCTTATTCGTAGAATAGCAAGCGTCTATTGGCAATTTCTGGGTTTTTCTGTGTGGGTATTGCGTTCGATCAACGCAGAGGGCGAAACGCCATCCCGCGGCGGGCGCGGGATGGAATGCAGCAGGTTCAGACTTTGCGCACGAACTCGGACTTGAGTTTCATCGGGCCGATCCCGTCGATCTTGCAGTCGATATCGTGGTCGCCGTCGCACAGGCGGATGTTCTTGACCTTGGTGCCGACCTTGACCACCAGGGAAGTGCCCTTGACCTTGAGGTCCTTGATCACGGTGATGGTGTCGCCATCCTGCAGGACGTTGCCCACAGAGTCTTTCTTCACGGTCTCATCGCCGACCACTTCGGCCTCGCCGTTGGCGGACCACTCATGGGCGCATTCCGGGCAGACCAGTTGGGCGCCGTCTTCGTAGGTGTATTCGGAATTGCATTTTGGGCAGGGTGGCAACGTGCTCACTAAAGCTCCTAGAAAGTCAGGGATGGCTAAAAGTCGCACATTATATAGGGTTTTAAACGCGGGTGGGGTTGGACTCGTCCTAATGTGGGAGCTGGCTTGCCTGCGATAGCGGCAGTGAATTCACTCCCGTCATCGCAGGCAAGCCAGCTCCCACATTAAACAGCGCGGAATCAGTGAGTACGGGCGACCGCAAACTCACTCAGCTCGACCAGGGCATCCCGGTATTCACTGGCCGGCAGCGCTTCCAGGCATGTGATCGCCCGCGCCACGTAGTCACGCGCCAGTTGCGCGGTGTACTCCAGGGAGCCCGAGGCTTCTACGGCGGCACGGATGGCTTCCAGGTCTTCGATCCCGCCTTTCTGGATCGCCTTGCGCACCAGGGCAGCCTGTTCCGGCGTGCCTTCGCGCATGGTGTAGATCAGCGGCAAGGTCGGCTTGCCCTCGGCCAGGTCGTCACCGACGTTCTTGCCCAGGGTTTCAGCGTCGCCCTTGTAGTCGAGCAGGTCATCCACCAGTTGGAACGCCACGCCCAGGTGATCACCGAACGTGCGCAGGGCCTCGGCCTGTTCGGCGGTGGCGCCACACAGCGCGGCTGCACTGTGGGTAGAGGCTTCGAAGAGCATCGCGGTTTTGCCGCGAATCACTTCCATATAGGTTTCTTCAGTGGTGCTGGCATCGCGGACTTTGGACAGTTGCAACACTTCGCCTTCGGCGATGATGCGTGTGGCCTGTGAAAGAATCTTCATCACGGGCATCGAGCCCAGTTCCACCATCATTTCGAACGAGCGCGAATACAGGAAGTCGCCCACCAACACGCTGGGCGCATTGCCCCACATCGCGTTTGCGGTCTCGCGACCACGGCGCATACCGGACATGTCGACCACGTCGTCATGCAGCAGGGTGGCGGTGTGCAGGAATTCGATCGTGGCGGCCAGTAGGCGCAGGTCATCGCCTTGACGGCCCAGGGCCTTGCCGCACAGCAACACTAATAAAGGACGCAGGCGTTTGCCGCCCGCCGACGTAATGTAGTCGCCAATTTTGGAGACCAGCGGCACTTTAGACGTCAGCTGCTGCTTGATGATGCCGTCGACGGCGCTAAAATCGTCCGCGACCGCGCGGTAGAAAGCTTGGGGTTGCATCAGCGACAGTCGCTCCAGAAGGGTTGCGCGGCATGCTAGGACCCTCACCCCCGGGTGTCAAGGCGCGATAGACGGCCCCTTGCAAGCCTCCCATAGCTTGCGTACAATCGCGCACCCTGAACTTCCTGGGCAGCACCTGCCTTACGCAATTGCATTCGGGACGTCCATCCCATGCAGCCATGCCAGCCAATACCTCTTCTTATAAAGCGCTGGGTGAGCAGGATTATCGGAGAAATACCATGTCGTACGCAGTAATTGTTACTGGTGGCAAGCAATACAAAGTCGCCCCAGGTGAATACCTGAAGATCGAGAAACTGGAAGTCGCTACTGGCGAATCCGTTACTTTTGATCGCGTTCTGTTGGTCGCCAATGGCGATGACGTGAACATCGGCGCTCCAGTTGTTGCTGGCGCTACCGTTGTGGCTGAAGTGATCTCCCAAGGTCGTCACGATAAAGTCCGCATCATCAAGTTCCGTCGTCGTAAGCACCACATGAAGCGTATGGGCCACCGCCAGTGGTACACCGAGATCAAAATCACCGGTATTCAGGCTTAATTTCAGCCTAATTCCTCACTAGGAGAATTGACTCATGGCACACAAAAAAGCTGGTGGTAGTACCCGTAACGGTCGCGACTCAGAAGCCAAACGCCTTGGCGTGAAGATGTATGGCGGCCAGAAAATCATTCCGGGCAACATCATCGTGCGTCAGCGCGGCACCCAATTCCACGCCGGTTACGGTGTTGGCATGGGTAAAGATCACACCCTCTTCGCTAAAATCGAAGGCGTGATCAAGTTCGAAGTAAAGGGCGCGTTCAACCGCCGTTACGTGAGCGTTGTCGCAGCTTAATTGCGAGATCGCTGGAAAAGCCCTGTCTTGCGACGGGGCTTTTTCGTTTGTGGAGTGAGTCTCTTGCAAAGCTGTTTGTGATGAGCTCAGGCGCAGGTTTGCGGTCGCTGATTGAGGTCGCTGCGCTCATTTTTGCAAGAGTCTTATGTCTTGGTTTCTTAAGCTCGTCCATGCGGCGAGAGGCGTTTTGTTATGAAGTTCGTTGATGAAGTTTCCATCCGAGTAAAAGCAGGCGACGGCGGTAACGGTTGCATGAGTTTCCGTCGCGAAAAATTCATCGAAAACGGTGGTCCAAACGGCGGTGACGGCGGTGACGGCGGTTCCATCTACATGATGGCCGACGAAAACCTCAACACCCTGGTCGACTACCGTTACACCCGGCACTTCGATGCCGAGCGTGGCTCCAACGGCGGCAGCACCGACTGCACCGGTAAAAAAGGTGAAGATCTGGTACTGCGCGTACCGGTCGGCACCACGATCATCGACTCTGCGACCCAGGAAGTGATTGGCGACCTGACCAAGGCCGGCCAGAAGCTGATGGTTGTGCAGGGCGGTTGGCACGGTCTGGGTAACACCCGATTCAAGTCCAGTACCAACCGTGCACCGCGCCAGACCACGCCGGGCAAGCCGGGCGAGCAGCGCGACCTGAAGCTGGAAATGAAAGTACTGGCGGACGTGGGCCTGCTGGGTCTGCCGAACGCGGGTAAAAGTACCTTCATTCGCTCGGTGTCGGCTGCCAAGCCGAAAGTCGCCGACTACCCGTTCACCACTCTGGTGCCAAACCTGGGTGTGGTCAGCGTCGACCGCTGGAAGAGCTTCGTGGTTGCCGACATTCCTGGCTTGATCGAAGGCGCTTCCGACGGTGCTGGCCTGGGCATCCGCTTCCTCAAGCACTTGTCCCGCACCCGTTTGCTGCTGCACCTCGTCGACATGGCGCCGCTGGATGACACCAGCGCCGCAGACGCCGCCGAAGTCATCGTCAGCGAGCTGACCAAGTTCAGCCCGGCCCTGGCCGAGCGCGATCGCTGGTTGGTACTGAACAAGTGCGACCAGATTCTTGAAGAAGAGCACGAAGAGCGCGTCAAGGAGATCGTTGATCGCCTGGAGTGGGAAGGTCCGGTCTACGTCATCTCGGCCATCGCCAAAGAAGGCACCGAGCGCCTGACCCGCGACATCATGCGTTACCTGGAAGACCGTGCCGACCGCCTGGCGGCCGACCCGGTGTACAAGGCCGAACTCGCCGAGCTCGACCAGCAGATCGAAGACGAAGCCCGCGCCCAGTTGCAGGCCCTGGACGACCAGCGTGCTCTGCGCCGCAGCGGCGTGAAGTCGGTCCACGACATCGGCGACGATGATTGGGACGAAGAAGACGTGGATGATGAAGACGGTCCGGAAATCATTTACGTGCGTGACTGATCCGTTGCGATAAACTTGAACGCCGCTCTCTGGAGCGGCGTTTTGGTATCCGGGTATAACGTTATGGGCAGCGCTGGGTCGCGCGGCCCTCACTCTAAGGTTGAAGATGATGCGGAGCAAAGTGACAGGTGCGCAGCGCTGGGTCGTGAAAATCGGCAGTGCGCTGTTGACGGCGGATGGCAAAGGTCTGGATCGCGCAGCCATGAGCGTCTGGGTCGAGCAGATGGTGGCCTTGCATGAAGCAGGCGTTGAGTTGGTGCTGGTGTCGTCCGGAGCGGTTGCCGCCGGGATGAGCCGCCTCGGCTGGACCGCGCGACCCAGCGCGATGCATGAACTGCAAGCCGCTGCCGCCATCGGCCAGATGGGCCTGGTGCAAGCCTGGGAGTCCAGCTTTGCCGAGCACGGCCGCCACACGGCGCAGGTGTTGCTGACCCACGACGACCTGTCCGACCGCAAGCGTTACCTCAACGCCCGCAGCACCTTGCGCGCGCTGGTGGAGCTCAAGGTCATCCCGGTCATCAACGAGAACGACACTGTGGTCACCGACGAAATCCGCTTCGGTGACAACGACACCCTGGCCGCCCTGGTGGCCAACCTGGTAGAGGCTGACCTGTTGGTGATCCTCACCGACCGCGATGGCATGTTCGACGCCGACCCGCGCAACAACCCCGATGCCCAGCTTATCTATGAAGCCCGCGCCGACGACCCGGCGCTGGATGCGGTCGCCGGCAGTGTCGGTGGTGCCCTGGGCCGTGGCGGCATGCAGACCAAACTGCGCGCCGCTCGCCTGGCCGCGCGTTCCGGTGCCCACACCATCATCGTCGGCGGGCGCCTGGAGCGCGTGCTCGATCGCCTCAAGGCCGGTGAGCGCATCGGTACGCTGCTGTCGCCGGAACGCGGCATGCTGGCGGCGCGCAAGCAATGGTTGGCCGGGCACCTGCAAACCCGTGGCACGCTGGTGCTGGATGCGGGGGCCGTATCGGCCTTGTCCCAAGGCAACAAGAGCTTGCTGCCGGTGGGTGTGAAGTTGGTGCAGGGCAGCTTCCGCCGTGGCGAGATGGTGGTGTGCGTTGCGCCAGACGGTCGCGAGATTGCGCGCGGCCTGGCCAATTACAGCGCCCTGGAAGCACAGAAGATTATTGGACAATCTTCCGACGCCATTGTCGGACTCTTGGGCTATATGGCGGAACCGGAACTGGTTCACCGCGACAACCTGATCCTGGTTTAACCATAGGAAATACACGATGCGCGTGATGAAGGGATTGCTCGGCCTGCTGTTGGCCATACCGCTGCTGGCTTCGGCCGAAGAAGTCGGCCAGGTGTCGACGGTGTTCAAGTTCGTCGGCCCCAACGACCGGATTGTGGTTGAAGCGTTTGACGACCCCAAGGTCGATGGCGTGACCTGCTACTTGTCGCGTGCCAAGACCGGCGGGGTAAAGGGCGGCCTGGGCCTGGCTGAAGACCGTGCCGAAGCCTCGATCGCTTGCCGCCAGGTGGGCCCGATCCACTTCAAGGGTGAGCTCAAGGACGGCGACGAAGTGTTCAAGGAGCGCACCTCGCTGGTATTCAAGACCATGCAGGTGGTGCGTTTCCTCGACAAGAAGCGCAACACCCTGGTGTATCTGGTCTATAGCGACCGTTTGATCGAAGGCAGCCCGCAGAATGCGGTGACGGCAATTCCGATTCTGCCATGGCCGACCGCTCAGTAACCTGCAGGCGAGTTTTGTCACCGGCGTCTATGATTGCAGCTTTGCCGGTTGTAAGCTCCGAAGGGCTGCAATGCAAAGAACATGGGATATCTGGAGTTCGTCATGAGTGCTTTCCACGATCTGAAACTCAAAGCCCTGGACGGACAAGCGCTACCGCTGGCGCCTTTCAAGGGCCAAGTTGTGCTGGTGGTCAATGTTGCGTCCAAATGTGGTTTGACCCCGCAATACGCGGCGTTGGAAAACCTCTATCAGCAGTACAAGGACCAAGGGTTCACAGTGCTCGGCTTGCCATGCAACCAGTTTGCAGGCCAGGAGCCGGGCACCGAGGAGCAGATTCAGCAGTTCTGCAGCCTGAACTACGGCGTGACCTTTCCACTGGGCAGCAAGATCGAGGTCAACGGGCCTGATCGGCACCAGTTGTACCGTTTGCTGGCGGGCGAGGGCGCTGAATTCCCCGGGGATATCACCTGGAACTTCGAGAAATTCCTGTTGGGTAAGGATGGCCGTGTACTTGCGCGCTTCTCACCACGCACGCCCCCGGAAGACCCCTCCATCATCCAGGCCATCGAAAAAGCCTTGAGCTGACGTCAGTGAAGGCCTGATCGTTCCTACGCTCTGCGTTGATCGTTGATCGTTCCCACGCTCTGCGTGGGAATGCCACCCTGGGCGCTCCGCGTCCCGCTTTTACTCCTTAATCATTTAGATCAATAGTGCTACTCAGCGCTGCAGGCTCTCCATATTATCCGCATCATAAATTCACTCTCCCGTGGAGCGTTCCATGCCCGTCCAAGCCTTGTTCAAACCCTTCCAGCTCGGTGCATTGCAACTGTCGACCCGCGTGGTCATGGCGCCCATGACTCGCTCGTTCTCCCCTGGCGGCGTACCCAATTCCAAAGTCATTGAGTACTACCGCCGCCGTGCCGCTGCCGGTGTGGGCTTGATCATCACTGAAGGCACCGTGGTCGGGCACCCAGCCTCCAATGGCTACCCCAACGTGCCGCATTTCTACGGTGAAGCCGCCTTGGCTGGCTGGAAGAAAGTGGTCGATGCAGTCCACGCCGAAGGCGGCAAGATTGTTCCGCAGCTGTGGCATGTGGGCAGTGTGCGCCGTATGGGCACTGAGCCTGATGCCAGCGTGCCGGCTTATGGCCCGATGGAAAAGCTCAAGGACGGCAATGTCGTTGTGCACGGCATGACCAAACAGGACATCAAGGACGTGATCAACGCCTTCGCCCAGGCCGCCAAGGATGCCCAGGCCATCGGCATGGACGGCGTGGAAATCCACGGTGCCCACGGCTACCTCGTGGACCAGTTCTTCTGGGAAGGCAGCAACCAGCGCACCGACGAATACGGTGGCAGCCTGGCCAACCGTTCGCGCTTCGCCATTGAGCTGATCCAGGCCACCCGCGCCGCTGTCGGCCCGGACTTTCCGATCATCTTGCGTTTCTCCCAGTGGAAGCAGCAGGACTACACCGCGCGCCTGGTGCAAACCCCTGAGGCGTTGGGTGAGTTTCTCAAGCCACTGTCTGACGCTGGCGTGGATATTTTCCACTGCTCCACCCGTCGTTTCTGGGAGCCGGAATTTGAAGGCTCCGACCTTAACCTCGCCGGTTGGACGCGTCAGCTAACCGGTAAGCCAACCATCACAGTAGGCAGCGTGGGCCTGGATGGCGAGTTCCTGCAGTTCATGGTCAACACCGACAAAGTTGCCCAGCCTGCCAGCCTGGAGAAACTGCTGGAGCGCCTGAACAACGATGAGTTCGACCTCGTGGCAGTGGGCCGTGCCTTGCTAGTGGACCCGGATTGGGCGGTGAAGGTGCGCGAAGGGCGCGAGAGTGACATCTTGCCCTTCAGTCGTGAGGCGTTGATGACTCTGGTGTGAGCGGTAAGAGGGCGGGCACCGGTTGGCCGTCCTCGCATACCCCGCGCAACTGGCGCTCGAACTGCTCGATAATCGCCGGCCAGCCCTGACGGCTGGCATGTTGTCGGGCGTTCAAGCGCACTCTGCGCAACGTTTCGCGCTCCTCCAGCAGCCAGATGGCCGCGTCGCAAAATGCGTCTTCATCCCCAGGCATCGACAGTGCGCCGCTATAGCCATGGCGCAGATGCTGGCTCGCGGCGGCCTGGTCGTAAGCCACCACGCCCAGGCCAGACGCCATCGCTTCAAGCACCACATTGCCGAAGGTTTCGGTCAGGCTGGGGAACAGGAACAAATCCCCTGAGGCGTAATGCCTTGCCAGCTCTTCGCCGCGCTGCGTTCCGCAGAACACTGCATCGGGCAAATCGTGTTCCATCGACGAGCGCTGGGGGCCATCACCGACCACAATCAGCTTCATCCGCCGCATTGGATAGGCAGCCTGCAAGGCATCAAAGCAGCGCTTGAGCAGCTTCAGGTTCTTCTCTTGGGCCAGGCGTCCCACATGCAGCACAGCAATATCGTGGTTCTCCAACCCCCAATTTTCACGCATGGCGTTATCGCGTTTGGCCGGGTGGAACAATTGGCTGTCGACACCCCGGGATAACATATCCAGACGCTCAAAATGCCGGCGCTCCAGCTCCAGGCGCTGGCTGGCGCTCGGTACCAGGGTCAGGCTCGAGCGGTTATGAAACCAGCGCAGGTAATGGGTGACCACGCGGCTCAACAGGCTCAAGCCATACTGGTTCGAATACTGCTGAAAGTTGGTATGAAAGCCGCTGACTACGCCGATCCCCAGGCGCCGCGCAGCGCGCAGCGCCGAGAGCCCCAGCGGCCCTTCCGTGGCGATATACAGCACATCCGGGCGTTGCCGCGTCCAGCGGCGCAGCAACTTGCGCATTGACGATTGGCCCCATTGCAAGCCTGGATAGCCCGGCAGTGGCCAGCCGCGGCACAGCAGCAGTTCATCGTCGCTGGAGCGGTTTTGGTCGGCACTCTGGCGTGGGCGTACCAGCTCGACCTGATGGCCGCGTGAACGCAAACCCTCGCACAGGCGGCCAAGGGTATTGGCCACCCCGTTGATTTCCGGCGGGAAGGTTTCGGTAATGAGGGTGATGTGAAGCGAGGCTGTCGTCATGACCCACAGTGTCTGCGTGGGCCATGTCGCCATTGTGTCAGGGCGATGATGGATTTATGACTTGGCCACCGCCGGCTGCGCCATCGCCTCGGCGCCTTGCTCCCGCACCCAGAACAACGTCGCCCCGGCCACCGCCGCTGGCATCATCAACAGGTTGACCACCGGCACCAGCAGTACCAAGTAGACAATGCCGCCAAAACTCATGCTCTGCCAGCGTTTCTGACGCAGCCACGCGAGCATTTCGTTCCAGCCCAGCTTGTGGTTGTCGGCCGGGTAGTCGATGTACTGGATCGCCATCATCCACACGCCAAACAGCAGCCACAACGGCGCCGCGATCAGGTTGACCACCGGGATGAACGACAGGATGAACAGGCCGATGGCACGTGGCAGGAAGTAACCCAGCTTGCGCATCTCCCGCGCCAGGGTGCGCGGGATCATGGCAGCCAGCTCACCCCAACTGAACGGCGGGAAGTCGTCGGTGCCACGTACCACGACCTCGACCTTCTCGGCGAGAAACCCGTTGAACGGCGCGGCGATAATATTGGCGAGCATGGTGAAGGTGAAAAACACCATCAGCACCACCAGCACGACAAACAGCGGCCACAACAGGTAATTCAAAAAGCCTAGCCAGTGGGGCAGCGTCGGCATCAAGCTGTCGACCCACAGGCTGAACTGATGGCCGGCGAAATAGATCAACCCGACGAACAGCACCAGGTTGATCGCCAACGGCAACAGCACAAACAGGCGCAGGCCTGGGCTCAACACCAGTTTGAGGCCTTCACGCAGGTATTGCGGGCCGGAAAGAGCAGGGGCGGGCATGGGGTACTCCGAGCAAAATGGCGAACGCGCCGACCTTACCGGCTTTGCACCTGATGTGAAAGCGCGGGCAGGTAGGCGACATCCAGGGTTACAAAGGTGTCGATTAGCTTGATTGCACGCATAGAGAACACCTATGAGCTGGATTGTTATTGCGTATTTCCTTAATCTTGCCCCCCTCGATACGCTGCACCCATTATTTTTCAGGACCTGGCGAGTCAAAGCCTTCCCCAAGTGCTTCGCGGTCCTTTTTTATTCCCGCCGCCCTGTGGTCCGGGCGGTCGGTAGGAGTGAGTCATGTCTGATACCCGTCATTCCCGAGTGATTATTCTCGGTTCCGGCCCTGCCGGTTACAGCGCCGCTGTCTACGCTGCCCGGGCCAATCTCAAGCCGCTGCTGATCACCGGCATGCAGGCGGGCGGTCAGTTGACCACCACTACTGAAGTCGACAACTGGCCGGGCGATGTCCATGGCTTGACTGGCCCGGTGCTCATGGAACGCATGAAAGAGCACGCCGAGCGCTTTGAAACCGAGATCGTCTTCGACCATATCAACCAGGTCGACTTCTCGAAAAAGCCTTACAGACTGACCGGTGACAGCGGTGTGTACACCTGCGATGCACTGATCATTGCCACTGGTGCCAGTGCGCGTTACCTGGGCCTGCCGTCGGAAGAAGCGTTCATGGGCAAGGGTGTTTCCGCCTGCGCCACTTGCGATGGTTTCTTCTACCGCAACAAGCCGGTTGCCGTGGTCGGCGGTGGCAACACTGCCGTGGAAGAGGCGCTGTACCTGGCCAACATCGCCAGCACCGTGACCCTGGTTCACCGCCGCGAGACCTTCCGCGCCGAGAAGATCCTGATCGACAAGCTGCACGCCCGTGTCGCTGAAGGCAAGATCATTCTCAAGCTCAACGCCACCCTGGATGAAGTCCTGGGCGACAACATGGGTGTGACCGGCGCCCGTCTGAAAAACAACGACGGCAGTTTCGACGAGCTGAAAGTCGACGGCGTGTTCATCGCTATCGGCCACACTCCGAACACCTCACTGTTCGAAGGCGTACTGGAAGCCAAGGACGGGTACCTGGTGGTGCAGGGCGGCCGTGAAGGCAATGCAACTGCGACCAACATCGAAGGTATCTTCGCTGCCGGCGACGTGGCAGACCACGTTTACCGCCAGGCCATCACCTCGGCCGGCGCCGGTTGCATGGCGGCCCTGGATGCCGAGCGTTACCTCGACGGTTTGAAGGACGCTTCGTTCTAAACCCGTTGACTCAAAAAAACCGGCGAAAGCCGGTTTTTTTATGCCTGCGATCTAACCTACACCGCTAAACAAGTGTGGGAGCTGGCTTGCCTGCGATAGCGGTGTGATAGTCACCACCGCCATCGCGGGCAAGCCCGGCTCCCACATTGAGCGGGGTTGGTTATTAAATCAGCGGCGAGTCAGAGGCTGTTCAGCAAACTTCACTGCGGCCAGTCCATGGGCAATCAACGCTCGGATATTGCCATGGTCACTGCCCTCAGGCGTCGCCACCACCGACCGGTAATGCTCACCAAACGCCAGCAGTGCTTCCTTATCACTCAACCCTTCCAGCAGCGCCAAACCCAGGGTCTTGCACGACCCTTCATTCTGCCCAGCGGCATTTTCCACACCGCCGTTGATGAAAGCTTGCGGCTGGTAGTCGTAACCCGCCGCGACGAACGCCAAGGTATCGGCAAAGACGTGTTCGCCGCTGTTGAGGCTGGAGCGCAGGGTGTTCAAATCAGTCATGACGCTTTCCTTTGGCGAACGCGGCCTGTTGGTCTGCGTTGGCTTCTTGCTGGTATTGGGCTTTCCACTCGGCGTACGGCATGCCGTACACCACTTCACGGGCGTCATCGAGGCTGACCTCGATCTGGCGTTCGTCGGCCTCGGCCTTGTACCACTTGGACAGGCAGTTGCGGCAGAAGCCGGCGAGGTTCATCAGGTCGATATTCTGCACATCCTTGCGGCTGTCCAGGTGGGCCACCAATCGGCGAAAGGCGGCGGCTTCGAGTTCGAGGCGTTGTTGGTCGTTCATAGGGCTCACTTAGTATCAGCGGCTGGCGGCCAGAGTGATCGAAACCGACTCGGCAAAGCGCAGCGCGTGGGGCTTGTCCACTTCGACTTCGGCGTATAGCACCGATTCGTTGCTCATCACCAGGTCCAGCAGTTCCTGGGTCAGGCGCTCCAGCAGGGCAAAGCGATTGCCTTCGACGTGAGCGATGATGGCCTTGGTGATGGTGCGGTAGTTCAGGGCGTGGTCGATGTCGTTGTCACGCACGGCTTCCTGGGCGGCATACAGGATGGTCAGGTTGATCAGCACATCCTGCTTGTTGAGGATTTCGTCCTCGTTGATGCCGATAAAGGTGCGCAGGCACAGGTCCTTGACCCGGATACGCGCCATGCCTGGTTGAAGTTGTGGCATTGCTACTTGCTCCGTCCAATCAGTTGCAGGAACTCCATGCGGGTGGTGTTCGACTCGCGAAAGGCGCCGAGCATCACCGAGGTGTTCATGGTTGAATTCTGTTTCTCCACGCCGCGCATCATCATGCACATGTGCTTGGCTTCGATCACCACCGCCACGCCGGCGGCCTGGGTCACATCCTGGATGGCGTCGGCGATTTGCCGCGTGAGGTTCTCCTGGATCTGCAGGCGCCGGGCGAACATGTCGACAATGCGCGCCAGTTTTGACAGGCCCAGCACCTTGCCGGTCGGAATATAGGCCACATGGGCCTTGCCGATGAAGGGCAGCAAGTGATGCTCGCACAACGAGTACAACTCGATGTCCTTGAGGATCACCATCTCGTCATTGTCTGACGCGAACAGCGCGCCGTTGACGATTTCCTCCAGATTCTGCTCATAGCCATGACACAGGTACTGCATGGCCTTGGCGGCACGCTTGGGCGTATCGAGCAGGCCCTCGCGCTGCGGGTCTTCGCCCAGGCCCTTGAGGATCTCGCGGTAGTGGTGGGGCAGGGATAAGGTCATACAACATCCTCGTAAACGGCTTACTTGATATGCCGCCCACCGTTGACGGTCAGGGTGGTACCGGTGACATAGGGATTGTCCAGCAGGTAACGCACGCTCTGGTAGATCACCTCGGGCCCGGGTTCGATGCCCAGGGCCGACTTGGCCAGGACCTTGGCGCGATAGGCCGCGTCATCGCCTTCGTTGAACATCACCATCGCCGGTGCGATACCGTTGACCTTGATCAGCGGCGCGAACTGTGCGGCAAACGATAACGTGAGGCTGTCGAGCCCGGCCTTGGTGGCGCAATAGGCGATGTGCTGCTGGCTGCCCTTGCGCACCACGTCATCGCTGATATGCACGATATCGGCGGGTGTCGAACGTTGCAGCAAAGGTGAACAATGCAGGTTGATCAGATACGGCGCAAGCATGTGCACGCTGAACATGTCGATAAAGGCACGGCTTTCGTCGCCCGGGGTTTCGGCGACCCAGGCTGAAGCGTTGTGGATGATCGCTCGCAGGCTTTGAGTATGGGTTTTCACTGCGGCGATGAAAGCCAATACGCCGGCTTCGCTGGAGAAGTCGGCAAACACGCCGATGGCGCCCCGCTCACGCAGTGCCTGCACGCCGGGACGTTCACTGCGGTAGCTGAAAATCACCGATTGGCCTTCATCCAACAGGCGCTGGGCACAATGCAGGCCGACACGCTGGCCGGCACCGGTGATCAGGATCGGAGCGTTGGTTGCATTCATGGGAGGCTCAAGTCGCTGGCAGGCTCAAACTATACCAGCGCCCCGGCCTCCCTGTACTCAAGCGGCGGCTTCAGTGACTTTGCGAGGGGGCGAAGGGTGCAGCCAGTTCGCCAGCAGATGGGTCGACAGCGGTATAAAAAGGTAAACCATTAGCGGGGTCAGGGCTGCGGTGCTGACCAGTACGCGGCTGAACAGGTCCAACTCGCTGAGCAGCGGCCCCAGGCCGAAGTTGAACAGCAACGATACCGGGAAAAAAGCCAACCAGATGGCCAC
Source organism: Pseudomonas sp. DWP2-2 (assembly GCF_049897065.1). Classification (NCBI taxonomy): domain Bacteria; kingdom Pseudomonadati; phylum Pseudomonadota; class Gammaproteobacteria; order Pseudomonadales; family Pseudomonadaceae; genus Pseudomonas; species Pseudomonas sp. DWP2-2. The sequence continues at coordinate 313,539 of NZ_JAFCVN010000006.1, read as the reverse complement.
CGCCTGTTTCCAGCGTGGCGGGCGGGCACCCGCTGCGCCGAACCAGCCATCGATACCGCTGACACGGTGTTCCGACGGGTTGGCAAATAGCTCGCTGCCACGGCTCAGCCACGCGCTGCGCGAAGCGGAGAACTCCCATGCGTGCAGGGTTTTTTCATCGGCGAAGCGGAAGATGATCTGGAATTCATCATCATGGGGTGGTGGCGCCAGCACGCCGGAGCCCAGGTAACCGGGGAAGTCAGTCGCCAATTGCTCGCCTTCGCGCAGCCAGGCCATCAGTTCTTCGTAGCGACCTTTGGCCACGCGGCGCGCAACCATCAAGGTGACGGGTGAGGTAGACATCGTATATCTCCAAATCAGCAAGTGCGCCGAGCCGGGTAGGCGGCGCACGAACGAAGCTGCGGGGTGGTGCAGCGACGCAAAAGAACAGGCAAGGATTATTCCGGTTTTGCCCAAATACGCCAGAAACTTCGGATGGATCGCCGTAGATCTTGAATCATGCAGTTCAATCGGCGTTAAATAGGATCCAAATTCATACAAGTTTTTTGACTGCTGATGCCTGAAATCACTGCGCCTCTTCGCGAAACGACACCCGACAGCCACACTGACTGCGAGGGCCTGTTTCCGATTCGTGAAGTGGCAAAACTCACAGGCGTGAACCCGGTAACGCTACGTGCCTGGGAGCGTCGCTACGGTTTGATCCAGCCTGTACGCACCGAAAGTGGGCACAGGCTTTACTCAAGCACCGATATCGAAACCGTGCACCGCATCCTCGACTGGATCGAGCGTGGCGTAGCGGTGAGCAAAGTCGGCAAGCTTTTGGCGCGCGACCCACAGCCCAACGAGCCGGCTACAGCGTCACGCAGCGATACCGAGCTGGAGTGGCGCCAATGGCAGGCGCAACTGCGGCAGGCCATCAGTGCCTTTGATGATCGTGAGCTCGACCGGTTGTACGGCCAGATCTTCAGCGTCTATTCGACGACCGTGGTGTTCCAGGACATTTTGGTACCGCTGTGGCAGCAATTGTTACGTCACCAAGGCCGCTTTGGCCAAGCCAGCGAGTGGCTGTTCTTCGACAATTTCCTGCGCTCGCGCGTCGCACGGTGCCTGCAAATGGCCTGTGCCTCGCCAGTGCCCAGGGTGTTGCTCTCAGCCATTGCCGGAGAGTGCCGTGAGCTGGAGTTGCTGGTGGCGGGCTTGTTGATGTCGAGCGAGAAACTGGCGGTCAAGGTCCTGGGCGTTGGCCAGCCACTGGATGAGTTGACGCTGATCTGCGAGCGCACTCGGCCGCAAGCCCTGGTGCTGTTTTCCAACCATGCCCCTGGCGCAGAGTTGGCGTCACGGCTCAATCGCCTGGCCTTCACCCTCGATTGCCCGTTGTTGCTGGCTGGTGAGGCGTCGGACCTGGCGGAACACAGCCTGGCAGGTTCGTCGATTGGTTGCCTGGGCAATGACGGACGCTGGATGCCGCGCCGCTTGCAGCAACTGCTCAGCGGCCATCTGGAGTCTCAGGCATGAACGTGAGGATGGACCAGGCGATGCTGGTGCAGGATGAACTGGCGTAACCGTTCGATCTCATCAGCATCGCTTTGGCTCAGGCGGTAGGCGAACAGGCCGCGGGCGGTTACCCGCTCCAGCGTACCGCGCAGGGCGATGCGTTCGTAGCCGGAAGGGCTGAACCACAGGGAAAACGTCTTTGGCGGTTTGACCCGGCCACGCACCTCTACCAGCACCCCTTTGAATGACACTTCGTGCACCCACAGCGCGCTGGAGTAGCCCTTGATGTTTTCCAGCGCCACCGGCGTTTCAAGCGCCAGGCGCCACGGGCGGATCATCGGCCCATCTTCAAAAATGCTCGGTACGCCCAAGCGTAAATGCACAGCATGAAACTCATCTTCCACCAAGTGCAACGGGAAGGTGAGTTGCTGGTTGTCGAACTGCGCCTGGATGGTGACCTGGTCGTGAGCCGCTAGCCGCGTGAGCAGATCGCGAATCTGTGCCCCGCCATTAACCGTCAGGCTCGACCATGCATCCCGCAGGTTGAGCTGCGGGTTGTGCTGCATGTCCTGGATAAAATCCAGCTCGTCCTGCGTCAATAGCGTGTCGCGTTGCATTGATCTGGCTCAAGGCTGAGGCATTAAAAAGCCATTATCGCTCTAAAGACCGCATTTTTTACAGTTTGTTAAATCCACTCGTCGCCTTGAGTGCGGCGAGCTCGCTCTTGAGCTCGGCCAACTGAGCTTCCAGTTGGGCGACACGCTGTTGTGCCTTGACTTGAGTGGTGACGTCTTTCTGCACACCGACGAAATAGGTTTGCTTGTCGACCTCGTTGTACACGGTCGAAAGCGATAGCTCGTTCCAGAAAGGCGTGCCGTCCTTGCGGTAGTTACGCAGGATCTCTCGGCAGGTGCCGCCGCTGTCGAGCGCATCACGAATGGCGATCAAGGCCGGTTGGTCGCGGTCGCCCGCCTGCAGGAAGCGGCAGTCCTGATAGAGGATTTCGTCCATCGTGTAGCCAGTCATCCTTTCGAAGGCCGGGTTGACGTAGATCAGTGGTTTTTCCCGGCCTTCGCGCTCGGCAACAACGATTCCGTCGTTGGACGCATTGACGACCATTTGCAGCAGTTTGGCGTTAATCATAGAGCGGTCCATGGCCTGGTTTTGACCTTGCCAGTTTATGGCAAGTCTGGAATGTTGCACGGTGCGCACTGAAATATTGGCACAGGCTGCTAATATCCCACGCTTTCACTCAACTACAGGATCAGATTGATGAAAGTCGCCATCCTCTCCGGCTCGGTCTACGGTACGGCTGAAGAAGTCGCTCGCCACGCGGAAGAAATCCTCAAGGACGCAGGTTTCAACGCCTGGCATAACGCACGTGCCACGCTGGCAGACGTGCAGGCCTTTGCTCCCGATGCATTCCTGGCAGTGACCTCGACCACCGGCATGGGCGAGCTGCCCGACAATCTGCAGCCTCTGTACTCAACCATCCGCGACCAACTGCCCGCCGCCTGGCGCGGCCTGCCGGGAGCGGTCATCGGCCTGGGCGACGCCAGCTATGGCGATACCTTCTGTGGCGGCGGTGAACAAATGCGCGAATTGTTCGCCGAACTGGGCATCCGCGAAGTGCAGCCGATGCTGCGCCTGGACGCCAGCGAAAGCGTCACTCCGGAGGCTGACGCCGAGCCTTGGCTGGCCGATTTGATCACCGCGCTACGCGGTTGAACCCCAGGGAGCGCCGTTATTGACGGCGCTTGTTTGACACGTATTTGTACTATTCTCTTGACTGACTCGCTCAGTCATCAAGCTGGCTGCCAAGGAAACTCCTTGCGCCTCGGCGTCTGACTAGACTGGCTCTCACTTTAGACACCATACGAAGTGCGCCAAGGAGGTCATTGCCATGAGCCTAGCCCCTGCACCATCGCCACAAAACGTCAAAGCCCAGGTCAGCGCCGCCGAATGGCAAACCCGCGTGGACCTCGCGGCCTGCTATCGCCTGGTGGCCATGCACGGCTGGGATGACCTGATCTTCACGCATATTTCGGCCAAGGTGCCGGGCACTGAAGATTTCCTGATCAACCCCTATGGGCTGATGTTCCATGAGATCACCGCGTCGAGCCTGGTCAAGGTTGACCAGGCCGGCAATAAGCAAATGGACAGCCCCTACGAGATCAACCCTGCAGGCTACACCATCCACAGCGCCATCCACGAAGTGCGCCACGACGTGACCTGCGTGCTGCACACCCACACCGCTGCCGGCGTGGCGGTGTGTGCGCAAAAGCAGGGTGTATTGCCCATCAGCCAGCAATCGCTGTTTGTGCTCTCCAGCCTGGGCTATCACGCCTATGAGGGCGTGGCGCTGAATCACGAGGAAAAGGCCCGCCTGCAAGCGGATCTGGGCCCGAACAGTTTCCTGATGCTGCACAACCACGGCCTGCTGACCTGCGCCGGCACCATCGCCGACACCTTCCTGATGATGTTCACCTTCCAGCGCGCCTGCGAGATTCAGGTACTGGCCCAAAGCGGCGGCACTGAGTTGATCGCCATCGAGCCGCAGATTCTCGCCGGTGCCAAGGCGATGGTGGCAGCTGTCACAAAAAGCGCCCAAGGTATGGGCGGTGCTCTGGCCTGGCCGGCACTGCTGCGCAAATTGGATAATCAGGACCCCGGGTATAAAAGCTGATGCCACTCGCCGAGATACCGCTCAGAGCCTGGCGCAAGCGCGGCCAGGACTTCGTCTTTCGTGGCCACACCGTGCGCTATTGGGTGGCCGGGCAGGGCGAGCCGTTGCTGCTGATTCATGGTTTCCCCACGGCCAGTTGGGACTGGCACTACCTGTGGCAACCCCTGGCCCAGCGCAACCTGGTGATTGCCTGCGACATGCTCGGCTTTGGCGACTCGGCCAAACCTTTGGACCACGACTATTGCCTGTTGGAACAGGCCGATCTGCAACAGGCGTTGCTTGAGCACCTGCGCGTAGAGCAGCCGGTGCATGTGTTGGCTCATGACTACGGCGACAGTGTCGCCCAGGAATTATTGGCCCGGCATTACGAGGGGCGGTTCCAGATGGCGAGTTGTGTATTTCTCAACGGCGGGCTGTTTCCGGAAACCCATCGGCCGGCGCTGGTGCAAAAGCTGCTGCTCAGCCCGTTGGGCTGGATGATCGGTCGGGCCTTTGGGCGCAATGCCTTGGCCAGCAGTTTCAACCAGATCTTCGGCCCCCAGACGCGGCCCAGTGAAAGCGTGCTGGATGATTTCTGGAGTTTGATCAGTTGCAACGACGGCCCGCGTATCCTGCACAAACTGATCGCCTACATCCCCCAGCGCCGTCGTCTGCGCGAGCGCTGGCTCACGGCCATGCAGCGAGGCGAAGTACCTTTACGGGTGATCGACGGCGAGGTGGACCCGATTTCCGGGGCTCATATGGTCGAGCGCTATCGCCAACTGGTGCCCCAGCCCGACACGATAAGACTGGCCAATATCGGCCATTACCCCCAGATCGAGGCGCCGGTCCAGGTGCTCAAGCATTACCAGGCGTTTCGTGAGCGCATCAGCCAGCCTTCACCGCGCGCGGCCTATTCCTGAGCCTGCGCATCATCCCGCTGCCTTATCAAGCACCATTCAGCCCTGGCCGTCTTTATTGTGACCAAAGGCTGCTTGCGTGACACTCTGCCTATTCCCATTGTCGCCAGCGGAGTTCGGTATGAGTGAGTCAGTGCAGTTCCAGGATAAGGTGGTGATCGTCACCGGCGCCGGTGGTGGCTTGGGCCAGGCCCATGCGCTGCTGTTCGCCAGGCACGGGGCCAAAGTGCTGGTCAACGACCTGGGGGGGTCAACCCAAGGCGAGGGCGCCAACGCCTCGGCGGCCGACCGGGTGGTGGCGCAGATCCGCGCGGCGGGCGGCATTGCCGAAGCCAACCATGACTCCGTCACCGACGGCGACAAGATCGTACAGAACGCCCTGGATGTCTTCGGCCGGGTCGACGTGGTGGTCAACAACGCCGGCATCCTGCGCGACAAGACCTTCCATAAAATGGATGACAGCGACTGGGACCTGGTTTACCGGGTGCACGTCGAAGGCGCCTACAAAGTCACCCGCGCCGCCTGGCCGCATTTGCGCGAGCAGGGTTATGGCCGGGTGATCTTCACGGCGTCGACGTCCGGTATCTACGGCAACTTCGGCCAGTCCAACTACGGCATGGCCAAGTTGGGCCTGTATGGTTTGACGCGTACCCTGGCGCTGGAAGGGCGTAAGAACAACATCCTGGTCAACGCGATTGCCCCCACCGGTGGCACACGCATGACCGAAGGGCTGATCCCGCCGCAGGTGTTCGAGCGCCTCAAGCCGGAACTGGTCAGCCCACTGGTGGTGTATCTGGGCAGTGACGCCTGTGAGGAAACCGCAGGCTTGTTTGAAGTGGGTGGCGGCTGGATCGGCAAGACACGTTGGGAGCGCAGCCTGGGTGTGGGTTTTGATCCCGAGGCCGGTTTTTCGCCGGAGGATGTGGCCGCGCACTGGCAGCAGATCTGCGATTTCGAAGGGGCTGCGCACCCCAAGGACAATATTGAGGCGCTGAAGGAAATGATGGCCAACTTGCAGAAGTTCAGCCTCTGATCATTGCCGGTAAATCAATGAATCCCACGGGGCGTCGATGACGCCCCGTTTTATTGCAGGCATAAAAAAGGCCGCTGCATAGGCAGCGGCCGAAGTAAGACGTTGGATCAAGGAGCGACAAATCAACGTCAGTGAACACCGGGAACAGACTGATTACAGGATCAATCCGTTATAAATCAGCTTTTCTCCCCAATGCGGGAGCGGGCCGTTTGCCCTGAAAGCCAGGCAAGAATAATCGGTTGTAACAGAATGAGTAATAGCAGTTCGGGACAAGGACTGTTACCAAATCGACAATAATTGCCCGGCACCATCGATGCCTCTGATAAGCCTTCATCCATCGCATGCATGGCCCGGTCCAGCGCCCGGCCAGAGAACCCCGTCATCCTTTCGAGCGACAACACGAATACCTCCTTGGTGCGCTTATCGCCCCTCAAGGGCGGCAGTAGGGTGGAGCCTTCTGTCACTCACCGGGGAAGACGCATGACAAAAACAATAATGCGCGCCATCTTCACGCCACAGGCGCTGGCCACTGCGGTTGCGCTGGGCTGCTGTGCCCAGGCGCAGGCTGTTTCGTTCAACATCGGCGAGATCGAAGGGCAATTCGACTCCTCGCTGTCGGTCGGCGCCAGTTGGGGCATGCGCGATGCCGACAAAAGCCTGGTCGGCACGGTCAATGGCGGGACGGGCCAGGCGTCCACTGGAGATGACGGGCGCCTCAACTTCAAGAAGGGCGAGACCTTCTCCAAGATCTTCAAGGGCCTGCACGACCTTGAGTTGAAGTACGGCGACACCGGGGTATTCGTGCGTGGCAAGTATTGGTACGACTTCGAGCTCAAGGACGAAGACCGCGAGTTCAAGCCCATCAGCGACCACAACCGCAAGGAAGGCGCCAAGTCCAGCGGTGCGCAGATCCTCGATGCCTTCGTCTACCACAACTACTCCCTGGGCGACCTGCCCGGCACCGTGCGCGCCGGCAAGCAGGTGGTCAGTTGGGGCGAAAGTACCTTCATCGGTAACTCCATCAACAGCATCAACCCGATCGACGTGTCGGCGTTCCGCAGGCCCGGTGCCGAGATCAAGGAAGGCTTGATCCCGGTGAACATGCTGTTTGCCTCCCAGAGCCTGACCAATCAACTGACCGTGGAAGGTTTCTATCAACTGGAATGGGACCAGACGGTGCTCGACAACTGCGGCACCTTCTTCGGCGGGGACGTGGCGGCGGATGGCTGCACCAATAACTACACCGTGGGCAGCCCGGCGATCCGACCGCTACAACCGGTGGCGGCTGCCTTTGGCCAAGGGTTTGGCGTGACCAATGAAGGCGTGATCGTGCGGCGTGCCGGTGACCGCGATGCGCGTGACTCCGGCCAGTTCGGCGCGGCCCTGCGTTGGCTGGGTGATGACACTGAATACGGCCTGTACTTCATGAACTACCACAGTCGCACACCGACCGTCGGCACCCTGACCGCCAATACCAACCTGGCCACCATCGGGCGCATCATCAACACCGCCAACGCCCTGGCGCCCGGTTCCGGGGGCGGTTTGGCGCAAAGCACCATGCTCGGCCGCGGCCAGTACTACCTGGATTACCCGGAAGACATCCGCCTGTTCGGCGCCAGTTTCTCCACCACCTTGCCCACGGGCACGGCGTGGACCGGCGAAATCAGCTATCGGCCCAATGCACCGGTGCAGCTCAACACCACCGACCTGACCCTGGCCCTGGTCAACCCCATTGCGGGCCAACTCGCCTCACCCATCCGCAGCAATTTCGGCGATGACAACAAAGGCTATCGCCGCAAGGAAATCACCCAGATCCAGAGCACCATGACCCAGTTCTTCGACCAGGTACTGGGCGCCGAGCGCCTGACCCTGGTGGGCGAAGCCGCGGTGGTGCACGTCGCCGGCCTGGAAGACAAAACCAAACTGCGTTACGGCCGAGACTCGGTGTACGGCGCCTACGGTTTTCAAGGTGACACCGACGGTTTTGTCACCTCCACCTCCTGGGGCTACCGGGCGCGGGCGATCCTTGACTACAACAACGCGATTGCCGGTGTGAACCTCAAGCCCAACCTGTCCTGGTCCCATGACGTCGCGGGCTACGGCCCCAACGGCCTGTTCAACAAAGGCGCCAAGGCCATCAGCGTCGGCGTGGATGCGGACTATCGCAGCACCTACACCGCAAGCCTGAGCTACACCGACTTTTTTGGCGGTGACTACAACACCCTGACCGACCGCGACTTCCTCGCCCTCAGCTTCGGCGTGAACTTCTGATCTGGCTTAAAAGAAGGACAAGACCCTATGCGTAAGATGATTGCAGTGTTGGCCCTGAGCGTATTGGCCGCCAACGTAATGGCGGCGGTATCGCCCGAAGAAGCAGCCAAGCTCGGCACTTCCCTGACCCCGGTCGGCGCCGAAAAAGCCGGCAATGCCGATGGCTCGATCCCCGCCTGGACCGGTGGCATCCCCAAAAACGCCGGCACGGTGGACAGCAAGGGCTTCCTCTCCGACCCCTTCGCTAACGAAAAACCGCTGTTCGTGATCACCGCCGCCACGGTGGACAAGTACAAGGACAAGCTCTCCGACGGCCAGGTGGCGATGTTCAAGCGCTACCCCGAGACCTACAAGATCCCGGTGTACCCCAGCCACCGCACGGTCAACTTGCCGGCGGACATTTACGAGTCGATCAAGCGCAGCGCCGTGAATGTGAAGGCGATCAACGATGGCAACGGCCTGGAGAACTTCACCGGCAACCGTTACTACGCGTTTCCTATCCCCAAGAATGGCGTGGAGGTGCTGTGGAATCACATCACCCGTTACCACGGCGGCAACCTGCGGCGCATCATCACCCAGGCCACGCCCCAGACCAATGGCAGCTACACGCCGATCCGTTTCGAAGAAGAAGTAGCGGTGCCGCAAGCCATCCCGGATATCGACCCGGCCAAGGCCGCCAACGTGCTCAGCTATTTCAAGCAGTCGGTCACCGCGCCGGCGCGGCTGGCGGGCAACGTGCTGCTGGTGCATGAAACCCTCGACCAGGTGAAGGAACCGCGCCTGGCCTGGATCTACAACGCCGGCCAGCGCCGTGTGCGGCGTGCACCGCAGGTGTCTTACGACGGCCCGGGTACCGCCTCCGACGGCCTGCGCACTACCGACAACTTCGACATGTTCTCCGGCGCACCCGACCGTTATGACTGGAAACTGGTGGGCAAGAAGGAGATGTACATCCCTTACAACAGCTACAAGCTCGATTCGCCGAGCCTCAAGTACGACGACATCATCAAGGCCGGCCATATCAACCAGGACCTGACCCGTTACGAGTTGCACCGCGTGTGGGAAGTGGTCGGCACCGTCAAGCCCAGCGAGCGGCACATCTATGCCAAACGCCATATGTTCATCGACGAAGACAGCTGGCAAGTCGCCCTGGTGGACCACTACGACGGCCGCGGCCAACTGTGGCGCGTTGCCGAAGGCCATGCGCAGTTCTATTACGACCACCAGGTGCCGGCCTACACCGTGGAAACCCTGTACGACCTGATTGCAGGGCGCTACATCGCGCTGGGCATGAAGAACGAGGAGAAGAGCAGCTTCGTGTTCGGCTTCGCGGCCAAGGCGGCGGACTACACCCCGGCTGCACTGAGATCGGAGGGCGTTCGCTGATTCCACACCTAAGTGAGGTTGAAAATGTGTGGCTTGCCTGCGATGGCCATAGGTATCTACACAACTTTGGGGCGACGCTGGACCTGTGGCGAGGGAGCTTGCTCCCGTGACGGCCTGACAGCAGACGCATCTCTACCTGACACCCCAGGATCCAAATGTGGGAGCTGGCTTGCCTGCGATGACGGCCTTCCAGCCGACACAGCTATACCGAGTACATATCCATTCCTGCGGTAACGGCCACTTAGGGTTCCGCTTTTACAGCGGCTCACTTTTGAAAAGCGCAAAAGTAAGCAAAACGCTCTTGCCCCACCACTCGGCACCTCGCTTAGGCTCGGTGTGCCCGTAATCCGCCAGTGATTTGGGGGGCCGCCGCCACGCGCCATCCATGGCGCGGGGCGGCTAAACCGGCATCCCTGCCGGTTTACCCCCCCAAATCACTGTCGAATTCCGGCCAGCGTGGTTTAACGGGGCGCCTAAGATCAAAAGCAGATCAAGAGCGGCTCGCTTCGCATCGTGGTTACCGTTGAGCTTACAGAGTTATGTAGATACCTATGACCATCGCAGGCAAGCCAGCTCCCACACTGAAGGGCGTATACCTTGGTTTTTATGGTCTTCAATCAACCCGCTGAATACTTCTTCAACAACCGCCAACCACAGGTCTAGGGTGACGCAACAATAAAAACAGCAGGATGCAGCAATGACCGCCATGACCCGCTGCCTGGACCGTCCTGGATTTATGCCACGGCTGTCCGCCCACCATGCGTTGCGTGCGCGGCTGACTGTGCCTCTGCTGACGGCGCAGGCGCGGGTAAGGTTGCTGTGCGCACCGGGAGGCAGTGGCAAGAGCGCGTTGCTCGCCGAGTGTGCGCTGCAGGCGCCGAAGGGCTGTCAGGTGGTGTGGATGCCACTCAACGGTGCCGCGCTCAGCCCCTTGGAATTCTGCGCACGGCTGGCGCAGCAGCTTGGCTTGCCGTTTGTGGATGAAGCCACGTTATTGCTCGACTTGGGCCGTTGGCCACACACCACGTGGTTGTTTCTGGATGATTTCTGTCGCTCGCCTGCGCCTGAGCTGGATGCGCTGCTGGACCGTTTGCTCGCCGCTGGCAGCCCGCAGTTGACCTGGTGGCTGGGCGCGCGACGGCGCCCGTTGTGCAATTGGCCACGCCTGTTGCTCGACGATGAGTTGCTGGAGTGCAGCGAGTTGTTTTTCAGCGCTGAGGAAGTCGAGCAACTGCTCGCCCCGGGGCATAGCGTCGACAGCGTGATGCAGTTCAGCGCCGGTTGGTGCGCCGGTGTGCGTATCGCCTTGTTGGGCGACGGCCACCCCGACAAGACCCTGCTCGATTACCTGCAGCATGAGCTGTTCAACACCTTGTCGGCGCCATTGGCTGAGGCTTGGCGCGTGCTGGCCCATCTGCCGCGTTTCAACCTGAACCTGTGTGAGTACTTGTTCGGTGGTGGTGACGGCGCTGAGCATTTGCGCGAATTGCAGGCACTGGGTGCGTTTATCCAGCCCTGGGAAGACACCAGCGACTGGCTCCACATTTTCCCACCGTTGGCGCGACTGCTGCGCGACGAACCCTGGCCGGCCAAACGCTCCTGGCACCGACGCGCGTGCCAATGGTTCAGCGCCGAGGGTGACTGGCAGGCCGCGTTCGAGCAGGCGTTGCTGGCGCAGGAATATGAAGTGGCGGTGAGCCTGTTGCAGCACTTCAGTTTCGAGGATTTGTTTCGCCAGCAGAACGCCGTGCTGCTGTTGCGCCTGCATGAACAGCAGGGCGATGAATTGATGTTGGGGTCGGCGCAACTGGTGGGGCTGCTCACGGCCGCGTTGTTGTTTGCCGGACGCTTCGAACAGGCGGCCTTGTGTATCGACCAACTGGCCCGGTTCGCCCCGCAACCGACGCCTGCCGCGCAGCGCTATCTGCTGGCGCGCTGGCAGGCGCAGTGGGGCTGGTTGCTGCATTTGAGCGGCGACGCCGAACGCTCCCGCGAGCACTTTCTCGAAGCCCTGCAAGCGTTGCCCGACAGCGCCTGGACATCGCGCCTGATGTGCCTCTCGGGCCTGACCCAGCAAGCCTTGCTGCGCGGTGAGTTGGAGGCCGCCCAACGCTTGAACCGTGAAGCGCTGTGCCTGGCCCGGGTCCACGGTTCGCTGGTATTGGAGGCCCTGCTGGAGTTGGACCACGCCCAATTGCTGGAGCAGCGTGGCGCGCCGTACCGGGCGCAAAGCCTGTTGGAAACGGTGCAAGCGATGTTGGCCGGGCAACGGCTCAACGCCGGGCCGTTGGTGGGGCGTATTGTTCTGCGCCGCGGGCATCTGGCCTTGCGTCAGGGCCAGGACGGCCTGGCCGCCGAATGTTTCGAGGCCGGCTTGAGCATGTGCCTGCAGAGCCAGGACAAGCGCGTTCTGTACGGCTTTCTGGGCCTGGCGCTATTGGCGGCCAATCGTGGCGACTACGCCCAGGCCTTCATTCAATTACGCGACGCCGAACGCCTGATGCAGCAGCGCCATGTGCCCGACACGGTGTACCGTGCGGTACTGCTGTTGGTCAGTGGGCACTTCTGGTTGCAGCAAGGCCGCGCCGAATTGACGGTGCAAGCCGTGCGCCGGGTGTTGCGCCACTTTCGCGGGCCTTGCGCCAAGCAGGCACCGCCGGCCACCTTGGAGCTGATCCCGCGCCTGGAATATTTGCTGGTACTGGCCGAGGTCAAGCTGGGCTGTGCCGAGCAACCTATCGCACGGCTCAATGCCTTGCTCGACACCTCACGGCAACGCGGCATGCTTTGCCTGGAAACCGAATTGCACCTGGTGCTGGGTGAAGTGACCTGGCAGCTTGGCGACCCGGCGTTGGCGCGTCGGTCGCTGCAAGCTGGCTTGGCGCTGGCAGAGCGTTGCCAGGTGCAGCAGGCGGTCCGCGAGTTGCGTTTACGCGCTCCGGGACTTTTGAGTGAGCTGGGCCTGGAGCCCCAGGCCGCGCCTGCCGGGGCGGCGCAGAACCCGCTGAGCCAGCGTGAGCTGGAGGTGCTGCAACTGATCGCCCTGGGCAACTCCAACCTGGAAATCGCTGATCGCCTGTATATCTCCCTGCATACCGTCAAGACGCATGCGCGGCGTATCCACAGCAAACTCGGGGTAGAGCGACGCACCCAGGCGGTGGCCAAGGCGAAGACGTTGGGCTTGATGGTCTAGGCGCAGAATGCTTGGCGGTATTGGCCCGGCGTGGCGCCCATGGCGTGGCGAAAGCGCTGGTTGAAATGACTGGCGCTGGAAAAACCGCACAGCAAGGCCAGCTCACTGATCGGCAAAACGCTGCTGCGCAGCAGGTTTTTCGCTCGCGCCAGACGCCGTGCCAGCAGGTATTGATGGGGCGGCACGCCGAAGCTTTGGCGGAACATTCGGGCGAAATGGTATTCGGACAGCGCGCACATGGCGGCCAACTGGCCGAGGCTGATGGCGTCTTCCATATGTTGATCGATGTATTCCACCAACCGCCGCCGTTGGTGCGCGGCCAACCCGCCTTTCAAGCGCAAGCCTTCGCGGGCGCCGACCTGGTTGAGCAAGGTATGGCTGAGCAGTTCGTGGGCCAGGCTGCTGGTCAGCAGGCGCTCGCCGGGCTCGTGCCAGTTGAGGCTGACCAACTGGCGAAAACGCTGGGCCTGGAATGGGTCTTCAAGGAAGGTGCCCTCGCGCAAGTGCAACTCCCGTGGCTCCCGGTCCAGCAGGGTGACGCAGCCGAGGGCAAATTGTTCCGGGCTGAAATACAGGTGGGCCAGGCGAATATCGCCATTGATCACCCAGGCCGACTGATGCTCGGCCGGCAGGATGCACAGTTTGTCGGGGCCGCCCTTGAGGCCCGGCTGATCACGCCGAAAGGTGCCCGTGCCACCCCCGATGTAGCAGGACAAGGTGTGATGGCTGGGGGCCTGGTAATCCTGGGCGTCATGGTGGTTGCTCCACACGGCAGCAGCCAACCCGTCACCGAGCTCGGCGCAGGCTTGCAGGCGTGCGTGGGGCGAGCGGTTGAGGGCTTGGAAGACGTGCAGCGATTGCAGCTCTGGCATGGTGTGTTCTCCGACACCCCGCATCCTACGCTCCACGGCTGGCGCTGTGAGCCCATCGCCCGACAAAAGCGCAAGAATGTGCAAGAGCCTGCACGGGGTTGAAGGCCACACTGTGGCTCAATCGACGGAGCCGGCTATGAATCTTTTCCTGTATCTACTCACGGTACTCATCTGGGGCACCACTTGGATCGCCCTCAAATGGCAGTTGGGCGTGGTCGCGATTCCTGTGTCGATTGTCTATCGCTTCGGCCTGGCCGCTCTGGTGCTGTTCGTGCTGTTGCTGCTCAGCCGCAAGTTGCAGGTGATGAACCGGCGCGGGCACATGATCTGCCTGGCGCAGGGGCTGTGCCTGTTCTGCGTCAACTTCATGTGCTTTCTCACCGCCAGCCAATGGATCCCCAGTGGCCTGGTGGCGGTGGTGTTCTCCACGGCGACCTTGTGGAACGCGCTCAATGCCCGGGTGTTTTTCGGCCAGCGGGTGGCGCGTAACGTGCTGATGGGCGGGGCGCTTGGGTTGTTGGGGCTGGGCTTTTTATTCTGGCCGGAGCTGGTTGGGCATACCGCCAGCCCGCAAACCTTGTTGGGCCTGGGCTTGGCCCTGCTGGGCACCCTGTGCTTCTCGGCGGGCAACCTGTTATCGAGCCTGCAACAGAAGGCCGGGCTCAAGCCGCTGACCACCAACGCCTGGGGCATGGCCTATGGGGCGGCGATGCTGGCGACCTATTGCGCACTACGTGGTATTCCCTTCGAGATGGACTGGAGTGCGCGGTATATCGGCGCGCTGTGGTACCTGGTAATCCCAGGCTCGGTGATTGGTTTTACCGCGTACCTCACCCTGGTGGGCCGCATGGGGCCGGAGAAAGCGGCGTATTGCACGGTGCTGTTTCCGGTGGTGGCGCTGAATGTGTCGGCCGTGGCCGAGGGTTACCAGTGGACGGCGCCGGCGTTGATGGGGCTAGTGCTGGTGATGCTGGGGAATGTGCTGGTGTTTCGTAAGGCCCGTGCGCTCGATTGTTCCCACGCTCTGCGTGGGAATACCGCTCGGGACGCTCCGCGTCCGCTCTCGAGGCCATGATGCGGAGCGTCGGGTGAGGCATTCCCACGCGGAGCGTGGGAACGATCACCGATCACTTGAGGCCTAGCCGCTTGGCCATGCGCCCCAGGTTGGCGCGGTCCAGGCCCAGTTCGCGGGCGGCGCTGGCCCAGTTGTGCTGATGGCGTTCCAGGCAGGCGCTGATGAGTTGGCGCTGGTAATGCTCGGTGGCCTGGCGCAGGTCGCCGCTGACCACCGGGAGGGCAGGGGCCGGTGCCTCTTCGGCCGCAGCCGCAGTCACGTCGGGCAAGTCCAGGTCCAGGGCGCTCAGGCTGAGAATCTTGGGGCGCTCGCGGCAGTTGCCCAGGGCTTTCAACGCGCTGCGTCCGATCAAGTGCTCCAGCTCGCGCACATTGCCGGGCCAGTTGTAGGCCGTTAGGGCCGCCTGGGCATCTCCGGTCAGGCGCAGGCTGCCCAGGCCCATGCGTGAGCGGTTCTGTTCGAGGAAGAACCCCGCCAATAGCAGCACATCACGCCCGCGCTCGCGCAGCGCTGGCACTTGCAGTGGGTAGACGCTCAAACGGTGGTAGAAGTCGGCACGGTAGCGGCCATTGCGCACCTCTTCGGCAAGGTCGCGGTTGGTGGCAGCAACCAGGCGCACATCCACCTGGTGCTCCTTGTCCGACCCCAGGCGCTGCAACTGGCCGCTTTGCAGCACGCGCAGCAACTTGGCCTGCACGGTCAACGACAACTCACCCACTTCATCCAGGAACAAGGTACCGCCATTGGCCAGTTCGAACTTGCCCCGGCGCTCGTTCGACGCGCCAGTAAAGGCGCCGCGCACATGCCCGAACAGTTCGCTCTCTACCAAGGTCTCGGGCAGGGCGGCGCAGTTGAGGCTGATCAGCGGTTTGTCGGCGCGGGAGGAGGCGGCGTGGATCGCCTGGGCCACCAATTCCTTGCCGACCCCGGTTTCGCCGGTAATCAGCACGGTCAAGTCACTGCCGCCGACCAGGTTGATTTCCTCGACCAGGCGCTTGTGCGCTTTGCTCTGGCCGATCATTTCCTTGGGCTGCTGGCCACTGGCCTGGCGATAGATCTCGGCGCGCTGGTGCTCGTCTTCGGCCCGCAGCGCCAGGCGCTCGATGCGTTCAGCCACGTTGACGGTGGCCGCGGCGAGGCTGGCGAAGGCTTGCAGGGCGTCCAGCTCGACCCGTTCAAAGCGCTCGGTATCGAGGGCGTCCAGGGTCAGCAGCCCCCAGGGCTGGTCGTCGATAAACAGCGGGCAGCCCATGCAGTCGTGGACTTCCAACTGGCCGTGCAAACCGGCGACCAAGCCGTCATAGGGGTCGGGCAATTGGCTGTCACTGTCGAAGCGGGTAGGGCCGGGGCTGCTCAGCAGGATCTCGAAGCGCGGATGTTCGCTGACCTTGAAGCGTCGCCCCAAGGTATCGGCGCTCAAGCCGTCCACGGCCAGCGGCACCAACCACTCGCCGTCCAGGCGTAACAACGCGGCGGCGTCGCAGGGCAGCAGTGCACGCATGGCTTGCAGCAGGCGCCGGTAGCGCTCGCCTTCGGGCAAGTCCCGGGACAGGTCAGCGACCAGCGGCAGCAAGGTGGTGAGCAGGGGTTGTGCAGTCATAATGACTCCTTGTAGTCCTTATGACTATAAAGTGTAGGAGGTCATACTGACTACAAAATATTTAACTTGTTGAAAATAAAGGATTTATAAGTTGGCATGATTACTGACTGTTATAAGGCAATCAGTAAGAAGACCCAGGAGTCTCCCATGCTTAGTGCCCAAGACCGTGCAATCATCAAATCTACCGTGCCCCTGCTGGAAAGCGGCGGCGAAGCGCTGATTACGCATTTCTATCGCATGATGCTGTCCGAGTATCCCGAAGTCCGCCCACTGTTCAACCAGGCCCACCAGGCCAGTGGTGACCAGCCTCGCGCCCTGGCCAATGGCGTGCTGATGTACGCGCGGCATATCGACCAGTTGGACCAACTGGGCGACCTGGTGGCCAAGATCATCAACAAACACGTGGCGTTGCAGATTCTGCCGGAGCATTACCCCATTGTTGGCGCCTGCCTGCTGCGGGCTATTTCCGAAGTGCTGGGCAGCGAGATTGCCACCCCCGAGGTCATGAGCGCCTGGGGCGCGGCCTACGGCCAGTTGGCGGACATTCTGATCGGCGCCGAAGCGGCCATCTACGACGAAAAAGCCCAGGCGCCCGGCGGCTGGCGGGGGGCGCGGGCGTTCCTGTTGGTCAAGCGCGTGGAGGAGAGCGACGAGATCATCTCCTTCTACTTCGCGCCGGTGGACAACGGCCCGATCCTGGCCGCAGCGCCCGGCCAGTACATCGGCCTGAAACTGGTGCTCGATGGCGAGGAAGTGCGTCGCAACTATTCCCTGTCGGCCCTCACCGACACCGGGCTGTACCGCATCAGCGTCAAGCGCGAAGCGGGCGGGCGGGTCTCCAATTACCTGCACGACCAGATGCATGTCGGCGCGACCATTGACCTGTTCCCGCCGTCGGGCGAGTTCACCCTGGCCGCCAGTGATAAACCGCTGGTGCTGATCAGCGGCGGGGTAGGCATTACGCCCACGCTGCCGATGCTCGAAGCCGCCCTGGCAACCGAGCGCCCGGTGCATTTCATCCATTGTGCCCGTAACGGCGGGGTGCATGCGTTCCGTGACTGGGTGGACACCCTGGCGGCCAAGCATCCGCAGCTCAAGCGTTTCTACTGCTACGCCGAGGATGACGGCATCAGCCCGGCGGCAGACAAGGTCGGGATGCTCAACCAGGAGCAACTGGCGGCCTGGTTGCCTGAGCAGCGTGATATTGATGCTTACTTCTTGGGCCCCAAGGGCTTCATGGCGGCGATCAAGCGGCATCTCAAGGCGCTGGGTGTGCCGGAGAAGCAGGCGCGCTATGAGTTCTTTGGCCCGGCGGCGGCGCTGGAATAGAATTTGGCCAATTGACCCTATCGGCATTATCGCGGGCAAGCCCGGCTCCCACAGAGGATCGCATTCCAATGTGGGAGCCGGGCTTGCCCGCGATGGCGTCCGCACAATCACTACATTTGCCACGATTAATCCGCTGTTAACCCCCCTCTGTTTTAACCACTGCCTGTGTGTAAACTTGTTGCCATCAGGCACAACCATAATCAGAGAAAGGGAAAGACGGGGATGATTGACGACATGCGTTTAGGCAGGGAGCGGCGCTTTCTGGTGTTGCTGGGCATCATCTGCCTGGCGCTGATTGGCGGGGCGCTGTACATGCAAGTGGTACTGGGCGAAGCACCGTGCCCGCTGTGCATTCTGCAACGCTACGCCTTGCTGCTGATTGCGCTCTTCGCGTTCATCGGCGCGGCCATGCGCACCAAGGGCGCGCTGACGTTCTTCGAAGGGTTGGTGGTGCTCAGCGCCTTGGGTGGCGTGGCTGCGGCCGGCCACCATGTGTACACCCAGTTCTTTCCCCAGGTCAGTTGCGGCATCGATGTGTTGCAGCCGATCGTTGACGACCTGCCCCTGGCCAAGGTGTTTCCCCTGGGCTTCCAGGTCGACGGCTTTTGCAGCACCCCCTACCCACCGGTCCTCGGCCTGTCCCTGGCCCAATGGGCGCTGGTTGCATTCGTGCTGACGGCGATCCTGGTGCCCCTGTGCATCTATCGCAACCGTCATCCCAAAGCCTGAACCGCCGCGCCTGCCGAACGCTCCGTTGCTTCTGAATGAAGGCGGAGCGTTTTGTTTGTAGGGATTTGTGAAAGCACCGTGACGAGGGGCAACGGAAGGTGCGCGCAGCGTGCGACATGTTGTCACATGAACGTTGTCGCAGGACGTTTCTGACCCGCCAAATCGGCCCTTGGATTTGCACCCCACGTACAAATTGTGCTGTCAGTTCGTGGTTCCCACGGCGGCCCGATTCGTGTGCGGCCCCAATCCCTGAAGCATCTATGAATGCCTTGTTTTATGGGCACTTGGATACCCTTGGCATGCCCTTACAGGCCGTAAGGGAAGTGGCACTGTGCCCAATAACACGGCAATTTTTGTGGTTTTTGTTGAGAATCGAACGCGATAAGATCGCGAATCTTTGCAACTTTGGTGAAGGATTGTTGCTGGAATCGATAAAAATTATTTCTCTATAAGACATGGTTTATACATCGCTAGCTAACTACAATCGCCCGCACTGAATGTCCGGTGCTGTTCAATATTTGAGCATTGGAGCGGTCGAGGAGCAGATGGAAGGCTCAATGCGACCCCAGGTTCCGGCAGCCTTTCAACTATCCGCACCAAATGGAATTGGTCTGTAACAAGGCCTTTAGCCACGAAATCGAATAAGAACTCACTGCAGGTCCGTGAAACGTACAGTCATGACGTGTCGGGCAGGCTCTTATTCAATCGAAGAGAAATGCCAACCCTTGGCAGGGTGAAGTGTTGGCGATCAAAACCCAACTGCATTGCGCAAGCTGCTTTAGAGGTCGTGAGATGAGTAAAAACAGGTACCCCCGATTACTAGGCTTTTTGCCGCTGCTTGGCATGATGTTAATGCTGGGAGGCTGCAAGTGGACCTTGCTCGACCCAAAAGGACAGGTCGGTCTGGATGAACGAAACCTGATCATCACCGCTACCCTGCTGATGCTGCTGGTTGTGGTGCCTGTGATCGTGATGACCTTCGCCTTCGCCTGGAAATACCGCGCGTCCAACACCAGCGCCACCTATGCGCCGAAGTGGTCGCACTCCACCAAGATCGAGATCGCGGTGTGGTTGGTTCCGATCCTCATCATCATCGCCCTGGGTTACGTCACCTATAAGTCGACCCACGCGCTGGACCCGTATCGTCCGCTGGAGTCCGACGTCAAGCCTGTGAACATCCAGGTGGTCGCGCTGGATTGGAAGTGGCTGTTCATCTACCCGGACCTGGGTATCGCCACTGTCAACGAGATCCGCTTCCCGGAGCACACCCCGCTTAATTTCCGGATCACCTCCGACGCCGTGATGAACTCGTTCTTCATCCCTGCACTGGGTGGCCAGATATACGCGATGGCAGGCATGCAGACCCGCCTGCACCTGATCGCCAACCAGAAAGCTGAAATGGAAGGCATCTCCGCCAACTACAGCGGCGCTGGCTTCACCGGCATGAAATTCAAAGCGATCTCGACAAGCCAGGAAGATTTCGACGCCTGGGTAGCTGCAGTCAAGGCCGCACCTAAACAGCTTGATCAAGCTGAATACGACGCTCTGACCAAACCGAGCCAGAACAACCCTGTCGCCTTGTACTCCGCGTATGAGCCGGACCTGTTTCAGAAAATCGTCGACAAGTACGAAGGTATGAAGCCAGGCAAGCCGGTCAAGCACGAGAAGAAAGAAGTGGCCGTGGTTGAAGGTTCTGATACGGGCGCGCATTCAACTGCTGGGGCAGAGGAGTAAACGATGTTTGGTAAATTAAGTTGGGACGCGGTCCCATTCCACGAGCCGATCGTAATGGTGACTATCGCCATGATCGCGCTGGGTGGTTTGGCGCTGGTTGCGGGTATCACCTATTTCAAGAAGTGGTCCTACCTGTGGACCGAGTGGTTGACCTCGGTTGACCACAAGAAAATCGGCGTCATGTACGTCATCGTTGCCATGGTCATGCTGCTGCGTGGTTTTGCCGACGCCATCATGATGCGTACCCAGTTGGCCATGGCCACCGAGGGTTCGCCTGGCTACCTGCCACCTGAACACTATGACCAGATCTTCACCGCCCACGGTGTGATCATGATCATCTTCATGGCGATGCCTTTCTTCACCGGCTTGATGAACCTTGCCTTGCCGCTGCAGATTGGTGCGCGTGACGTTGCCTACCCGTTCCTGAACTCCCTGAGCTTCTGGCTGCTGGTGTCCGGCGTGGTGCTGATCAACGTTTCCCTGGGCGTCGGCGAATTCGCCAAGACCGGTTGGGTTGCGTATCCGCCATTGTCGGGGCTGCAATACAGTCCGGGCGTGGGTGTGGACTACTACATCTGGGCGCTACAGTTATCAGGGCTCGGGACGACATTGACGGGGGTCAACTTCCTGGCCACCGTCCTGAAAATGCGCGCCCCTGGCATGAAACTGATGGACATGCCGATCTTCACCTGGACCTGCACCTGGGCAAACGTGCTGATCGTGGCTTCGTTCCCGATCCTGGCCGCTACCATGGCGCTGCTGTCGCTTGACCGTTACCTGGATTTCCACATTTTCACCAATGAACTTGGTGGCAATCCAATGATGTACGTGAACCTGTTCTGGGCATGGGGTCACCCTGAGGTGTACATCCTGATCCTGCCAGCGTTCGGTATTTTCTCCGAAGTGATCTCGACCTTTACCGGCAAGCGCCTGTTCGGTCACCACTCGATGGTCTACGCCTCTGGCGCGATCTCCGTACTGGGCTTCATGGTGTGGCTGCACCACTTCTTCACCATGGGTTCGGGGGCCAGCGTCAACGCCTTCTTCGGCCTGGCGACGATGCTGATTTCCATCCCGACGGGGGTGAAGCTATTCAACTGGCTGTTCACCATCTACCACGGTCGTCTGCGCATGACCAGCCAGGTCCTGTGGACCCTGGGCTTCATGGTGACCTTCGCCATCGGCGGCATGACCGGCGTACTGCTGGCCATCCCGGGTGCTGACTTCGTGCTGCACAACAGCCTGTTCGTGATCGCCCACTTCCACAACGTGATCATCGGTGGTGCTGTATTCGGCTACATCGCTGGTTTCAGCTTCTACTTCCCGAAAGCGTTCGGCTTCAAGCTGCACGAAGGCTGGGGCAAGGCTGCGTTCTGGTTCTGGATCTCGGGCTTCTTCGTCGCGTTCATGCCGCTCTATGCACTGGGCTTCATGGGCATGACCCGTCGTCTGAACGCCACCACCAACCCTGAGTGGGTACCGTACCTGTACGTTGCCATGTTCGGTGCGGTGATGATCGCTGTGGGTATCGCCTGCCAGCTGATCCAGCTGTACGTCAGCGTGCGTGATCGCAAGCAGAACATGTGCGAATCCGGCGACCCATGGAACGGCCACACCCTGGAATGGTCGACCTCGTCGCCACCACCGTTCTACAACTTCGCCGTGATCCCTACTGCGAACACCATTGATGCGTTCACCGAAGCCAAGGAAGACGGTACTGCGTACCAGAAGCCCAAGCACTACGAGCCGATCCACATGCCAAACAACACCGCCACTGGCGTGGTGATGGGTGCGCTGTTGACCGTGTTCGGTTTCGCGATGATCTGGCACATCTGGTGGCTGGCAATCGCGAGCCTGGTGGGCACTATCGGTTACTTCATCATTCACGCTGCCCGTGATGATCAAGGCTACATGGTGCCGGTCGAAACGATCGAACGCATCGAAGCCGAGCAACACGCTCGCCTGGTAGCCGAGAAGAAGATCCCGGCCAACCGTGTAGAAACCTCGTTGGAACAGGCTTAAACCATGTCGAACTTAGTGACCAATGCTGGACACGCCCATGTCGATGACCATGGGCACGATGACCACCACCACGACTCGGGGCCGATAACCGTCTACGGTTTCTGGCTCTACCTGATGACCGACTGCATCTTGTTTGCGTCGATCTTCGCGGTGTACGCGGTACTGGTAAACAACGTAGCGGGTGGCCCGTCGGGCCACGACATCTTCGAACTGCCTTACGTGCTCGGCGAAACCGCCTTGCTGTTGTTCAGTTCGATCACCTACGGCTTCGCCATGTTGGCCTTCTACAAGGGCAACAAGAAGGGCGTACTGAGCTGGCTGGGCCTGACCTTCCTGTTCGGCCTGGGCTTCATCGGCATGGAGATCAACGAGTTCCACCTGCTGATCTCCGAAGGCTACGGCCCGCACCGTTCCGGTTTCCTGTCGGCGTTCTTCACGCTGGTCGGCACCCACGGTCTGCACGTATCCGCTGGCCTGCTGTGGATGGCAGTGATGATGTATCAGGTCAATAAGCACGGCCTGACCAACACCAACAAGACCCGCCTGAGCTGCCTGAGCCTGTTCTGGCACTTCCTGGACGTGGTCTGGATCTGCGTATTCACCGTCGTTTACTTGATGGGGACTCTGTAATGGCTAATGCACACTCCCATGACAGCCACGATTCGAGCCACGGCAGCGTAAAGTCTTACGCCATCGGCTTCATCCTGTCGGTCATCCTGACCCTGATCCCGTTCGGCCTGGTGATGTACCCAACCTTGCCGAAGTCGATCACCTTGATGATCGTCCTGGCGTTCGCGGTGATTCAGGTTCTGGTTCACCTGGTGTACTTCCTGCATCTGGACCGCTCCAAAGAGCAGCGCGAGAACGTGATCGCGTTTGTGTTCGCAGGCCTGGTGATCGTTCTGCTGGTTGGTCTGTCGCTGTGGATCATGTTCAGCATCCACACCTACATGATGGCGAAGTGAGGTAAGACCCGATGTCGCTTAAGCACTTTATCCAAATCACCAAACCGGGGATCATTTTCGGTAACGTGCTTTCTGTGGCGGGCGGTTTCTTCCTGGCCTCCAAGGGACATGTCGATCTGGCCATCTTCCTGGCTGCAATGATCGGTACGTCCCTGGTGGTTGCTTCCGGTTGCGTATTCAACAACTGCATCGACCGTGACATCGACATCAAGATGGAGCGCACCAAGAATCGCGTGCTGGTCCAGGGCCTCATCTCCCTGAAGCTGGCACTGATCTATGCGACCGTCCTGGGTGTTGCCGGTGTGGCCCTGTTGTACAAGGTGGCCAACCCGTTGGCGGCGCTGTTTGCCGTGATCGGTTTTGTCATCTACGTCGGCCTCTACAGCCTGTACCTCAAGCGCAAGTCGGTTCACGGCACGCTAGTGGGCAGTCTGTCGGGGGCAATGCCGCCGGTGATTGGTTATGTAGCTGTGACCAATAGCTTCGACATGGCCGCGCTGACGCTGCTGGTGATGTTCAGCCTGTGGCAGATGCCGCATTCCTACGCCATCGCGATTTTCCGCTTCAATGACTACCTGGCTGCGTCGATTCCGGTATTGCCGGTCAAGCGTGGCATCCAGGTGGCCAAGAAACACATCCTGCTCTACATCCTGGCCTTCCTCGTGGCGACCTTGATGTTGACCTTCAGTGGCTACGCCGGCATGAGCTACCTCGCCGTCGCCGCCGCGATGGGTATGTACTGGTTGTACATGGCCTGGACCGGCTACAAGGCGGTGGATGACACCGTCTGGGCGCGCAAGCTGTTCGTGTTCTCGATTTTCACCATCACCGCGCTCAGCGTGATGATGTCCCTGGATTTCCAAGTGCCGAAAGAGCTGTTGCTGACCTACGCCCACTGAGTGGTCTTGCAGTAAAAAAGCCCCGCCTTCGAAAGTCGCGCGGGGTTTTTTATTGAGCGCTGCGCTAAACCGGATACGCTGCGTTATCGTTGACGTTTTTCGCGAGCGAGCTCGCTCCTACCCCCCATTCTACAAATGCAGGAAGCAATGCAATGAGTAAAAAAGCCGTGATGGTCTTCAGTGGCGGGCAGGATTCGACCACCTGTCTGATCCAGGCCCTGCCGCTGTATGACGAAGTGCACTGCATTACCTTTGATTACGGCCAGCGCCATGTGGCAGAAATCGAAGTGGCCCAGAAATTGGCCAAGCAGTTGGGTGCCACTGTGCACAAAGTGATGGATGTGTCCCTGCTCAATGAGCTGGCGATCAGTAGCCTGACGCGCGACAACATCCCGGTGCCGACCGTGAACAGCTCGGGTGAAAGCCTGCCGAGCACCTTTGTGCCGGGGCGCAACATCCTGTTTCTGACCCTGGCTGCGATCTACGCCTATCAAGTGAAGGCCGAGACCGTCATCACCGGTGTGTGCGAAACCGACTTCTCAGGCTACCCCGATTGCCGGGATGAGTTTGTCAAAGCACTCAACCAGGCCCTCAAGCTGGGCATGGAATACGACGTGCGCCTGGACACGCCGTTGATGTGGCTGAACAAGGCCGAGACCTGGGCCCTGGCCGATTACCACGGGCAACTGGAGCTGGTGCGCGAGCAGACGCTGACTTGCTACAACGGCATCATCGGTACCGGCTGTGGCGAGTGTGACGCGTGCAACCTGCGCGCTCGGGGCTTGAATGACTACCTGCAGAACAAGACACCTGTCATGCAGAGCCTCAAGCACAAGTTGCAACTCAAATAACCCTTGTAGGAGCGAGCTTGCTCGCGAAAAACCTGAGAGCGCCGCGTTCCACCAGATGCGCTGCGTGATCGTTGACGTTCTTCGCGAGCAAGCTCGCTCCTACAGGATTATTGATAGCGTTTGAACAATGAGCGTGCGCCATAGGCGGGCAGGATATTGAAGAACGCGAAGCCGACTTTGATCGCGATCTGTACATAGATCATGCTGAGGATGTCGCTGGTCTGCATCGCCCCGTAGAAGGCGATAAAGCAGAACAGGAAGCTGTCGATAATCACCGCAAAGAACGTACTGAGGAATATCCGCAGGTATAGATACCTGGAGTTGGTCAGCTCCTTGATCTTGCACAGCAAGTAGGAATTTATATTCTCCGACATCAGGAACGAGACCGAAGAGGCCACCAGCACCGACGACACTTGCAGGATCACGTCGGTATAAGGCCCATCCAGCTTCCAGCCCGGTAGCCCCGGCAGGAACGTGGAGCCATACAGCAGGATGATGATCATCGCGTTGCTGGCAAACGCAAACAGAATGGCTCGCCTGGCCAGGCGCAAGCCAAAATTCTCGTTGAGCAAGTCAACGATCAAGAAGGTCAGCGGGTACAGGAACGTGCCCGGCGTAACGATGATGCCCAACGACTCCAGGTAAATCGGTTTGGTCGCGGCAATGCTGGTGAAGATATAGAAGGTGAACAGCAGCAAGTTCAGGATGATGTAGATCATCCAAGAGTTTTCATTGCGGTCGTTTATATCGTAGGCGGTCAGCGTTCCGCCTTGGGAGTAGAACTTCTTGTACAGGTTCTTGATTTCCATCTTGTTGAAGTTGTCCATCATTTCACTGCTGAGCACTTCACTCAGCTTGATCTTGAGGACCTTGCCCGTGGCGATCACCATGATCACCGCCAGGCGCTTGTCGTTTTCAAAGCCCAGCAACTTGTATTTGCTGTTTTCCACGGCGCCTTCAGACGTTGTCATTGAAGCGCTCCTCAAGGATGTCGCCGATGACACACAAACGCTCTGAGTTCCCGCAGGGTTCGAGGGTGATGAACAGCTTCTTGGTGGCGCGGTCGTACACCAGTTTTTCTTTATCGTCGCTCGACGAGCCTTTCTGCACGATCAGCAGGTCCCCCGGTTCATTAAGGCCGGGAATTCCGTGCTCCAGGCGCACGCCGATCAGGTTGCAGGCGCTGCCAAAGTAGTAGGTCAGCGGATGAAGCGTGGCCAGCTCACCGATGCGCTTGCCCAGGCTTTGCATGAGCAGGCTTTCCTTGAGCACAGGCACTGCCGCCGGGTTCTTGTTACCCAGTGGGGAAACATTGCTCTCGATGACTTCCTTGGCTTCAAAACTGATCGTCTCGATTTCTTCGTAGGAGACGCCAAAGAAGTCAGAAATCTTGCGTATCGTCGACTGCTGTACGTTAACGACCTTGCCTTCCAGGATGTTGTAGATAGTGGTCCTGGTCAGGCCGGCGGCACTGCTTAACGAAAGCTGGGTTTCGCCACGACTCTTGATCAAGTACTTGATGTTGCTCTTCAAGTGCTCGGTTTTTTCCCGTCTGTGTATCAAGTGCTCACCACTTCCATTTAGTCATCAGTCCATGCCGGCAGAACCCGTTCTTGACGGTTCGCGGCAGTGAAAGTGTTGCATGCGCCCGCTACAACAATAAAGTACTGAGTGCAGGGATACGCCTCGGTGGTAAATCAGGCAACGGCTTTCTCGTCATACTCTTCTGAACGGCCAGCGCGAATCCCTCGCGCTTCTACAAGGAGTAGTCACCATGGTGCGTGTCAGTCGTCGATCCCTTCTCGCCCTGGGCGCGGCCCTGCCTGTATTGGGGCAGCTCAATTGGGCGTTCGCCAGCCCGGCGCCGACGAAATCTGACAAGGTGCTACTCAATTACAACGAAAGCCCCTACGGCCCTTCAGACGCGGCTCGCCAGGCGATGCAGCGCGCGATTGCAGCCTCCGGGCGTTACCCTTACCCGGACATGTATGCATTGGCCGCGCTGTTTGCCGAGCAACAAGGCATCGCCGAAGAAAACATCGGGGTATTCGCCGGCTCGATGGCTGCCCTGCGTTACGCGGTGCTGGCGTTCGCCAGCCAGACCCGCGGCCTGGTGATGGCTACGCCGTCCTACGAAGTACCGCGCCAGGCGGCCGAATCGATCAAGGCGCCGGTGCATGAAGTTAACCTCGACGCCCAGCATGCCCACGATGTGCACGCCATGCTCGCCGCGGACCCACAGGCCGGCATGCTGTACCTGTGCAACCCCAACAACCCGACCGGTACGCTCACCTCGACCGAGGCTATCCGCCACGCTCTGGTGAATAAACCCAAGGGCAGCGTGCTGGTGGTGGACGAGGCTTATATCGACTTCTGCGACGCCCCCAGTTGCGTAAGTTGGGTCAAGGAACACCACGACCTGCTGGTACTGCGTACCTTCTCGAAGATCTACGGCATGGCCGGTGCGCGCCTGGGCCTGGCGATCGGCCACCCGGCGCTACTGGAGCGGTTGGCCGTGTTCGGCGGCGACAACGTCCCGGCCGGCGCCAGCTTGCTGGCCGCCCGTGCGAGCCTGGAAGACGCGCAACTGGTGGGCCAACGCAGAGCGCTCAATGCCAGGTTGCGCGATGAGACGATCGCCTGGCTCGAGGGCCGGGGCTTTACCTGCACCGTTTCCCACAGCAACTGCTTCATGATCGACGTGAAGCGCCCGGCAGAGCAGGTGATTGAGCAGTTGGCGGCACGGAATGTACTGGTCGGGCGGGTGTGGAAGGACTGGCCGCAGTGGGTGCGGGTGACGGTGGGCAATGAGCAGGAGATGGAGCGCTTTCGCGAGGCGTTCGCGGCGCAGGTCTAGCCCCTGGGTTTGCATCCGTTGCCTGGACAGGTAAGCCAGGCATGCTGCATGCTCGACCGGGTTGAATGATCAAGGAAGACACCCGTGCGACCTAATGGCCAACCCGATAAGAAATCGCCCATGCTGCCCGAGGATATGCACCGCTTGCTCGATACCGAGCTGAGCCGCCGTGGCCTGGGACACTTCGAGGTCTACCAGTGTGGGCCGACGCTGGACCAGGCGCAGATTGTGTCCAATTACCCCGAGGCCATGGAGCCTTCCGACACGGCCGACGATTTCTACCGGCGTGGCGAGCTGGTTTCATTGACCCGTACGCGGATCAAACCATTTTTCTGGAGTGATGAACACCTGCTGGCCGTGGCCGATGAGGCGGTGCCGGTGCCGGGCCCCTACAAACCCGTTGGCGAGGGCGCCAGTTTTATCGTGCATGGCAATCGCGGCTTCTACTCGGTGCTCAATCTGTGCAGCTTCGGCGAACATCGGCAATTTCGCGAGACCGTGCTGGCCCATCAAAGTGAACTGCAGATGCTGTTGGTCTCGATCTACGACGAGGCCCTGGAAGATCACGCGGCGCCTGTCGAACAACAGACGGTGCTGACCCCAAGGGAAACCGAAGTATTGTCCTGGGTCAGCCTGGGCAAGACCTACAACGAAGTGGCACTCCTGACGTCGATGACCTCCCATACGGTCAAGTTTCATATGAAGAATATCTTCGGCAAATTGCAGGTCAGCAACGGCAAATCAGCAATCGGCAAGGCCCTGCAATTGGGCTATATCCGCCACCCGGCCTGAGGCCGCAATCACCGCCTACCTGTCCAAATGGGTAGCTTGTTCGCCGCACAGTGCTGCATTAGTTTGCCCAGCTATGGAGTTTGGCGCCGGACACACCGGCGCCGCCATTGCGAAAGGACATCCGGATGAGCCGCTCTGCAGCTTTGCTCCACACCTGTGCCAGCGTGCTGCGCTGATGGGTACTTTTCACGCCTTGCGCGGCCTTAATGCGCGGTTGCAAGCATTGTTCATGATCACGCTGATGTTCCGCACGGGCACCCTGGCGTTTCCTTTTTACGCGGCGTACCTGATTCATCAACACGCGATATCGGCAGGTACGGCAGGCCTGTTGGTCGGTGTATATGGCGCGGGCGCCCTGTGTACCGACCTGATCATCGGCGCCGTGATCAAGCGGTTTTCGGCCAACCGGGTCATTCTCGGTTCGTTGTTGTTCAACGCGGTGTTGCTGCTGGTCATTCCCTCGGTGGATAACCTGCTCGCGCTGTTCCTGTTGTCGTTTCTCTGGGGGGCCTGTTACGAAGCCTTCACACCGGCCGCGTTCTCCGAGACAGTGGCTCACAGTAATCTTGAGTCACGCAAAGTGGCGTTTTCCTGCAACCGATTGGCGATCAACATCGGCATGGCCATCGGGCCGCTACTGGGCAGCTTGATCTTCCTCAGCAATGCCGACGCGGTCTTCTACATCAATGCCGTGCTGTCCCTGCTGGCCTTCGCCGCCTGCCTGCGGTTTGGTCGGTCTCGGCAGGCCACCCAAGGCGTACCTGTCGCCGTCAAAGGCGAGGGCTTGCCCGAGGTGGCGGCTCATGAGCGTTCGCGACTGCTGGTGATCCTGTTGGCAGCGCTGCCGGTGCACGTGGCTTACGCATTACCGCCGACTTTTCTGTCGGCGTACATCATCAACTACACCCAATTGCCGGCCTATTACGTGGGCATCATCTTTTTTATCAATGCGTTGCTAGTGATTGTGTTTGAAGTGCCGATCAACCTGCGCATGGCGCACTTGTCGAGCAGTCGCTCGCTGATCATTGGCCTGTTGCTGGCAGGCTGCGGTTTCTTCTTGATGGGCTTTGGTCAGGTCGGCGCGCTGTTGGTGCTTGCTACGGTGTTGTGGAGCCTGGGCGAGATGATTGTGTTCCCCGCGATCACCCACTACGTCAGCAGCATTTCCAGCCGCGACAGCGTGGGCCGCAACCTTGGCTACTACTCGGCGGGCGTCAACATCGGCGTGATGATCGCGCCCTCGTTGGCGTTCATGTTGCTGGCCCGGCCAACCTTGCCGTCACCGTGGCTGCTGGCAGGCTGTGTGTTGTTGCTGTTCGCAATCGCCGTGGGGATGATGAAAAGCTCGGCGGTGTTGTGGAATAAAGAGGCGTAGACGGCAACCGGCGCTGCGCCTTGCGCGCGCGCCTGGTTGCGTCAGCTACTTACTGGGCGGCGATGGCGTAGCCGTCAAAGGCGCTTTGCTGTTGCAGCGCGGTCACGATGCTCTTGCGCGTGACCGGTTGCTCGGCGCCGCTGTTGTCGATGAAGGTTTCGCTCGCAAGTTCCGCCTCGCTGCCTTCGCCCACAAAGGTGAAACCCAGGAACTCCAGCGCTTCGCGGTCCACATTGAGCTTGGAGCGCGGCGTGCGCAGCGGCAAGGTGACGCTGATGCCATCCTTGCTGATCACAAACACTTCGGTGTCTTTCTTGGCGCGTGCAGCCTTGCCCTTGCCGGCGCTCGGGTTGCTGATGGCCTGGTGCGACTGGTTAAGCACTTTGAGGGCCAGGCCATAGACCAATTCCTGGAACTCGGGATCGTCCTTGAAGCTGGACAGGATGCGGCTGATCGAGAACTGGCTGCTCAGGTGTTCCAGGGCGGCGTTGTCTGCGGCTTCGGCGTCTTTCAATTGTTTGAGCTGGCCCATCAGGTCATAGGCTTTGTCATCGTCGAAGGCATCGTGGGCCTGGCGGATGGCAACGCGTAGCTCGCGGATCTGGTCGCTTTCCTTGGAGGTATGAAACGCGTCCAGCACCATCTCGCTGATGATCTTGGCGGCTGGCACATGCTGTGAAAGATTGATGGCGTTTTCGTATTCGGCTTTGGCGTACAGGGCGACTACGGATTCTTCGGCGGATTTTTCGGTGTAGGAATCAGACATTAAAATTTCACTGCGTAGTATGCGGAGAGACAAAAAAACGTCGGGCATTTTCAGCGGGTGAGGGGATCAGGTCAAGGCAGCCCGCTATTCGTCCAGCTGTGTGAGGCACGCCTGGAAGATATCCAGGCCTTCCTCCAACACCGCAGGTTCAATGGTCAGCGGGGCCAGCAAGCGCACGATGTGCCGCGACTTGCCGCTGGGCATCAGCAGCAAGCCAGCCTCTCGCGCCAGCTCCAGCAGTTGCGCCAGTTGCTTGGGAGCGGGTGTGCCGTCGGCGTGGGCCAGTTCAATGCCCCGCATGGCGCCGACACCGGTGAGGCGGCCCAGGTAGGGCGACAGTTGCTGCGCGCGCCAGGCTTCATAGCGACCCACAATCGCGGCCTCCTGCGCGACGCCCCAGGCGTGCAGGTTTTTGTCGCTCATCACCTCAAGGGTCGCCAGCGCCGCCGCGCAGGCGACGGGGTTACCGGAGTAGGTGCCGCCCAGGCCGCCTTTGGGCAGGTTGTCCATCAGCGCCTTGCGCCCGACCACTGCCCCCAGCGGCATGCCGCCGGCGATGCTTTTGCCGAGCAGCAGCAGGTCCGGCTCGATGCCCAGGCGCGAGAAGGCGAAACGCTGGCCGGTGCGACCAAAACCCGACTGGATTTCATCAATGATCAGCAGGATGTTGTGCTGGTCGCAGAAGCGTCGCAAGACTTGGGCAAACTCAGTGTCCAAGGCTAGAAAACCGCCTTCGCCCTGCACCGGCTCGATGATGAAGCAGGCCACATCGTTTATGTCGATTTCCACGCTGAACAGACGCTCCATCGCCTTCAGCGCGTCGGCGCAGGTCATGCCGTTATCGGTACTGGGGTAGGGCAGGTGATATACAGGGCCGGGCAGTACGCCGACCTTCTGCTTGTAGGGCGCGACCTTGCCATTGAGGTTGAGGGTCGCCAGGGTGCGCCCATGGAAGGCACCGTCGAAGGCGATCACCGCCGTGCGACCAGTGGCACCACGGGCGATCTTCAAAGCGTTCTCTGCCGCTTCTGCACCGCTGTTGGTGAGCATGCCGCTGACGGGGTAACCCACCGGGATAAAGGCGCTGAGGCGTTGCATCAACTCGATGTAGGGCGTATGCGGTGCGGCGTTGAACGCGTAATGGGTGAGCCGGGCCGCTTGCTCGCAAATGGCCGCCACCACGGCCGGGTGGCAATGGCCCAGGTTGAGCACGCCGATACCCCCGACAAAGTCGATGTAACGCTTGCCTGCAGCGTCCCAGACCTCGGCGTTTTTACCGTGACTGAGGCTGATGGGGTGAACGATGGAAATCGACTGGCTGATGCTAGCGTGACTCATGGCTCTGGGACTCGGCAGTGGTGGGCGCAGCGCTATCTAAGCCGCGCGCCCGGCCTTGCCGCAAACGAAATAAAGTCGCCGTGTCATTCCACCTTGGAAGGAGCTGCGACTATTCCGACACCCCATCCTTGCCCGCCGCCTTGGATCGGTACAAGGCTTGATCGGCCCGCGCCATCAGCGCAGCCGGGGACTCGCCCATGCGCCGCTCCACCACGCCCAGGCTCAGGGTAACGTTCAAGGCGCCCACGGGGGCCGCCTCCTTGATTTTATGGCGAATCCTTTCGGCCAACTCTTTGGCCTCGTCCAGGCTGCTTTTGGGCAGCACCACCATAAACTCATCGCCGCCCCAGCGCGCCAGCAAGTCGCTTTTGCGTACGCAGGCTTCCAGATGTTCCACTACCCGTATCAGGGTCTGGTCGCCGACGCCATGGCCGTATTGGTCATTGATCGGCTTGAAGTCATCGACATCCATGGCCACCAGTGCCAGGGGCAGGCGGAAGCGTTCGGCGCGGTCGCATTCCTCCAGCAGCACTTTTTCCAGGCGGTACCGGTTGGCGATGCGCGTCAGGGCGTCCCGCTCGGCCAAAGAGCGGTTTTCGTCCAGTTGCAATTGCAGTTGCTGGTTGACGCGCGACAACTCAAGCGTGCGCTCCGCGACCAGCGCTTCCAGAGACTGGTTGCGCTTTTGCAACTGTTCGATGGAGCATTTGCGCGTATGGATATCGCGGTGTGCGCCGACCATGCGCGCCACTGAACCGTCGGGGTTGCGGGCAATGACGTAGCCGCGGTCCTCGATCCAGAGGTACGTACCGTCTTTTTTGCGACAACGGTATTCGGCCCGGTAATGAGCGGCGCGTAGGCTGATGTAGTCATCGAACACCGTCATCACGCGAGGGTAATCCTCGGGGTGGATCACGTTCTCCCAGGTGAAGACGCTGTTTTCCAGGGAGTGGTGGGAGTAGCCAAGCATTTCGTACCAGCCGGGATTGCGGTAGACGAAGCCGGTATTGGCATTCCAGTCCCAGATGCCATCACTGACCAACTCCATGATGGCGTGCAACAGGTCGACGTTAAGGTCGGAAACCTCATGGCGTAGCGGTTCTTTGCCGGATGTATCGTCCATCTGCACGCTTCCTGCGGGGGCTGGCGCCCAAGGCCAGTCATGGTTGACGCCGATACTCCGTGGCTGGCGCTACTGTACATCGGCGCTTGCGCGCTTTGAATAGGGCAGGTGTGCTGCTTTTGACGAGTGGCGAAACGCTATTTTTCTGGCGCCATCATCTTTGTTCGAGGCTTCCCATCCGCGTTGTGCTGGTAAATGGCTTGCGGTTGGCCCTGCTCATTGAAAAACAACTGGCCAATGCCCGCCGAGTTCCACAGCCGCTCACCCGCTTCGGCGTGCTCTGGAATATAGGGCACCACCTGCATGGTGCGGCGGCGGGTAAACCAGTTAAGCGGCGAACGCGGGGAGTAGAGCCAGCGGTTGAGGCGGTCGAACCATTCCAGCAGGCGCGGCGGGAACTCGTTCTTGATGCCGCTGCTGGTGATTTGCCAGATATTGGGGCCGCCGTTGCGGTGGCGGATCAGCACTTGGTAGACAAACGAGTAATGCACATCACCGGAAAGGATCACGTAGTTACCCGGCGTGCGCGAGTGGCGGAAGATATTCAAAATCACTTGGGCAGCGCCGCGGTGGGCCATCCAGTTCTCGGCGTCCACCAGCAGTGGGAAGCCACACCAGCTGAAAACCTTCTGCACCGTCTCGATCAGCTTGACGCCAAAGACCGGCGCGGGCGAGACAATGATGGCTGACGGGTGGTCCAGTAGCGCTTGTTGCAGTTCGCTCAAGGCTTCCCAGTCCAGCAGGCCGGAAGGTTGCTTGAGGGTGAACTCGCTGCGCCAGCGTCGGGTGCGGGTGTCGAGTACCACCAGCGCCGGTGTGGTGGGCAATACGTAGTGCCACTGCTGGAATTTCAGCAGCGTGGTGACTAGCTCATCCTGCTGTGTGGCGTCCAGGTGGTTGTCTTGCGCCTGGTTGGCAAGTGCCTGGGTTTGGCTCACCAGTTCGCCAAACACCGTGGGCTGGTTGCCCCAGCCCTGGCATAAAAGATAGGCCATCAACGCATTACCGATGATGCGTTTGGAGAAGGGATGGCCGTAGGCAGTTTCTTCCCATTGGGCGCTGAGGTTCCAGTCGTCGGTGATGTCGTGATCATCAAAGATCATCAGGGTCGAGAGGTGGGCGAATACCCGGGCGACCCCTGGAAGGCCACTGCGAAATTGATCGATCTGTGTCTGTTCGCGGGCATAGCGCTGCTGTTCTTGCGCGCTCAGCTGCGGCGGTTGGGGGGAGATCAGTGTCCACGGTGTGGGCGACCAGGCCAGCAGGTACATGGCGATCACTTCGGCAAAGGTCACCAGGTGATTATCGGCGGTGCTGCTGGTGAAAATCGGTTTCTTCACGCCGCCGAAAAAGCGCTCACGCAAGGTCTCGTTACTGTCCAGCGCGGGGAGCAGGTCGGCGCGATGGTAATAGCTGGCGCGATGCCCGTAGAGGGCGGCACTGTCGTCAACCACGGCCCCTTCCAGGTATTCGTCGAACAGGCCCAGGCGCGCGATTAATTCATGAATTGCCCGCAGCATGGGCCCCGCGACGTCGTCGGCGTAGACCTGGTCGCCGCTCATCATCAGCAAGGCGGGGCGTTGTGCCACGGTGGGAGCTTGCGCCAGCAGACGATCAATGCACAGCAACCCGTCATCAGCGCGATGGTGAGGCTTGCGGCAGGAGCCGTGGACCAGTTGGTGGATGCGCCCATGCACGACGAAATCGGGCAGCGTGGCGCCTGCGTACAGCAGATGGGGTGCCCACTGGGCTATTCCGCAGCCGTCAATAAACAGGTCATAGTGGATGTTTACATCCAGAGGCAGGGCGTCAGTCAGGGGCACATCGATCAAGTGGATAAACGAATGGCGCCCGACGGGAACGATTTGACAATGTGCATGAAGGTGAATATCCAGTGTTGATCCCTGAGCGTGCTGCAGCCTCATAACCAGCTTCAGTTCCCGGCTCGCCACCAGCCATAGCACCACACGCTTTGGTTCCAGGCGGCGCAGCAACGGGCCGGCAAGTACGGGGGGAAGTGACTGCAGTTCAGGCATGACGCGATCGGCTCACTAATAAGACAAGCACTCAGTATAACGCTGAAAATGTCGGCATTTCGTCAACGAACGTCAGACAGTAATATGTTGTGGCTATTAATGAATAAGCAGCGCCCTGGGCGCTACTTATTTAGTAGTTGCGCTTAAGTAAGTTTACTCAAAGAACATGGCCTTTGCCGAGACTGTCCAAGCCACCACCATTACGTCTGCCGCCTCTGTCTGCGGTGACCCCATTGTCATTAATCGAATTATCGGGAGCGATTTGATCGAGGCTTCGTTTCGAGCGTGAGTTGACCTTCTCGCTGGCTTGGGTGTCTTGGTCGGGGGCGGATTGGGAAATGTAAGTATTGACGGGATTAAAGCCGGTAGAATTGAACACGGTAACGCCTCACTATTAATGGCATGGTTTACATGGCATGTTCTTCCCTGTAACAGTGCTCGGCGTAAGTTAGTGGAGTTCGGTGTTTTTTGCGAGGTGTTCTATGTTTCTGTTTGTGATGGCTGAGTTGGTTTTATTGTTGAATTTTGGTTGTTTTATTTTGAAACTTTTTTAAAGAAATGCAATGTTGTATGAGTATATGTTTGGTTTTCCGTCCTCGGTTATGGGGCAGCAGGGGCAATATGGTTGCCCCTGCCGGCAAATGGCTCAGTTGTTTGCCTCAATCGTCACCTTCGGTACGGTAAATCGAAACTCGCTGCCCTGACCCTGCTTGCTCTCGGCTTCGATCCTGCCGCCATGCGCCTTAACGATGCCTTGGGTGATATACAGCCCCAGCCCGCTGCCGGTGGGGTTGTTTTCAGTCTGGGTCCAATAGCGATCGAACACATGGGGCAAATCGTCCGGCGCAATGCCCTCACCGGAGTCGCGCACCGAAAATACAATCTCCTCGCCGGCGCTCATGGCGCTGATGCCGATGTTGCCCTGGCGCGGAGTGAACTTGATCGCATTGCCGATCAGGTTCGACAGCACCTGGAACAAGCGCTCCGGGTCGGCCTTGATTTGCAGGCCAGGCTCGACATTGAACGACAGGTCGATGCCCTTTTCCGAGGCCAAGGGCGCCAGCAGCGAATACGCCTCTTCAAAAATCTGGCTGACGTCCAGCGCCACCGGCTTGACCACATAGCGCCCGGCTTCGATTTTCGAGGTGTCGAGCAAGTCTTCCAGCAACACGTTCATGCGCCCGGCAGCCTGTTGCATGGTGTCAATGGCGGAAGATATGCGCCGTGAAGTGTGGGGACCATCGGAGCTGAAGGCTTTTTGCATCATGCCGCAGAGCATGGAGATGACGGTCATGGGGTTGCGCAGGTCGTGGGAAACCACCGCGACCAGCTCGTCCCGCGCACGCACCGCTTGTTGCTCGCGCAGCACTTGGCGGGACAGGTCGTTCTCCAGGGCCGAGCGGCGCAAATCGTTGGCGGCAAACAGGTCGCCATGGCTCCACTTGGTGGAGATACCAGCCATTTCCACTTTCCAGATTTCAAACGAGGTGCGTGGGCGAAGGCGCATGCCCGCGTCGCAGGTTTCCAGATTCAGCGGCTTCTGCGGGTCGCCACTCCAGTGGATGTTCTCTTTGACTTCCGGGCGAAACCACAGCACCCCGTTATCCACAGGCTTGGGCAAGCTCATGGCGAGCACGCCGCTGGCCACGCTCTGGTATTCGGCGGCCGGCGGATAAACCGAGGCCAGGTTATGGCTGGAAAATACCGGTGCGCCGTCGCCCTGCAACCACTTGTGCAGCGCGCGTATCTGCGCCGGTTCCGGGCAGTTGCCGTAGCGGTGTAATTGCTTGTCTTCGATGATCGCCACGCCGCCGGAGAGGGTCAGGTCCATCAGCAGTCGGCCTTGCTGGGCCAAGCCGTCGAATACGTTATTGGCAGAGGCTTTCATCGCCCGATCCAGCAGCGCCAGCGCTTCGACTTTCTCGTCGCGCTGGCGGCTCAGCTCCAGGGCCTCCATGGCACTGATCTGCAATGACAGCACCTGGCCGATGGTCTGGCAGGCCATGCGCAGGTCGTTGGGCACCAGCAGCGGCTCACGGTTGCCGCAACTGATCAGGCCCCAGAGTTTGTCGCCCTTCATCAGTGAAATACTCATGGACGACAACACGCCCATGTTCTGCATGTACTGGCAGTGAATCGGCGACACGCTGCGCAGGGTGGCGAAGCTCAGGTCCAGAGGCTGCCCGGTGTCCGGGCGCAATTTGGGCACCAGCGGTACCGGTTCGTAGGATGCATTCGGGATGATCCGTAGCCAGTTGGTGCGATACAGTTCGCGAGCCTGCTCGGGGATGTCGGACGCGGGGAAGAACAGCCCGTTGAACAATTCCATGGACGGCGCCGAGGCCTCGGCGATCACCTGACCATGGCCTTCCTCTTCGAAGCGATAGATGAGCACCCGGTCATAACCGGTCATGGCCTGGATTTCGTTGACGGTGATGGCGTAGAGCGCCTCCAAGGTCTTTGCCGATTGCAGGCGGTGCAGCATCTTGCCCAGGTCGCTGGTGCGGCCACTGTGCGCTCGGGGTTTGAAATCCTTGAGCCGTGGTTCGAATTCCAGCACTAACACGCCCTGATGGCGATGCAACAGGCCTTCGAACTGCTCACCCTTGAAGGTTATCAGCAGGGGCGGCGAGTCCAGGAATGCGCTGTCCTCGGCCATGGTTTGCACGGCCTGGGCGTACTCCTCGCCAATCAATCTGTGCAACGGTTGATCCAACAGCGCCTCGGGGGCGTGGCCGAACAACGTACCGACGTTGGCACTTACCTGAATGATGTTCAGGCCAGGTTCCGACAAGGTCAGCAGCACGCCGTGGGGCTGGATGGCCCCCGGAAAACGAATGGGTTCGTCGGCGCAGTTGGCAAGCAGCTCTTCAAAATCTTCGGGTTTCATAGCAATACCTCCTGGCTGTCGAGCCATTGCTCAAAGCCGCTGAATGTCGAGCGGGCCGCCATCACCGCGCGCACGGCGGCATCTGTATCCAGTGGCTGACGGCCCAGATAATCGAGGAAATCTTTCCAGCGCCGTCCGGTCTCGGCGCCGTATACATTGAGAAAGGCACCGCCGTTGTCGGCGTTCACATCCAGGCGCAGGGCTATTTCCCGGCGCAGCACTTGGCCGCCCAGGGTGGCGCCTTCCAGCACATACAGGGCGCCGAGGCACGCAGCTGGTGTGTCTAATACGGGGAGCTGGGTACAGCGAGGCAGGGCATGGATGGCGTGCTCAGTCAGGCCGAGCGCGTGCAGGTCATGGACCAGGGTTGGCGTTTTCACACGCAACGCAGACTCATATCCGTCGGGAATCAAACCGCTGTCATACAGCGCCGCTTCCATTGGCTGATAAAAGCCGTGGTACGCCTGCAGCAAGCGCCGATACCACTGGGCATCCAGGCGCTCGGAAAAAAACGGCAGGCGCTGTTCCAACGCCACATGCAGCAGGCCCGTGCCCGTGCGCAACGTTTCCAACAAGGAGGGCGCACTAACGTCATGGGCCTGTGAATGCATTCAATGAGCTCGAACTGTGGGCCTGTCGGCCATGAATGACGCGTGAAAATGGGCGACGATTCTACACGACTCATTGTCGTCAGCTGAACGCAGAAGCGAAAAGGCTGACCATCGGATCAGAAAAGTCGCTCCCTGCACCTTACATGACCGCAGAACTAGCCCTCAAGTTCGGTTGAAATGATATCGCGCTGCTATCAATCCCGGGACTGGCCCTAGTGCGTCAATGCTGTCTGCACGCACTCAAGCAAGTGGTCGGTACTCCAGGGCTTGGGCAGAAACCGCACGGAACTGCCCAGCTCGGCGGCGATTTTCGTATTACCTGAGGTCAGCACTACCTGTACTTCAGGCCACCGGTGGGCGACGACACGGCTCAAGTCATAACCATTGAGCAAGCCGGGCATTTGAATATCACTGACAATCAAATCCACCGGGTCATCGCCGCGCTCCAGGTAAATCATCCCTTCGTCTGCCGATGCAAACGATGTCACCACCGCACCAAAGTCTTCCAGCACATCCACCATCAACGCCCGAATGATCTCGTCGTCTTCCAATACCAAAATCGATGGCTGAGCCATGATCCTTACTCCACCATCAGGGGTTCAGTAAGGTGGAGTAGGGGTTGGGTATATAGGTTCGATTGGATGTTTTTTAAACGATGGGTGGTCATTTGGCTGCTTGTGAGCCATGGGCACGACAATCCGTTAAGGTGAACGCCACCCTGCCATCCAAGGAATGCCATGTTCGACCGTAACCCACTCGTGCCTGAACTGATCGTCACCCGCCTTGGCGCGAGCCTGGCGTTCTGGATCGAACAGTTAGGTTTCGCTATTGCCTATCAGCGCGCAGAAGAAGGCTTTGCCTACCTCGACCTTAACGGCGCGCAAATCATGCTCGAACAATACGGCCCCGAGGCCGGCCAGTGGCTTACCGCACCGTTGCAGCCCCCATTCGGGCGCGGCATCAACCTGCAAATCGATGTGCCCGCCGTAGCACCCATCCTGCAACGCTTGGCGCAGATCGGCTGGCCCTTGTTCCGCGATGTAGAGGACGCCTGGTACCGAGCCGGTGACGTGGAGGCCGGGCAGCGCCAGTTCATCGTGCAAGACCCGGACGGGTATCTGGTGCGTCTGGTGCAGCGGCTGGGAGAAAGGCCGGTCGAACAGGCATAATCCAAGGCAACAGCCGATAGGGAGACGTGAATGAAGTATGTGTTATTGACTCTCGCCCTGACCGTTATCGCCGCACCCGCGTTCGCTGCGGGCGACGCCGAGGCGGGCGGCAAATTGTTCACCAAGACCTGCGGCGGCTGCCACAGCATTGGTGAAGGCGCGCGGGGTGGTTTTGGCCCGGAACTGAACGGCATCATTGGCCGGCCTGCCGGTACCACTCAGGACTATCAGTATTCGGATGCGATGAAGAACTCGGGCGTGGTGTGGACGCGGGAAAAACTGGCGGCCTACATTGAAGACCCGAAATCGGTGGTCAGTGGCACGCGGATGATCTTCTGGGGGATCAGTGACCAGGAGAAGATTGAAAATATCCTGGCGTATTTGGAGACATTCCAGCCCAAGTGAGATGCCCAGGCTGGCACGCATCACCGTCCTCTGTCCTCTGTAGGAGCGAGCTTGCTCGCGAAAAGCTCACAGGCGTCGCATTCATTCAGGAAGCACGCGTGATCGTTGACGTTTTCGCGAGCAAGCTCGCTCCTACAAAAAAGCCTTGCTGAACCCGCGACGCAAGGTCCGGGTAAAAGGGTCGCGAGTTCAGCCAAGCACTCCCATA
This sequence comes from Pseudomonas sp. DWP2-2, assembly GCF_049897065.1. NCBI lineage: Bacteria > Pseudomonadati > Pseudomonadota > Gammaproteobacteria > Pseudomonadales > Pseudomonadaceae > Pseudomonas > Pseudomonas sp. DWP2-2. The sequence goes on along the minus strand of NZ_JAFCVN010000006.1, from coordinate 272,928 downwards.
GCATCTTGGCATCGTGGGGTAGGTGCTCTGAAAAAATATCCCAATCAGAAAACTCAAGCGTATCAGGCATTTCTACCAAGCCGGTGATGGCGTCCCAAAAAGCATCCCAGTTTTGGCGATACCAGTTGGGAAAGTTGAGTGAAGTGCACAGCGTGGCGTGAAGTTCTTTGTGGTTCTGGATGCGGCTAAGGTCAATTTTGATGAGGGATGAACGGGTCACTTGTGCACCATTTGCTTTTTCATCTGCTATAGCTCAGGCTGAATTCTTTGAGTCATTACTCGTTTGAAACTTCGTAATCAAATGCGATGAAGTAGTCACTTTCTGAAAGAGCAATTTCATGAGAAAAGCGCGGCTGTATCACTGATAGCCATTCCCTGCGCAATTCAAACATGCCGTTATTGACTTCCGCTGCGCTCAACAACCCGAGCGTGGAAATCACCGAATAGTCATCTCCGCAGTCCGCTGAACTTTCCGTTCCTCTTAGCCTCTCTGTGGTTCTGTCGAACCATTCCAACCTTATTTTTAGTCCCATGTAGTCCTCACAAATATTTTTTGATGTTTCGTTTTTTGATCGGCCCTTTTAGCTGCTCGCCGCTTATGTGGTTGAACGCACCTATATGGCTCCCATCACTTGCTAGATAAACCTCCAGCTTCCCGTGCTGAGAGTCCCATTCATAGATCTTCCGACCTTTTTCCTCAATCCAGCGTTCTCTCAGCCCGGCGCCTCCTTGTCTGGGAGTCTTGGGTTTTGCTTTTATCAGTTTTTCAAAGCCAGTTATTTGTTCAGTGTTAGGCGCTTTGTGGTACTTGTGATCCCCAGCCTTGGCACCTACCACCACATACAGCGGCCGAACCCCCGACTCCGCCGGAAACACCAGAATAAAATCCCGATAGTCCGGTGGGTAAATAGGGTTAACCAGAATCTGCGCCGCCGTTCCCGTCGGTGGGTAGATCCAGATCACCGGTGCTTGCGGCGCAGCCTCCAATGCCGGAATACCTAAGGTGTCATTTGGATCAACGGAGGGCGTCCAGATCAGCTCTACGCCATTATTCAAATCTGCTACTAACTGGCCACTGCGGTTTTGAAATTGCACCACATCAATCATCTGCCAATCGGCATTGTTACCTGTGTAAAACCCATACCCCTTGAGCGTGCCGTCGTCGCGTTGCTCGATATGCAGCCGCATCTGCGAACGCGCTCGTTGCAGCGAACGCAATTGTTCCTCGTTGTAGAGCGCGCTATCACTTAGATCCGACGGCCAAGCCAGCGCTACCAACCCTGTCAACAGGCTACCAGCGACGGATGCGCTGACTGTGGTCGCCGATTCCAAAAACGCTGAACGCAATGCCAACTGCCCTAAGCCGGCTGGCAGTGCACTGCCGCTGATCTTGCGCAAGGCAACCGCGCCTCGGGCGTCCACTTCGAGCCCGCCCAACAGACTTAAATGGCTGTACTCCTTGATCAGTTCCAGTGGAACAAAACCGGTGGGGCTCGAGTAATGGGCGATACCGTCAGGCAGTTGGCATGGCTTGATGAAGACGCAGCTGGGAGGTTTGGCTGGTGTAGGTGGCGGGGCAGGGGATGGCTCGAAAAAATCGACAGTAGGCGAATACGGCATACGCGACGGTTGCCGGGTGAGGATTCGTCGCTTGAGTAACGCTTGTTCGGTGGGTGGATAAAAGCGTTCTGACATGACCGATTCACTTCCTTGCGCGAGGGAGTGAGCCTATGAGGGGGAGTCAGGAACCGATATCAGCTCAATTTTCAGTTGATGTGGGAAAAGTTGACTGGTACGTGAGTCGCCGGCATTGTTTCGAATATTGCGATTTTCGTTTGTTTCGTTTAGCGTTGGCCTCAACTGAATTGCGCAAGACCGGAGTTGCATCATGACCATCAACAACCTTCCAAAAACGATCCTTCCGCTGGAAAAAGAAGTCGAGGCGGCAGTGCAAGGCCAGCGTGAATTAGCGTCCCTATTGTCGACCAAATTTGAAACCCAGCGCATCGACATCTTCGACAAAGAAGATAAGCCACACAGGCTTGTACTCCCAACCTCCGCACTGCGCCTGCTGGTCGATATTCTGGGCGAATTGGCGCTCGGCAATGCCGTCAAGGTAGTGCCGGTTCATGCCGAGTTGACCTCGCAGGAGGCGGCCGACCTGCTTAATGTGTCACGCCCGCATTTGGTCAAAATGCTCGAGGACGGCGCTATCCCTTTTACAAAAACGGGTCGACATCGGCGAGTCCGCTTTTCGGATTTGATGGCGTTCAAGCAACGGCGTGACGAGCAAAGCCAAGAGGCAATGGAAGCGCTGGTTCAACAGGCCCAGGAGTTGGGAATGGGGTATGACGGATGAGGTGTTCGCCCTTTACTGCGGTATACGACGCTTGTGTTCTCTATCCTGCGGCACTTAGGGACTTACTCATGTGGCTTGGTTTGTCTGGTTTGTATCGAGCGCGATGGACTGCCCAGATTCAGGATGAGTGGAAGCGCAACGTACTCAAGAACCGACCCGATCTTACGGCGGCTCAGGTGGACTGCACGTCGGCGCTTATGGACATTGCGATACCTGACGCTCTGGTGACCGGATATGAGGACCTGTGTTCGAGTTTGGATTTACCAGATCCGGATGACCGGCATGTGTTGGCAGCGGCCATTCGCAGTAAAGCTGAGGTTATCGTGACCTTCAATTTGAAAGACTTTCCACCGCATGTATTGGCTGCCTATGACATTGAACCGATGCATCCGGATGACTTTATTTCGGATCTCTGGGATTTGGATCAGGCGGCAGTGTTGGGAGCAGCGCAGAAGCAGAGGAGGGCGTTGAAGAAGCCCGCGATGGAGGCGGGAAGCTATCTCGAAATGTTGATGCGGCAGGGCTTGGTGCAGACTAGCAAGGCAATGGGACCTTATGAAATGATGCTGTGAGCAGGATGAGCCCGGTGTACGTCAGTTGAACCACAATAAAAAAGACCTTGAAACGCCAATGTCTTTTTTATGCCTGTGGATCAACTCAGCAGGTGCTTGGAAATCAGCCGCGAGATTTCCACGATCGAGGTCTTGCCAGTGAATTCGAACTTCACCTTCCCCAACGACGAAAAGTAAATCTCCAACTCCGAATCAAGATCAAACGTCCCGGACGTTTCCACCGAGTACGCCACGATGTTCTTGTACGGCAATGAGGTGAAGTCCTTCTTGCTGCCGGTAATTCCCTGCACGTTAACCGCGATGATGCGTTTGGTGGTGAACACGACGCCGTCGCGCATGGCCTTGTACGCGTCGACCACTTCTTCGCCGTCCAGCAGCAGGGCCGCTACGCGTTCGGCGTATTCGTTGTTTTGCTTGAGCTTGAAGAAGCCTTTGTTGTTGAAGTCGATCATGTGCCTGTCCTGGGTAAGTGGTGCCGTCGGTGTATGACGTTTTGCTTGCGGATCTGTATCTAACGCCTGGGCCTGCAAGCCCCTAGCATGACGCTCAACACGACCGCGTCGGCGAAGGATTTCACGCTGGCAGCTTAAAAAACCAGGAGCCAATCCATGCCTGATATGTCCAGCTTGCTCGCCTACGGCCTGATTTCACTCGGCATGGTACTGACACCGGGGCCGAACATGATCTACCTCATTTCCCGCTCCATCTGCCAGGGGCGCACGGCCGGGTTGATTTCCCTGGGCGGGGTGGCGCTGGGGTTTGTGGTGTATATGGTGTGCGCGGCGCTGGGTATCACGGCGTTGGTGATGGCGGTGCCGTTTGCCTACGACGCGCTGCGGCTCGGCGGGGCGCTGTATCTGATGTACCTGGCCTGGCAGGCGGTCAAGCCGGGTGGGCGTTCGCCATTCCAGGTGCGCGACTTGCCCAAGGACAGCCCGCGCAAGTTGGTTACCATGGGGCTGGTCACCAACCTGCTCAATCCCAAAGTGGCGGTGATGTATTTGTCGTTGCTGCCCCAGTTCATCGACCCGAACGGTCATGGCAGTGTGCTGGTGCAATCCCTGGCGCTGGGCTCCCTGCAGATTCTTATCAGCGTGAGCGTCAACGCGGTGATTGCCTGCATGGCGGGTTCCATCGCGGTGTTCTTCGTAACCCGGCCTGGTTGGCAGGTGCTGCAGCGCTGGCTGATGGGGTCGGTATTGATGGGCTTGGCGGTGCGGATGGCGGTGGAAGGGCGCAAGTAAGTCCACGTCACAGGATGGCTTTCAGGTAATCCTTGAGTGCGTGGAGCGGGGCGTCGAGTATTTCCAGGGTCGGTGCTTCGCGCACGTTCGTTGCGAGCCGCTGCAACTCGCGACCCATGACGGTATCGGCGCCACCCAGGGTGTCGAGTGCCAGAGACAGGCATTCATCGAGCTTCACTTGGATCTCGGCCAGGTTTCCCTGGCGCACCAACAACCCAAACACCTCGCGATCATAGCCCTCCATCACGGGATCATCGCGCAGCAACGGGCTGCCGTCGTCAGTCTCATGCACCAGCTTCAACGCAAACAACGCAACCGCTTCAAGCGTCAACTCCATGGTCCCGCTCCCTCCACTGCCACGCCTGGCACTTTTTTGCAGGCGAAAAAAAAGACCTTGAATTTCAAGGTCTTTCTTTAAGATGGTGCCCCGAGGGAGACTCGAACTCCCACTCCTTTCGAAAACGGATTTTGAATCCGCCGCGTCTACCAATTCCGCCATCAGGGCTCAATGGCGGCGAAGTATAGAGATGAGATTACCGTTGGTCAATCACGTTTCATGGTCTATTTTCACTATTTCCGCTAGACTTCCCGGCCCTGCTAGACGAACCCCATCATGCGCGTTGCTGACTTTACTTTTGAGCTCCCTGATTCGCTGATCGCTCGCCACCCTTTGGCCGAGCGTCGCGCCAGTCGACTGCTGACCCTGGACGGGGTCAGCGGTGCCCTCGCACACCGTCAATTCACTGATTTGCTTGAGCATTTGCGCCCAGGCGATCTGATGGTTTTCAACAATACCCGGGTGATTCCGGCGCGGCTGTTTGGCCAGAAAGCATCCGGCGGCAAGCTGGAAATCCTGGTGGAGCGGGTGCTGGACAGCCACCGCGTGCTCGCCCATGTGCGCTCCAGCAAATCGCCCAAACCGGGGTCGAGCATCTTGATTGAGGGCGGTGGCGAAGCCGAGATGGTCGCGCGCCACGATGCCTTGTTCGAGCTCAAGTTTGCCGAAGAAGTGTTGCCGTTGTTGGAGCGCGTCGGCCATATGCCGTTGCCTCCTTATATAGACCGCCCCGATGAAGACGCGGACCGCGAGCGCTATCAGACCGTGTACTCACAGCGCCTCGGCGCCGTCGCCGCCCCGACTGCCGGGCTGCATTTCGACCAGCCATTGCTGGATGCGATTGCCGCCAAGGGCGTCGACACGGCCTATGTGACCCTGCACGTGGGGGCCGGTACGTTTCAGCCGGTGCGTGTGGATAACATCGAAGACCACCATATGCACAGCGAGTGGCTGGAAGTCAGCCAGGACGTGGTGGATGCGGTGGCGGCGTGCAAGGCGCGTGGCGGTCGAGTGGTTGCCGTGGGCACCACCAGTGTGCGTTCGCTGGAGAGTGCAGCGCGTGATGGCGTGCTCAAGCCGTTCAGTGGCGACACCGATATCTTCATTTTTCCAGGGCGACCTTTTCATGTGGTCGATTGCCTGGTCACCAACTTCCATTTGCCGGAATCCACGCTGTTGATGCTGGTGTCGGCATTTGCCGGTTACCCGGAAACCATGGCTGCCTACCAGGCCGCCATTGCTAACGAGTACCGTTTTTTCAGCTACGGTGATGCGATGTTTATCACCCGTAACCCGGCGCCGCGCGGCCCTGAGGACAACTTATGAGTCGTATGTCGTTTGAATTGCTCGCTACGGACGGCAAAGCCCGTCGCGGCCGCCTGACCTTCCCGCGCGGCACTGTGGAGACCCCGGCCTTCATGCCGGTCGGCACCTACGGCACCGTCAAAGGCATGTTGCCCCGCGACATCGTCGCCACCGGTGCCGAGATTATCCTCGGCAATACCTTCCACCTGTGGCTGCGCCCGGGCACGGAAGTGATCAAGAAGCATGGCGACCTGCATGACTTCATGAAGTGGCAAGGCCCGATCCTCACCGACTCCGGTGGTTTCCAGGTGTTCAGCCTGGGCGCCATGCGCAAGATCAAGGAAGAGGGCGTGACCTTCGCCTCGCCGGTCGACGGCGCCAAGGTGTTCATGGGCCCGGAAGAGTCGATGCAGGTGCAGCGTGACCTGGGCTCGGACATCGTGATGATTTTCGACGAGTGCACACCGTACCCGGCCGATGAAGACGTGGCGCGTATCTCCATGGAGCTGTCGCTGCGTTGGGCCCAGCGTTCGAAGAACGCCCATGGCGATAACACGGCGGCGCTGTTCGGTATTGTCCAGGGCGGCATGCATGAAAGCCTGCGCAAACGCTCGCTGGAAGGCCTCGACAAGATCGGCTTCGACGGCCTGGCCATCGGCGGTTTGTCGGTGGGCGAGCCCAAGCACGAAATGATCAAGGTGCTCGATTACCTGCCAGGCCTGATGCCCGCAGACAAACCTCGTTACCTTATGGGCGTTGGCAAACCGGAAGATCTCGTAGAGGGTGTGCGCCGCGGTGTGGACATGTTCGATTGCGTGATGCCAACCCGTAATGCCCGCAATGGGCATCTGTTCATCGATACAGGCGTGCTGAAGATCCGTAACGCGTTCCATCGCCATGATGATTCGCCGCTGGATCCTACCTGTGACTGCTACACCTGCCAGAACTTCTCCCGTGCTTATCTGCACCATCTGGACAAGTGTGGGGAAATGCTGGGTAGCATGTTGAATACCATCCACAATTTGCGTCATTACCAAGTCCTGATGGCTGGTTTGCGCGAGGCTATTCAACAGGGTACATTGGCCGCCTTCGTCGATGCCTTCTATGCCAAGCGTGGCCTCCCTGTGCCGCCCTTGGACTGAGTTTTCCGACCCTAAGATTCACTATTTGCAACTGGAGTGCTAAATGAGCTTTTTTATCTCTAACGCCATGGCTGACGCCGCTGCGCCTGCTGCTGCCGGCCCTATGGGCGGTGGTTTCGAGTGGATTTTCCTGGTCGGCTTCCTGGTCATTTTCTACCTGATGATCTGGCGTCCACAGGCCAAGCGCGCCAAAGAGCAGAAAAACCTGCTGGGCAGCCTGCAAAAAGGCGACGAAGTCGTGACCACTGGCGGTATCGCCGGCAAGATCACCAAGGTTTCCGATGCTTTCGTGGTACTGGAAGTCTCCGACACCGTGGAAATGAAGTTCCAGAAGGGCGCCATCGCCGCCACGCTGCCTAAAGGCACGCTCAAAGCGATCTGAGTAACAACCTTTACCAATCGACGGGGCGCGCAAGGCGCCCCGCGTTATAAGCGGGCGGCGTGATGCTGAACAAATACCCTCTGTGGAAATACGTACTGATCCTGGCGGTGCTGGCGATCGGTTTTATTTATTCCGCTCCCAATCTCTATCCTGATGACCCGGCGATCCAGATCTCTGGCGCCAGCACTTCGCTGCAGGTCAATCAGGCTGATCTGGACCGTGCGAGCAAAGCGCTCAACGACGCGGGCATCCAGGTTAAAGCGGCAACCTTGGCGGCTGGTTCCAAAGGCGGCTTGTTGCGCCTGACCAAGCAAGAAGACCAATTGCCGGCCAAGGATGTCGTACGCAAGGCCATGGGTGACGACTACGTTGTCGCGCTCAACCTGGCCCAGACCACGCCACAATGGCTGCGCAGCATTGGCGCGCACCCGATGAAGCTGGGTCTGGACTTGTCCGGTGGTGTGCACTTCCTGCTGGAAGTCGACATGGACAAGGCCCTGGACGCACGTCTGAAGGTCTACGAAGGCGACGTGAAGAGCCTGCTGCGCAAAGAGAAGCTGCGTTATCGCAGCCTGCCGCAGCTCAACGGCGCTATCCAGCTGGGCTTTGCTGACGAAGCATCCCGCGAACAGGCCCGTGCGCTGATCCGCAAGAACTTCAATGACTTCGACATCGTACCGGCCGACCTCAATGGTCAAGCGGTGCTGCGTCTGGCGATGAGCCCGGCCAAGATCGCTGAAATCCGCGAATACTCCATCAAGCAGAACCTGACCACGGTCCGTAACCGCGTCAACGAGCTGGGTGTAGCCGAGCCGATCGTGCAGCGCCAGGGCGCCAACCGCATCGTGGTTGAGCTGCCAGGCGTACAGGACACCGCTGAAGCCAAGCGTATCCTCGGCAAGACCGCCAACCTGGAGTTCCGTCTCGCGGCAGACCCAGGCGCTACGCGTGCCACTTCCGAAGAATTCGAATTCCGCGAAGGCAACCGCCCTCCAGCGCTGATCGAGCGTGGCTTGATCATCACCGGTGACCAGGTGACCGACGCCAAGGCCGGTTTCGGCGAGCACGGCACGCCTGAAGTGAACATCCGTCTGGATGGCCACGGTGGCGAACTGATGAGTCGCGCCACGCGCAGCAACGTCGGTCGCAGCATGGCGGTGATCTTCATCGAGCAACGCCCGGTGACCACCTACACCAAGCAGATGGTCAATGGCGTCGAGAAAGACGTGCCAGTGCAGACCTTCAAGGAAGAGAAGAAGATCATCAGCCTGGCGACCATTCAGTCGCCGCTGGGTGCTCAGTTCCGTATCACTGGCCTGAACGGCCAGGGCGAGTCTTCCGAGCTGGCGTTGCTGCTGCGTGCCGGTGGCCTGGCGGCACCGATGTACTTCGCTGAAGAACGTACCATCGGCCCGAGCCTGGGTGCCGACAACATCACCAAGGGTGTCGATGCGGCGCTGTGGGGTATGTTGTTCGTGTCGCTGTTCATCATCGCCATCTACCGCTTCTTTGGTGTGATCGCCACTGTCGCCCTCGCGGGCAACATGGTGATGCTGCTGGCCTTGATGTCGTTGCTGGGCGCCACACTGACCCTGCCAGGTATCGCCGGTATCGTACTCACCATGGGTATGGCGGTGGACGCCAACGTGCTGATCTTCTCGCGGATTCGTGAAGAGATCGCCGCCGGCATGACCGTACAGCGTGCAATCAACGAAGGCTTCGGCCGGGCATTTACCGCGATCCTCGACTCCAACCTGACCACCTTGTTGGTCGGCGGGATTCTCTTCGCCATGGGCACGGGCCCGGTGAAAGGCTTTGCGGTGACCATGTCCCTCGGGATCTTTACCTCGATGTTCACGGCCATCATGGTGACCCGCGCAATGGTCAACCTGATCTTTGGCGGGCGTGACTTCAAGAAGTTGTGGATTTAAGGGGCTGCCATGTTACGTACAATCAACTTCATGGGCGTTCGCAACGTTGCGTTCGGCGTCACCGTGCTCCTTACCGTTCTGGCGTTGTTCAGCTGGTTCCATAAGGGCCTGAACTACGGCCTGGACTTCACCGGCGGTACGCTCATCGAGCTGACCTACGAGAAGCCGGCCGACGTTACCCTGGTGCGCAGCGAGCTGGTCAAGGCCGGCTATCACGAAGCCGTTGTGCAGAGCTTCGGCGCCACCACAGACCTGTTGGTGCGCATGCCTGGCGAAGACCCGCAACTGGGTCACCAGGTAGCCGAGGCCTTGCAAAAGGTGGGTGGCGACAACCCGGCATCGGTCAAGCGCGTCGAGTTCGTCGGCCCGCAAGTGGGTGAAGAGCTGCGCGACCAGGGCGGCCTCGGCATGCTGATGGCGCTGGTCGGCATCATGATCTACCTGGCTTTCCGCTTTCAGTGGAAGTTCGGTGTCGGCGCCATTGTGTCGCTGATCCACGACGTGGTCGTGACCGTGGGTATCCTGGCCTACTTCCAGATCACCTTCGACCTGACCGTACTGGCGGCTGTGCTGGCGATCATTGGTTACTCGCTCAACGACACCATTGTGGTCTTCGACCGGGTTCGTGAGAACTTCCGCGTGCTGCGCAAGGCGACGTTGATCGAGAACATCAACATCTCCACCACGCAGACCCTGCTGCGGACCATGGCGACGTCGATCTCCACCTTGCTGGCGATTGCTGCGTTGATGATCTTCGGTGGCGACAACCTGTGGGGCTTCTCCCTGGCGCTGTTTATCGGCGTTCTGGCGGGTACCTACTCGTCGATCTACATCGCCAACGTGGTGCTGATCTGGCTGAACCTCAACAGCGAAGACTTGATCCCTCCTGCCGCTACCGACAAGGAGGTCGACGACCGTCCTTGATGGGCGTTTGTTGATCCGCTGTTACAAGAAAGGCGCGAGTATTGAACTCGCGCCTTTTTTTTTGCTCCAAGGCTGGGTATAGCGCGGATCTTTCGGTCCGCTTGTGATGGTCAGGAGGTTCATGTGAACAAGTCGTTGCTGGTTGGTGCGGTATTGGGTGCTGTCGGTGTGACTGCCGGAGGCGCTGTTGCCACCTACAGCCTGGTAAAAAGCGGCCCTGAGTATGCGCAAGTACTGGCGGTGCAGCCGGTTAAAACCCAGATCAAAACCCCGCGTGAGGTCTGCAAGGACGTCACTGTGACCCGGCAACGTCCGGTGCAGGACCAACATCAGATCGCCGGTACCGTGGTGGGTGCCCTTGCGGGTGGCCTGCTGGGCAACCAGATTGGTGGCGGTAACGGTAAGAAGCTGGCCACCGTGGCCGGTGCGGTCGGTGGTGGCTACGCCGGTAACAAGGTTCAGGAAGGTATGCAGAACCGCGATACCTACACCACTACGCAAACTCGCTGTAACACCGTTAACGACATCAGTGACAAGGTGGTCGGATATGACGTGCGTTACAACCTGGACGGCAAGGAAGGTACCGTGCGTATGGAGCGCGACCCTGGCAGCCAGATCCCGGTGGATAAGGAAGGTCGTCTGATCCTCGGTCAGAACCAGCAGTAATCCCCAGGTCTGGTTTCGATCCAAGTGTGGGAGCTGGCTTGTCTGCGATAGCGGTGGGTCAGTAACTAATCAGTTGGCTGGCAGCCCGCCATCGTAGGCAAGCCAGCTCCCACATTGGATTGTATTGAGTCAGTTGGAATTGGTTTTTGGTAAATCCCACGCATAAAAAAAGCACCCCGCGGGGTGCTTTTTTGTGCTCGCTCGCTTAGCGCTTCAGCGAAGCCGGCAGGTGCGGCTGGATCGCCGTCAGTACTGCCTTGAAGCATTTGGTGTTGCCAGCCACGACGTGGCCTTTCTCCAGGAAGTCATGACCACCGGTGAAGTCGCTCACCAGGCCGCCTGCTTCCTGAATCAGCAGGGCGCCTGCTGCCATGTCCCACTCGGACAGGCCCGACTCCCAGAACGCATCAAAGCGACCGGCGGCTACATACGCCAGGTCCAGGCTGGCTGCACCGGCACGGCGGATGCCGGCGGTCTGGCCAACCAGGGCGCGGAACATGCCCAGGTAGTTCTCCAAGTTGTCCATCTGGTCGTCACGGAACGGGAAGCCGGTACCCAGCAGGGCGCCTTCCAGGCTGGTGCGGCCGCTGACACGCAGGCGGCGGCCGTTCAGTTGGGCGCCACGGCCACGGCTGGCGGTGAATTCTTCCTGGCGAACCGGGTCCAGCACAACGGCGTGTTCCAGGCGGCCACGGTATTTGCAGGCGATGCTCACGGCAAAGTGCGGGATGCCGCGCAGGAAGTTGGTGGTGCCATCCAGTGGGTCGATGATCCACAGGTAGTCTTCGCCTTCGCCACTGCCTTTGTGCAGGCCGGTTTCTTCACCGAGGATGCCGTGGGTAGGGTAGGCCTTGCGCAGGGCGTCGATGATTTTCTGTTCGGCGGCGCGATCCACCTCGGATACATAATCCTTGGCGTCTTTTTCGTCGACCTTGATGGTATCCAGGCGCTCGATGGAGCGGAAGATCAATTCACTGGCGCTGCGGGCGGCGCGCAGCGCGATATTCAGCATGGGCTGCATGGATAGGTCACCTAAGGTTGTTAAAGAAAGCCGAGCATTCTAGCAGAAACTTTCCTCAGGTGAAGGACGACGTTCGCTTTCATGGCATAACCTTAGGCGGTTCTGTAAGATTTGCTCCCCTTTCCTGTGTCCGCGAGCGCCTCCCTTGCTGCAAAACATTCGTGTCGTCTTGGTCAATACCAGTCATCCCGGCAACATCGGCGGGGTGGCGCGAGCCATGAAAAACATGGGGCTGACGCGCCTGGTGCTGGTCGAACCGCGGGTATTCCCGCACCACGAGGCTGATGCCCGTGCGTCCGGCGCCAATGACTTGCTTGAAAATGCCCAAGTGGTCGCCACCTTGGAGGATGCCTTGGTCGGCTGCAATCTGGTGCTCGGCACTAGCGCCCGTGATCGTCGTATCCCTTGGCCGCTGCTGGATCCGCGTGAATGCGGCACCAAAGTGGTGGAAGAGGCTGCTGGCGGTGCTGAAATCGCCTTGGTATTCGGCCGTGAAGACTCCGGCCTGACCAACGAAGAGCTGCAGCGATGTCATTACCACGTGCATATTCCCTCAGACCCTGAGTTCAGCTCGCTGAACCTCGGGGCTGCGGTGCAGGTGCTGACTTATGAAGTGCGCATGGCCTGGCTGGCCGCTGCTGGCCAACCGAGCAAAATGGAAAAGGAAGAGGTTGCATCGACCAAAAGTGGCGAGTTGGCCACCATGGACGAGCTGGAGCGGTTCTATGAGCACCTGGAGCAAACCCTGGTCGCCATCGAATTCCTCGACCCTGAAAAGCCACGGCACTTGATGGCGCGCCTGCGTCGTTTGTACGGCCGCAGCTCGGTGAGCCGGGCTGAAATGAACATATTGCGTGGCATCCTCACGGAAACCCAGAAAGCGGCCCGTGGTGAGCTTCTTGAGCGGAAGGATTAAAAATGTTCGAGCGTTTGCGAGAAGATATCCAAAGCGTTTTCCATCGTGACCCGGCGGCGCGCAACGCCTTTGAAGTGCTGACCTGCTACCCGGGCATGCACGCGATCTGGATCCACCGCTTGTCCGGCGCCCTGTGGGGCATGGGCTGGAAGTGGCTGGCGCGGCTGGTATCGAACTTTGGGCGTTGGTTGACCGGTATCGAGATCCATCCGGGTGCCAAGGTAGGTCGTCGGTTCTTTATCGACCACGGCATGGGTATCGTGATTGGCGAGACGGCCGAGATCGGCGATGACGTCACCCTCTATCAAGGCGTCACCCTGGGCGGCACCACCTGGAACAAGGGTAAGCGCCACCCAACGCTGGGCGATGGCGTGGTAGTAGGGGCGGGCGCCAAGGTGCTCGGGCCGTTTACGGTGGGTGCCGGCGCCAAGGTTGGCTCCAACGCGGTAGTGACCAAGGCTGTGCCGCCGGGTGCTACGGTTGTGGGCATTCCAGGCCGCATCATCGTCAAGCCGCAAGTCGGTGATGAGCAAGAGGCCAAGCGCAAGGCGATGGCCGAGAAGATTGGTTTCGATGCCTATGGCGTCAGTGAAGATATGCCCGACCCGGTGGCTCGTGCGATTGGTCAATTGCTTGATCATTTGCAGGCGGTGGACGGCAAGCTGGAGGGTATGTGCGGGGCGCTGAAGGAGTTGGGTAGCCCGTACTGTGCCAAAGACTTGCCTGAACTGCGTGAGGAAGATTTTGCTGAAATCAAGGACGAAGCCGCTACCACCAAGGCAGGCTGAACGCGATCTCTTGTGGGAGCTGGCTTGCCTGCGATTGCGGTGGGCCAGCAACCTATAAGCAAGCTGATAGACAGCTATCGCAAGCCAGCCAGCTCCCACATTTGATCTCCATTGGTTCGGTGGTCTTGCAGCAGGCCTGGTTGCGCTGTTCGATCCCACCCCAACCCTGCTATGATTCGCGCGCCCTTTTTACGGGTAATCCTGACTAAAGTACTAGGTCTTATAGTTGACTTAAATACTCGGGAATCGCATACTTGCTCCCATTCTGAAACACCTTGGTACTTGTCCATGAGACTGACTACAAAAGGCCGATACGCGGTGACCGCCATGCTCGACTTGGCCTTGCACGCGCAAACTGGGCCGGTGTCCCTGGCCGATATCTCCGAGCGCCAAGGCATTTCCCTGTCCTATCTCGAGCAGTTGTTCGCCAAATTGCGCCGTAGCAATCTGGTTTCCAGCGTTCGCGGTCCGGGTGGCGGCTATCAGCTGTCCCGCGACATGCAGGGTATTCAGGTGGCCCAGGTGATCGACGCGGTCAACGAATCCGTCGATGCCACCAAATGCCAGGGTTTGGGTGACTGCCATGCCGGCGACACCTGCCTGACACACCACTTGTGGTGTGACTTGAGCCTGCAGATCCATGAGTTTTTGAGTGGTATCAGCTTGGCTGATCTTGTGACTCGCCGTGAGGTGCAAGAAGTAGCCCAGCGTCAGGACCAGCGCCGTTGCAACACCAAGGCGCCGCGTCTGGACAAGATCGAAGCGTCCGCCGTCGAGTGACAGCCGAAGAGCTAACGGCACGCCAGCCAGCCTGATTTAGGAGAAAGTCCATGAAATTGCCGATTTACCTTGATTACTCAGCGACCACCCCGGTTGATCCGCGTGTCGCGCAAAAAATGAGCGAATGCCTGCTGGTCGACGGAAACTTCGGCAACCCGGCCTCCCGTTCCCACGTATTCGGCTGGAAAGCCGAGGAAGCGGTCGAGAACGCTCGTCGCCAGGTCGCTGACCTGGTCAATGCCGACCCGCGCGAAATCGTCTGGACCTCCGGTGCCACCGAGTCCGACAACCTGGCTATCAAGGGCGCGGCGCATTTCTACGCGACCAAAGGCAAACACCTGATCACCACCAAGATTGAGCATAAGGCTGTCCTGGACACCATGCGCCAACTGGAGCGTGAAGGTTTCGAGGTCACCTACCTTGAGCCAACCACCGACGGTATCGTCACCCCGGCCATGATCGAAGCTGCGATGCGTGAAGACACCATCCTGGTTTCGGTGATCCACGTGAACAACGAAATCGGCACGATCAACGACATCGCCGCCATCGGCGAGCTGACCCGCTCCAAGGGTGTGTTGCTGCACGTCGACGCTGCTCAGTCCACCGGCAAGGTCGATATCGACCTGTCCAAGCTGAAAGTCGACCTGATGTCGTTCTCGGCCCACAAGACTTACGGCCCTAAAGGCATCGGCGCGCTGTACGTGAGCCGCAAGCCTCGCGTGCGCATCGAAGCCACCATGCACGGCGGCGGTCACGAGCGCGGCATGCGTTCGGGCACCCTGGCGACCCACCAGATCGTCGGCATGGGCGAAGCTTTCCGTGTAGCCAAGGAAGACATGGCTGCCGAAAACGTGCGCATCAAGGCCCTGAGCGATCGCTTCTACAAGCAGGTCGAAAATCTTGAAGAGTTGTACATCAACGGCAGCATGACCGCCCGTGTACCGCACAACCTGAATTTGAGCTTCAACTACGTTGAAGGCGAGTCGCTGATCATGGCGCTCAAGGACCTGGCGGTATCGTCCGGTTCGGCCTGCACCTCGGCGTCCCTTGAGCCTTCGTACGTACTGCGCGCCCTGGGCCGCAACGACGAACTGGCCCACAGCTCTATCCGCTTTACGTTCGGCCGCTTCACCACTGAAGAGCAAGTCGACTACGCCGCGCAGAAGGTCTGCGAAGCCGTCAACAAGCTACGCGTTCTGTCGCCACTGTGGGACATGTACAAAGACGGTGTCGATATTTCCAAGATCGAGTGGGCGGCACACTAACTATAGAAGCCGCCACCCAAGCTCTGTAGGAACGTGGCGGAAAACGCAGGCGTTTCTACAGGGTTCCAGAGCGGCCCTGATGAGTGAGGATTCAGTACCATGGCTTACAGCGAAAAGGTCATCGACCACTACGAAAACCCGCGCAACGTCGGCAAGATGAACGCGGAAGATCCAGATGTCGGCACCGGCATGGTCGGCGCCCCGGCGTGCGGCGATGTGATGCGCCTGCAGATCAAGGTCAACGATGCTGGCGTTATTGAAGACGCCAAATTCAAGACTTACGGCTGCGGTTCGGCCATCGCATCCAGCTCCCTGGCGACCGAATGGATGAAAGGCAAGACCCTGGATGAGGCTGTCACTATCAGCAACACCCAGCTGGCCGAAGAACTGGCGTTGCCGCCGGTGAAAATCCACTGCTCCGTACTCGCTGAAGATGCCATCAAGGCAGCCGTTCGCGACTACAAGCAGAAGAAAGGCTTGATCTAAGCATTTGGCGACGAGTAAGGAGTCAACGATGGCTATCAGCATGACAGAAGCGGCTGCGCAGCACATTCGCCGCTCCCTGAATGGGCGCGGTAAAGGTGAGGGGATTCGTCTGGGTGTACGCACCACGGGCTGTTCCGGCCTTGCCTACGTGCTGGAGTTTGTCGACGAGGTGGTTGAAGAGGATCAGGTGTTCGAAAGTCACGGCGAGAAAGTGATCATCGACCCCAAGAGCCTGACCTACCTGGACGGCACCGAACTCGATTTCGTCAAGGAGGGGTTGAACGAAGGCTTCAAGTTCAACAACCCTAACGTGCGCGGTGAATGTGGCTGCGGCGAAAGCTTCAACATCTGAGGCTACTCGTGGGTACTCCTTGTCATTTCGCTTTATTCGAGCTGCAGCCGAGCTTTCGGCTGGACCTTGAGCAGCTCGCCACGCGCTACCGTGAATTGGCGCGTGGGGTGCATCCGGACCGCTTCGCTGACGCTTCCGAGCGTGAGCAGCGCTTGGCCCTTGAGCAATCGGCCAGCCTCAACGAAGCCTATCAGACGCTCAAAAGCCCCGCGAAACGCGCGCGTTACCTGCTCGCCCTGAACGGTGGCGAGTTGCCGTTGGAAGTTACGGTGCACGATCCGGACTTCCTCATGCAGCAGATGCAGTGGCGCGAAGAGCTCGAAGACTTGCAGGACGAAGCCGATATAGCCGGTGTTGCGGTCTTCAAGCGTCGTCTGAAAACCGCCCAGGATGAGCTCAACGAAAGCTTCGCAGCCTGTTGGGATGATGCGGCGCAACGCGAACAGGCCGAACGCCTGATGCGGCGCATGCAGTTTCTCGACAAGCTCACCTACGAAGTGCGCCAGCTAGAAGAGCGCCTCGACGATTAACCCAGTGCTGCCCGTGATGCACGCCTGATAGACAGATAAGACCTGATTACCATGGCTCTACTGCAAATCGCCGAACCCGGCCAAAGCCCTCAACCGCACCAGCGTCGCCTGGCGGTCGGGATTGACCTGGGCACCACCAATTCCCTGGTTGCTGCCTTGCGCAGCGGCCTGTCCGAACCGCTGCCCGACGCCGATGGGCAGGTGATCCTGCCGTCTGCCGTGCGTTATCACGCCGACCGCACTGAAGTGGGCGAATCGGCCAAGCTCGCCGCGTCCGCAGACCCCTTGAACACGGTGTTGTCGGTCAAGCGCTTGATGGGTCGTGGGTTGTCCGACGTCAAGCAATTGGGTGACCAACTGCCGTACCGCTTTGTCGGCGGCGAGTCCCATATGCCGTTCATTGACACTGTCCAGGGGCCCAAGAGCCCGGTGGAAGTGTCGGCCGATATCCTCAAGGTGCTGCGCCAGCGTGCGGAAAACACCCTGGGTGGTGAGCTGGTAGGGGCGGTTATCACCGTTCCGGCGTATTTCGATGATGCCCAGCGTCAAGCCACCAAGGATGCGGCGAAACTTGCCGGCCTGAACGTGCTGCGCTTGCTCAACGAGCCGACTGCGGCGGCTGTGGCCTACGGCCTCGATCAGCACGCTGAAGGCCTGGTCGCTATTTATGATCTGGGCGGCGGCACCTTCGATATTTCGATCTTGCGCCTGACCGGCGGTGTGTTTGAAGTGCTCGCGACCGGCGGCGACAGCGCTCTGGGTGGCGATGATTTCGATCACGCCATTGCTGGCTGGATCATCAGCAGTGCCGGCTTGTCGGCCGACCTGGACCCAGGCGCGCAGCGCAACCTGCTGCAAACTGCCTGTGCGGCCAAAGAGGCGCTGACTGACGCTGCTTCTGTTGACGTTTGCTACGGTAACTGGTCGGCGCCACTGACTCGCGAAGCCTTTGATACGCTGATCGAGCCGATGGTTGCCCGCAGCCTCAAAGCCTGCCGTCGTGCTGTGCGTGATTCCGGTATCGAGTTGGAAGACGTTGGCGCAGTGGTCATGGTAGGCGGTTCCACCCGCGTGCCGCGCGTGCGTGAAGCGGTAGCCGAAGCCTTTGGGCGCCAACCACTGACCGAAATCGACCCGGATCAAGTCGTCGCCATCGGCGCTGCCATCCAGGCCGATACCCTGGCTGGTAACAAACGTGATGGCGGCGAATTGCTTTTGCTCGACGTGATCCCGTTGTCCCTGGGCCTGGAAACCATGGGCGGCCTGATGGAGAAGGTGATTCCGCGCAACACCACCATCCCCGTCGCACGTGCCCAAGATTTCACCACCTACAAAGACGGCCAGACAGCCATGATGATTCATGTGCTGCAAGGCGAGCGCGAGCTGATCAGCGACTGCCGTTCCCTGGCGCGTTTTGAGTTGCGTGGCATTCCGGCGATGGTGGCGGGCGCAGCGAAAATTCGCGTGACCTTCCAGGTCGATGCCGATGGCCTGCTCAGTGTCGCTGCGCGCGAACTGGCGTCTGGCGTTGAAGCCAGCATCCAGGTCAAGCCGTCCTACGGCCTCACCGATGGCGAAATCGCCAAGATGCTCAAGGACTCGTTCCAGTATGCCGGTGACGACAAGGTCGCCCGCGTATTGCGCGAGCAACAAGTGGATGCCCAGCGCCTGCTCGAAGCGGTGCAGGGCGCCCTTGAAGCCGACGGCGAGCGCCTGCTGGATGCCGAAGAACGCATGGTCATTGACCTGCAGATGCAGGAACTGGCCGAACTGATGAAAGGCAACGATGGTTACGCCATCGAGCAACAGACCAAGCGCCTGTCGCAAGTGACTGATGCCTTTGCCGCCCGCCGTATGGATCAGACGGTTAAAGCCGCGCTGGCGGGCCGCAACCTGAATGAAATTGAGGAATAACTGATGCCGCAGGTCACTTTTCTACCGCACGCCGAACATTGCCCTGAGGGCATGGTCGTGGAGGCTGAGACCGGCAAGTCCCTGCTCGACGTCGCCCATGACAACCACATCGAGATCGAAAGTGCCTGTGGCGGCGTCAATGCCTGCACCACCTGTCACTGCATCATTCGTAAAGGTTTCGACAGCCTAAATGAGGCTGACGACCTGGAAGAAGACTATCTTGATCGGGCGTGGGGCCTGGAGCCGACGTCGCGCCTGAGTTGTCAGGCGAAAGTGGGGACTGAAGACCTCACCGTCGAAATCCCGAAATATTCGCTCAACCATGCAGCCGAAGCGCCGCATTGATTCAAGGAAATGTCATGAGCCTGAAATGGGTTGATGTACAAGAAATCGCTATACAACTTGCTGAAGCTCATCCTGAGGTCAATCCTCTTACCGTGAACTTCGTCAAGCTGCGCGACCTCGTAATGGCACTGCCGGATTTCGACGACATCCCTGACCGGGGTGGCGAAAAGGTCCTTGAGGCGATTCAAGGCCTGTGGATCGAAGAAGCAGACTGAGCCGCCTTTTTACGCAGTTAGGCAATACCCAATAACCCGCGTATAATTCGCGGGTTTAATTTTTCGTAAATTACCGTTTCTGGAGTTACACCATGGCTGTTCAACGTACTTTCTCCATCATCAAGCCTGACGCTGTTGCAAAAAACGTCATCGGCGAGATCACCACTCGTTTCGAAAAAGCCGGCCTGAAGGTTGTAGCTTCGAAACTCAAGCAACTGTCCAAGGCTGAAGCTGAAGGCTTCTACGCTGAGCACAGCGCTCGTGGCTTCTTCGGCGACCTGGTTGCCTTCATGATCTCCGGTCCTGTTGTTGTCCAGGTTCTGGAAGGCGAAAACGCTATCGCTCTGAACCGTGAGCTAATGGGCGCTACCAACCCTAAAGAAGCTGCTGCTGGCACCATCCGTGCTGACTTCGCTGAATCCATCGACGCCAACGCTGTTCACGGCTCGGACTCCGAAGCTGCTGCTGCTCGCGAAATCTCGTACTTTTTCGCTGCTACTGAAGTAACCGCTCGCTAAGCATCGGCTTAAAGAGTGAGGGTGAATCCATGACTACATCGACTGTTAAAACCAACCTGCTGGGTCTGACTCAGCCGGAAATGGAGAAATTCTTCGACTCAATCGGGGAGAAGCGTTTCCGTGCCGGTCAGGTAATGAAGTGGATTCACCACTTTGGCGTCGACGATTTCGACGCCATGACGAACGTCAGCAAGGCCCTGCGCGACAAGCTCAAGGCCATTGCCGAGGTGCGTGGTCCCGAAGTGGTCAGCGAGGACATTTCCAGCGACGGTACCCGCAAGTGGGTAGTGCGCGTGGCGTCCGGTAGCTGTGTCGAGACCGTGTACATTCCCCAGGGCAAACGTGGCACTTTGTGCGTTTCGTCCCAGGCAGGCTGTGCCCTG
This sequence comes from Pseudomonas sp. DWP2-2, assembly GCF_049897065.1. Taxonomy (NCBI): domain Bacteria; kingdom Pseudomonadati; phylum Pseudomonadota; class Gammaproteobacteria; order Pseudomonadales; family Pseudomonadaceae; genus Pseudomonas; species Pseudomonas sp. DWP2-2. Next base: position 252,553 of record NZ_JAFCVN010000006.1, on the reverse strand, counting down.
GACTGCAGTTTCTGCTCCACCGGCAAGCAAGGCTTCAATAGCAACCTCACCGCCGCCGAAGTCATCGGCCAGGTGTGGATTGCCAACAAATCCTTTGGCAGCGTCCCGGCGACCGTCGACCGTGCCATCACCAACGTGGTGATGATGGGCATGGGTGAGCCGCTGCTGAACTTCGACAACGTGATTGCGGCCATGCACCTTATGATGGACGACCTGGGCTACGGCATCTCCAAGCGCCGTGTGACCCTGTCGACCTCCGGCGTGGTACCGATGATCGATGAGCTGGCCAAGCACATCGACGTCTCCCTCGCGTTGTCGCTGCACGCACCTAATGACGCATTGCGTAACCAATTGGTGCCGATCAACAAGAAATATCCGCTTAAGATGCTGCTCGAATCGTGCCAGCGTTATATGGCGACCCTGGGTGAGAAGCGTGTGCTGACCATTGAGTACACCATGCTCAAGGACGTCAACGACAAGCTGGAGCACGCGGTCGAGATGATCGAATTGCTCAAGGACACCCCGTGCAAGATCAACTTGATCCCGTTCAACCCGTTTCCTCATTCTGGCTACGAGCGGCCGAGCAACAACGCCATCCGTCGTTTTCAGGATCAACTGCACCAGGCCGGCTATAACGTCACTGTGCGAACCACTCGTGGTGAAGACATCGATGCCGCGTGCGGCCAATTGGTAGGGCAGGTGATGGACCGCACCCGCCGCAGTGAACGTTATATCGCCGTGCGCGAACTTAACGCCGCTGAAGATTTGCCGCAAATCGCTGTGAATCGAATCTGAGAGAGGATCTCTATGCCCTTGCGCCTTGCGCTGCTTTTACTGTTTACCGGCCTCGTGGCCGGTTGCGTTTCATCGGGTCATGACAGCCCGTTGCGCACTGATAAAGGCCGTGATGAGGCGCGAGTTGCCTATGTGCAACTGGGTGTGGGGTATCTGCGCCAAGGCATGAGCGAGCAGGCCAAGGTGCCGTTGAAAAAGGCCCTTGAGCTGGACGCCGATGATGCCGATGCCAACGCCGCGCTGGCTTTGGTGTTTCAGGCTCAGGCCGAGCCCGAGCTGGCCGACCGCTATTTCCACAAGGCCCTGGCCTCCCGCCCTGCCGATCCGCGGCTGCTGAACAACTACGGCAGTTTCCTGTTCGAGCAGCAACGGTACGACCTGGCGTCACGTTATTTTCAGCAAGCCGCCGCCGATACCCTCTACCCGCAGCGTTCGCGGGTGTTCGAGAACCTCGGTGTGACCTCGATGCGCCTCGGTCAGCGCGACAGCGCTCGCCAGCAGTTGGAAAAAGCCCTGCACCTGAACAGTCGCCAGCCACGGGCATTGCTCGAAATGGCTGAGTTGTCTTACGAAGACAGGCATTATGTGCCAGCACGTGACTATTACGAGCGTTTTAGCCTGCTCAGCGGGCAAAATGCACGTAGTCTATTGCTCGGTGTGCGCCTGGCGACGGTTCATGAAGAACACGACACGGCCGCACGTTTTGGCCAGCAACTCGAACGACTCTATCCCGGTACGCCGGAATATCAGCAATACCTGTCGGAGCAATGATGAAAGCCGCGCACCCGGAAGATGTAGCAGCTAATCGCGTCAACCCAGGCGAAACCTTGCGCCAGGCCCGCGAAAGCAATGGTTGGTCGCTGGCTGAAGTGGCCCTCAAGCTCAATTTGACCAGTACCTCGTTGGCCAATCTGGAAGCCGGCGCGTTCGACAAGCTGCCTGGGCACACTTTTGCCCGCGGCTATATCCGCGCTTATGCAAAATTGCTGGGTATCGACCAGGCCGTGCTGGTCCAGGAGTTCGACCAGTTCACCGGCACCGATGCCCAGGGCAGTAATGTCCATGGGTTGGGGCGCATCGAAGAGCCTACGCGCGTTTCCCATACCATTTTGCGGATTGTCAGCCTGTTGTTGCTGATTGCCGTGGTCGGCGGCGGTTTTGTCTGGTGGCAAGACCAGACCTCCCAGCGCAACAAAGACCTGACCAGCAACGCCATGGAACATGTCGAAGTCGAAAGCGCCGACGGCACCACCCAGATTCACCCCCTGGACGAGCCGGAAGACCAGGCCGTGGTAGAGGGGCAAGCTGCGCCGCAAGCGCCGGCCACTGCCGAACAACCCGCGCCAGACGCCGGCACGACCCCTGCTGCGGTACCGGCTCCGGCTGTTCCGACCGCTCCGGCCGCACCCGTGGCCCAGGCTCCGGCGGTTCCGACGCCTGCACCTGCGACCCCTGCGCCAGCCGCACCCGCAGCGCCGGCGATGTCGCCTCCCACCACCCCGGCATTGATCGCCGGTGATGGGCGCGTACAAATTACCTTCATCGCTGACTGCTGGACGCAGGTCACCGATGGCAACGGCAAAGTGCTGTTTAGCGGTTTGAAGCGTAAGGGAGATACGCTTGACCAGGGCGGCAAGCCTCCTTTGACGCTGCGTCTGGGCTTTGCCCGTGGCGCGCAAGTGGCCTACAACGGCCAGCCTGTAGACGTGGCGCCGTTCACCAGTGGCGAGACTGCTCGCCTCAAGTTGGGACAATAGTCATGCACGGCGAATCTCCAATCAAACGTCGCGTATCGCGCAAGATCTGGGTCGGCTCGGTGCCGGTGGGTGGCGACGCCCCCATTGCAGTGCAGAGCATGACCAACAGTGACACCAACGATGTGGCTGCCACCGTTGCCCAGATCAATCGTCTGGAAGCGGCTGGCGTGGACATCGTACGGGTGTCCGTTCCGGACATGGACGCAGCCGAGGCCTTTGGTCGTATCAAGCAGTTGGTCAAGGTCCCACTGGTTGCCGATATTCACTTCGACTACAAGATCGCGTTGCGCGTGGCCGAACTGGGTGTGGACTGCCTGCGTATCAACCCCGGCAACATCGGGCGTGAAGACCGCGTGCGTGCCGTGGTGGACGCTGCCCGTGATCGCGGTATTCCGATCCGCATCGGCGTCAACGCCGGCTCCCTGGAAAAAGACCTGCAAAAGAAATACGGCGAGCCCACTCCGGCGGCGCTGGTTGAGTCGGCACTGCGCCACGTTGAACACCTTGAACGCCTGAACTTCCAGGACTTCAAGGTCAGCGTAAAGGCCTCGGACGTGTTCATGGCCGTAGAAGCCTATCGCCTGCTGGCCAAGGAAATCGTGCAACCGCTGCACCTGGGTATCACTGAAGCGGGCGGTTTGCGCTCAGGCACAGTGAAATCTGCTGTGGGTCTCGGTATGCTGCTCGCCGAAGGGATTGGCGATACTATCCGCATCTCCCTGGCGGCAGACCCCGTAGAGGAAGTGAAGGTCGGCTACGACATTCTCAAGTCCCTACGTTTGCGTTCCCGTGGTATCAACTTCATCGCCTGCCCGAGCTGCTCGCGGCAGAACTTCGACGTGGTGAAAACCATGAACGACCTGGAGTTGCGCCTGGAAGACCTGCTGGTGCCGCTGGATGTCGCAGTGATCGGTTGTGTGGTCAACGGGCCGGGTGAGGCCAAAGAGGCCCACGTGGGCCTGACGGGTGGCACACCGAACCTGATTTACATCGACGGCAAACCGTCGCAGAAGCTAACGAATGACAATCTGGTGGATGAGCTGGAAAAGCTGATCCGCGAGAAAGCGGCCGAGAAGGTCGCCGCTGACGCAGCGCTGATCGCTCGCGGCTGATTGAACGAATTTAAGGATCTGATGTGAGCAAGTCTCTGCAAGCCATTCGTGGCATGAACGACATCCTGCCGGAGCAGACGCCACTGTGGCGCTACTTCGAAAGCACTGTCGCGCGCCTGCTGGATAACTACGGTTACAAGCAGATCCGCATGCCGATCGTCGAGTTCACCGAGCTGTTCAAGCGCTCCATCGGTGAAGTGACCGACATCGTCGAAAAAGAGATGTACACCTTTGAAGACCGTAACGGCGACTCCCTGACCCTGCGCCCGGAAGGCACTGCCGCGTGCGTTCGCGCCGTACTGGAACATGGCATCACTGGTGGTGGCCAGACCCAGAAGCTGTGGTACATCGGCCCGATGTTCCGCCACGAGCGCCCGCAGAAAGGCCGTTACCGCCAGTTCCACCAGATCGGCTGCGAAGTGTTCAACCTGGACGGGCCGGACATCGACGCCGAGCTGATCGTGCTGACCTGGCGCCTGTGGGGCCAACTGGGCATCCGCGATGCGGTCAAGCTTGAACTCAACAGCCTGGGCACCAGCGAGTCCCGGGGTCGCTATCGCGAAGCCCTGGTCGAGTACCTGTCGGCCCACCTGGACAAGCTGGACGAAGACAGCCAACGCCGTCTGAAAACCAACCCGTTGCGCGTCCTGGATACCAAGAACGCCGACACCCAGGCCGTGCTGGTCGATGCGCCGAAAATGGCTGATTACCTGGACGACGAGTCCCGGGTGCATTTCGAGGGCCTCAAGGCGCGTCTGGATGCAGCCGGTATTCCCTACGTGATCAACCCCAAGCTGGTGCGTGGCCTCGACTACTACAGCAAGACCGTGTTCGAGTGGGTCACCGACAAGCTCGGCGCCCAGGGCACCGTGTGCGCCGGTGGTCGCTACGACGGCCTGGTCGAGCAAATGGGCGGCAAGCCGACCACGGGCGTAGGCTTTGCCATGGGCATCGAGCGGCTGATCCTGCTACTGGAAACCCTGGAGCAGGTCCCGGAAGAAATTTCCCGTCAGGTGGACGTGTACCTGTGCGCCTTCGGCGAGGCTGCCGAACTGGCGGCCCTGGCCTTGAGCGAAAAAGTACGTGACCAGTTGCCCAACCTGCGCCTGCAGATCAATGCCGGCGCTGGTAGCTTCAAGAGCCAGTTCAAGAAGGCCGACAAGAGCGGTGCGCTTTACGCACTGATCCTCGGCGATGACGAGCTGGCCCAGCAAGTGGTAGGTTTCAAACCCCTGCGTGGCCAGGGTGAACAACAGAACATTGCCTTTGATGCGCTCGCTGCGCACTTGGCCACCTGCGTCGTGCAGGGTTGAAGCTGTCGAACAGCCGAATTTAGCGATTAAGGAGTATTGGGGTGTCGAGTACTGATGATGAGCAACTGGCCGAGTTCAAGGACTGGTGGCAGCGTAACGGCAAGCCCCTGGTCACTGGCGGCCTGCTGGCTTTAGTGGTGGTGTTCGGCTGGCAAGCCTGGACCAAGTATCAGGCCAACCAATCCCAGGGCGCTTCGATCGTTTATCAGCAATTGCTGGAAACTACCCTGACGCCGGACGGCAAGCCTGACCCTGCGCAGGTGGCAGACCTGGCCGGCAAGCTGAAAAACGAATTCGGCGGTAGCACCTACGCCCAATACGGCAGCCTGTTCGTCGCTAAAGTCGCGGTCGATACCGGCAAGCTGGATGACGCCGCCACCGAGCTGAAGGCCATTGCCGACAAGCCGACCAACCCGACCCTGGGTGAAATCGCACGTCAGCGCCTGGCACAGGTATTGGCGGCGCAGAACAAGGCTGACGAAGCACTCAAACTGCTCGACGGCGATGCTGACAAGGCATTCGTGGCCACTCGCGAAGAGCTCAAGGGCGACCTGTTGGTCCAATTGGGTCGTACCGACGAAGCCCATGCTGCGTACCAAAAAGCCAAGGCGGCGCTGTCTGATGAAGCGGCGGTCGGTGGCTTACAAATCAAGCTCGACGACTTGGCCAAAGGGGATGCGTGACGTGATCCGTTGGAAACATGCAGCATTGCTGGCTCTGGCCGTTTTGGCCGCGGGTTGCAGCAGCAACAGCAAAAAAGAACTGCCTCCTGCCGAGCTGACCAGCTTCAAGGAAGAAGTGGTCCTGCAAAAACAATGGAGCCAATCCATTGGTGATGGGCAGGGCGACCTCTACAACCTGTTGCAGCCCGCGATTGACGGCGACAACATCGTGGCTACTGATTCCACTGGCGTCGTGGTTGCCATGGATCGCATGAACGGCGACGTCAAGTGGAAGAAAGACCTCGAACTGCCGGTTTCCGGCGGTGTGGGCGTCGGCTACGGCATGGTGCTGATCGGTACTCTCAAGGGTGACGTGGTCGCGCTGGACTCCAGCACCGGTGAAGAGAAGTGGCGCGCTCGCGTGACCAGTGAAGTGCTCTCGGCGCCGGCGACCAACGGCGATATCGTCGTGGTGCAAACCCAGGACGACCGCGTGATCGGCCTGGAAGCCTCCACCGGGGACCAACGCTGGTTGTACGACAGCACCCCTGCGGTGTTGACCCTGCGCGGTACCAGTGGTCCGATTGTGACCAACAACCTGGCCGTTGCTGGCCTGTCGACCGGTAAAGTGGTTGCCCTGAATACCCAGAACGGCGTGCCGGCCTGGGAAACTCGTGTGGCCATCCCGCAAGGTCGTTCCGAACTGGATCGCGTTGTAGACATCGACGGCGGCTTGCTGCTGTCGGGTGAAACCCTCTACGTCGCCACCTACCAGGGGCGTGTTGCCGCGCTGGACCTGCAAAGCGGTCGCATCAACTGGCAGCGTGATGCCTCCAGCTATGCGGGTGTCGCCCAAGGGTTTGGCAGCGTCTATGTGAGCCTAGCATCCGGCACCGTTGAAAGTGTGGATGAGCGTTCCACCACTGCACTGTGGAGCAATGACTCCCTGGCTCGCCGTCAACTGTCGGCACCGGAAGTCTTTTCCAGCTACGTAGCGGTGGGTGACTTCGAAGGTTACCTGCACCTGCTGAGCCAAGTGGATGGTCGCTTTGTTGGTCGCCAGCGTATCGACAGCGACGGCCTGCGTGCGCGTCCGCTGGTGGTGGGTAACATGCTTTATGTGTATGGCAACGGCGGCAAGCTGGAAGCCCTGACCATCAAGTAAAGGTTTGACTATGCTTGGGGTAACCCCCAGGCGGCCCTGTTTCAATGCCTGTTGCTGTAGGAGCGAGCTTGCTCGCGAAGGACGTCAACGATAACGCGGGTTTTCTGCATAAACGCGTCGTTCTCGGTTTTTTCGCGAGCAAGCTCGCTCCTACAGTGGCGGGGGCAGAAGCAGGGCATGTGGCATGTTAAATGCCGCCCCGAGCACCAGCCGCTGCCCTGCAGCGGCTTTTGTATTTTCTGAAATAACGAAGTGGAGAGCCGCATGGTTCCCGTAATCGCCCTGGTGGGCCGACCTAACGTCGGCAAGTCCACCTTGTTCAACCGCCTGACCAGGACTCGCGACGCCATTGTCGGCGACTTGTCCGGTCTGACCCGTGATCGCCAATACGGTGAGGCAAAGTGGCAAGGGCGCTCCTACATTATTGTCGACACCGGTGGTATCTCCGGTGACGAGCATGGCATGGACGAAAAGATGGCCGAGCAGTCGTTGCTCGCTATCGAAGAAGCCGATGTGGTGCTGTTCCTGGTGGACGCCCGCGCGGGCTATACCGCCGCTGACCAGATGATTGGCGAGCACCTGCGCAAGCGCAACAAGCGTTCCTATCTGGTCGCCAACAAGATCGACAACATCGATCCTGAGGCCGCCCGTGCCGAATTCAGCCCGATGGGCCTGGGCGATGCGATTCCGGTCGCCGGTGCTCACGGCCGCGGCATCACCCAGATGCTGGAAATCGCCCTGCGCGACTTCCCAAAGGATGATGTCGAGGAAGAAGAGGGCGAGGAAGAGATCGTCGCTGAAGGCGAGGAAGCCAAGCGCATTCCTGGCCCGAGCGAAAAAGACGGTATCAAGATCGCTATCATCGGCCGCCCGAACGTCGGCAAGTCGACCCTGGTCAACCGTATGCTCGGTGAAGACCGCGTTATCGTCTACGACCAACCCGGTACCACTCGCGACAGCATCTACATCCCGTTCGAACGCAACGAGGAAAAGTACACGCTGATCGACACCGCCGGTGTGCGCAAGCGCGGCAAGATCCACGAAGAAGTTGAAAAGTTCTCGGTGGTCAAAACCCTGCAGGCGATCAAAGACGCCAACGTGGTGATCTTCGTGATGGACGCCCGCGAAGGCGTGGTGGACCACGACCTCAACTTGCTGGGCTTTGCCCTGGAAGCCGGTCGTGCCCTGGTCATCGCGATCAACAAGTGGGACGGCATGACGCCGAGCGAGCGCGATTTCGTCAAGATCGAGCTGCAGCGTCGGTTGTTCTTCGTCGAGTTCGCCGATATCCACTTTATCTCGGCACTGCACGGCACCGGCGTGGGCAACCTCTACGCGTCCGTACAGAACTCGTTCAAGTCTGCGGTCACCCGCTGGCCGACCAACCGTCTCACCCAGATCCTTGAAGACGCGGTGGGCGAGCACGCACCACCGATGGTCAACAACCGCCGGATCAAACTGCGTTACGCCCACTTGGGTGGTGCCAACCCGCCGATTATCGTGATCCACGGTAACCAGATCGAGAAGGTGCCCAAGTCCTATGTGCGTTACCTGGAAAACACCTACCGCCGTGTCTTGAAACTGGTCGGTACGCCGATCCGTATCGAGTTCAAGGGTGGCGAGAACCCATACGAAGGCAACAAGAACACGCTGACTGACCGTCAGGTGAACAAGAAGCGTCGTTTGATGACTCACCACAAGAAGGCCGACAAGAAGCGCCGTGATAAAAAATAACGGCAGTTTCGAGTTGTAAGCTACAAGCTGCAAGAGAGGGCTCCTTTGGAGCCTTTTTTGTGCCTGACGGTTTGCCCCTTGACCTGCTTGCAGCTTGCAGCTTAAAACTTGCAGCTCACCCGAAGGGGGCTCCCATGATCACCAGTAAGCTGCCAAACGTCGGCACGACCATTTTCACCACCATGTCGCAACTCGCCGCCGAAACCGGCGCGCTCAATCTGTCCCAGGGTTTTCCCGATTTCAATGGTCCGCAGGGTTTGCTCGATGCAGTGGGTAAGCACATCGCCCTCGGTCATAACCAGTACGCCCCCATGACAGGCCTGCCGGTGCTGCGTCAGCAAGTGGCGGCCAAGATCGCCCGCAGCTATGGCGTCACGGTGAATGCCGACACTGAAGTGACCATCACGCCAGGCGCCACCGAGGCGATTTTTTGCGCCATTCAGGCGGTGATTCGCAGCGGTGATGAAGTCATCGTGTTCGACCCCAGCTATGACAGCTACGAGCCTTCGGTTGAACTGGCCGGTGGCCGCTGCGTGCATGTGCAACTGAGCCTGCAAGGCTTCGCCCTGGACTTCGAGAAACTCAAGGCTGCGCTTTCACCGCGTACGCGCATGATCATCCTCAATAGCCCGCACAACCCCACCGGTGCATTGATCAGCCGTGTCGAGCTGGACCAGTTGGCCGAACTGATCCGCGACCGCGATATCTACCTGGTCAGCGATGAGGTCTACGAGCACCTGGTATTCGACGGTGTGCCCCACGTCAGCGTATTGGCCCATCAGGAACTGTATCAGCGCGCATTCGTGGTCAGCTCATTCGGCAAGACCTATCACGTCACAGGCTGGAAGACCGGCTACGTGGTCGCGCCACCGGCCCTCAGCGCCGAACTGCGCAAGGTGCATCAATATGTCAACTTCTGCGGCGTCACCCCTTTGCAGTACGCTTTGGCGGACTTCATGGCCGAACACCCGGAACATGTCGAAGAACTGCCGGCCTTCTATCAGGCCAAGCGGGACCTTTTCTGCGACCTGTTGGCGCCATCGCGCTTGAGCTTTACCCGGGTGACCGGCACTTACTTCCAACTGGTGGATTACTCGCAGATACGCCCAGACCTGGATGACGTCGCCATGTCCCTGTGGATGACCCGCGAACATGGCGTGGCGACCATTCCGGTTTCGGTGTTCTACCAGCACCCACCCCAAGGCCAGCGCCTGGTGCGCCTGTGCTTTGCCAAACGCGAGGAGACGTTGCGACAAGCGGCGGAAAAACTATGCGTGATCTGAGTGTACTGCCCAATCTGAACATTGCCTTGGTGCAGACGAGCCTGGCCTGGCATGACCGGCATGCCAATTTCGAACACTTCGAGTTGCTGCTGGAGCAGGCCAAAGGCGCCGACTTGATCGTGCTGCCAGAGATGTTCACCACCGGTTTTTCGATGGAATCAGAAGCTCTCGCCGAGCCGGAAAACGGCCCCACCCATCATTGGCTCCAGGCCCAGGCGGCAAAGTATCAGGCCGTGATTACCGGCAGTGTGATCATCCAGGCCGCCGATGGCAGCCACCGCAACCGTCTGCTGTGGGCGCGGCCGGATGGTGAGGTGTTGCATTACGACAAGCGCCACCTGTTCCGCATGGCCGGTGAACATGACCATTACACCCCAGGTGAACGTCAGGTGCAGTTCGAGTTGAAGGGTTGGCGCATTCGCCCGCTGATCTGCTATGACCTGCGCTTCCCGGTGTGGAGCCGCGACGCCCAGGATACGGACCTGCTGCTGTACACCGCCAACTGGCCGGGCGCTCGGCGTCAGCATTGGAATCGGCTGTTGCCGGCGCGGGCCATTGAGAACCTGTGTTACGTGGCGGCGGTGAACCGGGTGGGCACCGACGGCAAGGGGTTTGCCTACACCGGCGATAGCCAGGTGTTGGATTTCCAGGGTGAAACCTTGCTGAGTGCAGGGGAAGCGGACGGGGTGTTCCAGGTGATCCTGGATGCGGCGGAGCTGGCGGCTTACCGTACACGATTCCCGGCGAATCTGGATGCCGATAGCTTTCAGTTAGTCTAAGGCTCTTAGATTGTTCCCACGCTCTGCGTGGGAACGCCTCTTGGGACGCTCTGCGTACCGCTTCTAAGGGCGGACGCAGAGCGTCCAGGGCTGCATTCCCACGCAGAGCGTGGGAACGATCAGGCCCCTGGATTCTCACCCAGGGGCCTTTTGCATTACGGCAATGCTTACGCCGCTTTGGCTTCCAACTGGCTCAACGAACGGTTCAGCGCACTGAACAGCGCTTTGAAGCTGGCGGTAGTGATGTTTTCATCGATCCCCACACCATGCACCGGGCGTTCGCCGTTCACGCGCAGTTCAATATAGGCCGCCGCCTTGGCATTGGTACCCGCACCAATCGCGTGCTCGTTGTAGTCCATGATCTCCACGCCAATCGGCAGGCCGGCCACCAAGGCTTCCAGCGCACCGTTGCCTTTGCCTTTCCAGTGCAGGTTGGTTTCGCCCTGACCCTTGCCGGAAACTTCGACCTCGACAAAGCTGTTGCCGTTTTCTTCCTGCAAGCGATGGCTGACCAACGCATACGGCGTGTTGGCTTGCAGGTATTCACGCTGCAGCAAGGCGTAGATCTGTGGCGCGGTCATCTCCAGGCCCACGCGGTCGGTTTCGGCCTGCACCACCTGGCTGAACTCGATCTGCATGCGACGCGGCAAGCTGATGTCGTATTCCTGCTCCAGCAGGTAGGCGATACCGCCTTTGCCCGACTGGCTGTTCACGCGGATCACCGCCTCGTAGCTGCGGCCAATATCGGCTGGGTCGATCGGCAAGTACGGCACTTCCCACAGCGCATCGTCTTTCTGCTGGGAGAAACCTTTGCGGATCGCGTCCTGGTGGGAACCGGAGAATGCGGTATGCACCAGGTCGCCGACATACGGGTGACGTGGGTGCACCTGGATCTGGTTGCATTCCTCGACCACTTTGCGCACGCCGTCAATGTCCGAGAAGTCCAACTGCGGGTCCAGGCCCTGGGTGTACATGTTCAGTGCCACGGTGACCAAGTCGACGTTACCGGTGCGCTCGCCGTTGCCAAACAGGCAGCCTTCCACACGGTCGGCGCCGGCCATCAGGCCCAACTCGGTGGCCGCCACGCCAGTGCCACGGTCGTTGTGGGTGTGCAGGCTGATAATCACGCTGTCGCGACGGTTGATATGGCGACCGAACCACTCGATCTGGTCGGCATAGATATTCGGCGTGGCGCACTCGACGGTGGCTGGCAGGTTGAGGATCATCTTGTGCTCAGGCGTCGGGTTCCACACCTCGATCACCGCGTCGCAGACTTCCTTGGCGAACTCCAGCTCAGTGGCGCTGAAGGTCTCTGGGGAATATTCGAAGGTCCACTGGGTTTCCGGCTGCTGGGCGGCGTATTTGACGAACAGCTTGGCGGCGTTGACCGCGATGGCCTTGATGCCGTCCTTGTCCTGGTTGAATACGATGCGGCGGAACGACGGCGAGGTGGCATTGTACAAGTGCACAATGGCTTTCTTGGCGCCGCGCAGGGATTCGAAGGTGCGTGCGATCAAGTCTTCACGGCCCTGGGTCAGCACCTGGATGGTGGTGTCCTCGGGGATGTGGTTGTCTTCGATCAGGGTGCGCACGAAGTCGAAGTCGGTTTGCGACGCGGCCGGGAACGAGGCTTCGATTTCCTTCACGCCAACGGCCACCAGGGTCTTCCAGAAGCGCAGCTTTTTCACCGCGTCCATCGGCTCGATCAGCGACTGGTTGCCATCACGCAGGTCGGAGCTGCACCAGATAGGCGCTTGGGTGATGGTTTTCGACGGCCAGGTACGGTCCGGAATGTCGATGGTGGGGAACGCGCGGTACTTCGAAGACGGGTCTTTGAGCATGCTCATCGGGAAATCCTTGGTTGTAGGGGCCGAGAAAAGGCGGCCTGCCGTGGAACTGTTATTGGGGATAAAACTGAGGGCGAGGCAGATCGATTCAGCCTGGCAGTCGTGCGCTGACAAGGCACAGGCTGCGGTGCTGGCGGAGCTGAATGAGGGTGTGAGAGGTTTTCATAAGCCCAACCCTAACCGTGGCCAAGTGAGATGGCAAGGTGGTCAGGAAAAATTGATAGATTTTCTGTATAAAACAAGCTTTATGAATATTTATTGCTAATAGTGTCTTGTTTTCTTCACATTGTTGCGCTGCTGTAGGTGGTGGCGCAATTTTGGTGATGAGGTTTTCCCGTGGCGCCGCATGCGGCAGTGAAGGGCTCACCATCGCGCAAACAACGCACGACGGTGATTACTCAAATCACTTTATGGAAGATCTGATAATCCCCTGCCGTAAAGCTATCCGTGACGTTGGCCCCGGGATCCCTTGGTATTGACGGGCCGCTGATGGCAACACTCTTGTTGAATGCTTTGTCCGGGTAAACGCCTATGCCCACCCCTCCAGTGAGTTCCGCCAGACCTGGAACGTTTCGGGCTGTGTTCATATGGGCCCGGCCTACCAAGGCGAGTACTTTTTCGCCCGGCTTGCGTGTTTCCAAGATACGGGTCGCGAAGTAATTGAATTCTTGCAGGCGCGTAATGCCGTTGTCGTTGTCCCCAACGTACTTGTAGAAATCGGGCATATCCGATCGGCGGGTCAAGTAGTGGTGCTCGAGGGATTTGACGGTGATTCCATTGTCACTGGCAAGTTGAACCAGTTCCGAGAGCGTGGGAGACGCGCCTTGAGGACGGTGGCCACCCATGCCCACATCCATGAGCTGGCCCGCGGCATTGGTTTCGACACCTTCAATATAAAACGTGGTAACTCCCGACTCTTTGAGGGCCTGCATATTCTCTTTGAGCATCTGGAAACTGGCGATTTCGTTATGGCGCTCGCCCAGTACCACCACATCAGTGATTTCGTAGGCCTTACGCAACAGGTCGGCCGGCGAGGTGCCGGGTGCGAGCTCCAGCCGGGACGGGCGCGGCGGCATCTGGCCTTGAGTGAGCATGTTCTTGTAGAAGTTATACAAATCCCGCCTGAACCAATACCTGGCCAGTGGCAGGGTTTTCGGGGTGAAGTCTGCTTCGACCAGCCGCCCTCTGTTGAGGCTGAAATACTCGGCGTCTGGTAACGCTGGTCGGGCAGGGGCCTCGGCGCCTGTCGTCGAAGCTCCCGGTGTCGGCGTGGGGGCTCCACCGGGCAGTTGATTCAGGCGCCATTCACCGTTGCCCGCATGTTGTACAGAGGCGACGATTCTGCTGCTTTTGGGCGCAGTTGCTGGGACGTTCGGGTCGATGATATTGACCCAGCCACTGCGAGCGTGAAAGGCTGAATCGATCTGATAAACCCTGCTCACGCGGGTACTGTCGGTAAATCGGATGAACCACTCGTCGCCAACGTTATAGGTACCGTCACTCCTTAGCGTCCGGCCGTTGATCATATCGCCAGGCCTGGCGTACGCACTCAAGTCGCGCTCGGGAATGACGGCGTCGTTGGGCGTGCGTGAGCCGGCGATAGTGTTGCCGGTGCTGGCTAAAGGTCGTGCCGGCACTGGGCTGACGGGCGCAGGCAGTGCTCTTGGCCCTGGGCGCGGGGTAATCGCGCCTGTCGCCGTCGACGACTTGAATACCGGGCGTAGGGGGGCCGCGCGAACATTGGAGATACCCGTGGCAGACAGGGTGAAATCACTGTAGATCGCCCGTCCCAGGCCGGGTCTTTTGATCAGGTGCGGCAACACTCTGCTGTTGGCGCGCAGTGCGCTGATGCCGGCTTTGCCCAGACGAAAACCCGCAGACACGCCTTTGCCAGCCACCGGTATCAGGTCGGTAAAGATCAATGCCACTTCAATGCCGAACTCGATTTTGTTCTTGAGCGATTGCCGTGCGACCTCCGCACTGCTTACGGACTGGTGGTCCGCTCGGTCGATCGCCATCTGTACGTGTTGCTTGTACAGATGGTCTTGGAAATCACCTTTTATGGGCTCAAGGCGAGTGGCGCCTCCCAGCAGCTTGATCGACGAGACCGCCAGCTCGGGTGACATCAATTTCGTTGGGCTGTACGCAGCTTCTTTAAGCGCTCCCTTGAACTGATCGACCTCATCTTTACTGACGGGTGATTTTCTTTGCGCGATATAGGTTGCCCACTCTTTTTTCTCCAGGAGGGTGTCGAGGGCCTTGTGGTCCGCGACTTCGCGATAAGTAATGCCGTCGGGAGCCTTGGGGGTGTACAGCACCAGCGATGGATCTGTCTGGTTGCCGATCACCATCACGCCCTGCACCGCTAGCCCCCTGTGGAGCAGGCTGTTGGCGACGATGGTTTTCCCATCGACTTGAGGGCGGGTGGCCGGGTCGGGGTGAGTCAGTACCGCATCCGCCCACTGCGCCGCGCGTTTATGGATGTTGTCGCTGGCCAGTTCCGTATAGGCGTCGGGGCTGAGTTCTGCCAGAAACGCCTCTTTGTCCATCGCGTCTGCCAGATGAGCTTTCCACGCTGTGCGCAAGTGCACAGCGCTCCCCGATTGGGCATCTGGGGCCATTTCCTGTTTGAGCAGTTTGGTGTATTCGCCACCGACATCGGCGGTATTGACCAGTGCCTTGAGATCGTCGGTATCCAGGGTAACCGGCTTGCCGCTCAGGTCTCGTACGGGCTTGCCGTGCTTGTCGCGCAGAGGCAAGGTCATTTTCTCATCGGTGTATACACCTCTTTCGACGGCAGGGAAGCCACTGGGATTCTTCAGCGCCAAGTCGGTCAGGGACACCGCGTCTTGTTTCGAATAGAGGGGTTGGCCAGTCCCTCTGCCGCCGTGGATGGCGGTGCGGGTGTGGACCTGCACCATGAGTTGATCCGCATCGATTTCTGCTGCCGGGTATCGCTGTTTGATGGCTGCATTCAGGCGGTCACGGGCGAAGGTGTTCAGCGCCGGGATTTTTTCAAGCAGGGGCGTCAGCGCATCCAGGCTCCGTTCCTGCGCCTTGTCCAAGTGCAAAAACAAGGCTTCTTGAAAGGGGCTTAGATTCTTCAACCATTCGGGTTGGAGTTTGTCGGTCAGTTTGGCGTCCCGGGCCAGCATGGCGTTGGTGCCATCGGTGAGGTACGACCAGTCGGCCGCATTATCGATACCTTCCAATGTGGCACTGTCGAGAAGGGGGTTGACGGTTTTGCCTGGCGCCAATGCTGTGCTCAGGTGGGTATTAATGTCTGCCCGCTGGCGTTTGAGCATCCAGGGGATGGATTGCGCCAACACATCCCCGGCCGATGGCTCGACACTGGACATCAGATCTTTTCCGGTAATAGGGTCGGGCCTGTTTTGCAGAGCCGGGGGCAGGCCTTGCAGGAGCAACTTGGCCTCGACACCGCTCTGGTCCAGGCGGCTGGCCAAAGCCTGGCGTGCCTGGGCCGGGGTTGCGAATTCCTCGAAACCTTCGCTGGGCGTGTACATCACGACGGGGCCATTGTCATCGTTGAGCGCAAGTGCGCGCCCATTCGGCCAGGTGGGCGGCGTAGCATAGGAGCCGTCTTTTCGGGTGATGAGAAAGGCCCCTGGCAGCATCGCGCCATGTTCCGTTTGGTCATCCACAGTAACGGGGTACACCCCTAAGCGATCACCGTCGGTGAAGCGTTTTTCCCGGTCTTGCAGGGTGGGGTAGCGCAACGCGGAGTCGATCAGGTCTTTGCCGGTCGCGCTCAGGGTGCCATCGCTCAGGCGCAGTGAGGCGAGGATCGACAGCTGTTTTTTGTGCAGGAACAACAGTTGCTCTTGCGGCGGCATCTGGAGCGTCGGCTGATTTTCCACCGGCCGCGGTGTGCTCCAGTATTCTTCAAGCGCCTGCGGGTATTGCGTGGCAATGCTGCGAGCAATGGATTGCAGCGTGCCTTCGGTAAAGGCCGGTACCGCCATGTCGGCAATGGTTCGTCGATAAGTGAATTCAGTGCTTATGCCTCGCTCCGGGCGCATCAACGCATTCGGGTTGGTCTGGATGTCGCGGATCATCCTGGCCAGTGCAGCCATCAGGGGCTCTGAAGAGGCCAGTGATTCGCGTCCATCGCCCACTCTGTAGCGATTGAAACTGAGCATGTCCGGATTCAGCGGCCTGATCGCGGGGAAGGCTTCCTCAAGTTGCGACTGTACAAAGGCCTTGAAGCCGGGTTGCTGGCTATGCAGGCGTTGCTTGTCTTCGGTCAGCAACGCGTGTTCAGCGGTGAACTGTGTTTCATTGCTGGGTTTGAAATGCTTCACCAACTGCGGGTATCGCATTTTCGCCGGGGTTATACCTGACGAGGCGGGAGTAGGTGGGTCATCGGGGGCGTAATTGGCGGCGGCGGTCAAGGGGACTGATGCAGGTTGTTGCAGAGTTGCGGGTGGTGTAGGCGGGCTGGTCGGGGGGGTACCGGGTGAGGCGTGAGATGAGGGCAAGAGGTTTTGCGAATGTCGCTCTGACAGTGCTGGGGTAAGTGACATGGAAAGAGTCTCATGGGAATTGGATCTCCAATGCTCAGGTCCTGCTCATTACGTCCGTGTAAATCGCTGGTTGAGTGAGTCTCGGGTGTCGGATGGTTCATCGCAAAAGTGTAAGAAGATCACAATGCATTGCAGCGAACCTCCGGCAGATCAGGCGCCAGCGCAGGAAATCACTGACGCCCCTCACGGCCACGGTATTCAGGGTTGAAACGCGCCGATAAAAATCGCCGGATCTACCCGTGCATCATTCAGGCTGACGTTCCAGTGCATATGCGGCCCGGTGGCCCGGCCTGTCGAGCCGACTTTGCCGACTACCGCACCGCGCACCAGTGGCTGACCCACCTTCACATCGATCTTCGACATATGGCAGAACATGCTGATAAAGCCCTGGCCATGGTCGACAAACACGGTATTGCCGTTGAAGAAGTAATTGCCGACCAGAATCACCTTGCCATTGGCGGGTGTCTTGATCGGTGTGCCGGCCGGTACGGCGAAATCCAGGCCCGAATGCGGGTTGCGTTCCTCACCGTTGAAGAAGCGGCGCACCCCGAATTTGCTCGAAAGCGGCCCGTTCACCGGTTTATCCAGCACCAGGTTGCTAGGCAGGTTCGGGCTGAAGCTGCGGTAAGCCTTGAGCTGCACTGCCAGTTCGCCTTCGATGCGCTTGAGCTGAGCCGGGTCAGGGTTGACCTGGCTCTTGTTCTTCAAAGTAATGCGCTGTTCCGGATACTTCTTGTAACCGACGATAAACGGCAGGTTGCGCCCCCCGCTGCTGATGCGCTCGTTGCCAGGCTTGACCGTTAACGGGATACCGACAATCGCCAGCCAGTTGTCCTGCTCCTTGACCACCAGCACCGGCTTGCCCTGGTAGGTGGCTTTCGGCGCCGTGGCCGAAGGGCCCAGTTCGACGACGGCCACGCCGCCTGGCACCGGTTTGTTCAGGGTTCGCGTGATGTAACTGTCGGCGTGGGCGTTAAATGTGAGGCACAACAGCATCAACAGGCTCAGTAGGCGTGGCATCGATCAATCCAATAATGAAAGGGTGACGGGTGTCAGGTGGTTGTCTTCCACCCGCACTTGCAATTGGCCTTCACCCAGGCGCGCGGTGAGGCGCTGGCCGGTGTGGGTTTGTGCGGCATTGCGAATCGCCTGGCCGCGCTCGTCCAACAGGATGCTGTAGCCGCGGCCCAGGGTCGCCAGCGGGCTGACCACCTGCAATGTCTGCACTTGGCTCTGCAGTTGCAGACGCCGAGCCTTGAGACCTTCACGCATGGCGCGGGGCAGGCGTTCGGCGAAGCTGTCCAGGCGCTGGCGCAAGAGTGCCAGTTGACGGCCGGGGTGCTGGCCGGCGAGGCGGGTTTCCAGGCGGATCAAGCGCTCGCGACGGGTATTGAGGCTACGCTCAAAGGCGCGGCGCAAGCGCATGTCCAGGTCATCCAGGCGCTGGGCCTGCTGGCGCAAGCGCTCGCCCGGGTGACGCAGGCGCCGGGCCATGCCTTCCAGGCGCAGGCGGCTGTGGCTCAGGCGGTTGCGCATCAGCATCACCAGGCGGCGCTGCAGGTTTTCCACTTGACGCACCAGATGGCTGGCGTCGGGAGCCAGCAACTCGGCGGCGGCGGAGGGAGTAGGGGCGCGGACGTCCGCCACGAAGTCGCTGATGGACACATCGGTTTCATGACCAACGGCACTGACGATAGGGGTAACGCAAGCATCAATTGCGCGGGCCACCACCTCTTCGTTGAAGCACCACAAGTCTTCAAGGGAGCCACCGCCACGGGCCAGGATCAGCGCGTCGAAACCCCGGGCGTCGGCGAGTTTCAGCGCCCGCACGATCTGCGGGATTGCTTCGCGGCCTTGCACGGCGGTAGGGATCAGGGTCAGTTCAACATTCGGCGCGCGGCGGCGGAACACGCTGATGATGTCGCGAATCACCGCGCCGGTGGGCGAGCTGATAATGCCGATGCGCCGAGGATGCACCGGCAGCGCCACTTTGCGTTCGGCACTGAACAGGCCTTCGGCGCTCAGCTTTTCCTTCAGTGCATCGAAGGCAAGGCGTAGCGCACCATCACCGGCCGGCTCCACGGTATCGAGGATCAGTTGGTAATCGCCGCGGCCCTCGAACAACGAGACCTTACCGCGCACCTTCACCGCCAGGCCATCCTTCAACGCCTGACGTACCCGCGCCGCGTTATTGCGAAACAGCGCGCAACGCACCTGGGCGCCACTGTCCTTGAGCGTGAAATACACATGGCCGGAGGCCGGGCGGGCGAGGTTGGAGATCTCGCCTTCCACCCAGATATTGGTGAACACGTCTTCCAGCAACACCCGCGCGCGGCCGTTGAGCTGGCTGACAGTCAGGACTTCGCGGTCCAGGCCCAAGCGGGCAAAAGGATCTTTAATCATGGGCGGCAGTTTATAGGCATTCGTGCAGGGTTTGACAGAATTGCTCCACCAGCGCGTTCGGCGCTTGCGCGCAGGCCAGGGCTACCGTGCTGTGGCAGTCCGGATCGGCCAGGGGCAAAAATTGCAGGTTGGGCGGGGCGATGTCCTGCAT
The DNA here is from genome assembly GCF_049897065.1 of Pseudomonas sp. DWP2-2. Taxonomy (NCBI): domain Bacteria; kingdom Pseudomonadati; phylum Pseudomonadota; class Gammaproteobacteria; order Pseudomonadales; family Pseudomonadaceae; genus Pseudomonas; species Pseudomonas sp. DWP2-2. The sequence continues at coordinate 233,008 of NZ_JAFCVN010000006.1, read as the reverse complement.
GGATTTTGGTAACAGGGCAATCCCGAAACCGGCCTGGATCAATTGCAACTGCGTGGTCTTGCGCGACATTACCCGCGCCGCCTTGGGGAAAAAACCTGCACGCATGCACAATTCAGCCGACAGATAGCTCAGCCCGCCGCGCTGAGGGTGGGGGATTGAAATAAACGCCTCATCCTTGAGTTGCATTAACTCGACCGCTGCGTTGCCGCGTGCCAAGGGATGACCCGCAGGCACTGCCAGCGCCAACGGCTCGGTGTACCAAGGCACCACGCGCACGCCTTCGCGCTGGCGCAACACCGGCAACCGCAGCAGGCCGACGTCCAGGCGGCCCTCGACGATTTCCTCCAGTTGGGCTTCGGAGGAGAGTTTGACGATATCCATCGACACACCCGGGCAGCGCTCCAGCCACGTGCTGATGCCTTGCAGTAACGCGCCGCTCATCGGCACGGTGCTCGAATGGCTCAGGCGCAAGGTGCCGAGTTGGCCCTGGCCCACTTGTGTCGCCAGGTCGCTGGCCTTGAGCAACTCACTCAGCAGGTTGCGCGCCCGTGGGTAGAAGGCTTCGCCGGCGGCCGTCAGCCTTGGCTGGCGTGCAGTGCGTTCGAACAGTGGGGTTTGCAGTTGAGATTCAAGCTCCTTGATCTGCCGGCTCAAGGCTGATTGCGCCACGAACAGGCGCTCGGCGGCAGCACTGAAGCTACCGCTGTCGGCGATTTCGACGAAATAACGCAGTTGCCGGGTGGAGATCAAGAGTCATGCCTTTTTGAGATGAGTAGCGAGCCTGGAAGATATTAGTCGCAACCCTTGCCGATGGCTAAAGTGAACGGCATCTCAATAGAAGGAATAAGTCATGAGCCCGGTTGAGCTGATGAGCCAGTGGACTTTCGGCGGTATTGATTGGCTGGTGATCGGCCTGGGCGTGACGGTGGCTTATATCGTGTTCGGCATTGCCGGGTTCGGCACGGCGCTGGTGGCGGGGCCGATCCTGATTTTATTCATGCCGCTGTCGAAGATCATCCCGTTGCTGGTGCTTCTGGACTTTGTCGCGGCGTTTGGCGGCCTGCTGCAAACGCGGCGCGATGTGAACAAGCCGGAACTGTTGCGGTTGCTGCCCTGCATGGCCATCGGCTGCACCCTGGGCGTGGTGTTTTTGCTCAACCTGCATTCGGACCTGTTGCTGTTATTGATGGGGCTGTTTATCAGCGCCTACGCGATTTACAGCCTGGCGGTGAAAGCAAGGCCGACTCAGCTGGCGGCGGGCTGGTCGATTCCCATGGGCACCGTTGGCGGCCTGTTTGGGGCGCTATTCGGCAGTGGCGGCTTCTTATATGCGATTTACCTGAACAGCCGTTTGCCCAAGGACGCTGCGCGGGCTACGCAAAGCGCGCTGATCAGTTGCAGCACGGTCGTGCGTTTGAGTCTGTTCCTGATTGCCGGGGTGTATGCAGATTTGCCGTTATTGATGTTGGCGGTTTGCCTGTTGCCGGCGATGGCGCCAATAGCCACACCGCAGGACTCCCATGAACTCCCAAAGCATCCTTGTCCCGAAAATCTCCACCTTGCCGGTCCACGAACCCCGCGCACGGGCGATTGTGCGCTGGCTGGTGCGCAAGAACATCATCAAGGAAGAGCTCACCACTTGCGGGCGTACCGGCAACCGCATGGGCTACGCCCTGGCCGATGGTGCCCGCGCGGTGGTGCTGCACCCCGAAGCGCTGCCGTTCAACGAGCCGGTCAATGGCCTGGAGATCATCTACAAGCGTTGCATCTATACCCCGGCCAAGGGGTTCCTCGAAGAAGCGGGCTGCCCGGAGTGCCTCAAGGAAGTCGGCGAGGCGCTGTTTGAAAGCCTGGAAGACTGGATGCCTGGCCACACCGATAACTTCACCTGCCCGCTATGTGGGCATGAAGACGACATCAATGGCTTTCTGTTCCTGCAGGAATGCGGGTTTTCCAACCTGGGATTCATTTTCAACAACTGGGCGGAGGCGGGCTTCAAACAGAGCTTTATCGACGAGTTTGCCGATTGGCTCGATCAAAAAATGAGCTGGGTCAAAGTCGAACTGTAACTTTTTGCCGAACACGATCGTTCCCACGCTCCCGCGTGGGCAACGCCGCATGGGACGCTCCGCGTCCCGTTGTTGTCGGAGATTTTGAATCCTGCCCCAAGGCGACGCGGAGCGTCACCAGAGGCATTCCCACGCGGAGCATGGGAATGATCGGGGCGATGAAATTACCCATCTATCAGTATTACCAAGTTTGTCAGAGTTTTACATTGAGCCCGGCAGGGTGCATGTATATAATGGCGCGCTTCCATTTTCCCGCTCGGGAGCCCCCGCGATGCTGCGTATCAGCCAAGAAGCTCTGACATTCGACGACATTCTCCTAGTGCCCGGTTATTCCGAGGTGCTTCCTAACGAAGTCAGTCTCAAGACCCGCCTAACCCGTGGCATCGAGCTGAATATTCCCCTGGTTTCCGCTGCCATGGACACCGTCACCGAAGCCCGTCTGGCCATTGCCATGGCTCAGGAAGGCGGCATCGGCATCATCCACAAGAACATGACCATCGAGCAGCAAGCTGCCGAAGTGCGCAAGGTCAAGCGTTACGAAGCCGGTGTGGTGAAAGATCCGATCACCATCGAAGCTGACGCCACCGTGCGTGACCTGTTCGAACTCACGCGTATGCACAACATCTCCGGCGTCCCGGTGCTGCACGATGGCGACCTGGTCGGCATCGTCACTTCCCGTGACGTGCGTTTCGAGAACCGCCTTGAAGTCACCGTCCGCGAAGTGATGACGCCTAAAGAGCGCCTCGTCACCGTCAAGGAAGGCGCCGACAAGAACGATGTGCGCGAACTGCTGCACAAGCACCGCATCGAGCGCGTGCTGATCGTCGACGACAAATTCGCCCTCAAAGGCATGATGACCGTCAACGACATCGAAAAAGCCAAGGCTTACCCACTGGCCAGCAAGGATGACCAAGGTCGTCTGCGCGTTGGCGCTGCTGTCGGTACCGGTAAAGACACCGGTGATCGCGTCTCGGCGCTGGTCGCTGCCGGTGTTGACGTGGTAGTGGTCGACACCGCCCACGGCCACTCCAAAGGCGTGATCGACCGCGTGCGTTGGGTCAAGCAGAACTTCCCTGAAGTGCAGGTGATCGGCGGCAACATCGCCACCGGCGCTGCCGCCAAGGCCCTGGCCGAAGCTGGCGCCGACGCAGTCAAGGTCGGTATCGGCCCAGGCTCCATCTGCACCACGCGTATCGTCGCCGGTGTGGGCGTGCCGCAGATCAGCGCCATCGCCAACGTCGCCGCTGCCCTTGAAGGCACTGGCGTACCCTTGATCGCCGACGGTGGCATCCGTTTCTCCGGTGACCTGTCCAAGGCCATCGTAGCCGGTGCCTCCTGCGTGATGATGGGCTCGATGTTCGCCGGTACCGAAGAAGCGCCGGGCGAGATCGAACTGTTCCAGGGCCGTTCGTACAAGGCTTACCGTGGCATGGGTTCGCTGGGCGCCATGTCCCAGGCGCAAGGCTCTTCCGACCGTTATTTCCAGGACTCTTCGGCAGGCGCCGAGAAGCTCGTACCGGAAGGCATCGAAGGCCGTGTGCCGTACAAAGGCACCCTGAGCGCGATCATCCATCAACTGATGGGCGGCCTGCGTTCCTCGATGGGCTACACCGGCAGCGCCAACATCGAAGAAATGCGCACCAAGCCAGAGTTCGTACGGATCACCGGCGCCGGCATGGCTGAATCCCATGTCCACGACGTGCAGATCACCAAGGAAGCGCCAAACTACCGTGTAGGTTGAGGCTTCCAGCAAAATGTTAAGTAACCGGGGCTGTTCTTCAGCCCCGAGTTGTTTCTGATTCATTAGACGAGACTGACTTCATGGCCCTCGACATTCACGCCCACCGCATCCTGATCCTCGACTTCGGTTCCCAGTACACCCAACTGATCGCCCGCCGCGTGCGTGAAATCGGCGTGTACTGCGAACTGCATCCGTTCGACATGGACGATGAAGCGATTCGCGAATTCGCACCCAAAGGCGTCATTCTCGCCGGTGGCCCCGAGTCCGTTCACGAAGCCAACAGCCCGCGCTGCCCGCAAGCGGTATTCGACCTGGGTGTGCCGGTATTCGGCATCTGCTACGGCATGCAGACCATGGCCGAGCAACTGGGTGGCAAGGTTGAAGGTTCCGAACTGCGTGAATTCGGTTATGCCCGTGTGGACGTGGTTGGCAAGAGCCGCCTGCTGGACGGCATCGAAGACCACATCGACGCTGACGGCCTGTTCGGCCTCGACGTGTGGATGAGTCACGGTGACAAGGTCACCAAAATGCCGGAAGACTTCCACATCCTGGCCAGCACCCCGAGCTGCCCGATTGCCGGCATGTTCAGCGATGAGCGTCGCTACTACGGGGTGCAGTTCCACCCGGAAGTGACCCACACCAAGCAAGGCGGGCGCATCCTGTCGCGTTTCATCCTCGACATCTGCGAGTGTGAAGCCCTGTGGACCCCGTCGAAAATTGCTGAAGACGCCATCGCCCAAGTGCGCGCCCAGGTCGGCACTGACAACGTATTGCTTGGCCTGTCCGGCGGCGTTGACTCCTCGGTTGTGGCCGCCTTGCTGCACAAGGCCATTGGCGACCAGCTGACCTGCGTATTCGTCGACAACGGCCTGCTGCGCCTGCACGAAGGTGAGCAAGTGATGGCCATGTTCGCCGAGAACATGGGCGTCAAGGTGATCCGCGCCAACGCTGAGGACCAGTTCCTCAACAACCTGGCCGGCGAGTCCGACCCGGAGAAGAAGCGCAAGATCATCGGCCGCACCTTCATCGACGTGTTCGATGCCGAGTCCAACAAACTGGACAACATCAAGTACCTCGCCCAGGGCACCATCTACCCCGACGTGATCGAGTCGGCCGGCGCCAAGAGCGGCAAGGCCCACGTGATCAAGTCCCACCACAACGTGGGTGGCCTGCCTGAGGAGATGAACCTCAAGCTGGTAGAACCGCTGCGCGAACTGTTCAAGGACGAAGTCCGCCGTCTGGGCCTGGAACTGGGCCTGCCGTACGACATGGTCTACCGCCACCCATTCCCAGGCCCGGGCCTGGGCGTGCGTATCCTGGGTGAAGTGAAGAAGGAATACGCCGACCTGCTGCGTCGCGCCGACCACATCTTCATCGAAGAACTGCGCAAGGCCGACTGGTACCACAAGGTCAGCCAGGCGTTCGTGGTATTCCAGCCGGTGAAATCGGTTGGCGTTGTAGGCGATGGTCGTCGTTACGCATGGGTTGTTGCGTTGCGTGCCGTAGAGACGATCGACTTCATGACAGCGCGTTGGGCACACCTGCCTTACGAACTGCTGGAGACGGTCAGCGGCCGGATTATCAACGAGATCGAAGGTATCTCGCGCGTGACGTATGACGTGTCGAGCAAGCCGCCGGCGACGATTGAGTGGGAATGATGGGACGTCCGGCATTGTCCGGCACGATCTAAGAAATGCCCTAGAGCCCGCGTAATTGCGGGCTTTTGGCTTTTTGGCGTTGGCAAATTCTGGCGTAGATATTAGAGAAACTGTGATCGAATCAAATCCGTATCGAACGGTGTTATCCCTTGATCAGGCGCAAACACCGTCTGTGCCAACTGCGATGAGGCTACGCCTTCTCCCCGCGCTCGAGCATGTAAGTCGAATAGCGTCTCCAAATCCGGCCTTGGTGTATGTATTAAAGCTCGCAGCATCAAGGACACCCCGCTGAGGTTGTTCTCGACGTTGTTCCACCTCGGAGATGATGTGAGCCCCAGATCGGCCCAAATTATGCGTCGCTCTTGCAAGTCCATTACGAATGGCAGGCAGATCCCTGTGTTGGATGCGATATCGATACGGTCGAACACGGAGCTTGGCTCGAATACTTCACCTGACGCCGTATCGACGCGAGCCATCCAGCCAGCGAAGCATTCTGGAAGGTCGCAGTAAGGCTGCTCGGTGTATGAGTTGATAGAGGTAACAACGTAGCGAATACCCTTCTCTACGAGAACATCAAGGTCGAGGTCGATGAACTCTGAAGCTCCATCGGGCGCGTCGACGATGTCGCCGCTGTGGTAGCCGCCGAAACTCTTCAGGTTGTAGTAAGCGACTGTTTCTATGAACACGAAGTTGGCGTCGAAAAATGCAGCGGACAAGTCGATATCTGTACGCCCATGGCCGTTCTTCCACCAGAGGAACAGGCGAATGAAGTGGGTGTCAGGTATAGGCAGCCGACTGCCCCGCACCAATGTGCGCAGGGCTTTCGATGAGGCACGCTGCGCCAGCGGTACCCTGTACTCGCGTAGTACTGGATCGATAAAGCAGCGACCTAGCGGCGGTAGTGACGCAAAACGCGTTACGAGAGCGTTCTCACAGATTGTGGCTGCACGAGCCAACACGTTGGGGCCTAGAGGTTCGCGTCGATCCTTGATTGCGTAGACTTTGGCGAGTGCGCCTTTGGGTGTGAATGCTCGCAGGGGGAGTGGGCGAGGAGCGCGTACCTGAGCCAGCAACTGCAGCAGAACAGGTGAGGACACTTGTGCCGCAACCGCCTCGAACGCGTCGAGGACCGATTCTGGTGCCGTTGCACGCCGAAGGGTCACGTCCAGCCGTCTTGCGAACTCGCCTGGGCGGTTTTGTAGTATGGGTGTAAGCGCGGCGATGTCATGCTGGGCAAGCAATGTTTCGACTCGTGATCCAAATGAGTCTGGCGTTTCGTTGCGACGTGCTGCCGTGATGGCGGCCAGCGCTCGTGGGTACTTATCGGCATAGTCGCCCGGATGCAGTACTTCAGCCAGGCGTTTCCATCGCTCTGCATGCCGCATCACGTCTTCTGCAACGTTGAGTGTTTTGTCGAGCAGGCGCAACAGCAGGCGACGCATTGAGCGCTTCATCGCTTTAAAACGTGTCGAAGCTGTCGTCAGTGACACGTCTCCTCCACTTAGCGCAACAGCGAGCCGTAGCACGTCTGTCGCCGTTTCGGCGTTTCGTTCCAGGAATGTATCTACCCGCGCATCGCCGGCTACGTGCAGGATAAGTGCACCGCCAACTAGTGCACGGATCTCCCGAAACGGCACGGACTCAGGCAGCAGTCGAAACACATCGCTTTGATACTTTCGAATAAACCAGATGACGTCGGCAGTTTCCTGTTCGGAGAGCGAGGTGCGTGATGAAATCAGCGGTTCGAGGAGTGACTCGAACTCGGAGACGCTTCCCGGTTCGATAACGCGGGATATGAAGTTGCCTTCAAGCATCGCAGGTCGAGCGTGTTCGGTGGGTGGTAAACGTAATAGCGTTAAGCAGTGAATGACGGCATTAAGGTACAACTCCGCCTCTGAGGCCGTCAGGACCTGCTCTGGAAAGTCTGGGTAGAAGGGTTTGTAATGTACATGAGCGCCAGTTTCCCGCCGAAGAACGCCGATAATTTCGCGCAGCCAATACTTGAGTTCTGTTGCTGACAACTTGGCGATTTGCTCAATCAGGGATTCTGACAGTACACATCGGAACGCCGCGACTTCCCGGACCGCCGATGCGACCTGCGCACGCGTGGCACCGCCAGTGCCGATGGGGACGTGAACTTTGCTACGGCGACGCAGGAACAACCCCTGATTCATACTAGATTTTCTCCCTTGGCCACCGTCGTGCTCGCGTTGCAGTTGAAGTAAAAACGCCTGCTAGAAGCAGGCGCGGTGTGGAGAGCGAAACCCCTAGGTCATAGGAGGTTAGAAGGAAGGTGTTCCATAGCCACGGCGGCATTCTACGAAAGGTTGAATCTGTTTGTCAGGTCGCTGCGTAATTCAACGGTAACAAGCTGCTTCGCCAGCAGAGAGGGGCCGCTTTGCGCCCCAGCGGGAGCAAGCTCCCTCGCCACAGGGTTACATTGTGTCCTTAGGTGGTGGCATTACAGGCTTGAACAGGGGGGACGGCGGTACGTTCAGCGTCAGAAAAACTCATCCAGCAGACAATAGAACTTCATACGCTGCTCATCGGGCTCAACGCCATAAGCCTCAAAAAATGGCCTCACCCATGCCAGCCCCAGATTGCTTTCAATACTTCGTGCTGCCAAGGCAAGGTCTTGGAACCGATCGCTGACCCCCAGCCGTCCACAGTCGATGAAGCCGCTGAAACAACCCTCTGCCGCCATGAAATTCGGCAGGCAAGCGTCGCCATGGGTCACTACCAGATCATGAGTCTTTGGCTGAGTTGCCACCAGTTCAGCAAACACATCCTCAGCGCTTTGCCCCAGTCGCTCGTCGTCGAAGTCTGTCTCGTCCACGAGGCCGGCACTGACGTGCTGCTGTGCGCGTGCGATGCGCAGCTGGAGGGAGTGATCGAAGGGGCACAGTGCCACGGGTAACTGGTGCAAAGTACGCAGCGCGGTCGCCAGGATGTTGATAATTTGCTCGGCTGAAAGCTCGCTGGCGCTGGCCAGGTCCTGTCCCGGTACGGTGGTCATCAGCAACCAATGGCGGTGGGCCGCTGTAACTTCATCCAGGACCACAGGCGCAGGCAGACCCATTTGCTGCAGCCATCTGAGTCGATCAATTTCGTCTGCCAACTCACTGTGTTCCTCCAGGAGCTCGGATTTCAGGAACAGATCCGTGCCGCCGTCATGGCGCAGGCGAAAGACGTCAGCGCGCGATTCACCAATGGCCTGTTGTTCAATCAGTGCATGGGGAAATTGTTCCCGCCATTTGTGGGGAATATTCATCGTTGTCTCCGGCGTCAGCGCCGCGCCACATCAGAAAAATAAAACTTATCCAACGTATGCCGCGACTCGGTGTACTCGAACTGCCTTCCATCCTGCAAAAACGTCTGGTTACTCACCACAATCACATGGCTTTGCCCCTCCAGATCCAGATGCGCCTGGTCGTCCTTGCTGCGTGGCAGGGCTTCGATGGTGCGTTGCGCGTAGCTGATCTGCAGCTGCAGCGTTTGCTCGATAAACGCGTAGATCGACTGCTCGGCGATGTCGCGGTCCAGGCCGGGAATCAGGTCGCTGATGAAGTGGTTGATGTCCAGAATCACGCGTTTGCCGCCGATGCGGCGCACCCGTTTGATGCGCGTGATCAGGGTGCCGGGTTCGGCCTCGATGTGTTGCAGCAGTGAGCCTTCCAACGGGATCTGGGCGAACTCGACCACGTCGGTACGTACATCATCGCCCAGGTCAGCGTGGGTTTCGTGGAAGCTGACGATGCCGCCCAGTTGGAACTCGATCGGGTTGGGCGACAACACAAAAGTGCCCTTGCCGTGGATTTTTTGCGCAAAGCCACGTTCCTGCAACTGCTCGATGGCGCGCCGTACGGTGCCACGGCTGGCCTGGTAGGCGTCCATCAGTTCGGTTTCGGAGGGAAGGCGCGTACCGCGTTGCAGGCGCTCGGTGGTGATGCTGGCAAGCAGATCCGTATAGATCTGGTTGTATTTGCTCATGGATGGCTCTTGCCCGGCGTTATGAAGGTGGACTGCGCGTTCAAGGCAGGAACCTTAGTGGCAGAGGTTGGGTTTGTCCATTGGACACCCGTGCCCGTAGGTGAAAAACCTGACGGAAAGATCGTATGAATAAACAAAAGTGTAACTCGTACAGACGAGTTGTTGATTTAACTCGTACAGACGAGTACTTTTCCCTCCTCGGCGTGCTGCCAACGACTGCCACCCATAAAAACAATCACAGTGGAAAACGAGCATGAGCCACGACTATTCAACGATTGCCCGCGAGATCCTCGACAACCTCGGAGGCCGCGAAAACCTCGAGCAGGCTGCCCATTGCGTGACCCGCCTGCGCCTTGCGCTCAAGGACCCCAGCCTGGTCAACAGCAGTGCCCTGAACCAGGTCGATCTGGTCAAGGGTTCGTTCTTTACCGGCGGCCTGTTCCAGGTGGTGATCGGCCCCGGCGAAGTGGAGAAGGTCTACGCCGCCCTGCGCGAACTGACCGGCCTTGCCGCTTCGACCATTGCCGACGTCAAGAAAGCCGGCGGCGACAAGGCCAACCCCATGCAGCGCCTGGTGCGGGTGTTCTCCGATGTGTTCATGCCGATCCTGCCCGCGCTGATCATTGCCGGCCTGTTGATGGGCGTGAACAACCTGATGGGCGCCAAGGGCATGTTCATCGAAGGCCAGACGCTGCTGGAGGCCTACCCGAATCTGGATGGCCTGTGGAGCCTGATCAACCTGATGGCCAACACCTCCTTCGTGTTCCTGCCGGCACTGGTGGGCTGGTCGGCGGCCAAGCGGTTCGGCGGTAGTGAAATCCTCGGCATCGTGCTGGGCCTGATGCTGGTGCACCCGGACCTGCTCAACGCCTGGAACTACGGCAAGGCGGTAGCCGGCCTCGACGGCCAGAGCCTGCCGTACTTCGATATCTTCGGCTGGTTCCAGATCGAGAAGGTGGGTTACCAGGGGCAGATCCTGCCAATCCTGATGGCGGCCTTTGTCATGAGCGTGATCGAGAAGTGGCTGAGGGCGCGGGTGCCGAATGCCATTCAACTGCTGGTGGTGCCGATCACCACCATCGTGGTCACTGGTGTGCTGGCCCTGGCAATCATCGGCCCGGTGACGCGTCACCTCGGCATCCTGATTACCGAAGGCCTGGTCACCCTGTTTGAAATCGCACCTATGATCGGCGGCGCGATTTTCGGCCTGCTCTATGCGCCGCTGGTGATCACCGGTATGCACCACATGTTCCTGGCCGTCGACCTGCAGCTTATTTCCACCCAGGGCGGCACCTTTATCTGGCCGATGATCGTCATGTCCAACCTGGCCCAGGGCAGCGCCGCGCTCGGGGTGTTCTACATGACTCGCAATGCGCGGGACAAAAGCATGGCCTCGACCTCGGCCATTTCAGCTTACTTCGGCATCACTGAGCCGGCGATGTTCGGGGTGAACCTGCGTTTCAAATTCCCGTTCTATGCCGCTCTGCTGGGCTCGGCGCTGGGCAGCATTTTCCTGTCGTTGAACAAGGTGCAGGCCTCGGCCATCGGCGTCGGTGGGCTACCCGGGTTTATCTCGATCGTACCGAGCGCCATTCCGATGTTCGTGATTGGCATGGTCGTGGCGATGGTCGTGCCGTTTGCGCTGACGTGCATGTTGAGCATGAAGATCGTTCGGCCTGGTTACCGGGTCGCCTGAAGATCGCTATCGCAGGCAAGCCAGCTCCCACAGTGATGTGTGAACACATTCAAATGTGGGAGCTGGCTTGCCTGCGATGAGGCCGGAAGGGCCAACACCCAACTCTACTGAAGGAATCCACCATGCAAACCTGGCAACACTCGGTGATCTACCAGATCTACCCCAAAAGCTTCCACAGCCACGCGGGTAACGCCACCGGTGACCTGCTGGGCATCGTGGACAAACTCGACTACCTCAAGTGGCTGGGCGTGGATTGCCTGTGGGTTACTCCGTTCCTGCGCTCGCCCCAGCGCGACAACGGCTACGACATCAGCGACTACTACGCCATCGACCCCAGCTACGGCACTATGGCCGACTGCGACCTGCTGATCAGCGAAGCCGCCAAGCGTGGTATCAAGCTGATGCTCGACATCGTGGTCAACCACACCTCCATCGAACACGAATGGTTCCAGCAGGCGCGCAGCAGCCTCGACAATCCCTATCGTGACTTCTACATCTGGCGTGACCAGCCGAACAACTGGGAATCCAAGTTCGGCGGCTCGGCCTGGGAATACGAAGCGCAGACTGGCCAGTACTACCTGCATCTGTTCGACCATACCCAGGCCGACCTCAATTGGGATAACCCCAAGGTACGCGCCGAAGTGTTCAAGATGATGCGCTTCTGGCGCGACAAAGGCGTGGGCGGCTTCCGCCTGGATGTGATCAACCTGATCTCCAAGCCCGCCGATTTCCCCGAAGACAACAGCGACGGTCGCCGTTTCTACACCGACGGCCCGAACGTGCACCAATACCTGCAGCAAATGCACCGCGAGGTCTTTGAAGGCCATGACCTGATCAACGTGGGCGAGATGTCATCCACCCGCCTGGAACACTGCATTCGCTACTCGAATCCAGCGTCGAAAGAGCTGTCGATGACCTTCAATTTCCATCACCTGAAAGTCGATTATCCGAACCTGCAGAAGTGGGTGAAGGCCGATTTCGATTTCCTGCAACTCAAGCAGATTTTCTCCGACTGGCAGGTGGGCATGCAGGCCGGTGGCGGCTGGAACGCGTTGTTCTGGTGTAACCACGACCAGCCACGGGTGGTCTCGCGCTTTGGTGACGACGGCGAATACCGCGTGGTCTCGGCCAAGATGCTCGCCACGGCGCTGCACTTTCTGCAGGGCACGCCATATGTGTATCAGGGCGAAGAGCTGGGCATGACCAACCCCGGCTTCGACAGCATTTCGCAATACCGCGATGTGGAAACCCTGAACATCTTCCGCCTCAAGCGCGACGCGGGAGAGTCCGAAGCTTCGAGCATGGCGGCGATCATGCAGAAGTCCCGCGATAACGGGCGTACGCCCATGCAGTGGAGCACCGAAGCGAACGCCGGGTTCAGCCGCGGTGAACCCTGGATCGGCATTCCCGCGAATGCTGCGCAGATCAATGTCAACAGCCAGATGGATGACCCGGATTCGGTGCTGCATCACTACCGCAGGCTGATCGACCTGCGCCGTCGCGAGCCGCTGATACAGCAAGGCGTTTACCGTGCGTTGCTGCAAGACCATCTCCAGGTCTGGGCGTACCTGCGTGAAGGTCATGGCGAGCGCCTGTTGGTACTCAACAACTTCTATGGATCGTCGTGCGAGATCCAACTGCCCGAAGGCGTGATCAACGCCGCAAACGAGCAACGCCTTCTGATCAGCAACTACCCCGATTGCCCGCTGCGCACGAGCACGATGGTGCTACGCCCTTATGAATCCTTCGTGCTGCACCTGACTGGTTGAAATGCCCCCTGTAGGAGCGAGCTTGCTCGCGAAGATCGCCAACGCTAACGCGCCCCTCCAGGTGTTGCGTGGAGGTTGCAAATTCTTCGCGAGCAAGCTCGCTCCTACAGGTGATCGCGTCACGCAAGACAGCAAGAAAAAACAATAAAAATAAAAGGAGCACTTCATGAAAACAACAATAAAACTGGGCCTTATTGCTTCCTGCCTCACGGTGCCTTTCGGCGCCCAAGCCCTGGAATTTGCCGGGTATTTGCGCAGCGGCGCGGGCACGTCAACGGGCAGCGGCAAGCAGCAATGTTTCCAACTGCCGGGTGCGCAAACCAAGTACCGCTTGGGCAACGAATGCGAGCAGTACGCCGAGCTGGAACTGCGTCAGGATTTGCTGACCCTCGATGACGGTTCGGTGTTCAGCGTCGATGCCATGGCTTCCCTCTATAACAAGTACGACCGTGCCCTGAAGTTCCAGGGTGAAAACAATGGCTCGGCGCGCATGCCGCAGATGTATGCGCAATGGTCCAACCTGCCCAGTCTCAATGGCGGTTCGCTGTGGGCCGGGCGGCGTTACTACAAACGTAACGACATCCATATTTCCGACTTCTACTACTGGAACCAGAGCGCCACCGGTGGCGGGATCGAGGACGTGTTGATCGGCGGCTTGAAATACAGCTACGCCCTGTCGCGCAAGGACAACCTGTACCAGAAGGAGTACGCCACCCGTCACGACTTCAACGTCGCAGGTTTCAAGACCAACCCCGGTGGCGAACTGGAACTTGGCTTGAGCTACATCGCCAAGGCCGGTGGGCGTGACACCAACAGTGGCTGGGCGCTGACGGCGCAGCATGTACAAGCGGCCTTCCTGGGTGGCAAGAACAAGTTTGCCCTGCAGTACGGCGAAGGCCCCGGCACCGGTCTGGGTTACACCGGCAATACCACGTTGGACAAAAGCAGCAAAAGTTACCGCGCCGTGGAGTTCTTTGATTGGCAAGTGACCCCGCGTTTCGGCGGGCAAGTCGAGGCGGTGTACCAGAAAGATGTGCGCCCAGGGCGTCAGGACCAGAACTGGATGTCGCTCGGTGTGCGTCCTGCGTATGCGCTCAGCGAGCAATTCAAACTGGTCACTGAGCTGGGGCACGATCAGGTCGAGGCCACCGGCGGTACGCGCAAATTGAGCAAATTTACCTTCGCCCCGACCTGGTCGCCCAAAGGTCCTGAGTTCTGGGCGCGGCCGGAAGTGCGGTTGTATTACACCTATGCGTCCTGGAACAAAGCGGCCAAGCGTGCGGCCAATGAGCTGGCGGCGGGCTCGGCGTTGTCCGACACCGGCGCCTATGGCACGGCGCGGCATGGGTCGAACGTCGGTGTGCAGGTCGAATATTGGTGGAAGTAAGCCGGGCTCGTGTGGGAGCGGGCTTGCTGTGGCGAGGGAGCTTGCTCCCGCTCGACTGCGCAGCAGTCGCAGGCTTTTGGGGGCGCTTCGCACCCCAGCGCAAGCAAGCTTGCTCGCCACAGCAAGCCCGCTCCCACCTTTGATCTTCGTCATCCTCATCCTTGCATCGACTCAATGATTTTTAAAGAACAACACAAACAGGTGAAGTCATGACCACATCTCAACCCCTGGAACTGCTGGCACCCTTGTCCGGGGGTTTGCTGGCGCTGGATCAGGTCCCCGACCCGGTATTTTCCGGCCGCGTGATTGGCGATGGCCTGTGCATCGACCCCACCTCGCAGACCCTCTGCGCGCCGTTGGCCGGGGTGATCAGCAATATTCAGGACAGCGGACACGCCGTCAGTGTCACCGCCGATAACGGAGTGCAGGTGCTGCTGCATATTGGCCTGGACACCGTGAACCTGGCAGGCCAGGGCTTCACCCGGCTGGTCGAGGAGGGCCAGCGGGTGGAGGCCGGGCAGCCGCTGATCGAGTTCGATGCCGATTATGTGGCGCTCAATGCACGTAGCCTGCTGACCTTGATGCTCATTGTGAGCGGCGAGCCGTTTGTGCCATTGGTGGCCGGTCAGGCGCTGGTGGAGTCCGGCCAGCCTCTGGTGCAGGTCTCACCGGGGCCGATGCCCGCTGAGGTGGACGAGGAAGAGGGCAATGCGCTGTTTTCCAAGCCAGTGACATTGCCCAATGCCAGCGGCCTGCACGCCCGCCCTGCGGCGGTGTTTGCCCAGGCGGCGAAGGGGTTCAGTTCCAGCATTTTCCTGCACAAGCAAACCCTGAGCGCCAATGCCAAGTCGCTTGTGGCGATCATGGCGCTGCAGACCTCCCAGGGCGACAGCGTGCAAGTGAGCGCGGCGGGGGAAGATGCCGAGGCGGCAATCCAGGCGCTGGTGGCGTTGCTGCTCGACGGCTGTGGCGAGACGCTGCCGGTAGCGGTCGAGGCGATCAACGAGCCCGCCACGCCTGCGTCTTCTGCGTCCGTGTTGCGAGGCGTCTGCGCGTCGCCGGGCTCGGCGTTCGGCCAGGTTGTCCAAGTGGCTGAACCGGCGCTTGAGATTCCCGAAGCCGGTGCCGGAGAAACCTTCGAACGTACCGCATTGGCCCGTGGCCTGCGGGCGGCAAACGAGGCGCTGCAAGCGTTGCAGGCCAAGGCGGCCGGCAGTGCCCAGGCCGAGATCTTCCGCGCCCACCAGGAACTGCTCGAAGACCCGACCCTGCTTGAACAAGCCCATAGCCTGCTGGCCGAAGGCAAGAGCGCGGCCTTTGCCTGGAATACGGCCACGGTGGCGACCGCCAGGCTCTTCGAAGGCTTGGGTAAAACGCTGCTGGCTGAGCGTGCGGCGGATTTGGCCGACGTCGGCCAGCGCGTGCTCAAGTTGATCCTGGGGGTGCCGGAGCGTTCCATGGAGCTGCCGGAGTGCGCCATTCTGGTCGCCGAACAATTGACCCCCTCACAAACCGCCGGCCTGGATACCAGCAAAGTGCTGGGCTTCGTCACGGTCGCCGGTGGCGCTACCAGCCACGTGGCCATCCTCGCCCGGGCCCTCGGCCTGCCATCCCTTTGCGGCGTACCCAGTCAAGTATTGGCCTTGGCCAACGGCAAGCGGGTACTGCTCAACGCCGACAAAGGCGAGCTGCAGCTGGAGCCGAACCTGGCTGAAATCGAGCAACTGCAGGCGGTTCGTCAACAGCAAAAGCTACGGCTGCAGCGTGAAGTGGCACAGGCCTCACAGGCGGCGGTCACCCGCGACGGTCACCACGTCGAGGTCACAGCCAACGTCGCCTCATTGCAGGAAGTGGAACAGTCACTGACCCTGGGCGCTGAAGGCGTGGGTCTGCTGCGTTCGGAGTTCCTCTACCTGGAACGCAACCGTGCCCCGAGCGCAGAGGAGCAGGCCGACACCTACAGCGCCATCGCCCGCGCCCTCGGCCCCGAGCGTAATCTGGTGGTACGTACCCTGGATGTGGGCGGCGATAAACCCTTGGCCTATGTGCCGATGGAAAGCGAGACCAACCCATTCCTTGGCCTGCGCGGTATCCGCCTGTGCCTGGAACGCCCCGAACTGCTGCGTGAACAGTTGCGTGCGATTCTTGCCAGTGCAGGCTTGGCGCGGCTGCATATCATGTTGCCGATGGTCAGCCTGCTGTCGGAGCTGCATCTGGCGCGCAAGATGCTCGAAGAAGAGGCGCTGGCCCTCGGGCTGGCCGAGTTACCAAAGCTGGGCATCATGATCGAAGTCCCCAGCGCAGCGCTGATGGCGGATGTGTTTGCGCCCCATGTGGATTTCTTCTCCATCGGCACCAACGACCTGACCCAGTACACCCTGGCCATGGACCGCGACCATCCGCGCCTGGCCAGCCAGGCCGACAGTTTTCACCCGGCCGTCCTGCGCCTGATCGACATCACCGTCAAGGCGGCCCATGCCCATGGCAAGTGGGTGGGCGTATGTGGTGCGCTGGCGTCCGAAACCCTTGCTGTGCCGGCGTTGATCGGCCTGGGTGTGGATGAGCTGTCGGTCAGCGTGCCGCTGATCCCCACCATCAAGGCCACCGTGCGCGAACTGGACCTGCACGACTGCCAGATCATTGCCCGCCAAGTGCTGGGCCTGGAAGAAGCCGACCAAGTGCGCGAGGCCCTGCGCCTGTACCACGCGGCCACCGTTGAAACCTCACCTGTCGTGGAGCACTGAGCATGTTCGAGAAATTGCAGCGGGCGTTCTGGAAAGCCCTGACGCCTGATTTGGTGGCCGAGACGGTCGCACCGACGACGCCGAGCCTGTTGTCGGCCGATGTGGTGAGTGCATTGGGCGGGGAGGGGAACGTCACGTCACAGCAGCGCGTGGCACTCACGCGGGTGCGGGTGCAGTTGCGGGAGGCGGGGCGTTTGGATGAGTCGGCGTTAAAGGCAGCGGGTATACCGGCAGTGATGGTGTTGACGGGTGGGGTAGTCCATCTGCTCACCGGCCTATAAGGCGACGATGATCACATGTGGGAGCCGGGCTTGCCCGCGATAGCGGTGTGTCAGGCGCCGACTACCTTGACTGTCAGGCCGCTATCGCGGGCAAGCCCGGCTCCCACAGGGATTTGCAGTGTGCGGGCTGCCGTGATCAGAGTTGTGGGGTGTCTTGTGGCGGCTTGGTCTTGTCCACGCCCGGCACATGCAGGTTGCCTTCCACCACCTGGTTGCCCTCCAGCTGCGGCTGGGTCACCCAGGTAAGAATGTCGTAGTAACGTCGAATGTTCGCCACAAAATGCACCGGCTCGCCGCCGCGGGCGTAGCCGTAGCGGGTCTTGCTGTACCACTGCTTCTGCGACAGGCGTGGCAGCATCTTCTTCACGTCCAGCCACTTGTTCGGGTTCAGGCCTTCTTTCTTCGCCAGGAGGCGCGCGTCGTCCAGGTGGCCGGTGCCTACGTTGTAGGCGGCGAGGGCGAACCAGGTGCGGTCGGGTTCGGCGATCTTGTCGTCCAGCTCATCCTTGATCCGGGCCAGGTACTTGGCGCCGCCCATGATGCTCTGCTTGGGGTCAAGGCGGTTGGACACGCCCATGGCTTGCGCGGTGTTCTGGGTCAGCATCATCAGGCCGCGCACGCCGGTCTTGGACGTGACCGTGGGTTGCCACAGCGATTCCTGATAACCAATGGCTGCCAGTAAACGCCAATCGACTTTCTCGGCCTTGGCATAGGCGCGAAAGTGTTTCTCGTACTTGGGCAGGCGTTGTTGCAAGTGCTGGGCAAAGGTGTAGGCGCCGACATAGCCGAGGACATCGACGTGCCCGTAGTAGCGGTCCTTCAGGCGTTGCAAGGTGCCATTCTTCTCGACCTTGTCCAGGTAACTGTTGATCTCGTTTAGCAGGCTGTTGTCGTCGCCTGCTGCCACGGCCCAGCTTTGATTGCTGGCATTGCCGAGGTCGAAGGCCACGCGCACGTTGGGGAAGTACACCTGGTTCATGGCCACTTCGTTGGAGTCCACCAGGGTCAGGTCGATTTGCCCTTCGTCGACCATGCGCAGCAAATCCACCACTTCAACGGCGTCGGATTCTTCGTACTCGATGGCCGGGTTCTGTTTTTTCAGCGCCGCCAGTTGCTCGGCGTGGGTGCTGCCCTTGAGCACCATGATCTTCTTGCCCACCAGGTCGGCGGCGTTGGTGGGGCGCGATTGGCCGTTGCGGTAGATAATCTGTGGGGTGACTTCAAGGTACGGGTGGGAGAAGCGCACCTGCTGCTGGCGCTGGTCGCTGCTCACCAGGCCGGCGGCGGCGAGTACCGGGCCGTTGGGTTTGCCCAGCCGGCTGAACAGGTCGTCGAGGTTGTCGGCCGTCTCGATTTCCAGCTTCACCCCCAGGTCGTCGGCAAAGCGCTTGACCAGTTCGTATTCGAAGCCGGTTTCACCGTTGCGATCCTGGAAATACGTAGCGGGACTGTTGCGAGTGACCACCCGCAATACGCCATCCTCCTTGATTCGCTCCAGTGTGCTGGGTTTATCAACACAGGCACTGAGCATCAGGAAGAGCAAGGTGGCGATGAGCCATTTGGCGCATCGCAGGCGCGAAACAGTTGGGAAGAACATCTGCGCAGTATACGCAAACGGCTCACGGCGCCATATCTCGACAGCGGCGCACTTGTCTGCTAGCCAGCGTAAAACTGTGCTGCAGCCCGCAGAAACGGGGCTTGGCGAGCGATTGTGACGGTTAAAATAACTGCGCCCAATACCCTGGATAACGCCGTAACTGCAGGCAAAGCGTGCCAACTGACGTTCGGCGGCGGCCACCGGTAGCGTTTCGGGTGCCGTTGGCGAAGGTTTACGCTAGAATGCACGGCCTCAAAGCACACCCCTTCCCGAGGCTGTCCCGAAGATGTTGATCCTGCGCGGCGCTCCTGCCCTTTCTGCCTTTCGCCACAGCAAACTCCTTGAGCAACTGAGCCAGAAGGTTCCAGCTGTTACAGGCCTGTACGCTGAATTTGCTCACTTCGCCGACGTAACCGGCGTCTTGACCGCCGACGAACAGCAAGTGCTGGCACGCCTTCTGAAGTACGGCCCAAGCGTTCCCGTTCAAGAGCCGACTGGCCGCTTGTTCCTGGTTCTGCCACGGTTCGGCACCATCTCGCCCTGGTCGAGCAAGGCCAGCGACATCGCCCGCAACTGCGGCCTGGATAAAATCCAGCGCCTGGAGCGTGGGATCGCCTTCTACGTCGCCGGGCAGTTCAGCGACGCCGAGGCCGAGCTGATCGCCAGCAGCCTGCACGACCGCATGACCCAAATCATCGTCAGCCAGCTGGAACAGGCTGCCGGCCTGTTCAGCCATGCCGAACCCAAGCCGCTCACCGCGATTGACGTGCTGGGCGGTGGCCGCGCCGCCCTCGAGAAGGCCAACACCGAGCTGGGCCTGGCCCTGGCCGAAGACGAGATCGACTATCTGGTCAACGCCTTCACCGGCTTGAAGCGCAACCCCCACGACATCGAACTGATGATGTTCGCCCAGGCCAACTCCGAGCACTGCCGTCACAAGATCTTCAACGCCAGTTGGGACATCGATGGCCAAAGCCAGGAAAAAAGCCTGTTCGGCATGATCAAGAACACCTACGTGATGCACAGCGAAGGCGTTTTGTCGGCTTATAAGGACAACGCCTCGGTCATCGTCGGCTCCGTCGCCGGTCGCTTCTTCCCGGATCCGGAAACCCGCCAGTACGGCGCGGTGCAGGAGCCGGTGCACATCCTGATGAAGGTTGAAACCCACAACCACCCGACCGCGATTGCCCCGTTCCCGGGCGCAGCCACCGGTTCGGGCGGCGAAATCCGTGACGAAGGCGCCACCGGCCGTGGTGCCAAGCCCAAGGCGGGCCTCACCGGTTTCACCGTGTCCAACCTGCAGATCCCGGGCTTCGAACAGCCGTGGGAAGTGCCGTACGGCAAGCCTGAGCGCATCGTCACCGCGCTGGACATCATGATCGAAGGCCCGCTGGGCGGCGCCGCGTTCAACAACGAATTCGGGCGCCCGGCGCTCACCGGTTACTTCCGGACCTTCGAGCAGTCCATCACCACCCCGCGTGGCGATGAAGTGCGCGGCTACCACAAGCCGATCATGTTGGCTGGCGGTATGGGCAACATCCGTGAAGAACACGTCAAGAAAGGCGAGATTCTGGTCGGCTCCAAGCTGATCGTGCTCGGCGGCCCGGCGATGCTGATCGGCCTGGGCGGCGGTGCGGCCTCTTCCATGGCCACCGGCACCAGCTCGGCCGACCTGGACTTCGCTTCCGTACAGCGCGAAAACCCTGAGATGGAGCGCCGCTGCCAGGAAGTCATCGACCGTTGCTGGCAGTTGGGTGACAAGAACCCGATCAGCTTCATCCACGACGTCGGCGCCGGTGGTTTGTCCAACGCCTTCCCGGAACTGGTCAACGATGGCGACCGTGGTGGCCGTTTCGAACTGCGCAACATTCCAAACGACGAGCCGGGCATGGCCCCGCACGAAATCTGGAGCAACGAATCCCAGGAACGCTACGTACTGGCCGTTGGCCCTGAAGACTTCGCACGCTTCCAGGCCATCTGCGAACGCGAGCGTTGCCCGTTTGCCGTGGTCGGCGAAGCCACTGCCGAGCCGCAGCTGACGGTTACAGATAGCCACTTCGGTAACAGCCCGGTGGACATGCCGTTGGAAGTGCTGCTGGGCAAAGCCCCGCGTATGCACCGTTCGGCCAACCGTGAAGCTGAACTGGGCGATGATTTCGACCCAAGCACGCTGGACTTGGCCAACAGCATCGAACGCGTGCTGCACCACCCGGCCGTGGCGAGCAAAAGCTTTTTGATCACCATCGGCGACCGCACCATCACCGGCCTGGTGGCTCGTGACCAAATGGTCGGCCCTTGGCAAGTACCGGTGGCTGACGTTGCCGTCACCGCCACCAGCTTTGACGTGTACACCGGTGAAGCCATGGCCATGGGCGAGCGCACACCGCTGGCCCTGCTGGACGCTCCGGCGTCGGGCCGCATGGCCATTGGTGAAACCCTCACCAACATCGCGGCCTCGCGTATCGGCAAGCTGTCCGACATCAAACTGTCGGCCAACTGGATGTCCGCTGCCGGCCACCCGGGTGAAGATGCGCGCCTGTACGACACGGTCAAAGCCGTCGGCATGGAGCTGTGCCCGGAACTGGGTATCACCATTCCGGTGGGCAAGGACTCCATGTCCATGGCTACCCGCTGGAACGAAGACGGCACCGACAAGAGCGTGACTTCGCCGCTGTCGCTGATCGTTACCGGTTTCGCGCCGGTCACTGACATCCGCCAGACCCTGACCCCGCAACTGCGCATGGACAAGGGCACCACCGACCTGATCCTGATCGACCTGGGCCGTGGCCAGAACCGCATGGGCGCCTCGATCCTGGCGCAAACCCACGGCAAGCTGGGCAAGCAGGCCCCGGACGTCGATGACGCCGAAGACCTCAAAGCCTTCTTCGCCGTGATCCAGGGCCTGAACGCCGACGGCCACCTGTTGGCTTACCACGACCGTTCCGACGGTGGTTTGCTGACCAGCGTTGTCGAAATGGCCTTCGCCGGTCACTGCGGCCTGAACATCGTGCTCGACAGCGTTGCCGAGGATGCTGCCGAAATCAACGGCATCCTGTTCAACGAAGAGTTGGGTGCAGTGATTCAGGTGCGTCAGGACGCTACCCCAGACGTGCTCGCGCAGTTCAGCGCCGCTGGCCTGGCCGAGTGCGTGGCGGTGATTGGCCAGCCGATCAACAACGGCGAAGTCAATATCTCCTTCAACGGCGACACGGTCTTTACCGGTCAGCGCCGCTTGCTGCAACGCCAGTGGGCCGAGACCAGCTACCAGATCCAGCGTCTGCGCGACAACGCCGACTGCGCCGAGCAGGAGTTCGACGTGATCCTGGAAGAAGACAACCCGGGCCTGAGCACCATGCTCAGCTTCGACGTCAACCAGGACATCGCCGCGCCTTACATCAAGAAGGGCATTCGCCCACAGGTTGCCGTACTGCGTGAGCAGGGCGTCAACGGCCAGGTGGAAATGGCAGCAGCGTTCGACCGCGCCGGCTTCAATGCGATCGACGTGCACATGAGCGACATCCTCGCCGGTCGCGTTGACCTCAACGAGTTCAAAGGCCTGGTTGCCTGCGGTGGTTTCTCCTACGGCGACGTGCTGGGTGCCGGTGAAGGCTGGGCCAAGTCGGCCCTGTTCAACAGCCGTGCCCGCGACGCGTTCCAGGGCTTCTTCGAACGCAACGACAGCTTCACCCTGGGTGTGTGCAACGGTTGCCAGATGATGTCCAACCTCAGCGAACTGATCCCGGGCAGCGAGTTCTGGCCGCACTTTGTGCGTAACCGTTCCGAGCAGTTCGAAGCCCGTGTCGCCATGGTGCAGGTGCAGGAGTCCAACTCGATCTTCCTGCAGGGCATGGCCGGTTCGCGCATGCCAATCGCCATCGCCCACGGTGAGGGCCACGCCGAATTCAGCAGCGAAGAAGCGCTGCTCGAAGCCGACCTGTCCGGCACCGTAGCCCTGCGTTTCGTCGACAACCACGGCAAGGTCACCGAAAGCTACCCGGCCAACCCGAACGGCTCGCCACGCGGGATCACCGGCCTTACCAGCCGCGACGGTCGCGTTACCATCATGATGCCGCACCCGGAACGCGTATTCCGCGCCGTGCAAAACTCGTGGCGCCCGGAAGAGTGGAGCGAAGACGGCGCCTGGATGCGCATGTTCCGCAACGCTCGCGTGTGGGTGAACTAAGGCCGTGTACAAGCTCGCCTTCTTCGTGCCCGACAGCCATGTGGAGACGGTAAAAACCGCCGTCTTCACCGCTGGCGGCGGGCGCATCGGCGACTACGACAGCTGCGCCTGGCAAGTGCTGGGCCAGGGCCAATTCCGCGCGTTGGACGGTAGTCAGCCGTTTATCGGGCAGGTGGGCCAGGTTGAAGTGGTTGAAGAGTGGAAGGTTGAGTTGGTGGTGGCAGATGAATTGATCGTGGCCGCTGTGGCTGCTTTGAAACTCAGTCACCCGTATGAGACTCCGGCGTATGAGGTGTGGCAGTTGGCGGATTTTTGATTCGTGGGCTGTATAAACAAGAAACCCGCTGGGCCCGTTTGGTCAGCGGGTTTTTTGTTGGTTTTAAGTGCCAATCGCAGGCAAGCCAGCTCCCACATTTGACCCCGTTGTCAGACCGTACATCAATCCCATGTGGGAGCTGGCTTGCCTGCGATGGCGTCGGCGCAAGCGCCTCAGAACTTTCCGACAAGCCTTTCAGGTTGTCCGTCGGAACTCGCACAACTAACCTTCTCGAGTCGCTGCCAATTCAGTGACCGGGACTGCAAGCCTGAAAAGTCACTAGGAGCCTATTCCATATGGAGTTTAATGATGATCAGCGACAACTTGCTAACTGGTTCAATCTCATCTCAAGCCGAGTCCCGCCAAGCTGGTGATTCACCGTCCGACCAGATCTTCACCGTACTACCCAGTCTGAACACCGAAACCCTGCTCGCCAATGCCTCCCAAGACCTGGCATCCGTACAGGCACTGGCGGGTAATCTGGCTTTTGAAATCGACGGCCCGCACCGTGATGCGGTGCTGGGGATTCATCGGATGGTAGAGGGTATTCAGTTGATGGTGGATCGAGTACTGGATCTACACGAAGTACCCACCAGTAACTGAATACACCACACTCTGTGGCGAGGGAGCTTGCTCCCGCTGGAGTGCGAAGCGCTCCCAGGATTTTTGGGGCCGCTGCGCAGCCCAGCGGGAGCAAGCTCCCTCGCCACAGGGGAAATCAGGCGTTGATCCGGCGAGTCACCAACCGCTCCAACGCTTCACCCAACCCCGACGCCTTGTCACCCATCAACAGGTGCCAAACACCGCTCTCAAGCTGACTCACACCCTGGCAACCGAGCGCAGTGAGCTGAGCCTCAGACAACCGCGAATCATCCCCCAATTCCACCCGCAGCCGGGTCATCGCCACCGCTTCCAGATGCCGTACATTCCCCCGGCCACCCAGCGCATTCAGCCATTTCGCGGCCTCCTGCACATTCACCGTCACCGGCTTATCCACAGGTGCAACCGCTACAGGCGCTGCTGCAACAAACCCTGGCATCGCCAAGCGAATTTCATCAGCGATGCTATCGGCCATCGGCCCAACCACCACCTGCAAACTCCCGCCGTTACCCGGCCGCACCACAGCCATGGCACCCAGCGCTTTCAACTCTGCATCCACCGCCTTGTTGCGATCCACCATGTCCAGGCGCAGCCGCGTGGTACAAGCACCGACACTCAGCAGATTCTCAGCACCACCCAACGCCTGGATATAAGCCGTCGCACACTGGTTATCGCTCATCGCTTCAGCCTGCACCACCTGGATGTCTTCACGGCCCGGCGTCTTCAGGTTGAAGCGGCGGATGCAGTAGCTGAACACCGTGTAGTAGATCACCGAGTAGGCCAGGCCTACCGGTACCACCAACCAGCCATTGGTGGACTTGCCCCAGCCCAGCACCATGTCGATAAACCCACCGGAGAAGGTAAAGCCCAGGTGGATATTCAGCAGGTCGGTGACCGCCATCGACAGGCCGGTGAGCAGCGCGTGAATCAGGTACAGGAAGGGCGCCAGGAACATGAAGGCAAATTCAATCGGCTCGGTCACCCCGGTGAGGAACGAGGTCAGCGCCATCGACAGGAAGATCCCGCCCATCACTTTGCGCCGCTCAGGCAAAGCATTGCGGTACATCGCCAGACACGCCGCGGGCAAGCCGAACAGCATCACCGGGAACATGCCGGTCATGAACTGGCCGCCTTTGGGGTCGCCGGCAAAGTAGCGGGTCAGGTCGCCCGTGACCACCGCGCCGGTTACCGGGTCGGTGAAGCTGCCGAACACGAACCACGCCATATTGTTGAGGATGTGATGCAAGCCAGTGACGATCAGCAGGCGGTTGAACACGCCAAACACGAACGCACCGAGGCTGCCGCTTTCCATCAACAGCACGCCGAAGCTGTTGATGCCGTGCTGGATCGGGGGCCAGATCAGGCCGAAAATCACGCCCAGGCCCACCGCGCTGAACCCGGTGACAATCGGCACAAACCGCCGCCCACCGAAGAACGCCAGGTATTCCGGCAACTTGATGTCCTTGAAGCGGTTGTACAGCCCACCGGCCATCAAGCCGCTGGCGATACCGGCGAGCATGCCCATGTTGATGGTGGTGTCCATCACCTTGAGCGTGGAGATCATCACCAGGTAACCAATCGCCCCGGCCAGGCCCGCAGTGCCGTTGTTGTCACGGGCAAAACCCACGGCGATGCCGATGGCGAAGATCAGCGCCAGGTTGGCGAAGATCGCCTGGCCGGCGTCGTGCATCACCGCGATGTTGAGCAAGTCGGTGTCGCCCAGGCGCAGCAGCAGGCCGGCGATCGGCAGGATCGCGATCGGCAGCATCAAGGCGCGGCCCAGGCGTTGCAGGCCTTCGATAAAGTGTTGGTACATGGCGTGTCTCCCTATTCTTGTTGTTTTCAGCTCAGCGGCCAGTGGTGTTGACAGGCTTGGCGAACGGCCTTGGCGCTGCTCAGGTTGAGCAGTTCCTGGCTCAGCTGCCGGCATTGCGCCGCGTCCAGATGGCGAACGCGGTCTTTGATCTCTCCGATCTGCGGCGGGCTTACCGACAGCTCGGTGACGCCCAGGCCGACCAGTACCGGCGTGGCCAGCGGGTCCGACGCCAGGGCACCGCACACGCCGACCCAACGCCCGTGCTTCGCCGCACCGGCGCAGGTGTGCGCGATCAGTCGCAGCAAGGCCGGGTGCAGCGCATCGACGCGCGCGGCCAAGCCTGCGTGGTCGCGGTCCATGGCCAGGGTGTACTGGGACAGGTCATTGGTGCCGATGGACAAAAAGTCCGCATGTTCGGCCAGCTGTTCAGCCATCAGCGCAGCGGCGGGCACTTCGATCATCACCCCCAGTTCGGGGCGCTGGCTCAAACCCAACTCGGCGCACAGTTCATCCAGGCGCTGGCGAATCTGCAGCAGTTCATCCACCTCGCTGACCATCGGCAACAGGATGCGACAACGCGCCAGCGGCGAGACTTGCAGCAGGGCACGCAGTTGCTGGTCGAGCAATTCCGGACGCACTTGGGCCATGCGAATGCCGCGCAGGCCCAACACCGGGTTGGCCTCGATCGGTAGCGGCAAATAGTCGAGCTGCTTGTCGCCGCCCACGTCGATGGTGCGGATGATCACCGACTTGTCGCCCATGGCATCCAATACGGCTTGATAAGCCTGACGCTGTTCCTGCTCATCCGGCGCGGTACGGCGGTCGACGAAGAGGAATTCGGTGCGTAGAAGGCCGACGCCATCGGCACCGTTTTCAAACGCCACTTGGGCCTCGCTGCTGGAGGCAACATTGGCGGCGATTTCAATGTTCACACCGTCGCGGGTGCGTGCCGGTTGTTGCGCCTGGGCCTGTTGCTGCTGGCGACGCAGTTTTTGCGCGTCGCGTATCTGGTGCACTTCAGCATGGCGCGCATCGGTAGGGGCCAGTTCCAGGCGGCCATTGATGGCGTCCAGCACCACGCGCTGGCCCTGAGGCACATCCAATACCTCGGCACCGAGGGCGACCACGCAGGGTAAGCCTTTCCCCCGAGCAAGTATCGCGACGTGGGAGGTGGCGCCGCCTTCGGCCATGCAGATACCGGCGGCCTGCTGTTCACTCAGTTGCAGCAAGTCTGACGGGGTCAGTTCATGGGCGCTGACAATCGATCCGGCGGGTAACTCAAAGTGCCAGGCCTCACCCAGCAAGGCCCGCAATACGCGTTGTTGCAGGTCGCGAAGATCGTTGGCGCGCTCGGCAAACAACGGCTTGCCCAACGCCAACAGCACGGCGCACTGGGCCTGGATCGCATCACGCCAGGCGTGGGTGGCAGCGCTGCCGTGGGCGATGGCGTCGGTGGCCGCTTCCAGCAGCGCCGGGTCTTCGAGCAGTGCAAGGTGAGCGGCGAAGATGTCTTCTTCCTCGACATTCTTGCGTTGGCGGGCATGCTCGAGGGTGCTGCGGATTTCGTCACGCACCTGCTCCAGTGCCGTGTCGAGGCGCTGCTGTTGTTCGTCGGCGCTATGGTTACCGGTGTCTTCGGGCAGCTCGATGCCGGACAGGCGGAACAGTGGCCCGCACACCAGGCCGGGTGCTGCACACACGCCTTGCAGCACATCGGCTTCCACACTGGCGCGACGTGGCGCAGCAGTGGCTACCGGGGCGTGATGGGCTTCGCTGACCGCCACGGATAGCGCCGCGACCAGCCCTTGCAACGCCGCCTCTGCGTCTTGGCCACGGCAACTCACCCGCACTTCGTCGCCTTCGCCGATGCCCAGTCCCATCAAGCCAATCAGGCTGTCGCACGACGCCGATTTATCAGCGAAGTGCAGGTGCGACTGGCTGCTGAAACCCTGGGCGGTCTTGCGGATCAGGGCGGCAGGGCGTGCATGCAAACCGCCTCGATGGGTAATGCGTACGCTGGCGCTGGCCTCGAAGCTGGAGTTATCCACAGCTGCTTGGGCGGTGGCGGTGGTGCGCGCAGCAATCTGCAACAACGGCTCACCGATCTTGACCGTCTTCAGCGCCACGGGCGTCAGCTCAAAGCGCTCACTGTTGGTCAGGATGATCAAGCTCACCAGGCTCTTGCACTGGCGCGCAATGCGGTCCAGATCAAACTGCACCAACGGCTGACCCTCGCTCACCCGTGCGCCTTCCTTCACCAGCAAGGCAAAGCCTTCGCCATTGAGCTCCACGGTGTCGATGCCCACATGCATCAGCATCTCAGCACCGTTATCGGCGCGGATGGTCAGGGCGTGCCCGGTGCGGGCGACGTGGATGATCACGCCGTCACAGGGCGCGTGCAGGCAGTCGTTCAACGGGTCGATAGCGAGACCGTCGCCCATGGCGCCGCTGGCGAACACTTCGTCGGGGACGCGGTTCAGGGCCAGCACCGGCCCACTCAAGGGGGCGCTAAGGGTCAATGGATTATTGTTGTTGGGCATGGGCACGGTACTCATCAGGAAAACGCCGCTTTAGTGCGTGCGGGTGACTTTGCTCAGGTGGCGCGGCTGGTCCGGGTCCATGCCCCGTGCCTCAGCAAGGCCTGCGGCCATCACGTAGAAGCTCTGGATAGCCAGGATCGGGTCCAGGCTCGGGTGTTCGGCGCGGCTCAGCGTCAGGTCGCGTTCGGCGATATCGTCCGGCGCAGCCAGCAACACGCGAGCACCGCGTTGGCGCATATCGGCGGCCAGGCTCAGCAGGCCGGCCTGCTCGGCGCCGCGGGGGGCGAACACCAGTAGGGGGTAGTTCTCGTCGATCAAGGCCATCGGCCCGTGGCGCACTTCGGCGCTGCTGAAGGCTTCGGCCTGGATCGCCGAGGTTTCCTTGAGCTTGAGCGCGGCTTCCTGGGCGATGGCAAACCCGGCGCCACGGCCGATCACCATCAAGCGCTGGCTGCCTTTGAGGGCGTCGACGGCCAGGCGCCAATCCTGTCTGGCGGCGTCACGCAGGCCCTCGGGCAAGGCCTGACAGGCTTGCAGCAAGTCGGCTTCTTGATTCCAGTGGCCGATCAACTGTGCACTGGCGCTGAGGGTGGCGATAAAGCTCTTGGTGGCGGCCACGCTGAGTTCCGGCCCGGCGCACAGCGGCACGTGGAACTCGCAGGCGGCTTCCAGCGGTGAGTCTTCGGCATTGACCAGGGAGATGCTCAAGGCACCACGCTTGCGCAACAAGCGCAGACTGTTGACCAGGTCCGGGCTCTGCCCCGATTGGGAGAAACCAAACGCTACCTGGCCGCTGACTTTCATCGGCGCCTGCAACAGGGTCACCACCGACATCGGCAGCGACGCCACCGGAATGCCCACGTGTTGCATGGCCAGGTAGGCGAAGTAACTGGCGGCGTGGTCGGAGCTGCCGCGGGCGATGGTCATCGCCACTTGCGGCGGCTGGCGGCGCAGGCGGCCGGCGACTTCTTCCAGCATCGGGTCCAGGCGCTGCAGTTGGGCCGCGACGGCGTCGCAGGAGGCCAGGGCCTCTTCAAGCATTTTTGAAGTCAATGGTTTCTCCTTCGACCATTACGTCGGTGAGTGTCAGGGAGCGGTCCAGACGCACGCAGTCGGCAAAGCTGCCCGGTTGCAGGCGGCCGCGTTCTTCCAGGCCCAGGTAGTCCGCAGGAAATTGCGACAGGCGTTGTGAGGCTTCACTGATTGGCAGGCCGATTTTCACCAGGTTGCGCAGCGCCTGATCCATGGTCAGCGTGCTGCCGGCCAGGGTGCCGTCGGCCAGGCGCACTCCGCCCAGGCATTTGGTCACGGTGTGGCTGCCCAGCTTGTACTCTCCGTCGGGCATGCCGGCGGCGGCGGTGGAGTCGGTGACGCAATACAGGCACGGGATCGAGCGCAGGGCCACGCGCATGGCGCCGGGGTGCACGTGCAGCAAGTCCGGGATCAGCTCGGCGTACTGGGCGTGGGCCAGCGCGGCGCCGACGATGCCGGGTTCGCGGTGATGCAGCGGGCTCATGGCGTTGTACAAATGGGTGAAACTGGTGGCGCCAGCGGCCAGGGCGGCAACGCCTTCTTCATAGCTGCCCAGGGTGTGGCCGATCTGCATGCGCACGCCGCGTTGGCTGAGGGCGCGAATCAGGCCGTCGTGGCCGGCGATTTCCGGGGCGATGGTGATCACCCGGATTGGCGCCAGGCGCAGGTAGGCTTCCACTTCTTGCATCAACGCGGTGTGGGCGAAGTTGGGTTGGGCGCCGAGTTTTCCCGGATTGATGTAGGGGCCTTCCAGGTGCACGCCGAGTACGCGGGCGCTGCCGGCTGGCCGCTGTTCGCAGAACGTGCCGAGCTCACCGAGCACGCGGGAAATTTCTTCCACCGGCGCCGTCATGGTGGTGGCCAGCAGCGAGGTGGTGCCAAAACGCACGTGGGTACGGGTAATGGTCTCGAAGGCGCTCGCACCTTCCATGATGTCGGCGCCGCCACCGCCATGCACATGCAGGTCGATAAAGCCCGGCAACAGGTAGGGCAGGTCGTTGTCGGCCGGGTCGCACGGCGTGCCGTCAATGGCGACAACCTTGCCGTGCTCATGCACCAAGCGACCACGCATCCAGCCGCTGGGCGTGAGGATATTGTCTTCAGTCATGGGCAGTTCTCTAAGTTCGCATTCAGGCGGAGTAGTCATGGCGGCGCAGCTCTGCGACAAAGTCGTAGTAGTCGTTGCGGCAGTAGGTGTCGGTGATCTCAATCGGCGTGTTGTCGGCGGTGTAGCCCACGCGGGTCATCAGCAGCATGGCGGTGCCGGGGGCGATGCCGACCAGCGCGGCGAACTCATCCGAGGCATTGATCGCCTGGATATGCTGCAAGGCGCGCACGATGGGCTTGCCGATGCTTTCCAAGTATTCGTACAACGAATTGCCGATGGCCTGGGGATGGGGCAGCACCGAGGCCGGCATGGCGGTCATTTCAATCGCCATCACCGTGTCGTCGGCTTTGCGCAGGCGCTTGAGGCGCGCCACTTTGTCGGTGGGCGACAGGCCCAGGCGGATCAGTTCTTCATGGGTCGGCGGGGTGATGTCGCGCTCCAGCCACTGAGACGTCGGCACAAACCCCTTGAGCCGCAGCATCTCGCTGAACCCCGACAGGCGCGACAAGGGTTGTTCCAGGCGCGGCGTGATGAAAGTGCCGGAGCCTTGGCTGCGACGGATCAGCCCTTGAGCCAGCAACACTTCCAGCGCTTTACGGGCGGTGACCCGCGAGATGCTCAATTGCTCGCTGAGGGCGCGTTCCGAAGGCAGGGCCTGTTCGGATTTCCACTGGCCGGCATGGATCGCTGCTTCAAGGCTGCGGGCCAGTTGCAGGTACAGCGGCGTGGATTGCTTGTCGTCGGGGCGCAGGGCCAGGATGGGATTCATCTGTCAGGTTTCCGATGCGTTATTGGAATGTTGTCGCCCGGTAATGGCCGAAAACTAATACCACTTAAATACCATGTCAATGCTGCCAAAACGGTGAAAATCCCGGTTTCAGGGCACTTTAATGGGGCTTGGTATCAAGTGGTATTGGAGAGGTCTTTGTGGCGCGCACAAGTGCAGGGTCCCGCGCGGTGAACTGGTATTCACCGGCAGGCGCTGCCTGGGGCAGGAATTATTTTCGAATTATTTTACGAACGGCACGCGATTACGGCCGAATCTCGATGAGGGTGCCGTCTTTGACCAGGTTCCACACTTCGCGCATATCCACATTGCGCATGCCGATGCAGCCGTCGGTCCAGTCCAGGGTGTGGAACCACTGTTCCGGGTAGTCTTCGGTGTCGGGGGTGCCGTGGATCATGATCATGCTGCCCGGCTTTACGCCTTCGCGGCGGGCGCGGGCGGCGTCGCTGATGTTCGGGTAGGAAATGTGCATGGCCAGGTTGAAGCGGTCGCTGGTCTTGCGCCAGTCGATCCAGTAGAGGCCTTCGGGCGTGCGGCGGTCACCTTCGATCAGCTTGTGGCCCTTGGGGTTCTTGCCCAGGGAGATGCGATAGGTCTTGAACGGCTTGCCGTCGTTGATCAGCTGCAGCTGGTGGGCGGACTTGAGCACCAGGACTTTCTCGACCGTTTTACCGCCAAGGGTTTGCACCGTGGAGGCCGGGGACAGCGTGGCGAACGACAGGCAGATCAGAGCAAGCAACCAACGCATTGAAACGGTATCCCTTTGGCGACATTGGCCGGCTTGTTATTGGGCGGGCTTGGACAGCGGTGGCACAGATTCGCTACGTACCGGGTATGCCTGTTGGCGACGGTCAGCGAAGAAGCATTCTAAGGTACGCCCGACCGTGCGGAAAGCCAGCTCGGACCAAGGGATATCGGCTTCGTCGAACAGCCTCACTTCCAGGCTTTCCTGGCCAGCGGCAAAGTCCAGGTCGATCAGTTCGGCGCGGTAGAAGATATGCACCTGGCTGATGTGCGGCACATTGATCAGGGTATAGAGGCTCAGGTTGCGCACCCGGGCGCAGGCTTCTTCCAGGGTTTCACGCATGGCCGCCTGCTCGACGGTTTCGCCGTTTTCCATAAAGCCTGCGGGCAGGGTCCAGTAACCCAGGCGTGGCTCGATGGCGCGGCGGCACAACAGCACTTGGTCGCCCCATACCGGCAGGGTACCGGCGACAATATTGGGGTTCTGGTAATGAATGGTCGAGCAGTGGTCGCATACATAGCGCAGGCGTGCGTCGCCTTCGGGAATGCGTTGGGTCACCGGTTTGCCGCACTGGCTGCAGAAATTCATGCTGGGGTTCCTGGACAATGGGCACATCTTGGCTTGGTGCCGGGCGTTCCTGCAAGTTGTCGTTTAGCGACAGCCCTGCGGTTTTGGGGTTGGGCGCGTGCACGCTTTGGTGCATGATGCAAGGTAGCCAACAGACCGAGATGACTCATGCTGGACGAGCTACTTCGCCGGGTAAGCAACCACACCCCCCATACCCTGGAAACCGACGGGCGTTTCCCCGAGGCTGCGGTGCTGGTGCCGATTACCCGCAGTGACGAACCCGAGCTGATCCTGACCCTGCGCGCCAGCGGCCTGTCGACCCACGGTGGCGAAGTGGCCTTTCCCGGCGGGCGCCGCGACCCTGAAGACCCGGACCTGATCTTTACCGCCTTGCGCGAAGCCGAAGAAGAAATAGGCCTGCCGCCGGGACTGGTTGAAGTCATCGGCCCGTTGAGCCCGCTGATTTCCCTGCACGGCATCCGCGTAACGCCGTATGTGGGCGTGATCCCCGATTACGTTGAATACCTGGCCAACGACGCTGAAATCGCCGCTGTCTTCAGTGTGCCCCTGGAGTTTTTCCGCCAGGACCCGCGCGAACATACCCACCGCATCGATTACCAGGGCCGCAGTTGGTATGTGCCAAGCTACAGGTTCGGCGAATACAAGATCTGGGGGCTGACGGCGATCATGATTGTCGAGCTGATCAACCTGCTCTATGACGATGCCAAGATCAGCCTGCACCAGCCGCCCAAAAGTTTTATCAATATCTAAGCCATCGCATGAATGGCAAGCCGTGAGGGAAAACCATGAAATACCGCCTGGGCGACGCCCGCGTCGAGACGCATCCCAACAGTTGGGTCGCACCCAATGCCACGCTGGTAGGCAAGGTCAAGCTGGAGGAGGGCGCCAACGTCTGGTTCAACGCGGTGTTGCGCGGCGATAACGAGCTGATCCTGATCGGCAAGAACAGCAACGTGCAGGACGGCAGCGTGATGCACACCGACATGGGTTACCCGCTGACCCTCGGCACCGGCGTGACCATCGGCCATAACGCCATGCTGCACGGCTGCACCGTTGACGACTACAGCCTGATCGGTATTAACGCAGTGGTGCTCAACGGCGCCAAGATTGGCAAGCATTGCATCATCGGCGCCAACTCGCTGATCGGTGAAGGCAAGGAAATCCCCGATGGCTCGCTGGTCATGGGCTCGCCAGGCAAAGTGGTGCGTGAGCTGACCGAGGCGCAGAAGCGGATGCTCGAAGCCAGCGCTGCGCACTATGTGCATAACTCGCAGCGTTACGCGCGGGATCTGGTTGAGCAGGAAGAATGAGTACGGTTGAACGGCCTGTTGCCTCGCCGTGCGTGAGTATTTGCGCACTGGACGACGACGATATCTGCACCGGCTGTCAGCGCAATGTGGATGAGATTACGCGCTGGAGCCGCATGGACAACGCCGAGCGCCGGCTGGTGCTGGGGTTGTGCCATGAGCGGGCGGTGGCGAGTGGGATAGTGTGGATGACCCCTGGGAAATCTGGCGCCTGACAGGCCGCCATCGCAGGCAAGCCAGCTCCCACCCTTGATGTGTGAGTACCTTCAAATGTGGGAGCTGGCTTGCCTGCGATGAGGCCCTGCCAGACGACATCCTTGTAATTGTGTACCCTGTGCGGCATTGCCCACAGGTCCATCCTCCATGTTTTTCCTGATCGCCTATATCAGCAGCGTCGTACTGATCAACTTCGCCTTCTCCACCGCCCCACACCTGGACGTCATCTGGTCCGCCTGGGGTGGCCTGGTATTTATCCTGCGCGACATGGTGCAAACCCGCTTCGGCCATGGCGCAATCATCGCCATGCTCGCGGCGCTGGTGCTCTCCTATATCACCTCCGACCCGTCCATTGCCCTGGCCAGTGCCACGGCGTTTGCGGTGTCCGAGTGCATCGACTGGCTGGTTTTCAGCATCACCAAGCGCCCGCTGCATGACCGCCTGTGGATAAGTTCGGCGCTGAGCATTCCCCTCGATACCTTTATCTTTTTCGGCCTGATCGGCGCACTGACCCCAGCGGTGGCGGGCACGGCGTTGGTGTCCAAGTTCGCCGGTGTCACCGTGGTCTGGCTGATCATGGCCTGGCGCATCCGCCGGCGGGCAGTCGCCAACTGAGGCCAATTTTTACAGTTCATGTAAAATGCCCGCCTTTCTCCCCCATGATCCGCTCCCCTGAGGACCTGAGATGACCCGAATCGGAACTCCATTGTCGCCAACCGCGACCCGCGTTTTGCTGTGTGGCTGCGGTGAGCTGGGCAAGGAAGTGGTAATCGAACTGCAACGCCTGGGCGTTGAAGTGATTGCCGTGGATCGCTACGCCAACGCGCCGGCCATGCAGGTGGCGCACCGTAGCCATGTGATCAACATGCTCGACGGCGCCGCATTGCGTGCGGTGATCGAGGCGGAGAAGCCGCATTTCATCGTGCCGGAAATCGAAGCCATCGCCACCGCGACCCTGGTTGAGCTGGAGGCCGAAGGTTTCACCGTGATCCCCACCGCCCGCGCCACGTCGCTGACCATGAACCGTGAAGGCATCCGTCGCCTGGCCGCCGAAGAGCTGGACCTGCCGACCTCGCCGTACCACTTCGCCGATACCTTCGAAGATTACAGCAAGGCCGTCCAGGACCTGGGCTTTCCGTGCGTGGTCAAGCCGGTGATGAGTTCGTCGGGCAAGGGCCAGAGCCTGTTGCGCAGCGCCGACGACGTGCAGAAAGCCTGGGACTACGCCCAAGAGGGCGGGCGTGCCGGCAAGGGTCGGGTGATCATCGAAGGCTTTATCGACTTCGACTACGAAATCACCCTGCTGACCGTGCGCCACATCGGCGGCACCACGTTCTGCGCGCCGGTGGGCCATCGTCAGGAGAAGGGCGACTATCAGGAATCCTGGCAGCCACAGGCCATGAGCCCGATTGCCTTGGCAGAGTCCCAGCGCGTTGCCAAAGCCGTGACCGAAGCCTTGGGTGGCCGTGGCTTGTTTGGCGTGGAATTGTTCATCAAGGGCGATCAGGTGTGGTTCAGCGAAGTGTCGCCGCGCCCCCATGACACTGGCCTGGTGACCCTGATTTCCCAAGACCTGTCGCAGTTTGCCTTGCACGCACGCGCCATTCTCGGCCTGCCGATCCCATTGATCCGTCAGTTCGGGCCTTCGGCGTCGGCGGTGATCCTGGTGGAAGGGCAGTCGACCCAGACGGCGTTTGCCAACCTCGGCGCTGCGTTGAGCGAGCCGGATACGGCGTTGCGTCTGTTTGGCAAGCCTGAAGTGAATGGCCAGCGCCGTATGGGCGTGGCGCTGGCGCGGGACGAGTCGATTGAAGCGGCTCGTGCCAAGGCGACACGTGCTTCCCAAGCAGTTGTTGTAGAGCTCTAAGCCGCCACGCTCGTTCCCACGCTTTGCGTGGGAATGCCTCTTGTGACGCGCTGCGTCGCGCTTGGGGACGCAGAGCGTCCCTAACTGCATTCCCACGCAGAGCGTGGGAACGAGCATGGGGTCAGGCGACCTTGTTCAAGTCGTTATCCCGCGTCTCTTTCAGGCACAGCACCGCAATCAAACTCAGCAACGCTGCTGCCGATACATATCCCCCGACATAACTCAAACCACCCATCGCCACCAGCTTGGTCGCGAAGAACGGCGCCGCCGAGGCCCCCACGATCCCACCCAGGTTATACGCTGCCGATGCACCGGTATAACGCACGCGGGTCGGGAACAGTTCTGGCAGCAGCGCGCCCATCGGTGCGAAGGTCACGCCCATCAAAAACAGCTCCAACGCCAGAAACAGCGCCACGGCCCAGGTCGAGCCATGGGTCAGCAGAGGCTCCATGGTAAAGCCCGACAGAATCGCCAGGACCGCGCCTACAATCAGCACCGGCTTGCGCCCGTAGCGATCACTGGCCAAGGCGGCCAATGGCGTTGCCAGTCCCATGAACAGCACCGCAAAGCACAGCAGGCCGAGGAAGGTTTCACGGCTGTAGCCCAAGGTGGAAACGCCGTAGCTCAACGAAAACGCGGTGGTGATATAGAACAGCGCATAGCACACCACCATCGACGCGGCGCCCAGCAGTACCGGCAGCCAATGCTGGCTGAACAGTTCTACCAGCGGCACTTTCACTGGTTTTTCCTTGGCCACTGCATTGGCGAACACCGGCGTCTCATGCAACTTGAGGCGTGCGTACAGGCCCACCATCACCAGTGCGGCGCTGAGGATGAACGGAATGCGCCAGCCCCAGCTGCGAAATTGCTCGTCATTCAGGCTCATGGCCAAAATCAGGAACAAACCGTTGGCCGCCAGGAAGCCTATCGACGGGCCCAGTTGCGGGAACATGCCGAACCAGGCGCGCTTGCCCTTGGGAGCATTCTCGGTCGCCAGCAAGGCCGCGCCGCCCCATTCTCCGCCAAGGCCCAGGCCCTGGCCGAAGCGCAATACGCACAAGAGGATCGGTGCCCAGGCACCGATGCTGTCGTAGCCCGGCAGCAAGCCGATCAAGGTAGTACATACACCCATCAGTAGCAGTGAAGCCACCAGGGTTGATTTACGGCCGATACGGTCACCGAAGTGACCGAACAACGCCGACCCCAGAGGGCGGGCGATAAAAGCGATACCGAAGGTCAGGAACGATGCCAGCATCTGCGCGGTGCCGGAGGTCTGTGGGAAGAACACCGGGCCGATCACCAGGGCGGCAGCCGTGGCGTAGATGTAGAAATCGTAGAACTCAATGGCGGTGCCGACGATGCTCGCGGTGGCGACGCGGGCGGTCGAGTTGGCAGGTGCGGCGCTCGCAGCCTCTTGGTAGGTGGTGCTCATGACGTTATCCCTGACGGTTATTGCGCGTTTGGACGCGGATTATTATTGGTCGAACACCCATGGATCAGGGTTGTGCGCGGGGCGGCTCGGGATGGGAGCAAACACCGGTCGGACATGGTAAGGCGGTGCCAGGACACGCTGGGTGCGGATAGCACGCGGTCTGGCGGGGCTTGGGTAAGCCGCAGGGATTATAGGAAGGGGGCTAAGGATCCAACAAGGGGCTGGTGAGGATCTATGGCCTGGAACTGGATCAATGTGGGAGCTGGCTTGCCTGCGATAGCATCACCTCGGTTCAAATGAAGGACCGAGTCGCCTGCATCGCAGGCAAGCCAGCTCCCACATTGACCGGGTTGAGCCTGCTGAGGTCAGGCGGCCACTGGCACGTGGCTGGTATGCCAGATCAATACTTTGCTCACCCGGTTGTCCTCGGTCTCGAGGATTTCCAGGCGATAGCGGCCGACTTTCAGGCATACCGCGCAATCGGGAATGGTTTCCAGCGCCTCGGTCACCAGGCCGTTGAGGGTCTTGGGGCCGTCGCTGGGCAGGTGCCAGCCCAGGCTCTTGTTCAGTTCACGGATCGAGGCAGCACCGTCGATGATGTAGCGGCCATCGGGCTGGGCTTCGATATGCGGGTTATCCACCGCCTGATCGCTTTCGAATTCGCCGACGATCTCTTCCAGAATATCTTCCAAAGTGACAATGCCCAGCACTTCACCGTACTCGTCCACCACCATGCCCAGGCGCCGCTGCTGTTTGTGGAAATTCAGCAGTTGCAGCTGCAACGGCGTGCTTTCCGGCACGAAGTAAGGCTCGTGGCAGGCGGCGAGCAGGGCCTCTTTGGTCAGGCTGGCGTCGGGCAGCAGGTGTTGGACCTGCCGGGTATTGAGCACGGCCTGCACCTGGTTGATGTCGCTGTGGAACACGGGCAGGCGGGTGCGCGGCGAGGTGCTCAACTGTTCGATGATGTCTTCTATCGACTCATCAAGGTTGATGCCGTCCACTTCGCTGCGCGGCACCAGGATGTCGTTGACCGTGATGTTGTCCAGGGCATGGATACCGGGCAGGCCGGGAGTGCGGTCGGCGTCGGTGTCGGGCTCTGGGTCGTCATCATGGTCGGGCAGGGGCTCGTCGCTGTTTTTCACCACGCCGGATTTGCGCGCAAACGGGCGCAATAACAGCTGGCTGATGCCATTGAGCAGCCAGGCCAGCGGGTAAAGGATTTTCAGCGGCACGCCCAGCAATGTATTGCCAAAGCCCAGCACTGCTTGGGGGTGACGGGTAGCCAGGGTACGGGGCAGGTAGTCGGCCAGCACCAGCAGCCCTGCGCAGGAAATCAGCCAGCCTAGCCAGGGCCCGTTCTCTGCCCAAGCATAGATCGCCAACAGGGTGCAGAGAATCACCACGGCGGCGCGGCACAGGCTGTTGCACAGGATCAGGCTATGGCGCGGGAAGCTCAGGCGTGCGGCCGCCTTGTCGCCCTGGCGTGTGCCAGGGCGTAGGGCCAGCAGGTGTTGTTGCGCGGCTTCAATGGCGGTAAACAGTGCTGCCCATAGAATCAGCAGGGCAATTACGGCGAGCATCGGCCCTAAGGGCAAGTTGTCCATGATCACTGCCCGTCAGATATGCAGGATGTATTCGCGAACCAGCTTGCTGCCGAAATAGGCCAGCATCAACAGGCAGAAACCGGCCAGGGTCCAGCGGATGGCCTTGTGCCCACGCCAGCCGAGGCGGTTGCGCCCCCACAGCAGCACGCTGAACACGACCCAGGCCAGGCACGCCAGCAAGGTTTTATGGACCAGGTGCTGGGCAAACAGGTTTTCGACGAACAGCCAGCCGGAGATCAGCGACAGCGACAGCAGGGTCCAGCCGGCCCACAGGAACCCGAACAGCAGGCTTTCCATGGTTTGCAGCGGCGGGAAGTTCTTGATCAACCCGGACGGGTGCTTGTGCTTGAGCTGGTGATCCTGCAGCAGCAGGAGCAGGGCCTGGAACACCGCGATGGTGAACATGCCGTAGGCGAGGATCGACAACAGGATGTGGGCAAGGATGCCCGGCTCCTCGTCGATCACCTGTACGGTGCCAGTAGGGGTGAACTGCGCCAGCAGCACCGTCAGCATTCCCAGGGGGAATAGCAGCACCAGCAGGTTCTCCACCGGAATCCGGTAGCAGGCCAGCAGCGTCAGCGCGATGACGGCCGCGGCGATCAGGCTGGCGGCGCTGAAAAAGTCCAGGCCCAGGCCGACCGGGGTCATCAGGTGGGTGAACAGGCTGGCGGCATGGGCCAGCAGGGCCAGCACGCCAAGGCCGACGAGCAGACGTTTGTCCGCTTTGGTGCCTTGGGCCAGACGAGTGCCCTGATAGAGGGTCGCAGCGGCATACAAAATGGCGGCGGCGAGGCTGGGTAGCAAACTGGGTGACAAGGGGAGCATAAATCCTGGTAGGCAAGCCCGAAAGGCGTTGAGTTTGGCACACACCTGCGTTGCACGAAAGACTCCCGGGCCAGACAGCGGGTGTGCATGGGCGCAGTCTTCGCTATAATCCGCGACCTGCCCACGCCGCAGGCTCGGCGAACGCTGTTTTTAATAGCGATTTCCCCCAGCCTGGGCCGCCATTACCTCGGTCTACCTGCATTTCGATGAATAGGGCCTGAAAGGATCGCGCATGTTTGAAAACTTGACTGACCGTCTCTCGCAGACGCTGCGCCACGTTACCGGCAAGGCCAAGCTGACCGAGGACAATATTAAAGACACCCTGCGTGAAGTGCGCATGGCGTTGCTGGAAGCCGACGTGGCTTTGCCGGTGGTGAAGGACTTCGTCAACTCGGTCAAGGAGCGTGCGGTCGGCACCGAAGTGTCCCGCAGCCTGACCCCGGGCCAGGCCTTTGTGAAGATCGTCCAGGCCGAACTCGAAAGCCTGATGGGCGCGGCCAACGAAGACCTGAACCTCAGTGCCGTGCCGCCAGCCGTCGTGCTGATGGCGGGCCTGCAAGGTGCGGGTAAAACCACCACCGCCGGCAAACTGGCGCGCTTCCTCAAAGAGCGCAAGAAGAAATCCGTGATGGTGGTATCGGCCGACGTGTACCGTCCGGCGGCCATCAAGCAGTTGGAAATGCTCGCGGGCGAAGTGGGCGTGACCTTCTTCCCGTCCGACCTGAGCCAGAAGCCGGTCGACATCGCCAACGCGGCTATTAAAGAAGCCAAGCTCAAGTTCATCGACGTGGTTATCGTCGATACCGCCGGTCGCCTGCACATCGACGAAGAGATGATGGGCGAGATCAAGGCGCTGCATGCCGCGATCAACCCGGTCGAGACCCTGTTCGTGGTCGACGCCATGACCGGCCAGGATGCGGCCAACACCGCCAAGGCTTTTGGTGACGCACTGCCGCTGACCGGCGTGATCCTCACCAAGGTCGACGGCGACGCCCGTGGCGGTGCCGCGCTGTCGGTACGTGCCATTACTGGCAAGCCGATCAAGTTCATCGGCATGGGCGAGAAGAGCGAAGCGCTCGAGCCGTTCCACCCTGAGCGTATCGCCTCGCGCATCCTCGGCATGGGTGACGTGCTCAGCCTGATCGAGCAGGCCGAAGCCACGCTCGACAAGGAGAAGGCCGACAAACTGGCCAAGAAGCTGAAGAAGGGCAAGGGCTTCGATCTCGAAGACTTCCGCGACCAGCTGCAACAGATGAAGAACATGGGCGGCCTCGGCGGCCTGATGGACAAGCTGCCCAACATCGGCGGTGTGAACCTGGCGCAAATGGGCAACGCCCAGGGCGCGGCAGAGAAACAGTTCAAGCAGATGGAAGCCATCATCAATTCCATGACCCCGGCCGAGCGCCGCGACCCTGAGCTGATCAGCGGTTCGCGCAAGCGCCGGATCGCCATGGGTTCCGGCACCCAGGTGCAGGACATCGGTCGCTTGATCAAGCAGCACAAGCAGATGCAGAAGATGATGAAGAAATTCTCCGCCAAGGGCGGTATGGCCAAGATGATGCGCGGCATGGGCGGTATGTTGCCCGGCGGCGGCATGCCTAAAATGTAAAGTATTCGAGCGCAAGCCTTGCTTGCGCTCCGCCCCACAAGGATGTGGGATCTCCAGCAAACCCGCCGTTGGCGGGCGCTGACTCGCCGTTTTAACCGACGGCTCTATAGCAGATCTGAATGGTACGCTGATAGGCGCCAGAAAAAGACATTTGCAAAAGTCCGGATATTCCTTAGAATATGCGGCCTTTCGGGCACCTATGCCCGCTGTGCATTTAGATTTGCAGCACCGACTACAGGAACGATGTTCACATGCTAACAATCCGTCTTGCCCTTGGCGGCTCCAAAAAGCGCCCGTTTTACCACTTGACCGTAACCGACAGCCGCAACCCGCGTGACGGTTCGCACAAGGAACAGGTTGGTTTCTTCAACCCTGTTGCTCGTGGTCAAGAAGTTCGTCTGTCCGTGAACCAAGAGCGCGTAGCCTACTGGCTGAGCGTTGGCGCACAGCCATCCGAGCGCGTTGCAAAACTGTTGAAGGACTCGGCTAAGGCCGCAGCCTGAGCAATATGAACGCGACGCCAGCTGTTGCTGATGATTTGATCGTTATCGGCAAGATTTACTCTGTTCATGGCGTTCGCGGCGAAGTGAAGGTGTATTCCTTTACTGATCCGACTGAAAACCTGTTGCAGTACAAGACCTGGACGCTCAAGCGCGAAGGGAGTGTGAAACAGGTCGAGCTGGTCAGTGGACGCGGGAGCGATAAGTTCCTGGTCGCAAAGCTCAAGGGTCTTGATGACCGTGAAGAAGCTCGCCTTCTGGCCGGTTATGAGATCTGCGTGCCGCGCAACCTGTTCCCTGAATTGACCGACGGCGAGTACTACTGGTACCAGCTGGAAGGTCTGAAGGTTATTGATCAACTCGGGCAATTGCTGGGGAAAATCGATCATCTTCTGGAAACCGGCGCCAATGATGTAATGGTGGTCAAGCCTTGCGCTGGCAGCCTGGATGACCGTGAACGCCTGTTGCCCTATACCGAGCAATGCGTGTTGGCCGTCGACCTGGCCGCGGGCGAGATGAAGGTGGAATGGGACGCGGACTTCTAAGCGTGGCTAATTTGCGCATTGAAGTGATCAGTTTGTTTCCCGAGAT
Source organism: Pseudomonas sp. DWP2-2 (assembly GCF_049897065.1). NCBI lineage: Bacteria > Pseudomonadati > Pseudomonadota > Gammaproteobacteria > Pseudomonadales > Pseudomonadaceae > Pseudomonas > Pseudomonas sp. DWP2-2. The sequence continues at coordinate 190,410 of NZ_JAFCVN010000006.1, read as the reverse complement.
GTTTTCCGCCATCAGCGAGTACGGCATCACCAGTCGGGCGGTGAAACAGGGGCTGTTGCAGCTCACCTGTTGGAACCCGCGAGACTACACGACGGATCGACATCACACTGTGGACGATCGCCCATTTGGCGGTGGCCCGGGCATGGTGATGAAGATCAAACCCCTGGAAGATGCGTTGGTTCAGGCCAAGGCAGCCGCCGGGGAGAAGGCGAAGGTAATTTACCTGTCCCCTCAAGGCCGTCAGCTGAAACAGGCGGCGGTACGCGAACTGGCGAATGAGGAAAGTTTGATCCTGATTGCCGGTCGCTATGAAGGCATTGACGAGCGTTTTATTGAAGCTCATGTCGATGAAGAGTGGTCGATTGGGGACTATGTCCTGTCTGGCGGCGAGCTGCCGGCGATGGTCCTGATAGATGCGGTTACACGACTGCTGCCCGGAGCTTTAGGGCATGCGGACTCCGCGGAGGAAGATTCCTTCACGGATGGTTTGCTGGATTGCCCGCACTACACCCGTCCGGAGGTGTATGTGGATCAGCGTGTTCCCGACGTATTGCTAAGTGGCAATCACGCACACATCCGGCGTTGGCGTTTACAGCAGTCCCTTGGTCGGACCTATGAACGACGCGCCGATCTTCTGGAAAGCCGCTCGCTTTCTGGAGAAGAGAAGAAGCTGCTCGAGGAATACATCCTCGCGCGGGACGATAGTTAACAACGTATCGATGGTAGGTCCATTGACTTACCTTAGGAGCACAGCATGACTAACAAAATCATCCTTGCACTCGAAGCAGAGCAGATGACCAAAGAGATCCCTACCTTTGCCCCGGGCGACACCATTGTCGTTCAGGTGAAAGTGAAGGAAGGCGACCGTTCGCGTCTGCAAGCGTTCGAAGGCGTGGTAATCGCCAAGCGTAACCGTGGTGTGAACAGTGCTTTCACTGTTCGTAAAATCTCCAACGGTGTTGGCGTAGAGCGTACTTTCCAGACCTACAGCCCGCAAATCGACAGCATGGCCGTCAAGCGTCGCGGTGACGTACGTAAAGCCAAGCTGTACTACCTGCGTGACCTGTCCGGTAAAGCAGCTCGCATCAAGGAAAAACTGGCTTAAGTCCAGCTTCCCGATGCAGAAAAAAGCAGCCTACGGGCTGCTTTTTTGTGCCTGAAATTTGCCTATCTGTTGGTATTGACCCATGACCACCCGCCTCGAAGAAATCCAGCGTCGCACCGACCTGTCCGTTACCCACGTGACCAAGGCCGTGTTCCCGCCCACCACCAACCACCACAACACCCTGTTCGGCGGCACCGCCCTGGCATGGATGGACGAAGTGTCGTTCATCACCGCCACGCGTTTCTGTCGCTTGCCTTTGGTGACGGTCTCCACCGACCGTATCGACTTCAATCACGCGATCCCGGCCGGCTCTATCGTTGAGCTGATCGGTCGGGTGATCAAAGTCGGCAACACCAGCCTCAAGGTCGAGGTGGAGGTGTTCGTTGAGAGCATGAGCGCTGATGGCCGTGAAAAGGCGATCCAGGGCGTGTTCAGTTTCGTCGCGATTGACGCAGATAAACGCCCTGTCCCGGTACTGCCTGGCTTTGTTGACTGATTACTCGGCGGTGCTGGCCTGCGGTTGAATCACTGCCAGCAAGGTCCAGCCCGCTACAGGCTTCAAGTTACTCTCGGGCGAGACCACATGCACCCAGCCGCTGGTGTCCCGGGCAAACAGCAAGGTGGCGCGCTCCCCGTGCAACGCCTGGTACTGCTCCCAGCCAAAGCCGTCGGTGAGGCTAGTGCTGTACAACTCGGCGCCTTGGCCCAGTAGGCTGGCCAATTTGGTGTAGCTCAAGGGTTGGCTGCCCAGCAAGTGGCCACGGTGTTCATGGCTGGCCTTGTGCTTGTCGGTGCGACGGTTTTCCTGGCTGCTGGCCAGGGCGAACAGGCGATGGCCGAAGTCATGGCGAAAACGCATGGTGGCCAAGGCATTCAGTTCGCCAGAAGGCGAGAGCGCAAGCAGATGCCCCAGGCCGACCAGGTCCAGATGGGACTCGGCATGCTGGGAGGCCGGGTTACCGAAGTAGGTGGGCAAGCCTTCCATACGACTGGCGCGGATGTTTTCCCAGCTTGAGTCGGTCAGCAGTACGCGGCTGCCCAACTGCTGCAACGCCTTGCCGAGCGCCCGCGCCGGGCCGTTCGCACCCACGATCAGGAAGCCGCTGGGCGCCGGCTCGGCGACTTTCAGCAGGCGGGCCAAGGGGCGTGCCGTGGCGCTTTGCAGCACCACGGTGCCGATGATCACCGCGAAGGTCAGCGGCACCAGCAACAACGCACCTTCGTGGCCGGCCTCATCCAGGCGGATCGCAAAGATCGCTGACACCGCCGCCGCCACGATTCCCCTTGGGGCGATCCAGGCCAGCAGCGCGCGCTCGCGCCAGTTCAGCCCGGAGCCAAAGGTCGAAAGCGCCACGTTCAGCGGGCGTGCAATGAATTGGATGATCAACAGCAGGATCAACACGAACGGGCCCAGGGCGATCATGGCGTTCAGGTCCAGGCGTGCCGCCAGCAGGATGAACAGCCCGGAAATCAGCAACACACTGAGGTTTTCCTTGAAGTGCAGGATGTGCCGTACATCCACGCCTTTCATGTTCGCCATCCACATACCCATCAGCGTGACCGCCAGCAGGCCGGACTCATGCATCACCTGGTTGGAGGCGATGAAGATGCCCAGCACGCCCGCCAGTGTCGCCAGGTTATGCAGGTATTCCGGTAGCCACTGGCGGCGCATGATCTGCCCCAGTACCCAGCCACCGGCGATGCCGAACAGGCTGCCGCAGAGGATGACGCCGCCGAAGGTCAGCAGGCTGTGGCTCAAACCATCGCCCGACGCACTGGCGATGATGAAGCTATACACCACTACCGCCAGCAGTGCGCCAATCGGGTCGATGACGATGCCTTCCCAGCGCAGGATATTGGCGATGGAGGCTTTGGGGCGCACCACACGCAACATGGGCACGATCACCGTCGGGCCGGTGACCAGTGTCAGGGTGCCGAACAGCAGCGCCAGCATCCAGTCGAAGCCCAGCAGCCAGTGGGTGGCCAGGGTGATCACCGCCCAGGTCGAGAGTGCGCCGACGGTGACCAGCCGGTGGACAACGCTGCCGATTTCCTTCCATTCCGACAGGTGCAGGGTCAGGCTGCCTTCAAACAGGATCAGCGCCACTGCCAATGACACCAATGGCATCAACAGAGGGCCGAACATTTCCTGCGGGTCGAGCCATCCGAGTATCGGCCCTGCCAGAATCCCGCTCAGCAGAAGAAACAGAATCGCTGGCAGTTTCAGGCGCCAGGCCAGCCACTGGCAGCCGAGTGCGGCCACGCCAATGCCGCCAAAAGCCAACAAAATCTGTTGTTCGTTCATTAAAGCTTCCTGTTCCTTGAAATAGCGGGCTATGAAAGACTAATGGCTCTTGTCACAGTTCCTTAAATAATACGCGTATTGCCTTGTGCTAAGTCGCTTGAGTGCCCATGCCTGCCATTGACCATCCCCTGATCGACCGCTTCCTCGACGCCCTCTGGTTGGAAAAAGGCCTGTCGGACAACACACGCCAGGCGTACCGCAGCGACCTGGCGCTGTTCAACGGCTGGCTGCAGGAGAAAAACCTCGAACTGATCAATGCCGGGCGCGAGTTGATCCTCGATCACCTGGCCTGGCGCCTGGAGCAGAACTACAAACCGCGCTCCACTGCGCGATTCCTCTCCGGCGTGCGTGGCTTTTATCGCTACCTGCTGCGGGAAAAACTCATTGCCGTCGACCCGACCCTGCAAATCGACATGCCGCAACTCGGCAGGCCGTTGCCCAAATCCTTGTCGGAAGCCGACGTCGATGCCCTGCTCGCGGCCCCGGACCTGAGCGAGGCCATCGGCCAGCGCGACCGTGCCATGCTGGAGGTGCTGTATGCCTGCGGCCTGCGCGTCACCGAACTGATCAGCCTGACCCTGGAGCAGGTCAACCTGCGCCAGGGCGTGTTGCGCGTGATGGGCAAGGGCAGCAAGGAGCGGCTGGTGCCGATGGGCGAGGAGGCGATTGTGTGGGTCGAGCGCTACATGCGCGATGCGCGCCACGAACTGCTGGGTGGGCGCCCCAGCGACGTGCTGTTTCCCAGCCAGCGCGGCGAGCAGATGACCCGCCAGACCTTCTGGCACCGCATCAAGCACCAGGCCAAAGTGGCCGGGATCGGCAAGGCGTTGTCGCCCCACACCTTGCGCCATGCGTTCGCCACCCACTTGCTCAACCACGGCGCGGATTTGCGCGTGGTGCAAATGCTGCTTGGGCACAGCGACTTATCCACAACCCAGATCTACACCCATGTGGCACGCGCACGTTTGCAGGACATGCACGCCAAGCACCACCCGCGCGGATAAAACCGTCAGAAATGGCCCATTTTAGCTGTGGCGGTCTGCCCTCCCGCCCAACTGTGGTAGGCTTTGCCGGTTCGCAAAGGGGACGGCACCCGTTGTGTTCCAGATCAGTATTCTGCTCCCGTCCCTGCCTCTGCCTTCAGGAGTTCCCATGCGCTTGACCCAGATTATTGCCGCCGCAGCCATTGCGTTGGTTTCCACCTTTGCGGTCGCCGATGATGCGGCCGAGCAAACCATTCGCAAGAGCCTGGCCAACCTGGCGCTCGACACGCCTATCGAAAGCATCAGCGCCAGCCCCATGGCCGGCCTGTATGAAGTCAAGCTCAAGGGCAGCCGTGTGCTGTACGCCAGCGCCGATGGCCAGTACATCGTGCAGGGCTACCTGTTCCAGCTCAAGGACGGCAAGCCGGTCAACCTGACCGAGAAGGCCGAGCGCCTGGGCGTGTCGAAGCTGATCAACGGTATCCCGGTGGCGGAAACCGTGGTGTACCCCGCCATTGGCGAGACCAAGACCCACATCACCGTGTTCACCGACACCACGTGCCCGTACTGCCACAAGCTGCACGCTGAAATCCCGGCACTGAACAAGTTGGGCGTGGAAGTGCGCTACGTCGCCTTCCCGCGCCAGGGCCTGGGTTCGCCGGGTGACGAGCAGTTGCAGGCGGTGTGGTGCTCGGCCGACAAGAAAGCGGCCATGGACAAGATGGTCGACGGCAAGGAAATCAAATCGGCCAAATGCGCCAACCCGGTTTCCAAGCAGTTCGCCCTGGGCCAGTCCATTGGTGTGAACGGTACACCGGCCATCGTTTTGGCCGACGGCCAGGTGATTCCGGGCTACCAGCCGGCGCCGCAAGTTGCCAAACTGGCACTGGGTGCCAAGTAAGCATTTATCGTTGAGCCTTTGACGATCATGGCCCGCCGAACCGTCGGCGAGTCATTAATTGAGAGCCGCAGTTGTGCGGCTGTTTTCACGGCCGACCTAGCGTCGGCCGTTTCATGGGGAGTTCTTCAGTGAAACCGGTCAAAGTAGGCATCTGTGGGTTAGGGACCGTCGGTGGCGGTACCTTCAACGTACTTCAGCGTAACGCTGAAGAAATTTCCCGCCGCGCAGGTCGCGGGATTGAAGTGGCGCAGATTGCCACGCGTTCGCCAAAGCCTCAGTTCGAAACGACCGGTATTGCGATTACCAACGATGTGTTCGCCGTAGCCACCAACCCTGAGATCGATATCGTTATCGAGCTGGTAGGCGGCTACACCGTGGCCCGCGAGCTGGTGCTCAAGGCCATCGAGAACGGCAAGCACGTGGTCACCGCCAACAAGGCGCTGATCGCCGTGCACGGCAACGAGATCTTCGCCAAGGCCCGCGAGAAGGGCGTGATCGTAGCGTTCGAAGCCGCGGTGGCCGGTGGTATCCCGGTGATCAAGGCGATCCGTGAAGGCCTGTCCGCCAACCGCATCAACTGGGTAGCCGGCATCATCAACGGCACCGGTAACTTCATCCTCACCGAAATGCGCGAGAAGGGCCGTACCTTCGAAGACGTGCTGGCCGAAGCCCAAGCCCTGGGTTACGCCGAAGCCGACCCGACGTTCGACGTGGAAGGCATCGACGCCGCCCACAAGCTGACCATCCTGGCCTCCATCGCCTTTGGTATCCCGCTGCAGTTCGACAAGGCCTACACCGAAGGCATCACCAAGCTGACCACCGCCGACGTCAACTACGCCGAAGCCCTGGGCTACCGTATCAAGCACCTGGGCGTGGCGCGCAGCACCCCGGCGGGCATCGAGTTGCGGGTTCACCCGACGCTGATCCCGGCCGACCGCCTGATCGCCAACGTCAATGGTGTGATGAACGCGGTGATGGTCAACGGCGACGCCGCCGGTTCTACCTTGTTCTACGGCGCCGGTGCCGGCATGGAGCCGACCGCGTCGTCGGTGATCGCCGACTTGGTGGACGTGGTTCGCGCCATGACCAGCGACCCGGAAAATCGCGTGCCGCACCTGGCCTTTCAGCCGGACTCGCTGTCGGCCCACCCGATCCTGCCGATCGAAGCCTGCGAAAGTGCCTACTACCTGCGCATCCAGGCCCAGGACCATCCAGGCGTGTTGGCCCAGGTAGCCAGCATCCTGTCGGAGCGCGGTATCAACATCGAGTCGATCATGCAGAAGGAAGTCGAGGAGCAAAACGGCCAGGTGCCGATGATCCTGCTGACCCACCGCGTGCTCGAACAGCACATCAACGATGCCATCCATGCCCTCGAAGCCCTGCAAGGCGTGGTCGGCCCGGTGGTGCGCATTCGCGTCGAGCACTTGAACTAACCGATTTGTTCCAGGGGCCCCGTCCATTCGGCGGCCCCTGTTCGAGAATGTTTTAGAGGAGCCAGTCATGCGTTACATCAGCACCCGCGGCCAGGCACCGGCCCTGAATTTCGAAGACGTTCTGCTGGCAGGCCTTGCCACCGACGGCGGCCTGTATGTGCCGGAAAACCTGCCACGCTTCACCCAGGAAGAAATCGCCTCCTGGGCCGGCCTGCCGTATCACGAGCTGGCTTTCCGAGTGATGCGCCCGTTCGTGACCGGCAGCATTCCGGATGCGGACTTCAAGAAGATTCTGGAAGAAACCTATGGCGTGTTTTCCCACAACGCCATCGCGCCCCTGCGCCAACTGAACGGCAATGAGTGGGTACTGGAGCTGTTCCACGGCCCGACCCTGGCGTTCAAGGACTTCGCCCTGCAACTGCTCGGTCGCCTGCTCGACTACGTGCTGGAAAAACGTGGCGAGCGCGTGGTGATCATCGGTGCTACCTCCGGCGATACCGGCTCGGCGGCCATCGAAGGGTGCAAGCACTGCGAAAACGTCGACATCTTCATCCTGCACCCGCACAAGCGCGTGTCGGAAGTGCAACGTCGGCAGATGACCACCATCTTCGGTGAGAACATCCACAACATCGCCATCGAAGGCAACTTCGATGACTGCCAGGAAATGGTCAAGAACAGCTTCGCTGACCAGAGCTTCCTCAAGGGCACACGCCTGGTGGCGGTGAACTCGATCAACTGGGCGCGGATCATGGCCCAGATCGTCTACTACTTCCACGCTTCGCTGCAGTTGGGCGGCCCGGCGCGTTCGGTGTCGTTCTCGGTGCCGACCGGCAACTTCGGCGACATTTTTGCCGGTTACCTGGCGCGCAACATGGGCCTGCCGATCAACCAGTTGATCGTCGCCACCAACCGCAACGACATCCTGCATCGCTTCATGAGCGGCAACCAGTATGTGAAGGAAACCCTGCACGCCACGCTGTCGCCGTCCATGGACATCATGGTGTCGTCGAACTTCGAGCGCCTGCTGTTCGACATGCACGGTCGTAACGGCGCAGCCCTGGCCGAGTTGATGAACAGCTTCAAGCAAGGTGGCGGTTTCAGCGTCGAGCAAGAGCGCTGGACCGAAACCCGCAAGCTGTTCGATTCCCTGGCCGTGGACGATGCGCAGACCTGCGAAACCATCGCGCAGGTCTATGCCGAGACCGGCGAAGTGCTCGACCCGCACACGGCTATCGGCGTGAAAGCCGCCCGCGAATGCCGCCGCAGCCTGGATATTCCAATGGTGATCCTCGGTACCGCACACCCGGTCAAGTTCCCGGAAGCGGTCGAGAAAGCCGGCATTGGCAAGGCGCTGGATCTGCCGGAACATTTGACCGACCTGTTCGAGCGCGAAGAGCGCTGCACCGTGTTGGCCAATGACCTGAAGGCGGTGCAGGCGTTCGTCAGCCAGCATGGCAATCGGGGCAAGCCGCTCTAATCAAGAATGGGGTAGCGGGTTTGTGTGGGAGCTGGCTTGCCTGCGATGCAGGCGCCTCGGTACGACTGAATACCGAGGCGTCTGCATCGCGGGCAAGCCCGGCTCCCACATTCAGCTAACTCACCCGCTGACCATGAGGCGGATATCAGGCTGCTACAGGTATGCATTCAGCTTTTTTGCAGTCGGCCAAGCCCGTCCTCGTGACGGGCTTTTTCATTCTGGCGAGCCATACTTGCCCAGTCGCCCAATCAAGGAAACCCAACCGGTGCAGGTTTTGATCCAATGGACGTTGAAGCTGGTGTGCCTGTTGTGGCTCATCCAGGTGCCCATGAGCCTGGCCGCCGTCAGCCTGCCGTTCAAACTGGTGCCGGCGTTTATCCCGCTTGAACCTATGCCGCTGGCGCCGACGGAGCAGCAGTGGTTGGCGGCGCATCGGACACTCAAAGTGGGCATCTCGATAGATGACTACCAGCCGATCGATATCACCCGTGACCGCAATCGCTACCAGGGCATCAGCGCCGATTATTTGAGCCTGGTTGGCGCACGGCTGGGTGTGCCCATGCAAGTGCTGGGCTTTTCCGAGCGCGCCCAGGCGGTCGAAGCGCTGCGCAACGGCACCATCGACATACTCACCAGTGCCAATGGTTACGAGCGTGACGTACCCGGCCTGCAATTCACCCCGGACTACATGCCCGACCGCTCGGTGGTGGTGCTGCGTCGCGACGATACCCAAGGCGACGATCTGGCCGGCAAGAAGCTGGTGTTGCTCGACGGCTACGCCAACGTGCAGAAGGTGCACGCGGCGTATCCCGACAGCCACATCATGCTCGCCCCTAACCTCTACAGCGGCCTCGAAGCCTTGAAGCAAGGTGACGTCGATGCGTTTATCGGCAACGAAGTGATTGTGCGCGCCTATAAATCGCTGCGGCCTTACCTGGGGTTGCAGATCAAGGAGCAGAGCCGGCTGGCGCCCATCGGTTTTGCCTTCGCCACCCGCCAGGCAGATCCGTTGTTGGGGGCCATGATGAATCGCGCGCTGGCAAGCCTCGACGAGTCGGTGCAGCGTGAAATCCTCGCGCGCTGGACCACCGGGCTCGGCGTCGGTATCAGTGGTGAGCGCATTGCGTTGTCGGCGTCGCAACAGGCCTGGGTGCGCGAGCATCCCCATGTCGTGGTGGTGGCCCAGCAGATGTCTCCGTACATATTCAAGGATAAGGATGGCCACTGGGTTGGCTTGAATGTGGATTTGTTGCATCGCATCACGCGCATGACCGGTTTGCAATTTATCTTTGAAGAGGTGCACTCCACCGCGCAAACCCTGGAATGGCTGGAAACAGGCAGGGCGCAGATGAACACGACCCTGGCCGTTAACCGCGAGCGCAGCACAGTGCTCAACTTCAGCCATGGGTATGGTGGGTCCGGCTGGGTGTTTGTCGAGCGTGCCGATGCCGCGCCGCTCACCGGCTTGAAGCAGTTGGACGGCAAGGTGCTGGCGCTGCCGGCACGTCATGTATTGGAAAATGATATTCGCCATGCGCATCCGAACATCACGTTGCGCCTGGTGGACAATTACAACCAGGCCCGTGAGCTGGTACGACGGGGCGAGGCGGCCGCTACCATTCAAACTGAAGTGGAAGTGCAGAGTTACCCGGAAGATGGCCTGCGTATCGGCCGCAGTGTCGATGGCAAGTGGTCGTCCAACTGCCTGTCGGTGCGCAAGGACCAGCCTGAGCTGCTGAGCATTCTGAACAAGGCCCTGGAGGCGCTGCCGGTGGCTGAGTTGAGTGCCTTGCGCTTGCGTTGGATCGGTGCCGTGGCGATTCCGCTGCCGGCCTGGCAACGGGTACCGCCATGGGCCTATTGGACGGTGGCCACGGCGCTGCTGTTTGTGTTGGTGTCGCTGGTGTGGAACAGCCGGCTCAAGCGCCAGATTCACCAACGGCTGGAGGCCGAGCAACGGCTCAATGACCAGTTGGCGTTCAAGCGCGCACTGCTCGACGGCATGCCCAACCCGCTGTTCGTCCGCGACCTGGACGGGCGCCTGGTGACCTGCAATAAAAGTTATGAACAGCAATTGGCGACCCGGCTGGAGCTGATCCAGGGCCTGACGCTGATGGAGAGCAAGGTCGTGCCCGACGCCACAGCGGCGCGGCTGCACGAAGGCCACATGGAGCAATTGGCCACGCAGCAGCCGTTGTTTGTCGACCGGCAATTGGAGCTCAACGGCGGCAGTTATCACGTCTACCAGTGGACCGTGCCTTTTTTTGATGCCCAGGGCCGTCTGCAGGGATTGTTGGGCGGTTGGATCGATATCAACGAACGCAAAGACCTGGAGCGCCAGTTGATGGACGCTCGCCAGGCCGCCGACGAAGCGAACTACGCCAAAAGTGCATTTCTCTCGGCCTTGAGCCACGAGATTCGCACCCCCATGACTGCCATCATTGGCTTGCTCGAACTGGAGCAAGAGCGTTGTCTGGCAAGCGGCCAGCCGGTTTCCGAGGCGCTGCAGGTGGCCCATCGTTCGGCGCGCGAGCTGATTGCGCTGATGGGCGACAGCCTGGACTTGGCCAAGATCGAAGCCGGCCACCTGCAACTGGCGCCACAGACCACTGAGTTGAAGCGCTTTTTCGAGGGTATCCAGAGCCTGTTCGAAGCCACGGCGCAAAAGAAAGGCCTGCATCTGACCCTGGCGTTTGATCCGGCTGCTCAGGGTTATTACTGGTTCGACCCGCTGCGGTTACGCCAGGTGATGCACAACCTGTTGGGCAATGCGCTCAAGTTTACCGAGCGGGGCGGGGTTCACCTCAGCGTGACCTGCCAACGGGATGAGACCGATAGCGAATACCTGCACCTGTGCGTCAAGGACAGCGGCCCAGGCATCAGCGCCGAGCAACAGCCGCGGGTGTTCAAGCCGTTTACCCAAGTGAGCGCCCTGACCGCTGCGCAACACGGCGGCACCGGTCTGGGCCTGAGTATCTGCAAGCAACTGGTGGAATTGATGGGCGGCAGCATTCACCTCGACAGCGTGGTGGGCGAGGGGACGGTGGTGTGCATTGACCTGCGCCTGGACCGGGTCAGCACCGATGATGTGCCGGCAACGCCCACCGCGACGTTGTCACCGACGGGGCGTAGCCTGTCGGTACTGGTGGTGGATGATTTGGCGGCCAACCGCCTGGTGCTGGCGCAGCAGTTGCAGTTCCTCGGTCATCAAGTGGTCGCTCTGGAGTCGGCCGAGGCCGCGTTGCAATGCTGGCGTGAGCAGCGTTTTGACGTGTTGGTCACCGATTGCCAGATGCCCGGCATGTCCGGTTATGCCTTGAGTGCGGCGATACGGCGCCTCGAAGCCGAGGAGCAACGGCCTCGTAGCGCGCTGGTGGGTTGCACCGCGAACGCCATGAAAGATGAACAACGCCGCTGCGAGGACGCCGGTATGGATGAGCTGCTGGTCAAGCCGGTGACCCTGGAACACTGGACCCAAGTGCTGGCCCGCGTGGCGCCCCAGCGTTCGTTCGATATCCAGGCCCTGCGCACCATGACCCAGGCCGATGGCCCGGTGCTGCAAAGCATGTTGCAGGAACTGGCCAAGAGCCTGGACCACGAACACGAGGTATTGGCGGGAGCCCTGGCCGAGCGCGACGTGGCACGCTTGAATGCATCGCTGCACCGGCTCAAGGGCATTTGCTCGCTGGTGGACGCACTGCCACTGGCCAAGGCCTGTGTCGCCCTTGAGCAATGCGCCCGAGAGCAGCGCGGCGCCGAGCTTGAAGAACCCTGGTTGCGCTTGTCCGAGGTGCTCAAGGCGTTTCGTCGCGACCTGCAACCCTATCTGGATGCCTGACACCTTAATGCCGATCAGCTAAGCGAACGCAATGCTCAAGGCAACGACGATCAAATGTGGGAGCTGGCTTGCCTGCGATAGCGGTAGTGCAGTAACAGATGTAGCGACTGACACACCGCCTTCGCAGGCAAGCCAGCTCCCACAGGAGATCTGCGCTTGACCGACAAGACTTGCCCCTCCCACATTTAAGCAAGCTTTTAGGACACGTCCTATGGGGTACACCACAGCATGTGGCTACTGTGCAGGACTTTCCCTGTACCGACATCCTTACCCATGCGATCCCTGAACGTCCTGATCCTCGAAGACAACCCGTTTCAACTGATGGCTCTGCACCAGATGCTCAATGCCAACGGCGTGTTCAATGTACGGGCCGCGGAAACGGTCGAAACCGCCCGCCAGTCTCTGGACAGCAAAGGCCCGGTGGATATCGCCATCTGCGATTTGTACCTGGAGCAGGGCGATGGCCTGGAATTGATCCGCGAGTTGGCGGAACGCCGCCTGGCCCAAGTATTGATCCTGCTCAGCAACGCCGAGCCCGACGTGCTGGAAGGTGTGGCGAACATGGCCTGCCAATTGGGGCTCAAGGTCTTGGCGTGTTTGCCCAAGCCGGCTTCGGCCAAGTTGATCGGGCAACTCCTGAGCGATTGCCAGGTTCATTTTCGCCCGGGGCCACCGGTGCTGTCCTGGGAGCGCGTGCGCCAACTGTTGGGCTTGAGCGAGCGGGAACAACTGCCGCCCTCGGCGGATGTCAGCCAGGCGACTATCGCTGCCTGTGGCCGGGTCTGGTACCAGCCCATCGTCAGTCAGGCCGGTGTGTTGCAAGGGGTGGAGGCGCTGGCGCGTTGGCAGTTGCCGGACGGTGAGCTGTTGCTGCCTGACGAGTTCCTGCCGGTACTGGAGTTTGCCGGCATGGAAGAGGCGTTTACCTGGCACGTGCTGGAGCAGGCGCTTGGCCTGGCGAACCAGGTGATGGGCGAAAGCGGCCAGGTGCTGCCAGTGGCCGTGAACATCCCCGGGCGCATGCTGGAGCGCGAGCACTTTCCCCAGGTGCTGCAAGGTCTGCTGCAGTTGCACGGTGTACCCGCCCATAGCCTGACGCTGGAGCTGGTGGAAACCTCGACCTTGAAAACCGACAGCGCCCATGTCACCGGCTTGCTGCGCTTGCGCATGTTGGGTTGCCAGTTGTCCATCGGCGACTTCGGCATGGGCGGCACCAGCCTGCAGCATTTGCTGGAACTGCCTTTTACCGAGCTGAAAATTCCCCCGGCGTTTGCCTGTGGGATGGCCAATGATGACCGCAAGGCCGCTGTGGTAGCGGGCGCCATGAGCATGGCGGCGCGCCTGGACGTTGCCGTGGTGGTCACCGGCGTGGAAACCGCCGCCGACTATCACGCTGTGGGCGAACTGGGCGCGGCGTGGCTGCAAGGCTGCTTTATCGCCCGGCCGATGGACGCCGCGGCGCTCAAGCAATGGATCGCGTTCCAGGCTAGGCCAGCCCGTGTTCCTGCACGTAAATAAACAGGGCGGCATCGTTGGCCAGCCCCAGCTTGCGCATGGCGCTGACTTTTTGCGCGCTGACGGTCTGCTTGCTGCGATGCAGGTGCGCGGCGATCTCGCCCACCGTCATGCCACTGGCCAACAGGCGAATCACCTCCAGTTCCCGGGGTGACAGGTGCTCCTGGGAGTGCAGGCGATCAGCGCCGACTTCCCCGGCCAGGCTCAGCGCCTGGCGGATGGTCTGGGCCACATAGGTGCGTTGCTGGCGCACCTGGCGGATCGCCTGGGGCAGCTCATCGGCCAGGCTGGCCTTGCTCAGCAGGCCCATCACACCCAATGCCAGGATGGAATGAAACAACCCGGCATTGTTGAGCATGGTCACCACCACAATGGGCAGGTGCGGATAGTGCCGGCGCAGTTGCTCGATCAAGCGCAGCCCGTCGGCTTGGGGCTCGACGGGCATCATGAAGTCGGTCACCACCACATCGCAGGCACAGTGTTGCAACAACGCACTGAGGGCCTGGGGGGAATTGGCCTCGCCGACGATGCTGATATGCGGGTCACGTTCGAGCACGGCGCGCAGGCCAATCAGGAAAATCGGGTGATCGTCGGCAATCACGATACGCAAGGGCGGTTCAGACGCAGCTCTCAAGGCAGGCTCCCGGGACAATCCAGGGATTCTAGCCTGTGCGCCGTTGTTTTTTCTCTGTCATCTTTTCCGTGCATGCTCGTTTTCCTCAAGCAGTGGATTACACAAAAGGTAGAACTTTCTGCTTTGAGCACGGGTCACTTGAATGTCAGCCTCTTCGTGACATTTTTGTTTTTCGAACCTTTTTCGAATGATTGAGTGGTGATCGAGATGGAAAGTATCAACCTATTGCTCAGCCAAGCACTGAGCCCTTATCAGGTTACGCTGACCTCTGCCGGTATGCGCGACGACTGCCTGGTAACCGTGAAGAACCCCGGTGGCGCCATCGTGGTTGAACGTGAAGTCGATCGTGCGCAATTGAGCGACAAGCGCGCGCTGGTGGATGTGGTGGATTGCCTGCTCCGCGACCTGAAAATCGCCGAAGGGCGCCTGGAACCTTCAGTCATCGCTGCCTTGCGCAACGCCTCCCAAACCCGTGGCGGCGCACTGGCATGAAACATTATTTTTCTTCGGAACCTTCCTACAAGGTGGTTAGTCAGAGTTTGTAACAGCAAGAGCAGGCATTGTGCTCCGGTGCTTGTCGCTTGCTGTGCGGGTCTTTTTGTAGACCACGTTTAACCCCGAGTTGTCTCCCCACTGCTCGGGGTTTCTTTTTGCCTGGGATTTGTCAGATCGCGCCATCCTCGCGCAGGCGAGTGATAGCCGCTGCGTCGTAGCCCAGGGCATTGAGCACCTGGCTGTTGTGTTCACCCAGTTGCGGGCCGACCCATTCGCAACTGCCCGGTGTGTCCGAGAGCTTGGGCACGATGCCGGGCATCTTGAAATCCTTGCCGCCCGGCAACTGCGCCTTGAGGAACATTTCCCGGGCCAGGAATTGCGGGTCGCCCAGCATGTCTTCGGCGCTGTAGATGCGACTGGCGGGTACCTCGGCTTTATTCAGATGTTCAATCACCTGGTCGAGCGAC
The DNA here is from genome assembly GCF_049897065.1 of Pseudomonas sp. DWP2-2. NCBI lineage: Bacteria > Pseudomonadati > Pseudomonadota > Gammaproteobacteria > Pseudomonadales > Pseudomonadaceae > Pseudomonas > Pseudomonas sp. DWP2-2. The sequence continues at coordinate 175,257 of NZ_JAFCVN010000006.1, read as the reverse complement.
AGCGAATTGACCCAGCGATCAATCACGCCGTACAGCTCGTCGCGGCGAGCGTCACGCCCGTCATTGCTGGCCAGTGCAGGGTCGTTCGCCAGGTCGTCACGGCCGATCACCCGCATGAAGCGCTTGAAGATCGCATCGCCATTGGCGCCGATCTGCACATGCTTGCCGTCTGCGGTGGTGTGGATCGAGGACGGGGTGATGCCAGGCATGATGTTGCCGGTGCGCTCACGGATAAACCCGAACACATCGAACTCGGGGATCATGCTTTCCATCATGGCGAAGATGGCTTCATACAGCGCCACATCCACCACTTGGCCCAGGCCGCCGTTGACTTCGCGGTGACGCAGCGCCATCAGCGCGCCGATCACTGCCCACAACGCGGCAATCGAGTCGCCGATGGAGATACCGGTGCGCACGGGCGGGCGGTCCTCGAAGCCGGTGATATAGCGCAAGCCGCCCATGGACTCGCCCACCGCGCCAAACCCCGGCTGGTCCTTCATCGGCCCCGTCTGGCCGAAGCCCGAGAGGCGCACCATCACCAACTTGGGGTTGAGGGCGTGCAGGGTTTCCCAGCTCAGGCCGAGTTTCTCCAGCACGCCTGGGCGGAAGTTTTCGATCAGGATGTCGGCGTCGGCCAACAGTTGCTTGAGGATCGCCAGCCCCTCAGGGTGCTTGAGGTTGAGGGTCAGCGACTGCTTGTTGCGCGCCTGCACAAACCACCACAGCGAAGTGCCTTCATACAGCTTGCGCCATTTGCGCAGCGGGTCGCCGCCGTCCGGGGATTCGACCTTGATCACCTCGGCGCCGAATTCGGCGCAGATGCGTGAGGCAAACGGGCCGGCGATCAAAGTGCCCAGCTCGATGACTTTCAGGCCGGCAAGTGGTTTGGCAGTGAGCGACATGGGGATCCTTACAAGCGCGGGATGTTGATGTACTGCTTTTTAACATAGGCGAGCCGCGCGGATGCAGCGCAGTATTCGTTCAATGCCCTCGCCATCGGTTAGACTGGCCGCCTTTCCTTGTCTTTAGAAGCCCGTTCATGGCCCAGCCGTCCACGACCTACAAATTCGAACTCAACCTCACCGACCTCGACCGCTCGGTGTACGAGAGCGTCAAACAGACCATCGCCCGCCACCCTTCGGAAACCGAAGAGCGCATGACCGTGCGCCTGCTGGCCTACGCCCTTTGGTACAACGAGCAATTGGCGTTCGGGCGTGGCCTGTCGGATGTGGACGAACCGGCCCTTTGGGAAAAGAGCCTGGATGATCGGGTTTTGCACTGGATCGAAGTCGGCCAGCCGGATGCCGACCGCCTGACCTGGTGCTCGCGCCGCACCGAACGCACCAGCCTGCTGGCCTATGGCAGCCTGCGCGTGTGGGAAGGCAAGGTGGTGCCGGTGGCCAACAACCTGAAAAACGTGCACATCGCTGCCGTGCCCCAGGAAGTCTTGGAGACCCTGGCCAAGGACATGCCGCGGGTGATCAAGTGGGACGTGATGATCAGCGAAGGCACGATCTTTGTGACCGATGACCGTGGCCAGCATGAAGTGCAACTGCAATGGCTGGTCGGCGAGCGCGGTTGAAAAGGTGGGAGCTGGCTTGCCTGCGAGGGCATCCACTCGGTGTGTCTGATGTACCGAGTCGTATGCATCGCAGGCAAGCCAGCTCCCACATTTGATCTTGTTGCGTTCACTATCTGTGTTTAACCGATGTATTAGAAGAGAAGCTCCCGTCACCCCATGCGTATCGATCCCCGCCCATTGCCCGCCGTCCTGCCTTTTCTCGGTGAACTGCCGCCGCTGTTGACCCGCCTTTACGCCGCACGCGGGGTGCAGTCGGAGGCCGAGCTGGACAAGAGCCTGGCGCGGTTGATTCCCTATCAGCAGCTCAAGGGCATCGACGCCGCGGTGGACTTGCTGGTGACGGCCCTGGAGCAGCGTCAGCGCATCCTGATCGTCGGTGACTTCGACGCCGATGGCGCCACGGCGAGTACCGTGGGCACCCTGGGCCTGCGTTTGCTTGGCGCGGCCCATGTCGATTACCTAGTGCCCAACCGCTTCGAATACGGCTACGGCCTGACCCCGGAAATCGTCGCGGTGGCGCTGGAGCGCGAGCCGCAGTTGCTGATCACCGTGGACAACGGTATCTCCAGCGTCGAAGGCGTGGCGGCGGCGAAAGCGGCGGGGTTGCAGGTGCTGGTGACCGACCACCACTTGCCCGGCGATGAACTGCCGGCCGCTGACGCCATCGTCAATCCTAACCAGCCGGGCTGCACATTTCCCAGCAAGGCCCTGGCCGGCGTCGGCGTGATCTTCTATGTATTGATGGCCCTGCGTGCACGGTTGCGCAGCCTGGGTTGGTATGACAACAAGCCCCAGCCGAACATCGGTGAACTGCTTGATCTGGTGGCCCTGGGCAGCGTCGCTGACGTGGTGCCGCTGGACGCCAACAACCGCATCCTCGTGCACCAGGGGCTGGAGCGTATTCGGGCCGGTCGGGCGCGGCCGGGGATCAAGGCGATCCTGGAAGTGGCCAAGCGTGATCATGCGCGTATCACCTCCACCGACCTGGGTTTTATCCTCGGCCCGCGCCTGAATGCCGCCGGGCGCCTGGACGATATGAGCCTGGGCATTGAATGCCTGCTTACCACGGACTTCGCCGCCGCACGGGAAATGGCCGCGCAACTGGACGGCATGAACCAGGACCGTAAATCCATCGAGCAAGGCATGCAACGCGAGGCCCTGGCCCAGCTCAAGGACCTGCCGGTGGAGTCGATGCCGTACGGTCTGTGCCTGTTTGACCCGGAGTGGCACCAAGGGGTGATCGGGATCCTCGCGTCACGTATGAAGGAGCGTTATTTCCGCCCGACCATCGCCTTCGCCGATGCCGGTGATGGCCTGCTCAAGGGCTCTGGACGCTCGGTGCAAGGCTTTCATATCCGCGATGCGCTGGCGGTCGTCGCCAGCCAGCACCCCAACCTGATCACCAAGTACGGCGGCCACGCCATGGCGGCGGGGCTGACTTTGCCCGAGGCCAACTTCCCATTGTTTGCGCAAGCCTTCGATGCCGAAGTGCGCCGGCAACTGCGCGAAGAAGACCTCACCGGTCGCCTGCTTTCAGACGGCACCCTGGCGGTGGAAGAGTTTCACCTGGAACTGGCCCGCGCCCTGCGCCATGCCGGCCCGTGGGGGCAGCACTTTCCCGAGCCATTGTTTCACGGGGTATTCCAGTTGGTGGAGCAGCGGGTGGTGGGTGAGCGGCATTTGAAAGTGGTGCTCAAGAGCGAATGCGGGTCGGTGAAGCTCGATGGCATCGCCTTTGGTGTGGACCGCGAAGTGTGGCCAAACCCGACGGTGCGTTGGGTGGAATTGGCCTACAAGCTGGATGTGAATGAATTTCGTGGCAATGAGACAGTGCAACTGATGATTGCGCACATCGAACCGCGCTAGTTTTCATCAACACCACGTACCACTGTGGGAGCGGGCTTGCCCGCGATGACGGAGTGTCAGTCAACGCTACTGTGACTGAGCCACCGCTATCGCGGGCAAGCCCGCTCCCACATTGGGTCTTGGATTAAGCTGGAATTATTCGGCTTTGGCCTGATGCTTGACGATAATATCCACCAACCGCTTGGCCAGCGCCGGGTAGTTCTCATCGAAGTGATGCCCGCCCGGCAGCTTCATGGCTTCGCCCACGGCGGTCTTGTCGGTGCAGCCACTCTCGTCGACTTCTTCGGCGCCGTAGATGCACACGACTTTCTCAGGCGGCAGCTTGGCCATTTCCGGGCCGGTGGCGGCTTCTTTGCCGGCGTTGCCCAGCCAGCCTTCCACTTCGATTTCAAAGCTGCCGGTGCGGGCGAAGGCCAGCAGGATGATCGCGTCCACCCGTTGCTGTTCGTTCTCTGGCATACGGTTGTAGATCGCCGGCAATACGTCGGCGCCGAACGAGTAACCGGTCAGCACGAAGCGCTTGGTGCCCCACTTTTGCCGGTAGTGTTGCATCAGCTCGGTGAGGTCCTTGGCACTTTGCTCTGGCGTCTTGTGCTGCCAGTAGTAGCGCAGGGTGTCGATGCCCACCACCGGGTAGCCGATCTTGGCCATCTCGCCCGCCACGTCGCGGTCCAGGTCGCGCCAGCCGCCGTCACCGGAGAGGAACAGGGTCACGGTGTCCTTGGCTTGGCCGGCGGGTACTTCCACTACCGGAATCGCCAGGCCGCCGTTGTCCGAACCGACCAGTTGCTTGCGCAGTTCGTTATTCAGCACCTGTGGGTAATGAATGTCGTAGTCGCTGATGCTGGTGGTGGCGCGCGGTGTGTCGCGTACGAAACTGGCGCTTTCATCGTCGGGGTTATCGTTCCACGCCACCAGCCAGCTGCCATGGGCGGCGGTTTTCGGCAGCGGGTCGTTGCAGCCTTCCTGTTTCAGGGCGAAGCCCACGGAGATGGCGTTGGCCTTGTCGTCGTTCTGGGTGGCCAGCCAGCGCCAGGCGAGTGCGGCGCCAGGGCCGATGCCGCTGACCAGGGTTGCCGGGCCTTTCAGCTGGGCCAGGGCGCCTTGCAGGGCTTTTTCCTGCAGTGCGCAGTCATCTTTTGGCAGCACCACCTGAACCAGTTGCGCTGAACCGCCCTGGCTCAGGGCAATCAGTTGGCTGTCGGTCAGGGTTTCGTCGGCCATCACCGCCACGGCCACGCGGGCTTTCGCGTTGCTGGCCGGGGTTACGCGGGTCATTACCGAACCGTCGGCCTGGGGCAAGTGCTCCAGGGTCGGTTGCGGAGCAGGGCGGTTCCAGTACCAGAAGCCACCCGCCGCGATCAGCGCAAGCAGCACCACTAAAGCCAATACATACCGCCAGGAGCGTCGAATCATCAGCGTTTCACCAATCCAGTCAAGCCGCCCGCGATCAGGGCGGCGGTATCGGCCAATGCCACCAGCGGATCCAGTCCTGCGGGCACGGCCATGTAACGGGGTTCCCAGTCGGGCTGGAACTTGTCTTTGAAGCGGCGCAAACCTTGGAAGTTATACAGTTGCTCGCCACGGCGGAACACCATCGAGCCCAGGCGCTGGGTCAGCGGTGCGCCACGGCGCGGTTGCAAGCCCGACAACGGCACCATGCCGAGGCTGAAGCGCGCGTAGTCGTGGCTCTTATAATGTTGAATCAGGCCCACCATCATGAACTCCATGGTCAACTTGGGCGCGTCCGGGTGGGCACGCATCAGGTCGAGGCTGGCCAGATCATGATTGTAGGTTTCGAGCAAATTGGCGAAGGCCACCGGGCGCCCTTCGAAGCGAATGATCGCGATACGAAAGTGCTTGAGGTAGTCATCGCTGAAACGGCCCAGGGAGAAGCCCTTTTCCCGCACATTCTTACCTGTAAGCCAGGCATCGGAGATGACTTTTAATTCATCCATCGGCGCCTTGCCCGGTTCGCAGATTTCCAGGGACAGGCCGTCCCGGGTGCCACGGTTCCAGGTGTAGCGCAAATCCTTCATTTCTTTGCCCTTGGCTTCCAGGTCAAAGCGTTTCAGGTCGACGCGGGCTTCTTCACCCAGTTTGATCGCGGTGAGGCCGATGTCCATGTAATACGGCAGGTTCTCGGCGCGTACCTGGTAAAACACCGGACGGGCGTGGTGGATGTCGCACAGGTCGCGGAACTGCCAGATCATCTCGGCGCGGGGTTGGGTCGGGCCGATCGGGTCGTACAAAGCCACCAGGCTACGCCCGCGACGGGCATACATCAGGAAGGCTTCATCGTTGGGGTGAAACAGCAGCGCCTTGTCGCCGGTGAGCGCGAGGCCGCCGTCAGGTTGGGACGAGGCCATCAGGATCTTGCTGGCGCGCTCCAGTTCTTCCGGGGTCGGCAGGTGGATGACCGGGCGTGCCGTGCGCAGCAGCCAGGTCAGCGACACGATCACCAGCAACACGGCGGCGCCGAGCAGCGAACGCAAACCACGCGGGGCGTTGGCGTCGAGGGTGAACTGCCACCAGAGTTGGTGACTGTAGGGCACGTCCTGATAGGCAAACAGCAGCAGCCAGATCGAGGCGCCGAGCACACAGACACTGGCCACCAGGTACAGCGGCGAAAACGGTAACTCGGTCAGGCGACTGGCGCGGTAGAACGAGCGCCGGAAGATGGCCAGCAGCACTGCAGTCATGGTCATCAGGCTGGCTTCTTCCCAGTCGAAGCCTTTAAGCAGCGAGAGCAGGGCGCCAACCAGCAGCAACACCATAGTCAGCATCCAGGCGGCCGACAACCGCCGGCGCAGGCCCTGGGCGAGCAACAGGCACAACACACCGATCAGGCTGGCACCGAAGTGCGACGCGTCAATCAGACGATGGGGAATCAGGAAGCCGATGTTTTCCAGGCGTGAGTCGATCTCTGGCGTGGCGCCGGAAAACAGCAGGACCACGCCGGACAAAAAAACCAGGACGGCCAATACTGGCGCTGCCAGCCCCGACGCTACCCGCAGGCTTTGCTGGGTCTGGAACAGGCGCTGGGCCTCGTTGACCAGCAGGAATACACAAGCGATCAACAGTGGCAGCACCACGTAGATCATGCGGTACAGCAGCAAGGCAGCAGCCAGGGGCGCGGCACCGAGTTTGTCGGCAAAGGCCGCCAGCAGGATCGCTTCGAATACGCCCACGCCGCCCGGCACATGGCTGAGCACACCGGCGGCCAGGGCCAGCAGGTACACCAACAGGAACGGGCCGAAGGGCGGCGCTTCGGGCAACAGCAGATACAGCACGGTAGCGGCTGCGGCGACGTCCAGTGCGGTGATGATCAGTTGCAGGAAAGTCAGGCGTCGGCCAGGCAGGCGCAGGGTGCGGCGCCCGGCCTTGACCAGCAGGTTGTCGGGGTAGGGCTGTTCCGGCAGGCGGCGGCGATAGATGCCGATGCACAGCAGGGCCGACAACAGCAGCACGGCGCCGGCAATGCCGCCGAGCAGGCTTTGCGATAAATGCAGGTAAGTGGAGGCGGCTGGCAAGTTGCTCAACGTGGCCAGCGCGGCCAGCGGCGGCAGCGCACAGCCCAGGGCCAGGCTGGCGAACACGGTCATGTGCGCCACTTCCGAGGCGCCGATGCCATGGCGTGCATATAAACGGTAACGCACCGAACCGCCCGAGAGCATCGACAAACCAATGGCGTTGCCGATAGCAAAGGCGGTGAAGCCACCCAGGGCCAGGGTCTTGGCGGGCAATTGCACGCCGGCATAACGCGCGCCGGAGAATTCATAGCCGAGCAGGATCACAAAACCGGCGACTGCCGCCGCAAAGGCCCCCAATAGGGCAGGCTTGGGCACTTCCAGGATCGAATCGTGCAGGGCGTAGAGGTCCAGCTCTAGCAGCAGGTGCCGGCAGGCGATCAGGGCGATTGCAAACAGCAGGAGCGTCACGGCCAGGCCGATGGGCTGGCGGTACTTGCTCAACAGGTCCAGCCACCGCAAACGGGTGGGAGTGATCGGTTGTTCTGCTGTGACGGTGTCTTGTGGTTCAGACGAGTTGGCGCGCATCAATCACCTCGTGGATTGTGCGCGACAGGATGGAGGTATCCAGCCAAGTTACCAATCCCTATGGACAAAATAATTACAAATATTAACGCGGATCACCGGGCGCGGCGACTGCGGCCATTGGTCGTAGAGGGGTAGCGCTTGAGCATTGAGCATAGCGTGCAATGAGATGGACTCTGCAAACCGTCTACGGTTTCATGAAAGATGCCATGCCATTGTTTCAGAAGAACTTTTTCGCCAGATACAAAAAAGGCCACTCTTTCGAGTAGCCTTTTTTGATGTTTGGTTGCGGGAGCCGGATTTGAACCGACGACCTTCGGGTTATGAGCCCGACGAGCTACCAGACTGCTCCATCCCGCGTCTGTGGGCGGCATTCTACAGCCCAATGGCGGGGTGTCAACCGTTAATGAGCCGATCGCTGGAATAAGCGCTAATTATTCTGAAATCAAGGTGTTGGCTGCATTGTGCAGGTGTACAGGCGCAAAACGAACACGCACAAAAAAGGCCACTCTTTCGAGTAGCCTTTTTTGATGTTTGGTTGCGGGAGCCGGATTTGAACCGACGACCTTCGGGTTATGAGCCCGACGAGCTACCAGACTGCTCCATCCCGCGTCTGTGTGTCGGCATTCTACAGAGGAACGCGAGTGTGTCAACCTGTGAATCGAAGAAAAGCGCTTTTGCTTCAATTGGTTAGCGCTTGATGAGAGGCTTCTTGAGGGCTTGAAGCCAGGCAGGGCAAGGCTTTCAGCTCTATTGGGATGCTGGATTCGATTGAGAAAATATATTCATCTACAAAACTTCCTACCGCTCAGACAGAAGATTCAAACTACTGGTGCTATATACAGGGGTGAGTGCGATACTGGCCACCCGTTGGTTAACACCCCGTTTATATGACGCAGCGCAAAATCATCCACGTCGACTGTGATTGCTTCTACGCCGCCATCGAGATGCGCGACGACCCGAGCCTGGCGCAAAAGCCCTTGGCTGTCGGTGGCTCGGCAGATCGGCGCGGCGTGATCGCCACCTGCAATTATGAGGCACGGGCGTATGGGGTGCGTTCGGCGATGTCGTCACGTCACGCCCTGAAGCTGTGCCCGGACTTGACCATCGTTAAGCCGCGCATGGATGCCTATAAAGAGGCATCGAAAGAAATCCAGCTTATCTTTCGCGACTACACCGACTTGATCGAGCCGTTGTCGCTGGATGAGGCTTACCTCGACGTGTCTGACAGCCCGCATTTTGGCGGCAGCGCCACGCGTATTGCCCAGGACATTCGGCGCCGGGTCTCCAACCAGTTACATATCACTGTGTCTGCCGGCGTGGCGCCCAACAAGTTTTTGGCCAAGATCGCCAGCGACTGGAAAAAGCCCAACGGCCTGTTTGTGATCACGCCGGATCAGGTTGAAGACTTTGTCTCGCAGTTGCGTGTCAGCAAGCTGCATGGCGTGGGCAAGGTCACCGCTGACAAGCTGGCGCGCCTGGGCATCGAAGACTGCCTGCAATTGCGCGACTGGAACAAACTGGCGCTGGTGCGCGAATTCGGCAGTTTTGGCGAGCGCCTCTGGAGCCTGGCCCGTGGGATTGATGATCGTGTGGTGCAAAACGACAGCCGGCGGCAATCCATCAGTGTAGAAAATACCTTCGACGTGGACTTGCCCGATCTTTCAAGTTGCCTGGCGAAGCTGCCGGAACTGATGGAGACCCTGGCCGGGCGCATGGCACGTATCGACAGCAGCTACCGGGCGGGCAAGCCGTTCGTCAAAGTGAAGTTTCATGACTTTACCCAGACGACGCTGGAGCAGGCGGGGGCAGGGCGGGATCTGGAGAGTTATGAACAGTTGATGACCCAGGCGTTCAATCGCGGGGGCAAGCCGGTGCGGTTGTTGGGGATAGGCGTACGGTTGCTGGACCTGAGCGGCGGCAACGAACAGCTCGAGTTTTCCTGGTAAAAACCCGAAACAAATGTGGGAGCTGGCTTGCCTGCGATAGCAGTGTGTCAGTCACGAATGCTTTAACTGATACACCGCTATCGCAGGCAAGCCAGCACCCACAGTTTGATCTTCACAGGTATTGAGCGATCAGCGTGCGCCGGGATCCGCCACCAAACGCCCCCCGTCCTTGGTCAACGCCTGCACAAACTCCTGCTGCAACTCCGGATCATTGCGCGTCAGTTCGATCAGGCTTTGTTCCAGCTCGCTGGCTTCTTCTTCCAGGCCCAGCTCCGACAGGCGTTTGACCCGGTGTACCCACTGGTTCACTTCGTCATCTTCCAGGTCGTCATAGATCAGGGCATGGGCTTCGAGCAGCTTGCTGCGCAGCGTGTTGCTGACCGCCAGGGTCGAGTCGGTATGCACGTCGTCCTGGCCATCCGCCACAGTGATTTTCAGCGTGGTGACGCGGTTCAGGTCCTGCTCGGCAAAGGGGCTGTCCAACAGGTTAAGGCGCAGGATGCCGTTACGGTCGGTGGTCAGCTCATGGGTCTGCTTGCCGGCAGTGACTTGCACCGGGCGCTCGCTCCAGGGCAGGCTCGAATACTCCAGGCGCTTGTCACGCTGGACTTCATCGATAGCCGCCAGGTTCTGTTGTGCACGGCCGTGGGATTGCACGTTCATGAACGGGTTGATGCCGTCCACGCCGTAGCTCAACCAGTCATGGGTCACACTCGTGGGCAGGTTGCCGAGGGCGAAGATATTCGCCACGTTGGCACCCACGCCCGCCACCAGCGCCACGGCACCCAAGGGCATCTCGTAGAGTTTGCGCCAGGGCTGGTAGGGCGTGTAGCGGTCATAACGACGGGTGACTTCGAATTCGGTGACCTCGAAGGTCTTCTGCTCATGAATGCGAACCCGGCGTTGCGGCAGTTCCAGCACTGTGGGTTCGCCTACATCGATCTGCAGGCTGTGGTCGAGCAACTTACGCTCGACCCGCTCCTCGTGCTCACTGCGTTGCGACATCTGATTGGCGCAGCCGCTGACCAGCAGGGCGCCGCACAAGGCGGCGCCCCCCAGGGCTCTGGTGTTTCGCTTGAACATGACTTCTCTTGATCTGGTTTTCAGCGACGAATACGCGCCTGGAGGAAAGACAGCACGTCCGCCACCGGCAACGGTTGGGCTTCGGCTTCGGTCCGGCTCTTGTATTCCAGATTGCCATCCGCCAGGCCGCGGTCACTGACCACGATCCGGTGCGGGATGCCAATCAGTTCCATGTCGGCGAACTTGATGCCCGGGCTGGTTTTCTTGTCCCGATCATCGAGCAGCACTTCAAAACCGGCAGCGGTGAGTTCCGCATACAGTTTGTCGGTGGCTTCGCGTACTTGCTCGGTTTCATAGCGCAATGGCACCAGGGCTACCTGGAACGGCGCCAGCGCGTCACTCCAGATGATGCCTTTCTCGTCGTTGTTCTGCTCGATGGCAGCGGCAACCACGCGGGATACGCCAATGCCGTAGCAGCCCATGTCCAGGGTGATCGGCTTGCCGTTCTCACCCAGTACTTCGCACTTCATCGCCTTGCTGTACTTGTTGCCCAGCTGGAAGATGTGCCCGACTTCGATGCCGCGCTTGATCTCCAGGGTGCCCTTGCCATCCGGGCTCGGGTCGCCGGCCACGACGTTGCGCAGGTCGGCCACGGTCGGAACCGGCAGGTCACGCTCCCAGTTCACGCCGAAGTAGTGCTTGTCGTCGATGTTCGCGCCGATACCGAAGTCGCTCATCAGCTCGACCGAACGGTCGATGATGATCGGCAGCGGCAGGTTCAGCGGGCCCAGGGAGCCGGCACCAGCGCCAATGGCGTCGCGCAGTTCGGCATCGGTGGCCATGACCAGCGGGCTGGCCACGCCAGGTTGCTGGGCAGCCTTGATTTCGTTGAGCTCGTGGTCGCCACGGATCACCAGGGCGATCAGCTTGCCTTCTTCTTCGGCGCGCACGATCAGGGTCTTGATAGTCTTTTCAATCGGCAGATTGAATTTCTCCACCAGGGCCGCGATGGTCTTGGTGTCTGGCGTGTCGACCAGGCGCAGTTCCTCGGTGGGAGCAGGGCGCGAGGTTTCACGTGGTATGGCTTCGGCCTTCTCGATGTTCGCCGCGTAGTCGGAACCGTTGCTGAACACGATATCGTCTTCGCCGGACTCGGCCAGCACGTGGAATTCGTGGGAGCCGGCACCGCCGATGGAGCCGTTGTCCGCTTCAACCGGGCGGAACTTCAGGCCCAGGCGCGTGAACACGTTGCAGTAGGCCTGGTGCATGCGGTCGTAGGTCGCTTGCAGGGAAGCCTGGTCGGCGTGGAACGAATAGGCGTCCTTCATGATGAACTCGCGGCCACGCATCAGGCCGAAGCGTGGGCGGATCTCGTCACGAAACTTGGTCTGGATCTGATACAGGTTGAGCGGCAACTGCTTATAGCTGCTCAGCTCGTTGCGCATCAGGTCGGTGATGACTTCTTCGTGGGTCGGGCCGGCGCAGAAATCGCGGCCATGACGGTCTTTAAAGCGCAGCAACTCAGGGCCGTACTCTTCCCAGCGCCCGGATTCCTGCCACAACTCAGCCGGTTGGGTGCTCGGCATCAACACTTCCAGAGAGCCGGCCGCGTTCATTTCTTCACGAACGATGGCTTCGACCTTGCGCATCACCTTCAAGCCCATGGGCAACCAGGTGTACAGGCCCGAGGCCAGTTTGCGGATCATACCGGCGCGCAGCATCAGCTGATGGCTGATCACAACCGCGTCGGAAGGCGTTTCTTTCTGTGTGGCGAGCAAATATTGACTGGTACGCATGGTAGGCCGTTGTCGGTTGCTTGGACTTGAAATGACTTGGGATTGTACGGGCGCTTGTCGCCGGAGTACAGGCGTGAGGTAGCTGGGTGTATCTGTCGTAACCGTCGCTTGTGTGGGAGCTGGCTTGCCTGCGATAGCGGCGTTGGGTTCACCATCGCTATCGCAGGCAAGCCAGCTCCCACATTGACCGAGTCGTATCAGTCTTCCGGCGGGGGATTCAGTCGGGCGCGGCGGTTCTCCTGGAACCAGTGCAGCGCAATCAGGAGCAGCGTCGGCACACCCAGCAGGCAGGTGATCATAAAGAAGTTGTGATAACCGAACTTCTCCACCATCACCCCTGAATAGCCGCCGATCAAACGCGGCAGCAACAGCATGATCGAACTGAGCAGCGCATATTGGGTGGCGGAGAACTTGAGGTTGGTGAGGCTCGACAGGTACGCCACGAACGCCGAAGTGGCCATGCCCGAACTGAAGTTGTCCAGGGAGATGGTGACGATCAACATCTGCAGGTCGGGGCCCATGTCGGCGAGCATCACGAACAGCAGGTTGGTACCGGCCGAGGCCACGCCGCCGATGAACAGGATCGGCAGTATCCCGAACCGCACGATCAACAGGCCGCCCATGCCGGCGCCGAGCAGGGTCATGATCAGGCCGAAGATCTTGCTCACCCCGGCGATCTGGTCCTTGGTGAATCCCTGGTCGATATAGAACACGTTGGCCATGACGCCCATCACCGTGTCGGACATGCGATAGGTGGCAATCAGCCCGAGCAGCAGCAGCGCCTGCCAACGGTAACGCAGGATAAAGTCGTTGACCGGCGTGAGCACGGGGGCCAGGCCCCGGCGGCCCATGGCTGAAAGGCACAGGGTAGTGAGGATGATATAGAGGATGGCGCGCAGGAACGCGCGGTCTTCCATCAGCAGTTCCCACAAACTCACGCCCTGGAACAGCACGCTGGCGAAGTCGGTGTTGTACAACTGGGTGAACATCGCCGGCACCGAGACCAACAGCACGATCAGTACAAACACCGACACCAACTGGTGCATGAAACTGTAGCGTCCGGCCTGCAACTGGGTGCGCAGTGGCACATCAGGTTCACGCATGAGGAAGGTGGTGAGCAGCGCCGGCACCATCAACACGCCGAACAACACATAGGTGCCGGTCCAGGCCGAGTGTTTATAGTTGAAGCCAGTGGAGCCAAAGCCTTCGGCAAAGAACAGCGCACCGGCCGTGGCCAGCAGGGCAGCGATGCGATAACCGGACATGTAGCTTGCCGCCAGGGCGGCCTGACGGCTGTCGTCGGCGATTTCCAGGCGGTAGGCATCCACGGCAATGTCTTGCGTGGCCGACGCGAAGGCGACGACCACCGCAATGGCGATCAACCAGGACAGGTGTTTTTGCGGGTCACAAAAGCCCATGCCGATCAATCCGAGGATCACCAGCGATTGGGCCAGCACCAGCCAGGAGCGACGACGCCCCAGTTTGCCAAGCAACGGCAGGCGCCATTGGTCGAGCAGCGGCGACCAGACCCATTTGAAGGCGTAGGCCAGGCCGATCAGGCTCGCATAGCCAATGGTCTCGCGAGCCACACCGGCTTCACGCAGCCACACCGAAAGCGTCGAGAACACCAACATGTAAGGCATGCCGGCGGCGAAACCGAGCAACAACAGCACTAACGTCGAAGGGCTGGCATAGGCGGCGAGCGCGGCGCGCCAGGTTTTACGGGGCATGGGCTGGAGTCTGCCTCAGATTTGCGGAAACAAAGCGCGCACTCTAACCGCTGTGCTCTACCGGGCGCCAGCCATGACGCTGAATATCAACACGATTGTTCAGGATGGTGACGCCTTCGCTACGTAAACGCGCACGTTGTTCGTCACCCGAGGCACTGCCCACCGGCAAACTTATCCGACCACCGGCAGCCAGCACCCGATGCCAGGGCAACCGCGTGTCTTGCGGCAACTGGCTCAGGGTGCGCCCGACCCAGCGGGCAGCCCGCCCCAAACCGGCCAGGTGGGCCAGCTCGCCGTAACTCACCACGCAGCCTTCGGGCACCTGCGACAACGTCAGGTAGAGTGCGGTGCGGCGCATCTCGGCGGGGCTTTGTGGCGTATCGGCGGGTAGGATCACTGTGGGGATATCCGTTGAGATCGTCGTTGTTTTGTCAGAAACGTCTGTAAACATGACGATGAGTATTGAACTCAATATAAATCCTTGAGTCAGTTCTAGCCATGTAACACTATAACGCCCCTTATTTTCGCCAACCCCGAGTCCCGTACTTGCTTATGTTGTCCAGAACCCTGTTGTGCCTTGCTGTTTTCAGTGCTTCCACGCCCTTGCTCGCCGATACCGTCTGGTTGAAAAACGGTGACCGGCTCACCGGCAAGATCAAAGTCTTCGACGGTGGCAAGTTGCTGATCCAAACCGACTACGCAGGCTCCATTCCGGTGGACTGGAAGCAGGTCAAAACCCTGGAAAGTGACCAGGAGCTGCTGGTCAAGCAGGACGCCTACAGCGGTGAAAAGGCCAAGTCCTTGCAGGCATCGGATGACGGCAAGGTGGTGCTGGCCAATGGCGAGGCGCCCAAGACGGTGGAACTGGCAAGTATCCAACAGATCATGAAGCCCAAGCCCGTGATCGAAGACCTGGTTTGGAAGGGTAATGTCGACCTAGCGCTGGACTACAAACGCGCGGACAAAGACACCAACGACTACGACATCGACTTCAAGACCTCGGCCCGTCACGGCCAGTGGCGTCATACGGGCAAGGGCGAATATAACCGGGAGTTCCAGGACGACGTCACCACCACCGACAACTGGGCCCTGGAATACGACCTGGACCGTTTTATCACCGAGCACTGGTTCTGGCAGGGGCGCCTGACTTATAAGCGCGACAAGGTCGAAGACCTGGCGCGCCAGCGCACCGTGGGTACCGGCCCGGGCTACCAGTTCTGGGACGATGAGTTGGGCGCGTTCTCCCTCGGATCGCTGGTCAACCGTACCGATTACGAATATGCCGACGGCGGCAAGGACAACTTCTACTCTCTGGCCATGAAGTGGAACTACAACCGCTACTTGGTGGGCAAGACCGTGGAGTTCTTCACCAACGGCGAATTGGGCAAGCCTCTGGACGGTCCGGCCGATTACTCCCTGGATGCCGAGATGGGCCTGCGCTACAAAGTCACCGAATGGGCGTCCCTCAATCTCAAGGCCGAGCGTGACGTCATCAGCGGCGACTCCGATAGCAGCTTGAGCAAGACCCGTTACACCGCAGGCTTCGGCGTGGCCTGGTAAACCGGCGTCGGCCACTCTGGCAACCTGCGCAGATATTGATTACCTTGTGTTGAGATCCATTCCCATATGCCATGGGCGGCGGAACACCCGAGGAGTCATCTATTGAGCACGCAGGTTGCCAAGAACGCCCGAGAGCTGTTGCTCAAGGAATACCGTGGGGCGCTCGCCACACAGTCCAAAGCCATGCCCGGCTTTCCCTTTGGCTCGGTGGTGCCCTACTGCCTGGACGAGCAGGGCCGCCCGCTGATCCTGATCAGCCGCATTGCCCAGCACACCCACAACCTGCAAAGAGATCCCAAGTGTTCGCTGTTGGTGGGTGAGCGCGAGGCCGATGATGTGCAAGCCGTGGGGCGCCTGACCTACCTGGCCGAAGCCGAGAAGCTGGAAGACCCGGCCGTCATCGAAGCTGCGGCCGAGCGCTACTACCGCTACTTCCCTGATTCGGCCAACTACCACAAGGCCCACGATTTCGATTTCTGGGTGCTCAACCCCGTCCGTCACCGTTACATCGGTGGGTTTGGCGCGATCCATTGGGTCGACCAGTTAACCTTGGCCAACCCGTTTGCGGGCAAGGCCGAGCGCAGCATGATCGAGCACATGAACAGCGATCACACCAAGGCCATCGCCCATTACGTCGACCTCGGCGGTTTGCCGACCAGCGAGCCGGCACAGCTGGCCGGCATCGACAGCGAAGGCATGCACTTGCGTATCGGCCAATCCTTGCACTGGTTGCCTTTCGAGACGCCTTGCAACACACCGACACAAGTACGCGAAGCCCTGGTTTCATTGGCTCACGCCGAGGTGTGGCCGAAAAAAACCACGGTTGACGCTTGAATTTACACAACGGCGACGTCATCTAAGGTGGACTGGCAAGGCATTCTTGCGTTGAGGAACCATTTGATGCGCCCTTTTTTATTGCTCTTTCTGCTGTTCCCGGTGCTGGAGCTGTTCGTATTCGTTAAAGTCAGCGGTGCGATCGGGTTTTTCCCGGCGCTGTTGCTGATCATCGTAGGCTCCATGCTCGGCGTCCTGGTGCTGCGTGTCGCCGGCCTGGCGACCGCGTTGCGTGCCCGTGAAAGCCTGAGCCGCGGCGAACTGCCGGCCCAGACCATGCTTGAGGGCCTGATGATGGCCCTGGCCGGTGGCTTGCTGATCCTGCCGGGCTTTATCAGCGACGTGCTTGGCCTGGTGCTGTTGCTGCCATTCACCCGCAAGCTGCTGGCCGGCAAAATGCGCCAGCGTGCTGAAGAGGCGGCGATGCGCCAGCGTGCGTTCGCCGACGACCTGCAACCCCGTGGTGGCCCGGCTCCACGCCAACCCCTGGGGCGTGAAGGTGATGTGATCGAAGGCGAGTTCGAACACCGCGACCCTAAGTAACCGCTTCACTGGCACGGCACCTTCGGGTGCCGTGTTGCATTTACCCTTGAGCCGACACAAAAAATTTCATCCTCGGCCCCTTGTAATAAGCCTGGGCGCCCTTATGTAACGGTCACCGCAAGGTTTCTGGTGGTGACACTAGACAGACTTCCGCGTCTCGCCCAGCGAGCCGCGACCGGCACCGCCGGAATTTAACCCGCCGGATTGAACCGGCCGATGAAAAACACAATTAGGAGAGATCGACAATGAGCAAGCTTCGTCCTCTGCACGACCGCGTCGTCATCCGTCGCAGCGAAGAAGAAAAGAAAACCGCTGGCGGGATCGTTCTGCCAGGTTCGGCTGCTGAAAAAGCCAACCACGGTGTGATCGTCGCTGCTGGCCCAGGCAAGACCCTGGAAAACGGTGAAGTACGTGCGCTGGCCGTGAAAGTGGGTGACAAGGTTGTTTTCGGCCCTTACTCCGGCAGCAACACTGTGAAAGTCGACGGCGAAGACCTGCTGGTAATGGCTGAGAACGAAATTCTCGCTGTACTGGAAGGCTGATTTCCCCGCTCATTTTCCCGTTACTACAAAGTATTTAAGGAATATCGATCATGGCTGCTAAAGAAGTTAAATTCGGCGACTCCGCCCGCAAGAAAATGCTCACTGGCGTCAACGTGCTGGCTGACGCAGTAAAAGCGACCCTGGGCCCGAAAGGCCGTAACGTGATCATCGAGAAGAGCTTCGGCGCTCCGACCATCACCAAGGACGGCGTTTCCGTAGCCAAAGAGATCGAACTGGAAGACCGTTTCGAAAACATGGGCGCGCAGCTGGTCAAAGACGTTGCCTCCCGTGCCAACGATGACGCAGGTGACGGTACTACCACCGCAACCGTACTGGCTCAGTCGATCGTCAACGAAGGCCTGAAGGCCGTTGCTGCCGGCATGAACCCGATGGACCTCAAGCGCGGCATCGACAAGGCGACCATCGCCATCGTCAAAGAGCTGAAGAACCTGTCCAAGCCATGCGCCGACACCAAGGCCATCGCTCAGGTAGGCACCATCTCTGCCAACTCCGACAGCTCCATCGGCGACATCATTGCCGAAGCCATGGAAAAAGTCGGTAAAGAAGGCGTGATCACCGTTGAAGAAGGCTCGGGCCTGGAAAACGAACTGTCGGTTGTAGAAGGCATGCAGTTCGACCGTGGCTACCTGTCCCCGTACTTCGTCAACAAGCCGGACACCATGGTTGCCGAACTGGACAGCCCGCTGATCCTGCTGGTCGACAAAAAGATCTCCAACATCCGCGAAATGCTGCCAGTGCTGGAAGCCGTTGCCAAAGCCGGCCGCCCACTGCTGATCGTGGCTGAAGACGTTGAAGGCGAAGCCCTGGCGACTCTGGTTGTGAACAACATGCGTGGCATCGTCAAGGTTGCAGCCGTCAAGGCTCCAGGCTTCGGCGACCGTCGCAAGGCCATGCTGCAGGACATCGCCGTTCTGACCGGCGGTACCGTTATCTCCGAAGAGATCGGCCTGAGCCTGGAAAGCGCCACCCTGGAAAACCTGGGTAGTGCCAAGCGCGTGACCCTCTCCAAGGAAAACACCATCATCGTTGACGGTGCTGGCGTTGAAGGCGACATCGAGTCCCGTATCGCTCAGATCCGTGCCCAGGTTGCCGAGACTTCCTCGGACTACGACCGTGAAAAACTGCAAGAGCGCCTGGCCAAGCTGTCTGGCGGTGTTGCAGTGATCAAGGTTGGCGCTGGCTCCGAAGTTGAAATGAAAGAGAAGAAGGCCCGCGTTGAAGACGCCCTGCACGCAACCCGTGCAGCCGTTGAAGAAGGCGTGGTACCTGGCGGTGGCGTTGCGCTGATCCGTGCTCTGGAAGCCCTGACTGACCTGACCGGCGACAACGCTGACCAGAACGTTGGTATCGCTGTACTGCGCCGTGCCGTTGAAGCACCGCTGCGCCAGATCGCTGCCAACTCTGGCGATGAGCCAAGCGTTGTGGTCAACGAAGTCAAGAACGGCAAAGGTAACTACGGTTACAACGCTGCGACTGGCGTGTACGGCGACATGATCGAAATGGGCATCCTGGATCCAACCAAGGTGACTCGTTCCGCGCTGCAAGCAGCATCCTCCATCGGCGGTCTGATCCTGACCACCGAAGCTGCGATCGCTGAAGCACCGAAGAAAGAAGGCTCGGCTGGCGGCGGTATGCCAGACATGGGCGGCATGGGTGGCATGGGCGGCATGATGTAAGCCAGCCTACCCGGCGCTTTAAAAAGCCCCGCCTGCAGTGATGCAGGCGGGGCTTTTTTATGCACGGCTTGCCTTCCTCTGTAGGAGCGAGCTTGCTCGCGAAAAACGTCAACGGTAAAGCGTGCTTGCTGAGTAAACGCGGCGCCTGTGCGTTTTTCGCGAGCAAGCTCGCTCCTACAGGAGAATGCGATTAGGCCGGTACAGCAACAAGCAATACAGCCCGAGGCAGATCAGCCAGCAAAAGATCGCTGTCCACACATTGTGGGAAAAGAAATGCGCCCCTTGCAGCATACGGCTGACTGAAAACACGCTGCCCAGGCTGACGGCAAAGATGAACGCATATCGGGCCAGCCGCGGCCGTCGATCCCGCAAGGCAAAGAACCAGGCGAACAAGGCGAACCCGGTGGCGGCATGTCCGCCGGGCCAGCAACGGCCGGGTTTATCGGTAGGTGGGCGCGGGCTGAGCAGTTCACTGTAGGTTTCCTGGCCGCCGAACTCCTTGAGGCTCCAGGGGCATTGCACGGCGGTGATGGTTTTCAATGGCGACACGAACGCCGTCGCCATTCCCAGCGACAGCACCAGGCACACCAGTTCACGGCGGTACGGCTTGAGTCGCTGCAGCATGAAGCTGCCGACCAGGCCCAGAATCGCCAGCACCGAAAACAGGATCACCAGTTGCTTGGCACGGTCATGCAGGATGTCTTCAAGGAAGAAGCTATAGCGGCCAATGAAGCCGCCAGCCTCTGCACTGTAGAAAAGCCTGGCCAGGTCCATGTCCAGTGACGTCAGCTCCAGCAACAGCAAGGCCACTGCAGCGCTGGCAGGCAGGCCCAGGCACAGCCAAAAATCAAGCGGTTTGGAAACCGGTAAAGAGGAGGGGGATTTCATCTCGAACCTTGGTAAAAAAGCCCCGCGCTCACCTGCGCGGGGCTTTTTGATTAGCGTTTGCTTAAGACTGGTGCCTCTTCCTTGGGCGCTTTCCAGCTCAGCAGTTGCTGTTTGTAGTCGTAACTGGCGGCCTGGTAGTAGGTGATCGCCCGTTGAATCAAGGGGTCATCGCTACCGACGCGCAGCTCCTGGCTCTCGCCCAGGGCCTGGTCGTGGCGACGCAAGCCTTGGCGCGGGCTGAGGATTGCCAGGTCCTTGCCATCAAACAGACCCAGGTGCTGGTAATTGCCCACCACCACCCGTGGAGGTAATGGGTTGTCTTGCAGCAGGTTGCGGCCAAAGAATGTCGATTCGTAGCTCAGGTTGAGCAGGCCCAACAAGGTTGGCGCCAGGTCGATCTGGCTGGACAGTTGGGCGGATTCCCGTGCGTCGATCAGCTTGGGCGCGTAGATAAACAGCGGGATCTGGTAGTTGGTGATAGGCAAGTCTTCCTTGCCCGCGCTGCCGGCGGTGTGGTCGGCGACGAACACGAAGATCGTGTTATCGAACCACGGCTTCTGGCGCGCTGCCTCAAGGAACTGGCCGATGGCGTAGTCGGTGTATTTCACCGCGCCGTCGCGGCCCTTGCCGGATTTGATGTCGATGCGCCCGTCCGGGTAGGTATAAGGACGGTGGTTGGAGGTGGTCATCAGTTGCAGCAAGAACGGCTGTTGCTTGGCGTAGTCGGCGTCGGCCAGTTTCAAGGTTTGTTTGAACAGGTCTTCGTCGGCCATGCCCCAGGCGTTTTTGAACGAGATCTCCGACTCTGGCACGCTGCTCTGGTCCACCACCCGATAGCCGTTGCCGCTGAAGAACGCGTTCATATTGTCGAAGTAACCGCGCCCGCCATAGACAAACACGCTGTCATAGCCAATGGCCGAGAGCTGTTGCCCCAGGCTGGCGAACCCGCTTTCGCGGCCGATGCGCTTGACGATCGAACGGCCCGGCGTCGGCGGGATTGCCAGGGTAATGGCTTCCAGGCCGCGGTCGGTGCGCGTACCGGTGGCGTAGAAGTTATTGAAGTACAGGCTCTGTTGGCGCAACGCATCCAGATTGGGCGTGAGGTTGCGCGCATCGCCATTACTGCCCATGTACTTGGCGCTGAAGCTCTCGATGGTCACCAGTACGATGTTGGGCTTGCGCAGTGTGCCGGGGTTGGTGATGGCTCGGCGAATATCCAGCGGGTCCTGGTCGATAAAGCGGGCGTTGGGTTCACTCAGTTCGGCGCGCAACTGCTTGGCGACGACGTCGGTCGGCAGGCTTTTGTAAAACTGGGTGTAGTCCAGTTCGTTGTTACGGAACGCGGCGAAGAACTGATAGGGGCCATTGCTGGCCAATTCGTTGTTGTACGCGTTGCCGCCTTGGGTGCGCGGGCTGTCCTGGCTGACCAGTTGCAGGCTGAGGCCGGCGAGCACCAGCAGGCCCAGGGCGTTGATCACACGGCCACGCAGTGCAGGCAATGGCGCTGCCATCGCGGCATTGAAGGGTTTGCGCAGAGCCACGCTCAGAATCAACGCCAGCATTGCCAGCAGGCTCAGCAGCTTGCCGATCGGATAAGACTCCAGCAGGTTGTTCAGTACCTCATCGGAGTACACCAGGTAATCGACGGCGATAAAATTGAAGCGCACGCCAAACTCATCCCAGAACAACCATTCGGCTACCGAGGTGAACAGCATGGCGAACAGGCTGACGGTCAGCACCGCTTGCAGGAACCAGCGATGGCCACGGCGGCGCCACAGGGCGGGTGGGCATAGCAGCAAATACAGGCCAAGCGGCAAGGCTGCATAGGCGAGGAAGGCCAGGTCGTAGAGCACACCTACGCCAAACACCGGCAGCAGGTTGCCGCCGACTTCATCCAGGTGAGTGATGAGCAGCACACTGCGGGTGAGCAGGAAAACCACTAACCAGGCCCCGGTGATCAACAGCAAATAACGCATTGGCGCGGTTTTGAAAAAACCCATGTCTATGTTCCTTAGATCAATGGGGGGCGATCTTCTTCCTGAGGCTGTAGTCAGTTTGTGAAGCTATAGTGAAAAACTTGTTTGGCTCTAAAAACAGTTGAAAAGCTTTATCGGCGGGGCTCTGCGCTCTATCCCTGAGCCCCGCTTGGCCTTAAGCTGCGCGAGCCAACACGGCCGTTACCGCGTACGGAGACACTGCCCATGCGAATTCTATTGGTTGAAGACAACCGCGATATCCTCGCCAACCTGGCCGATTACCTGGGGCTCAAAGGCTACACAGTGGACTGTGCGCAGGACGGTTTGTCGGGCCTGCACCTGGCAGCCACCGAGCATTACGACCTGATCGTGCTCGACATCATGTTGCCCGGCATCGATGGCTACACCCTGTGCAAACGCCTGCGCGAAGACGCGCGCCGCGACACGCCGGTGATCATGCTTACCGCTCGCGATCAACTGGACGACCGGCTGCAGGGCTTCAAGTCTGGCGCCGATGACTACCTGCTCAAACCCTTCGCCTTGTCGGAACTGGCTGCGCGTATCGAAGCGGTGTTGCGCCGTGCCCAGGGTGGCGGGCGTCGTGCCCTGCAAGTGGGTGACCTGAACTACGACCTCGATACGCTGGAAGTCACCCGCGAAGGGCGCTTGCTCAAGCTCAACCCCGTGGGCCTGAAACTGCTCGCCGTGCTGATGCAAAAAAGCCCGCACGTTCTGCGCCGGGAAATTCTCGAAGAAGCCCTGTGGGGCGACGACTGCCCGGACAGCGACAGCCTGCGCAGCCACGTTCATCAATTGCGTCAAGTGATCGACAAGCCCTTCGCCAAACCGCTACTGCAAACGGTGCACGGTGTGGGTTATCGCCTGGCCGAGGGTCGTGATGGAGTTTAAGCAAAGCCTTGCCCAGCGCATCATCATCGCCTTCGCCTTGATGAGTGCGTTGGTGGCGGGGGCCTTCGCCATCGGCATCATCGCGACGGTGCACCTGGTGGAGGAGAAGTTGATCTCGGCTGGCCTGGGGGGTGACCTGCAGCGCCTGTTGCTGATGGACAGCGTTGAAGACTGGAGCCACCGGCCAGAACCGGACCAGCTGTTCTATTTCAGCGGCGGGCGTGGCGATTTTGAACTGCCCAAGGATCTGCGCCATCTGGACCCGGGGTTCCATGAGGTGTTTCGCGAGGCGCTGTCGTACCACGCCATGGTCGAAGTGGTCGACGGCCGGCGTTATGTATTGCTGCAAGACCAGAGCGATTTCGAAGAGCGTGAGCGCGTGCTGTTTGCGGTAGTGCTGGTGGGGTTCGTACTCAGCCTGGCGCTGGCGGCGTTCCTCGGCTGGGTGCTGGCCCGCAAGGTGATGGCGCCGGTGGTACGCCTGGCCCGCCAGGTCCGTCATCGTGACCAACTGTTGGGCCTGGCACCGCCCCTGGCGCCGGATTACGCCGCCGATGAAGTGGGCGAACTGGCGGTGGCGTTCGACGCCACCCTGGGGCGTTTACGCCAGGCGCTGTCACGTGAGCAATTGTTTACCAGCGATGTGAGCCATGAGCTGCGCACGCCCTTGATGGTCCTGGCCAGCTCCTGCGAACTGTTGCGCGAAAACCCGGCCATCGATCAACGTGGTCGCAACCAGGTAGAGCGCATAGCCCGTGCCTGTGAAGAAATGCGCGAGCTGGTGCAAACCTTCCTGATGCTGGCCCGCGCCAAACACGACGACGCCGCCAGTTCACCCCAAGGCAACCTCACCCAGGTGGCCGAAGACCTGCTCGGTATCTGGCGCGAGCCCATCGAGAAAAAAGGCCTGACGTTGATCTACCTGCCAGGCAACCCCCTGGACACCTGCTACAACACCACCTTCTTGCATGCGGTGATGGGCAACCTGCTGCGCAACGCACTGCATTACACCGAGCAAGGGTTTATCCGCCTGACCCTGGAGCCCAGTGGTTTCACGGTGGAGGACTCCGGTGTGGGGATCCCCGAAGAGAAGCGCGAAGCGATGTTCGAGCCGTTCGTGCGCGGTAGCGAGAAGCGTGGCGAGGGCCTTGGCCTCGGCCTGTCACTGGTGCAGCGGATCTGCGAAAGCCAGGGTTGGAGCGTGAGCCTGAGCACCATGGAGCCTAATGGCTGCCGTTTTCATGTGGAACTCAACCCAGTCAAAACCTGACCCTTCAGTCTGTCGTTTTGCTGATGCAGACTGCGTGCTTTTCGGCGAAGATGGCCCGGTGCTACTGAATGTTTCTGTAAAGTCTTGAAATGTATGCAATTGGACAGGACAAGATTTTCACAACGAGTTGACCTGTTGATCACAGTTCGCTGCTTAAGGTCGTAGGCATCAGTTACTGGAGACGTAAGATGCCTTCCCCGATCAAGCTGGAATTTTCTGATAAGTACGACGATCAACACGCCCAGAAATATTTGCTCAAGCATCAGGACAATCTGGCTCGCCGGTTGTCCCACAAGCGCGACGAGCAGTTGGCGCGCGGTGCGCTGGCCATGGCCGGCGAGCCGGGGCTGGTGTTGGACCTGCCGTGTGGTGCTGGACGTTTCTGGCCGTTGCTGGCCGAAAAACCCAACCGTGTGATTATCGGAGCTGACAATTCGGCGTCGATGTTGAAGATCGCCACAGCTGCCCAACCGGCAGAGGTGGTGAAACGGGTACGCCCTTTGCAGACCTCTGCCTTTGATATCGATTTGCCAGATAACTCCGTCGACAGTATTTTTTGCATGCGCTTGATGCACCACATCGGTGAGCCAGAGCACAGGCTGACAATAC
Organism: Pseudomonas sp. DWP2-2; assembly: GCF_049897065.1. NCBI lineage: Bacteria > Pseudomonadati > Pseudomonadota > Gammaproteobacteria > Pseudomonadales > Pseudomonadaceae > Pseudomonas > Pseudomonas sp. DWP2-2. Next base: position 150,428 of record NZ_JAFCVN010000006.1, on the reverse strand, counting down.
TTCGCGAGTTTCAACGTGTTACCCGCGACAGCGTGATTATTTCGCTGTGGGTAGACGGCAATTTCAAGGCCTGGAAGCGCAAGCGCAGCGAAGTGCGTCGTCGCAAAAAAGGTGAGCAAGAAGGTTACCAAAACCGGTTTGTGTTACCGGCTGCTACTGTCGAGGCAGAATTCGAGCAGGCCGGTTTCCGTGTTCAGGAATCCCTGGACTTCATACCGCTCTACGCCATGTGGCGAGTGTATGTATTGCGCAAGAGGTAACAGGATGGCAGTTGAGTGCGTAGTAGGCAGTCATGTAGCTCCCGAAGAACGATTTGATTTTTTCTGGCGTCAACAGGGTGAGTGGGTTGAAGAACCCAACCGCCGACGTGGTGGTGAAAGTGGCGTGCAACGGGTCATAAGCCCTAATGGCCGTTTGCTCTATTGCAAGCGCCAGACCGGCCACATTTACCGTAGCTGGCTGCACCCCTTTGGGCGTCCGACCGTGCTGCGTGAACGCGATGCCCTCAAAGGCCTGCGTTTGCTGGATGTGCGTGTGCCGGAACTGGTGTTTTGCGAAGCACGTCGCGACCCGGAGCACCAATGGAAAGCCCTGTTGGTCACCGCGTCCCTGGACGGTTTCGACGAGATTGAAAACTGGTACGCCGCCGGTGGCCGCGAACAGTATGGCGAGGCGGTCCACGAGCGCCTGCTGCAAGAGTTGGCCGGCACCTTGGCCCGTATGCACAAAGGCCGCTGGCAACACGGTTGCCTGTATATCAAGCACATTTTCGTGCGGGTGACCGGTGAGCCTGATGCGGCGACTGTGGAAGTGGCCCTGCTGGACTTTGAGAAATGCCGCCAGCGCCTGACCGCTTATCGGGCCGCGTCCCACGACATGCTGCAATTGCGTCGCCATTCGTCGTGGAATGATACCGACTGGAAAAAACTCAGCTACTTTTACGAGACGGCGTTTGGCAGCGCTATCAAGGGTTTAACCAGATGAAGCTAGAAATAGCACGAGGTTTGTTTCTGGTCGGGGCATTGGGTGTTGCAGCCCTGGCCCTGGCGGTATGGGAACAACCTCGTACACAAGTGTTGAGTGCGGTAGACGGTGGCGGGCAATGCCTGCTGCCACGCATTGCCAAGACGAGTGTGGCGGCCAAGCCCGACCATGAACTGTTGTTATTCATGTTCGGCATGTCTCAAGCGATGAGGCCGCAAAGTTGAAACGATTGACCCCGAAAAGGGCCTTGCCATGCGAGGCCCTTTTTTTATGGTGCGCCAGGCATGATCATTCCCACGCTCTGCGTGGGAATGCCTCTTGAGACGCTCTGCGTCTCGTCCGTTAGCGCCAGTGACGCAGAGCGTCACGGGTCGCATTCCCACGCAGAGCGTGGGAACGATCAGCCATTTTGATGTCGTCGGTCTTTAGACCAGGTGCAGGTGGTTATCCCAGAACCCCGCCGGTAACTCCAGTGGTGTTGCCAGTAACTTTTCCTGGCGGCAGTCATAGAAGCGGCAACGCCCCTGACCGGATGTCACCACAAACCCATCCGCCACCGCACCCACCCCCGCACAGTCCGGCAAGGGCCCATCCAGGCGTAGTTCGGTGGTGTCCATGTCCCAGATAAAAAAGCGATTGCCCCGCGGTGCTGTCAACGCCACCAGGCGCAGTTCGCTATGCACCGCCACGCTGGCGGTGTAATGCCCCATCGCCTGCAACTGTTCGTCAGCCACCGGGAACGCCACGAACGGCTGCCCCGGTCGCTTGATCGCCAGCAACTCGGAACGCTCCTGGGACGGGCCCATGAACTGTTGCCCGGTGAGGATGGTGCCATCGCTGGCAATACCCATGTGCCGCACGCTGTTCATCTGCTGGGCCAGGGTTTCCTTGCTGATCAGGCTGCCGTCGCGCCGCATCAGCACCAGGCTCGGCTCCATGGCATTGAGGTTCATCTCTACCCGGCTTTCGGCTTCGGTACGAATGCCACCGTTGGCCACGATCAGCGTCTCGCCGTCGGGCATCCACGAGACTTGATGCGGGCCGATGCCGTGGGTAGATATCTCGCCGCTGTGCACCAGCCGCTCACCTTCAAACTTATACACACCCAACAGGCCGCGGCCAGGGTCGGAGGTGTCGTTCTCGGTGGCGTACAGCCAGTCACCGCTCCTGTGGATCACCGCATGGCCATAGAAATGGCGGTTGGCGTTCGAGGTGATGGTTTGCAGCAGCCTGCCATCGCGTAGGTCGATCAGGTAGCTCTCGGTGCCTGGGCGACGGGCGACGAACAACGCAATCGGCAACGTCGGGTGGTTAATGATGTCATGGCAGCGCTGGCTGACCTGAGTGGCAAATACCGGCTTGCCGTCCAGGCGATAGCCGACAGCGTAGTGCTTGCCGTCGGCGTCATCGCGCGCCGACAGCAGCAGCGGGCCTTTGTCTTTGTGCTTGAACAGCGTCCAGCCACCCAAGGTGATAGCGCTGAGCAGCACGCTGCCCACCGCCAAAGCCTGTCGCCTGAGCATCATCAGTCACCGTCGTTGGCGTTAAAGCCCAGTTGTACGCCCAGCGCCTTGGCCAGTTCACCTTCATGCAGGCGGTGGACTACGTTGAGGCTGTCGTAGATGTCGTTGAGTTGCTGGCGCCCGACGTCGTCGTTCAACAGTTCGTTGAGGGTGCGCTGGTTGCTGGCGAACAGTTTCAGCGACGCTGCGTAGGCGGCGTCGATTTTCTCGGCCAGTGGCTTTTGGTCCGCCGGCAGCAGGCCACGCAGGCCTTTGTTATCGACGCCTACCCACACGGTCTGAGCCGCGGCGAGGCTGGCTTCCAGGCTCTGCAGGGACGACTGGCTGCGCCAGGCATCGGCCTGGAACGGTTGCGGGATGCCCTTGGTCTGGCGGCCCATTGGGGTGCCGAGTTTTTTCTTCAGGGTGTCCAGGGCGGTCACTTGCACGCGCAGCAGATCGGCGATGGCTTCGTGGGAATCAGCGTAGCGCTGGTTCGGAAACTTGGTCATTTGCGCGAGCATACCGTCGGTGCTGTTCCAACTGGCCAGGATCTCTTCGGCCAGGACTTTCTGGCGCTCGCCGATAGCCATCAGCAACGGGCAATAACGTGCTTTCTGGGCTTCGTCGGCGACGTCGGGCTTGGCGTCGTAGAGGATGTATTCGTAGGCCGACAGGCCCTGCACCACCACGCTGGATTTCGCCAGGGCCGCGGCGTCGATCTGCGGTTGGGCGCTGACCAATTGCTCGACCTGACGGCCGACCAGGTTCTTCTTGTCTGGCCAGAACTGCACCTGCCACGCCCGGTTGCCTTCGGCCAGCGGGCCGATCAGCAGCGGTTGCAGCTCGGCCCAGGCTTTTTGCGCGTGTAGGAAGTCGGCGCGGGCGGTGTCCAGGCTTTCCTTGCCTTGGCAGTAGGCCAGGGCGCTGACGGCCAGTTGACGGTCGGCCTCAACCCAGCGGCTATAGGTTGGCAGGATCACTTGTTTGGCGATGGCTGCCGAGGTCACTGCTTGCGGGTCTTGGGGCGAGCAAGCGCCCAAGGCCAGGGCGGCGAGGCTGGTGAACAACAACTTGGGACGAAACATGTCGAGCTCCCTTCTGTAAGTGGGGCAAAGCTTATAAAGAATTCAGGAACGCCAGCAACGCGGCACGCTGCTCGGCATTGAACGACAACACATGTTGCTGCGCCGCTTGAGCTTCACCGCCATGCCACAGCACGGCTTCAAGCAGGTTGCGGGCGCGGCCGTCATGCAGGAACTGGGTGTGACCACTCACGGTTTGCGTCAGGCCGATACCCCACAGCGGCGGGGTGCGCCAGTCGCGGCCGGTGGCTTTGAATTCGCTACGGTTGTCGGCCAGGCCTTCGCCCATATCGTGCAGCAGCAGGTCGCTGTAAGGGCGGATCAACTGGTTGGCCAGTTCAGGTTCGGCGGCATTGGCGGCGGTGGTGAAGCTGGGCTTGTGACAGCCCTGGCAACCGGCCTGGTAGAACAGGTTCTTGCCGGCCAGCACTTGCGGCGTATCAACGTCCCGACGTGCGGGCACCGCGAGGTTGCGGGTGTAGAACAGCACCAAGCGCAGGATGTTATCGCTGACTTCCGGTTCACCCTGCGGGCCATTGCCGTTGGGCGCCTGCTTGCAGGCCACTTGGGCGTCGGTGCAGTCATCAAAGGGTCTCAGGGACGTGGTGAGGCCCATATCACCAGAAAACGCGTGAACGTTTTGTTGATTGAGGTTGGGCTGCCCGGCTTTCCAGCCAAAACGCCCGAGGACAGTTTTGGCCTGAGCGTCATCCCAGACCCAATTGGCGCGGCCCAGGATGGCCTCTTTGTCGGCGGTCTTGGGGTCGGTGTTGCGCAGGATATCGGCATCGCTGATCGCTTCGAGCAGGCCCAGGCCGATCATCGGCGGGGCGATACGCGCCGAGAAGCGTGTGTCGGGGTGCATCGGGCCGTAGCCGAGTTGGGTGATCTGCAGGTCGGGCTTGCGTAATTCAACGAGCGTGCCGTCTTTGAACCTGACGTTGACCGGTGTGTAGTCGACCCGCACCTTGCCTTCCGGCGCAACGCCAGGCACCGCCATGTCCTGGAGTTGCCCGCCGTAGACCGGCTCGGGTACCACGCCGATCTGTTCGATGAGCTTGGCGTAGGCGGGCTGCTCTGTAATAGAGGGATGGATGGACAGGCGCACCAGCATCGATACGGCATTGGGCGCGTCGGGCAGTGGCGGGTGGCCACGGCCATCCTTGATATGGCAGTTCTGGCAGGCGTTGGTATTGAACAGCGGGCCCAGGCCATCGCGCGCCGTGGTGGTGGACGGCGCAATCACCCACGGGTTGCGAAAGAAACTGTTGCCGACGCTGAAGTCCAGGCGCCGCGTCGGCGCCAGGTTGGCCGAGGGCAAGGAAAAGGCGTTCTGGTCGCGCTTGTTTACCGTCGCCGCGCCACCGGCCCGCGATTCACCCGGCTCTGCTTTCGTGAAGCGAGGGGCGTCATCGCAAGCAGTCAGGCTTAAAGCCATCAACGCTGCAGGCAGGTACAAAAGCGCACGGAACATCGAGATTCCTGGACGAGGGCAGAAAATTAAGGCGCAAAGTCTAACAGGGCAGGGCAGATTGAATAAGAGCAATTATCGTTTGGTGGCATCCCGATTCTTTCCCGCTAGAATGGCTGCACATTTTTTTATGGAGGTGGCCAATGCAGGCTCTCGACGCTTTGCTCAACCGTGTTTCCGTGCCCCGTTTGCTCGACCCGGCACCGACCCAGGAGCAGCGCGACCTGCTGTTCGCCGCCGCCATGCGCGCGCCCGATCACGGTCAACTGCGCCCGTGGCGTTTCCTCACCGTGGAAGGCGCAGCCCGTGAACAGATGGGCATGCTGTTGGCCGAAGCCGCTCGTCTGCAAGACGCCGACGCACCGCAAGCCGCCATCGACAAGGCCCAGAACGGCCCGCTGCGTGCGCCGCTGGTGGTGGTGGTGATTGCACGTGTGCAAGAGCATTTCAAAGTGCCCAAGTCCGAGCAGTTGCTGGCCGCCGCCTGTGCGGCCCACGGCATTCTGCTGGCGGCGTATGCCCAGGGTATTGGTGCGGTGTGGCGTACCGGCGAATTGTCCTACTCAGCCCATGTCGCTAAAGGCCTGGGGTTGGCGGCGAATGAAGAAGTGATTGGCTTTCTCTACCTGGGCACGCCGCAGAACCCACCGCGTACGGCGCCGAAGGAAGACCTGACGCCGTTCGTCCAGGCCTGGCCCGGCCGGTAATTCACCACTGCCCTGCTCTATATGTAGGAGCGAGCTTGCTCGCGAAGAACTCAAAGGCGCCGCGTTTATTCAGGAAGCACGCGTTATCGTTGACGTTTTTCGCGAGCAAGCTCGCTCCTACAGGGGGCAATGTTTCAGAACCGAGTCAGACCCTGAACTGATCCATCAACTTCATCTGCTGGCTGGCCAGCGCATTGAGCTGGCTACTGATCGCCGCCGACTCGGTAGCCTGGCCGGTCAGGGTTTCAGTCACGGTGCGAATCGCCGAGACGTTGCGGTTGACCTCTTCGGCCACCGCGCTCTGCTGTTCGGCCGCGCTGGCGATTTGCAGGTTCATGTCGCTGATCACGGTGACCGCGTCGCTGATCTTGCCCAGGGCTTGCACGGCTTGATGGATCTGCCCGGCATTGCTCTGCGCCTGGTGCTGGCTGGAGTGCATGGTCGCCACTACGCCACGGGTGCCGCTCTGGATACGCTCGATCACCAGGCGGATTTCTTCCACCGAGTCCTGGGTGCGTTTGGCCAGGTTGCGCACCTCGTCGGCCACCACCGCAAAACCACGTCCGCTTTCCCCGGCGCGTGCCGCTTCAATCGCCGCATTCAACGCCAGCAGGTTGGTCTGTTCGGCAATGCTGCGGATCACCTCCAGCACTGAACCGATTTGCTCGCTGTTGACCGCCAGGGCTTCGACTTCGCCCACGGCTTTGCTGACTTCGTCGGCCAGGGTGGTGATATCGCGGGTGCTCTGCTCGATGATCGACATGCCTTCGCGGGCCGACTGGTCGGCACCGCGTGCCGCGCTGGCGGCATTGGAGGCGCTGTTGGCCACGTCGTGGGCGGTGGCGCTCATTTCGTTCGACGCGGTGGCGACCTGGTCGATTTCACGGAACTGCACCTGCATGCCTTCGCTGGTCTGGCGCGCAATGGCGGACGACTGATCGGCCGTCCCACGAGCTTCGGTGATGCTTTGCTTGATCTGTGCAATGGTCGGCTGCAGCTTGTCGAGGAAACGGTTGAACCAGTTCACCAGCTCGCCCAGTTCGTCTTTCTTGGCATAGGCCAGGCGCTGGGTGAGGTCGCCGTCACCGCTGGCGATGTCCTTGAGCATGGCGGCCACGCTATTGATAGGGCGGGTCACGCCGGTGGCAGTCAGCCAGATCAGCAGCAAGCCCAGCAGGCCAGCGGCGGCGGCCACCAGCAGGGCTTTGAGCGTGCCCGTTGCCTGGGCCTCGTCGAGCACGGCTTGCAGTTTTTCGTTGTCGGCCAGCATCACCGCTTTGGGCAGCTTGATCACCACGCCCCAGGATTTGGCACCGGCAATCGGCTTGAGCGGGTACACGGCACGAATGGTGTCGTCCTGTTCACGGATAACCGGCCGGTCATTGGCCAGCAGTTGCACGATCTCCTTGCCTTCGGCGCCGATGCTGTCGATCAGGTTCTTGCCAACTTTGCCCGGCTCACCACTGTAGGCGGCGATCAGGCCGGTGCTGGACAGAATCTCCAGGTGGGCGGCGCCGTTGAACAGGTCTTTCTGCGCAGCATCGGTGCTCGCTTGCAGGGCGGTGAGGGCGATGTCCACGCCGACGACACCGATGACTTTGCCGTCGACGATCAGCGGCAGGGAAATGGTGGTCATCAGTACCGGTTTGCCGGCCACCGTGTCTTCGTACGGGTCCAGCAGGCACGTACTGCGCGTGTCTCGTGGGCAGGTGTACCAGATGTTGTAGGGCGTGCCGCTGAGGTTGAGGGTGGTCTTGGTCAGGTCATCTTCGACCATGATGGTGTTCTGGCCTTCGCCGCCAGCACGACTCCAGTAGCTGGAAAACCGGCCTTTTTCATTGGAGACGCGTGCCTTGTCGTCGATGAATTCGCTGTCCTTGCCATCCAGTCCGTTGGGTTCGAACGACAACCAGATGCCCAGCACTTTGGTGTTGCGCTCGAACGCGGTTTTGACGCTGCGGTTGAGCTCTTCACGCAGGGCTCCGGCTTCAAGGGAACGCTGAGTGCCCAACTGACGCAGGTCTTTGATCTGGTCGGCCAGGGCTGTGACCACCAGCAGGTTTTCGCCGAAGGTCTGCTGCAAGTGGCCGGCCTGTTCGGCCGCTTTGGATTGCAGCAACTGCTCCACGCTGGCGGTGAGCATTCGTGAGCTTGAATCACTGACCAGCCGATCGTTCTGGTTGGTGTTGTAGATATTGATGCCGACCACCAGTGCAATCACACCCAACAGACACAGGCCGGACAGCAACACGATTTTCAAGCGGATGGAGAGGGTGTCGAACATAGGTTCACTCACGAATGGACTTGTTGGAATGCACGCAGAAGAGCCAAGTCCATTCGGCGCCGTACCTGAAACATCGGCGTCACAAATCAATTCATGAGCAATAGGCGATGAGCGGTAGGAAAATGCCTACACCGGCCGTTATACGGGGCGTGCGAGCTGCTCGGGGCGGGACCAGATCCACAGGTTGCCCAGGCTCATCCCGGCAATCGCCAGGTACACCGGCCAGCCGTGATCGAGCATCACCAGCATCAGCACGGCGCACAGCAACATGCTCACGGTGGCGCTGACCTTGGCGCGGCGGGCGATGATCTTGCCATTGCGCCAGTTGGACAGGATCGGCCCGAACAGGCGGTGGTTTTCCAGCCAGGCGCTGAGGCGCGGCGAGCTTTTGGTGGCGGCCCAGGCGGCGAGCAAGATGAATTCGGTGGTGGGCAACCCCGGTATCACAATCGCCACCAAGCCGATCCCCAGGCTGACGTAGGCCAGCAGGCCAAAGAGGACTTGGGCGATTTTGGAGGAGGATTGGGGTTTGCCGGTCATGCTGCAGTTTTCTGGTGGGAAGGTTTACACATTATCAGCCATGAAATGCACCCAAGTGTGGGAGCTGGCTTGCCTGCGATTGCGGTGTATCAGGTTAAACATCTGGCGCTGACCCACCGCCATCGCAGGCAAGCCAGCTCCCACATTGAACCGCTGTCTACCAGAACACTTACGCCAGTTCTGGTGCGCTAGCGTACGCCTGTTCCAGCAACACGGTGAAGCGCACAAACGCATCAATCGCACCTTTTTCCACGGCAGCTTCTTCTTCGGCACTGAATGCCAGGCCGTCGAGGGTGCGGGTGAAGCTTTTCCAGCCCTCGGCGCGACCACCGGCCGGCTCGCCCAGGTGGCGGGCACCGAAGGTTTCGCTCAGGCCCAGGCCCACGGCGCGCTTGATCAGGAACGCAGCGCCCAGCTTGGAGCCTTCGGAGACGAACAGCCAGCCCAAAGCTTCGGCTTTGCTGGGGTTGTTCACCGCGCCGGCAACCGGGGCCGGGGTTTCGGTGTCCAGGTCTGCCAGGTCGAGCTTGGCGGCTTCGGCGCGGCAGCGGGCGGCCAGGTCAGGGATGATCTGGTTCAGTTCGGCATCGTTGTACAAGGCCACCAGTTCCGATTGGAACAGGTACTGGGCCACTACGAAGCGGGCGAAGTTGGCTTGGGTTTCGAACGGCGCGTGAGCCTTCACCAATGCGTCGAGCTTGGTGTGCGGCTCGTTGGTGATCTGGTTCAGGCGTTGGGAGCGCAGGCTTGGACGTTCTGCGGTGGAAGAAGCGGTCATGAAAAAAGTCCTTGAGAAGAGAAGCGCCTGGGTGCCCTGAAAAGAGCTGTTATCAACTAGACGAACAAGAAGACGCGGCACAGTAAAAAATCCTCACCTCGCCGCGGATGCAATGGCGGCGAGGTGAGGCGGAAGGGTCAGATGTCCCAGATCACGTTGATCGCAAAGTTGCGACCGGGCTGGGTCAGGCGGTCGAGGTTGGCCGGGCCGGTCACACCGGCTTCGCCGACGCTGTCGTAGCTGCGCACGTCATCCCAGTTCCAGTACTTCTTGTCGGTGAGGTTGTAGAGGCCACCGTTGACGGTCACGTCTTTGCTCACTTTGTAGTATGCGGTCAGGTCGAGGATGCCGAAGCCCGGGGTCTTGAACGGGCCGTCGGTGCCGCCGTCGGGCGCGTGAAAGGTGGTGCTGTCGACGCGGTCCTGTTTTTTCACCAAGGTCCAGCTCACCAGGCCACCGTAGTTGTCCTGGTCGTAGCCCAGGCCAAACACGCCCTTGAGCGGGTTGACGCTGTTCAACGGCTCGCCATTGTCGTCGTTGCGACCGTAGGTGTAGGCAACCGAGCCTTGGGTATACAGGCCCTTCGGCGCGCCGAAGGTATCCAGGTTCAGGCGGCCCTTGGCTTCCACGCCCTTGACGGTGGCGCGCTTGATGTTGACCGCCTTGAATTGCTCCACAGTGCCGCCGACCACGGCGTTGTCTTCGTCGATAAAGTCACGGTACTTGTTGTAGTACACCGCAATATCGAAGGAGCCTTCGTCGAATTTGCCGCGAATCCCGGTTTCGATGCCTTTGCTGGTTTCTGGCTTGAGGTCGGGGTTGGGTTCGACGGTGTAGCCCAGGTTGAGGTTTTCGAAGCGACCGTACAGCGCTTTGGCAGACGGCGTACGGAAGCCCTCGGCGTATTGACCGAACCAGGTGTAGTTGTCGGTCAGGGCATAGGTGAGGCCGAACTTGGGTGTTACGCGGTTCCAGGTCTTGTCTTTGCCATCGACGGCATAGGCGCCGGTCGGGTTGACGGTGTTGAGGAATTCCTGGGTCAGCTTGGGCTTGAGCCGGGTGTAGTCATAACGCACGGCGGGCAGGAAGGTCCATTTGTCCCAGGTGATCTGGTCCTGGGCGAACAGCGAGTAGGTGTTGATGGTCGGGTCGGGGAAGTCGCTGGCCTTCTTCACGCTGTCGCTCGCTTGCGGGCTTGGCGCGCCGATGGCGGTGCAGCCGGCACCAATGGCCAGGCACGAGGCCGAGCCTTCGCGTGAACCGGTGACTTTCTGCTGCTTGAGGGTGGTGCCGTAGGTAACCTGGTGGTCGGTTTCGCCGAGGCTGAAGGCCTTGTCCAGTTGCGCGTCGAAGACCCACTGCTTCTCTTCGTAAAGGGTGTCGCGGGTACGCAGGACGCGACGGCCGGCCTGGTAGATTTCGGCGGTGGTCTGGTCGGTCTTGGCGATCTGGTAGTTGAGGCTGGTCTTGATGCGGTCGGCAATCGGCGACTCCAGGGCGAAGGTGTTTTCCAGGCCGAAGCGCTCGCGGGTAATGGTGTCGTTACCCCGACGGTCGCGGTACAGGTTCATGCCCCGGCCACCGATGAACGGGCCGCCCACTGCGTTTTTCAGATTGACGTCGCGGTCATCCTTGAACTTCTCGTAGGTCAGGCCCAGGCGGTTGTCATCGCCATAGTTCCAGCCCAGCTTGGCCAGCACGTTGGTGGTGCGCGCATCTTCCGGGTTGGCGCCGGTACGGGCCAGGCCGGTGGCGTTGTTGCCATCGTAGGATTCGGTTTCATGGCCATTGCGCTGGCTCAGGTGCAGCAAACCGTCGAAGTCTTGCACACGCCCGGCGAAGGTGCCGGAGGTCAGCCAGCTCTCGTCGGCGGAGCTGTAGCCGGTCTTCAGGCGGGCACCGACGTCCTGGCCTGGCTTGATGATGTCATCCGGGTCGAGGGTGAAATAACTCACCGCGCCGCCGATGGCGCTGCTGCCGTACAGGGCCGAGGCCGGGCCGCGCAAGATCTCCACGCGCTTGACGATTTCCGGGTCGACGTAATTGCGGCGCGTCTTGGCGTAAGGGCCGTTGAAGAAATTGTCCGGCACTTCAACGCCATCCACCTGGGTGAGGACGCGGTCGCCGTCGATGCCACGAATGTTGTAGCCCGCGTTACCCGAGCGCGTACCGGCGCCGCCGACGGAGACGCCGGGTTCGTAGCGCACCAGTTCACGGATGTTGTTGACGTGATGGCGGTCCAGTTCTGCGCGGTCGTGCACGCTGACGGTGCTCGGTACACTGTTCACATCCTGTTCATTGCGGGTGGCGCTGATGGTCACCTGTTGCAGGGCGAGGGCGCTGCCGGCGCTACGTTTTTCCAGCACGATGTTGTTGGTGCCCAGTTTGCGATAGCTCAGGTTGGTCCCCACCAACAGCCGCTCCAGGGCTTTTTCCGCTGGCAGCGGGCCGCGCACGCCAGGGGACGATACGCCCTGGCCCAGTTCGGCCGGCAGGCCCACTTGCCAGCCGGTCACTGCAGTGAAAGCGTTGAGTGCGGACACCAATGGCTGCTGTTCGATGCTGAACGTGTAATTGGCGTGGCTGCGAGCGGCAGGTTCCGCGGCGGTGGCGCTCATGACGGGCGCACCAGCCAGCAGGATCGCGGCGGTCAGCAAGGACAAAACGGGCGAAGCAGACCGGCGGTTGAAACGAGAGGACATCGAGAGCGCTCCGGGATACGAATCTTATAGTTGCGAACCGAACCAAATAGGAATCAGTTGCATTGGCTATAACGAGACGTATCGCCGGTTAACATCGAGTAAAAATAATTCTCATTTAGTTCAGGATCACCAGCGCCGGGTACTCCGACAGCTTGGCCGAGGTGATGTGGGCCAGGGAGCGCACCACGTCCAGGGGCTGGTCGAGGCGGTAGTTGCCGGTGACGGCGACGCTGGCCAACTGCTCGTTGTTGTTGACGATCCAGCCTGGGTAATAGCGGCGCAGCTCAGCCAGCACTTCGCTCATCGGGCAGTTTTCGAACACTAGCCGGCCCTGCACCCAGGCCAGGTCCTTGCTGGGATCGAGCTTGGCCGGTTGGCCGAAACCCTTGGGGCCGATGCGAATGCTTTCACCGGCGCTCAGGCGCACGCGGGCATCGTCGAAAGTGTTGCTCAGGTCGACATCGCCGCGCTGCACTTGAACCTGGGCTTCGCCATTGAGGTAGCGCACGGCAAAGGCGGTGTCACGCACGCTGGCGCGCACCGGGCCGGCGTCTATTTCCAGGGGCAGGCCACGGGTGGGCGCTATTTCAAAGAACGCTTCGCCCTGGTACAGGCGGGCAATGCGCTGGTGGTGGTTGATGGTGCTGGAAAATGCCGAGTTGGTGTTCAACAGTACCTTGGAGCCATCGTCCAGTTGCAGGCGCTGGCGCTCGCCGACCACCGTCAGATGGTCGGCCTGCAAACGCACCGGCAGGTTGCTGAAACTGAACAGGCCGACCAGTAACACGGCGGCGGTGGCCAGGGGTTTCCAGTGCGGTCTGATCCGGCGCCAGCCGCTGGGCTTGCGCGGTGCGGCGAGGGCCACGGCGGCGCTGTGTACCGGCGCGTCACCCCAGGCGGCCTGGGCCTTGCTGAAGGCGTGGACATGCGCCGGGTCCTGGGCCAGCCAAGCGTCGAACGCGGCCTGCTGCCCAGGTTGCGGGCACTGCAAGGCGATCAGCCAATCGAGGGCTTGGTCCATGGCCGCGTCTTGCAACACCTCATGAGCCAACGCATGGGGGCGCAGTTTATTCGGGTCCGTCACGGTGTTCCTCGGGTCTTCGCCACGTTCTATTCATTTTTCCTACAGCTTGGATCGACACCTCTGTCGGGTGAAGCTTAAGGCTGATCCAGCCGTTCGGCCACACCCACACAGATAGCCATGATCAATTTGAGTTCCTTTTGCACCGTGCTCAAGGACACACCCAACTGATCGGCAATTTCCTGATAGCTGCAACCGTGCAGACGGCTGAGGATGAAAATCCGCTGCTGGCGGGCGCTCAACTGGCCGAGGCTGACACTCAGGTGCTCCAGTAGCTGCTCGGCCTGGGTAGCTTCCTCCGGCGTGCTGGCCGGCGCGGCGACGCTTTGCAGGACATCCAGCGGGACATCCTCCTGCAGGGTACGCGCCTGAATCCTGCGCGAACGCAAGTGATCCAGCGCCAGGTTGCGCGCCGTCTGGTAGACAAAGGGTTCAAGGTGGTCGATTGGCCGCTCGCTGAGGGCCCGAGTCACGCGCAGGTAGGTTTCCTGCAACAGGTCCTCGGCGGTGCTGTGGTTATGCACCATGCGTTGCAGAGTTCGTAGCAGGATCACCCGTTGGGTGAGGAAGACGTGGTTGAAGCGAGATTGGCTCACAGTGATACCAGACCGATTTGCAGTTAATGATAATGCTTATCATCAACTGAAATGGCAAGTGGCACTTTGAGATGCCTTGGAGATTGTGCCGCTCGTTCCCATGCTCTGCGTGGGAACACATCCTGTGACGCTCCGCGTCACAACTTTAAGAGCAGGACGCGGAGCGTCCAGGGTGGCATTCCCACGCAGAGCGTGGGAACGATCTGGTCGATCTTGTGGAGTTACTCGGCGTTGCACAACGCCAGGCAGTTATCCAGCATACGGTTGGAGAAGCCCCACTCGTTGTCATACCACGCCAATACTTTGAGCAATTTGCCACTGACCTTGGTGTGATTGGCATCGAAGATCGACGACAGCGGGTTATGGTTGAAGTCGCTGGAAACCAGCGGCAGGGTGTTGTAGCCGAGGATCTTCGAATGCTGGCTGGCGTGTTTGAGCAGGGCGTTGACTTCATCGGCCGTGGCTTCTTTCTTCAACTGCACGGTGAGGTCTACCAGCGACACGTTGATCACGGGCACACGCACCGCCATGCCGGTCAGCTTGCCTGCCAGTTCCGGCAGCACCAGGCCCACCGCTTCAGCGGCGCCGGTCTTGCTCGGGATCATGTTCTGGGTGGCCGAGCGCGCGCGGTACGGGTCGGTGTGGTACACGTCGGTAAGGTTCTGGTCGTTGGTGTAGGCGTGAATGGTGGTCATCAGCCCGCTTTCGATGCCCAGCTCGCGGTGCAGCACCTGGGCCACCGGCGCCAGGCAGTTAGTGGTGCACGATGCATTGGAAATGATCTGGTGGGATTGACGCAAGATGTCATGGTTTACGCCATAAACCACAGTGGCATCCGCGCCTTTGGCCGGGGCCGAAATGATCACCTTGCGCGCGCCGGCGCTAATATGGGCGGCAGCCTTGTCACGGTCGGTGAACAGACCGGTGCATTCGAACACCACGTCAATCTTGTGCGCAGCCCACGGCAGGTCGGCGGGGTTGCGAATGGCACTCACGGCAATCCGGTCACCATTGACGGTCAGGCTTTCCTGATCGTGGGCAACCTCTGCGTCGAAAGTGCCGTGTACGGTGTCGTACTTGAGCAGGTGAGCATTGATCGAGCTGTCGCCCAAATCGTTGATGGCGACGATCTGCAGATCCTGGCGATAGCCTTGGGTATACAGTGCGCGCAGGACATTACGGCCGATACGGCCAAAACCATTGATTGCGATACGAAGAGTCATTGGAAGGTGCCTGTCGTCGATTTGTTGTAAGAATTACAAGATTATTCGCATAAAAATAGAAAACAAGCCTTTTTAGTGGCAATATTTTGTTCAATCTACAACGAGTGACCTGAATCAACTGGTCCGATGATCCAAACGACCCCCTGCCATCCCATGAGCCGTGGGCGTTTGATCAGCATAGACACTCAGGTCGCCACATCCGTTAGCCTGGAGTTCTATACATGCATCCCCGCGTTCTTGAGGTCACCGAACGGCTTATCGCCCGCAGCCGCGCCACCCGCGAGGCTTACCTTGCGCTCATTCGCGGCGCAGCCAGCGACGGTCCGATGCGCGGCAAGCTGCAATGCGCCAACTTCGCCCACGGCGTGGCCGGTTGCGGCACCGAAGACAAAAACAGCCTGCGCATGATGAATGCCGCCAACGTGGCAATTGTTTCTTCTTATAACGACATGCTCTCGGCGCATCAGCCCTACGAGCATTTCCCCGAACAAATCAAAAAGGCTCTGCGCGAAGTCGGCTCGGTCGGTCAGTTCGCCGGCGGGACCCCCGCCATGTGCGACGGCGTGACCCAGGGCGAGCCAGGCATGGAGCTGAGCCTGCTCAGCCGTGAAGTCATTGCCATGTCCACGGCGGTAGCGCTGTCCCACAACATGTTCGACGCCGCGCTGATGCTGGGCATCTGCGACAAGATCGTCCCTGGCCTGATGATGGGCGCACTGCGCTACGGCCACCTGCCGATGATCTTCGTGCCGGGCGGGCCGATGCCGTCGGGTATCTCCAACAAGCAGAAGGCCGATGTGCGCCAGCGCTATGCCGAAGGCAAGGCCAGCCGCGAAGAACTGCTGGAATCGGAGATGAAGTCCTACCACAGCCCTGGTACCTGCACCTTCTACGGCACCGCCAACACCAACCAGTTGCTGATGGAAGTCATGGGCCTGCACTTGCCCGGCGCTTCGTTCGTCAACCCGTACACGCCGCTGCGGGATGCGTTGACCCGTGAAGCTGCGCACCAGGTCACGCGTTTGACCAAGGCCAATGGCAACTTCACGCCGATTGGCGAGATTGTCGACGAGAAGTCCATCGTCAACTCCATCGTTGCGCTCAACGCCACTGGCGGCTCCACCAACCACACCCTGCACATGCCGGCCATTGCCATGTCGGCAGGCATCATCCTGACCTGGCAGGACATGGCCGACCTCTCCGAGGTGGTGCCGACCCTGTCCCACGTGTATCCAAATGGCAAGGCTGACATCAACCACTTCCAGGCGGCGGGCGGTATGTCGTTCCTGATCCGCGAACTGCTGGAAGCCGGCCTGCTCCACGAAGACGTCAATACCGTGGCCGGCAAGGGCCTGAGCCGCTATATCCAGGAACCTTTCCTGGTGGATGGCGAACTGGTCTGGCGCGACGGCCCGATCGAAAGCCTCGACGAAACCATCCTGCGCCCGGTGGCCCGTGCGTTCTCGCCGGAAGGCGGCTTGCGCGTGATGGAAGGCAACCTTGGCCGTGGCGTGATGAAGGTTTCGGCGGTAGCGCCGGAGCATCAGGTTGTCGAAGCGCCCGCGGTGGTGTTCCAGGACCAGCAGGACCTGGCCGATGCCTTCAAGGCCGGCCTGTTGGAAAAAGACTTTGTCGCGGTGATGCGCTTCCAGGGGCCGCGCTCCAACGGCATGCCGGAACTGCACAAGATGACCCCGTTCCTGGGCGTGTTGCAGGACCGTGGTTTCAAAGTGGCGCTGGTGACAGATGGGCGAATGTCCGGCGCGTCGGGTAAGATCCCAGCCGCGATCCACGTCAACCCCGAAGCCCAGAGCGGCGGGCCGCTGGCGCGGGTCCAGGATGGCGATATCATCCGTGTGGATGGCGTTACCGGCACCCTGGAGCTTAAGGTGGACGCCGAAGTATTTGCAGCGCGCACGCCTGCCACGGGCCTGTTGGGCAATAACGTGGGGGCCGGTCGCGAGTTGTTTGCATTCATGCGCTTGGCCGCAAGCTCCGCAGAGCAGGGCGCCAGCGCCTTTACCTCTGCCTTGGAGACGCTTAAGTGAAGCTTGCGCTGGTCGGTGACATCGGGGGGACTAACGCCCGTTTTGCGTTATGGCGGGATCAGGAACTGCATTCGATCCGCGTGCATGCCACGGCGGATCACGGCAGCCCTGAAGAGGCGATCAAGGTCTATCTCAAAGAAGAAGGCCTGCAAATCGGGGACATCGGTGCGGTGTGCCTGTCGGTGGCCGGGCCGGTGAGCGGCGATGAATTCAAGTTCACCAACAACCACTGGCGCCTGAGCAAAACCGCGTTTTGCCAGGCCCTGCAGGTGGATGAACTGTTGCTGGTCAACGACTTCTCGGCCATGGCCCTGGGCATGACCCGGCTCAAGCCCGACGAGTTCCGCGTGGTCTGCGAAGGCACGCCGGAGCCCTTGCGTCCGGCCGTGGTGATCGGC
This sequence comes from Pseudomonas sp. DWP2-2, assembly GCF_049897065.1. Lineage (NCBI taxonomy): Bacteria > Pseudomonadati > Pseudomonadota > Gammaproteobacteria > Pseudomonadales > Pseudomonadaceae > Pseudomonas > Pseudomonas sp. DWP2-2. Next base: position 133,029 of record NZ_JAFCVN010000006.1, on the reverse strand, counting down.
CCGGGTACGGGTCTCGGCGTCGGCACCTTGCTGGACCTCGGCGCAGGCCGTTGGGCAGCATTGCCGGGGGAGGGTGGGCATGTCGACCTGCCCCTGAGCAGCCCACGGGAAACCCAGCTGTGGCAACACATCTACAGCGAGATCGGGCATGTCAGCGCCGAAACCGCGTTGAGCGGTGGCGGCCTGCCACGGCTGTACCGGGCGATTTGTGCGGTGGATGGGCACGAGCCGGTGCTCGACACCCCCGAAGCCATCACGGCGGCGGGCCTGGCCGGCGATCCGGTGGCCATGGAAGTATTGGACCAGTTCAGCATCTGGCTGGGCCGAGTGGCGGGCAATAACGTCTTGACCACCGGTGGGCGCGGTGGCGTGTACATCGTGGGTGGGGTGATACCGAGGTTTGCCGACTTCTTTATCAACAGTGGCTTTGCCCAGAGTTTTCGCGACAAAGGCTGCATGAGCGACTACTTCAAAGGTATTCCGGTGTGGCTGGTGACGGCGCCGTATTCCGGGTTGACTGGGGCTGGTGTGGCGCTTGAGCAAGCTTTTGCATAGGTCATAATGGCGCCATCGCAGGCAAGCCAGCTCCCACAGTCTGGAATGCATTCCAAGTGTGGGAGCTGGCTTGCCTGCGATGACGGCCTAAAGGGCACCCGATGATTTAAGCCAGGCCATAACAACAAGGAGGCCCCGTGAGCGTAATCAGTAAATCCATTCTCCTCGTCGACGACGACCAGGAAATCCGCGAATTGCTGCAAACCTACCTCAGTCGTGCCGGCTTCCAGGTCCGTGGCGTGTCCGACGGCGCGGGGTTCCGTCAGGCGATGAACGAGGCGCCGTGCGACCTGGTCATCCTCGATGTCATGTTGCCAGACGAAGACGGCTTCAGCCTGTGCCGCTGGATCCGCCAGCACCCGCGCCAGGCGCAGGTGCCGATCATCATGCTCACCGCCAGTTCCGACGAAGCCGACCGCGTGATCGGCCTGGAGCTGGGCGCCGATGACTATATCGGCAAGCCATTCAGCCCCCGCGAGTTGCAGGCGCGCATCAAGGCACTGCTGCGCCGCTGCCAATTCGGCCAGGAGCGCAGCAGCGGCGGTGATGTGTGGGTGTTCGATGAATGGCGCCTGGATATGATCAGCCACCGCTTGTTTCATGTGGATGGTGAAGAGGTGATCCTCTCCGGTGCCGACTTCGCCTTGCTCAAGTTGTTTCTCGACCACCCGCAACAGATCCTCGACCGCGACACCATCGGCAACGCCACCCGTGGCCGCGACCTGATGCCCCTGGACCGTATCGTCGACATGGCCGTCAGCCGCTTGCGCCAGCGCCTGCGCGACACCGAGAAACCTCCGCGGCTGATCCGCACCGTGCGTGGCAGCGGCTATCAACTGGCAGCCAGCGTGGTTGCCGGCAATGCCCATTGAACCGCTGAACGAACGCCGTCGCCGCTTCCCGGTACCCCGCTCGCTGCTGGGGCGCATGTTACTGCTGACCTTGCTGGCGGTGCTGTTTGCCCAAGCGCTGTCCAGCGTGATCTGGGTGTCGCAACTGCGCGCCACCCAGCTTGAGGGCCTGGTGACCAGCGCCCGTAGTCTGGCGCACTCAATGACCGCCAGCGTGAGTTACTTCCGGTCGCTGCCGGTGGCCTATCGCCCGTTAGTGCTGGACCAATTGCGCAGCATGGGCGGCACGCGTTTTGTGGTGACCCTCAATGATCGCCCGCTGGACATGCAAATACTGCCCGAAACCCCGCGCAAGCAAGCGGTGCTGGTGGCGGTGGATGAAGTGCTGCGCCAGACCCTGGGTGCCGACGTGCATATCTCGGTGGAGTTTGTCAGCGCCGAAGACCTGCGCATCTTCAATGCCGGCCTGAAGCTCGACGAACTGCCGCGCTCCTGGGCCCATTACGCGCTGACCCTGGAACCGGTGAACCCGCCGGTGCTGGTCACCCAGATCCAACTGGCACCCGGTGAATGGCTGTACATCGCCTCGCTATTGCCCGAGCCCTACACCAGCCTGGAAGAGCAAGGCCTGCCGTCCCAGCAGGTGTGGTTCATCGTGCTCACCAGCGGTTTTCTGCTGCTGTTCATCGGCCTGCTGGTGCACTGGCAAAGCCGACCGCTCAAGCGCCTGGCGCGAGCGGCGCGGGACATGTCCCTGGGCGCCGATGTGGAGCCGGTGGCTGAAGGCGGCGGCAGTGAAGTGGTGGAAGTGGGCCGTGCATTCAATGCCATGCGTGAACGCATCAGCCGTTACCTGACCGAGCGCAGCCAGTTGTTCAGCGCGATTTCCCATGACCTGCGCACGCCCATCACCCGCCTGCGCCTGCGTGTGGAATTGCTGGAAGACGAGAACCTGCAAAACAAATTCGGCCGTGACCTGGATGAGCTGGAATTGCTGGTCAAGGGCGCGCTGCAATGCGTGAAAGACACCGACATCCACGAAAACATCCAGCCGGTGGATCTCAACCACGTCCTCGAATGCCTGGTGGAGCCGTACCTGGCACCCCATGGCAATGGCCGAGTGACCCTTGATGGCGCGGCCCTGTCAGCCTACCCAGGCAAGCCGCTGGCGCTGAAGCGCTGCATCGGCAACCTGATCGACAACGCGCTCAAGTACGGGCAGAACGCGCATTTGCATATCGAGGACGATGGCGTGCAGTTCATCCTGCATGTGGATGACGAGGGCCCCGGTGTGCCGCAGCAGCGACTGGAGCAGGTGTTTGAGCCGCACTTCCGCCTGGCCGGCCAGCAGCAGGGTTACGGATTGGGGTTGGGGATTGCGCGCAATATTGCCCACAGCCATGGGGGCGAAGTGAGTTTGCAGAACCTGCGTGAAGGCGGCCTGCGCGTTACCCTGCAACTACCAAGAACCTTGGACTAACAAACACCTGAGATCAAATGTGGGAGCTGGCTTGCCTGCGATAGCGGTGGTTCAGTTGACTCATTAGTGACTGACACACCGCCATCGCAGGCAAGCCAGCTCCCACATGTTGCTCTGCGTACATCAGATGCTTTGGCGCAACCGGGCCAGGTCGCGCAGCGGCGGCGCACCAAACAACCGGCTGTACTCCCGGCTGAACTGGGACGGGCTTTCATACCCCACCCGATAGCCCGCCGCCGAGGCCTCCAGCCCTTCGGCAATCATCAGCCGCCGGGCTTCCTGCAAGCGCAGTTGCTTCTGGTATTGTAGCGGGCTCATGGCCGTGATCGCTTTGAAGCGATGGTGCAGGGTCGAGACGCTCAGGTTCACTTCTTTGGCCAGGTCGTCAATACGCAGCGGCTGTTCGTAGTTACCGTTCAACCAGGTGATCGCCTGGCTCACCCGATGGCTCTGGCTGTTAGCCACAGCGATTTCATACAGGCGATAACCCTGCGGGCCACGCAGCAAGCGGTAGAGAATTTCACGGTTGATCAAGGGCGCGAGCATCGCGATGTCTTTAGGGGTGTCCAGCAAGCGGGTCAGGCGCAGCACCGCGTCGAGCAGTGCGTGATCGATGCGGTCGACGTACATGCCTCGCGAGGTCGGGCGCGAGGGCACGCCCATCGGCCCGGCCTCTGCGATCAGCGCTGTGAGCTGCGCCGGGTCGATATTGATACGCACCGAGAGGTTCGGGTCCTCGGCGGTGGCGTCGATAATGCGGCCGGCTACCGGCATCGCCACCGAGAACACCAAGTAGTTGAGCGGGTCGTAGGCAAAGATCTCGTCGGCCAGGCGCACTTCCTTACTGCCACTGGCGAGGATGCACAGCGCGGGTTCCACCAGCACCGGCATGAAATCCCGCGGCGCGTTGTGGCGGTTCAGGTACAGCGAGGTGATCGCCGTGCCGTAGGAGCCGTCTTCCCAGGTGTGGCGGTGCACGATACTGGCCAGCTCGGCGCGTTGTTTCTCCATCTCGGCATCGAGGGGAATGGACTTGGATTCGGGCGACGGCATGGGGCGTCCTCTACACGCTGCTTTGATGGGCTCAGCTTAGCGGCGGCTTTTCAAAAAGTGTTACGTCGATTCTGCAGCATCCTTGCCTGATCCTGCGAGATAGCGTGAATCAGGCAAGTGCGCAGCCTGTCATCACCCTGAAACATGAGGCCTGGGCCTGGAATAAATCCTGGGGCCGAACGTCCTCCCTACGCTTCTCGCAGGATTGTGCAATAAGCCTGCAGGAATTGACTAACCGCGCCCACCCCCGCGCCGTTATCTTTGATCCTGTGGCAACACGCCCTCATTGTGCTTGCCGAGCATCACTTCTCAACGGGAGAGTCGAACATGTCCACCCCCATTCCCGCGAGCCATATGGCCTTTATCCGCGCCCGTAGCGGGTGCAGCACCGAACTCGGTGCACGCTTGAGCAGTTTGATCGAACCAGGTCGCCAGGCCCAGGGTTGCCTGCAATTCTCGTTGCAGCACTCCCAGGTCGATCCCGATGTCTGGCTGGTGTCCGGGTTCTGGAGCAGCGAGCAGGCCATGAGCGCCTACTTCAACTCTCCGGCCCTGATGATCTTCACCGAGCTTCTGAACGACATGGTCGTGCGCAGCATGGACTTCCAGACCTTCACCGACGCATCGGCGGCACAGGCCTACGGCGAGTACCTGCAACTGGCCGGTTAACGGTTAGAATGGCCGACTTTCCATTGGCCAGGACCTGCAACATGGCACGTAAACAATTTGCCCACCACGAAGCCGTTTCCGCCGTAGTACCGGGCGAAGGTGGCTACAGCGCCGCCGTCGCCGTCAAGGCACTGGATGGCATGGGCGCACCCAGGTTTCACAAGATCCTTGATGGGCAGACGTTCAAGACTGCGTCCGATGCCGATGATGCGGCGACGTTGCAACTCGAGCATCTGGTCGATGTGGATGCAGAAGGCCAACTGACCTGGGCGACTGCTGAACGCTGAGGCAGCACACCTAACCAATGTGGGAGCTGGCTTGCCTGCGATAGCGGTGTATCAGTCACTCTTGGGTTAACTGACCCACCGCTATCGCAGGCAAGCCAGCTCCCACAGTTTTGATTGCATTTCAGTCAGGGTTTGGTGGCGCCTGGTCTGTGCATTTTGAACAGGGCCTCAGGCCCCAGCTGGAAATAATCCGCCGGGCCACCCCCGCGCAAAATCGGCTCGGCGGCAGCAGTGTCGTAGATCCCATCCTTGAGCAACCATTTGGCGATGTGCACCGCCACCACCTCGCCCAGCACCAGCCAGCTCGGCACCAACTGCTGGTCGGCACGTTGCAGCTGGATGATCTGCGTCACCTTGCACTCGAACGACACCGGGCTCTCGCCCACCCGTGGTACGCCAACGATTTTCGAAGCCACCGGCGTCAGCCCGGAGAGTTCGAATTCATTTACCTCGGGCGATACGGCCGCGCAGCTCTGGTTCATCTGCTCGGCCAGCGGGCGGGTGGCCAGGTTCCAGACGAATTCTCCAGTCTGTTCGATATTGTTCAGGCTGTCTTTACGCCCGACACTGGAAAACCCAATGATCGGCGGAATGTAGTTGAACGCATTGAAGAAGCTGTAGGGCGCCAGGTTCAGGCGGCCTTCGCGATCGTGCGAGGAGATCCAGCCAATCGGGCGTGGGCCGACGATCGCATTGAACGGGTCATGGGGCAGGCCGTGGCCGTTGGCGGGTTCGTAATAGTGGATGTCGTCAGGCATGGCCGGGGTTCCTGCTACGCGGTTTGGGAGGCGGTCATAGTGCAATTCATGGCGGTGAATTTCCATCGTGCCCATGGATTTTTCATACATCTGCCACCTATTTTTCACAGTTTCCCCTTCAGTCTGCGCCCAAGGTCAATACCCCCTATAAGACTGAGCCTTGGAGCTATCTACTGCATGAACAAACTTCCTCAGATCACCCTGGCGTTCTGGGTCATGAAAATCTGCGCAACTACCTTGGGCGAAACCGCCGGGGACTTGCTGTCGATGACCTTGAACGTTGGCTACGCCATCAGCTCCATGATCCTCATCAGCGTGTTCCTGGTGACCCTGGTGACGCAACTCTGGTCGAAAACCTACAACCCGGTGCTGTACTGGATCGTGATTTTGTCTACCAGCACGGCGGGTACCACAATGTCCGACTTCATGGACCGCACGCTGGGGCTGGGCTACGCCACCGGGTCGATGATCCTGATCGTGATCCTGATGATCATCTTTGCATTGTGGCACCTCAGTGGTGACTCGCTGAACGTGAACAAGGTGCAGACCTTCCGAGGGGAGCTGTTTTACTGGATGGCGATCCTGTTCTCCAACACCTTGGGCACCGCATTGGGCGATTTCCTCGCGGACGATTCGGGGCTGGGCTTCGCCGGTGGCGCATTGTTGATCGGCTCAACCATCGCCGCGGTGGTGGTACTCAAGTACTTCACCCGCATCTCGTCGGTATTGTTGTTCTGGGTGGCGTTTGTACTGACACGGCCGTTTGGCGCGACCTTGGGGGATTTCCTGACCAAACCCCATGAAAAAGGCGGCTTGGATTTCGGCACCATCGGTTCATCCGCGGTATTGGCTGCGGTGCTGGTGGTGATGATTGCTGGCGCGTCGTATGCGCAGCGGCGCTATGGGCGCAATGAGGCCGCAGAGTTGTCCTAAAGCTAAATAAATGAGGGAGCGGGCTTGCTGTGGCGAGGTAGCTTGCTCCCGTTCGACAGCGTAGCTGGAGCCAGCTTTTTGGGGGCGCTTCGCACCCCAGCGCAAGCAAGCTTGCTCGCCACAGCAAGCCCGCTCCCACATTTTTTAGTCGGTGGTGATGCGTGAGTGTTTACGCGTGTCTTTCATGGTCACGTACACCATCAACGACACGGCGATACACGCGGTCACGTACCAGTAGTAGCCAGTTTCCATACCGATGCTCTTGAACCACAGCGCGATGTATTCAGCGGTACCGCCGAAGATCGACACGGTCAGGGCATACGGCAGGCCCACGCCCAGCGCGCGGATTTCGGTCGGGAACAGCTCGGCCTTCACCACGGCGTTGATCGAGGTGTAGCCGCTGACGATGATCAGCGCCGCCATGATCAGGAAGAACGCGCCCCACCAGCTCTGGATGGTGTGCAGGGTAGTAAGGATCGGCACGGTGAACAGGGTGCCAAGCACGCCGAAGGCGATCAGGATCGGGCGGCGGCCGATTTTATCCGACAGTCCGCCGATGATCGGTTGCAGGCACATGAACAGGAACAGCGTCGCCGCCGAGATGGTGGTGGAGTCGGAGATGCTCATGCCGACCGTGTTCACCAGGTATTTCTGCATGTAGGTGGTGTAGGTGTAGAACGCCAGGGTGCCGCCCATGGTCAGGCCGACCACGGTCATCAGTTCCTTGGGATGGCGCATCAAGGTGCGCATTGCGCTTTCCTTGGCTTTTTCTTTCTTGGTGAACGACTCGGTTTCTTCCATGCCGCGACGCAGGTACAGCGCGACCACTGCACACAAGGCACCGATGGCGAACGGGATACGCCAGCCCCAGGCGTACAGTTGTTCGGTAGTCAGCACCTGTTGCAGCACGATCAGCACCGCCAGCGCGATGAGCTGGCCGGAGATCAGGGTCACGTACTGGAAGCTTGAGTAGAACCCGCGACGTTCCTTGGTGGCCATCTCACTCAGGTAAGTGGCAGAGGTGCCGTATTCGCCGCCGACCGACAGGCCCTGCAGCAGGCGGGCAAACACCAGCAGGATCGGCGCACCGATACCAATGATTTCATAGCCTGGGCTCAGGGCAATCAGCAGCGAGCCGAAGCACATCAGGTACACCGAGGCCATCAAGGCTTTTTTACGCCCGACTTTGTCGGCGTAGAGGCCCATCAGCCAGCCACCGATCGGGCGCATCAGGAAGCCCACGGCGAAGATCGCGGCGGTGTTGAGCAGTTGGGCAGTGGTGTCGCCTTTGGGGAAGAAGGCTTTGGCGAAGTACAGCGAGAAGGCGGCGTAGACGTACCAGTCGTACCATTCGACCATGTTGCCGACCGATCCGCTGAAGATCGACTTGATGCGGCTGGAGGTGGTGCGCTCCTGCGCTTTGACGGCCGTCGATCCCAGAGGCACGGTGTTGGAGTTATCCATTGAAGGATCCTTCATCTAGTTGTTTTTATGGAGCGGCGCGTGCGCAGCCTGTTGGGGCTATAGCAGGAGCTGTGCCAGGTAGAGGAAGGCCCGCAATAGAAGGGTTGCGGGATTTTATTGAGCGGAAATTCGCTGATGGTTTTGGGGTGGTGAGCGGAAATCCGCTTATGGCTGCAGTAATCGTTCCCACGCTCTGCGTGGTAACGCCTGTTGTGACGCTCCGCGTCGCGCCTTTAAAAAGCGACGCAGAGCGGCCTAGGCTGCGTTCCCACGCGGAGCGTGGGAACGATCAGTGTGGGAGCGGGCTTGCCCGCGATGGCGATCCAAAGATCGCTACACAAACATCTCCCTTACCAACCCATGCCGCTGCATCTTCTCATTGAAGGTACGGCGCGGCAGTTGCAACTCGGCCAGCACCGCCTTGATATCGCCCTTGTGACGCGTCAACGCGGCCTTCAGGCAGTGTGCCTCGAACGCCTCCTGCTGCGCCGCTAACGACTGCCCGGCTTCGACCCCTTGCGGTTCCGGCTCGTCCAGCCCCAACACCTGGCGCTCGGCGACGTTGGCCAGTTCGCGCACATTGCCCGGCCAGTCATGGCTGAGCAGGCGCCCCAACTGTGGCCCACTCAAGGGCTCGACCTGGCGGCCCAGACGCTCGGCGGCGCTTTGCGCAAAATGCTCGTACAGCAGGGGAATATCTTCGCGACGTTCACGCAATGGCGGCAGGCGCAGTTGCGCGACGTTGAGCCGATAGGCCAGGTCTTCGCGAAAGCGCCCGGCACGGGCTTCTTCCAGCAGGTCGGGCTTGGTGGCAGCGATGATGCGCAGGTCCACTTGGATACTCTGGTTGGAGCCCAGCCGCTCCAGCTTCTGTTCCTGCAATACGCGCAGCAATTTCACTTGCTGGGCCAGGGGCATGCTTTCGATTTCATCCAGGAACAAGGTGCCGCCGTGGGCATATTCCAGCTTGCCGATACGTTTGCCCTGGGCACCGGTGAAAGCGCCGCTTTCATGTCCGAACAGTTCAGCTTCGAACAACTGCTCGGGGATTGCCGCGCAATTGAGGGCCACGAACGGCTTCTTGGCGCGTGGGCCGAAGTCGTGCAGGCAGCGGGCGACCAACTCCTTGCCGCTGCCGGTCTCACCCCGGATCAGCACATTGACCGGCAAGCCCGCCAGGTCCAGCACTTGGCGGCGCAAGCTTTGAAGGCCCTTGGACACACCCAGCAGGCTGGACTCCAACTGCGCGCGATGATCGGCCTGTTGATGCAGGCGGCGGTTTTCCAGGATCAGGCCACGCTTGTCCAACGCCCGGCGCAGGCTGTTGAGCAAGGCGTCGGGGCTGAAGGGTTTTTCCAGGAAGTCGTAGGCCCCGTCGCGCATGGCTTCGACGGCCATTGGCACGTCGCCATGGCCGGTGAGCAAAATCACCGGCAAATCGGCATCGCGGCGCTGCACCTCGGCCAACAGTTCAAGGCCGCTGAGCCCCGGCATGCGCACGTCGCTCAGAATCACCCCGGCAAAGTCCTTGGGCAGTTGCGCCAGGCACTCTTCGGCGCGGCTGAACAACTGCACGTCAAACCCCGACAGGCTCAGCCATTGCTCGACGGCCGTGCGAATACTGGCTTCGTCATCTACCACAATCACCGCGTTCAACATAGGTCTGGCGTCTCCAGGGCGATAGGCAGGGTCAAGGTGAAAATCGCGCCATCGCCACGGTTGGCGGCACTCAGGCGTCCGCCCAGTTCATGCACGATAGCGTAGGACACCGCGAGTCCCAAACCGAGCCCGTCGCCCACCGGTTTGGTGGTGAAAAACGGGTCGAACACGCTGCTCAAATGTTCTTCGGCAATCCCGCCGCCGCTGTCGCAGACGCTCAACTGCCACAGCTGCTGATCGGCGTGCAGGCGGATTTCCAGGCGCTTGCGCGGTTTATCGGCCATGGCGTCGAGGGCGTTGCGCAACAGGTTGATCAGCACCTGTTCCAGGCGGATCGCGTCGCCACGTACCCAGGCCGGGCGGGTGAGGTCCAGCACCACACCGATGGCTTCGTCACGCAGGCGCGCGTCGAGCAGGTGCAAGGATTGGTCGACCACCGTCGCCAGGTCCAGCTTTTCGCGCAGGCCACTGGGGCTCTTGCGCGCGAATGTCTTGAGGTGGCCGGTGAGCGCGGCCATGCGCGTGAGCATGTCATCCAATGGCGTGAGCGCCTTGTAGGCATCGTCCACGCGACCATGGTCGAGCAGCAGCCGCAGCGTCGCCAGTTGCATGCGCTGGGCGGTCAGCGGCTGGTTGATTTCATGGGCGAGGGCGGCCGACATTTGCCCCAATGCCGCCAGCTTGGCCGACTGCACCAGGCCATCCTGGGCGGTGCGCAGCGCCTGGGTGCGTTCTTCGACCAATTGCTCCAGTTCTTCACGGCTGCGCTGGCGCAAGCGGGCCAGGCGCCAACGCTGGCTGAGGAACAGCCCCAGGAACACCAATGCCAGCCACGAACCCGCAGCGGCAAGGCCCGCGTTACGTTGGTCTTCAAAGGCAAACTGGGGTTTGCGCAACAGGTGCAGGGTCCAGCCTTCGCGCTTGAGCGGCAGCGACTCCCAGATGTAATTGGCGTTGCCGTCGGGGCCGTTGACGCGGATCAAGTGGCTGTTTTCGTCAAAGCGTTGCAGGGGCTGGGTGTCCAGCGGCTGCAGTTGCTTCTTGTCGTATTGGCGGGTGGCCTTGAGTTCAGCCAGGTCATTTTCGGACAACGGCCGCAGGTTGCGATAACGCCAGCCCGGCTGGTTGGCGATAAACACGATGCCCCGCGCATCGCTGACCAACAGCAGGTCATTGCCCTGGGCCCATTCGCGCTCCAGTTCCGGGAACTCCAGCTTGACCACCATGGCACCGAGGAACTGCTCGTGCTCATCCACGACCGCGCTGGAAAGAAAATAACCCGGAATACCCGTGGTCACGCCCACTGCATAAAAGCGCCCGGTGCCCTGGCTCAAGGTCTGGCTGAAATACGGCCTGAACGCGTAATTGTGGCCGACATAACTGCTGGGCAGGTTCCAGTTGCTGGCGGCCACGGCCAGGCCGGTGCGGTCCATCAGTTCCAGGGTCGAAGACTGCGCAGCGCCGTTGATGCGCTCCAGCTTGCGGTTGAGCCGGTCTTGCGTGGCGGCGTCCAGCGGGCCCTTCAAAGCGCTGATCATCTCCGAATCCAGCGCCAGTACGGCGGGCAGGGCACGGTAGCGTTCGATCAGGGTGTGCAGCGAGTTGGCATACAGCGCGAGCTGCTGATTGGCACGGGCGGCGTCGTCCACCAGGGCCTGGCGTTCGGCATGGCGCGTGGCCAAGGCGGCAGCCAGCACCGCACCGGCGATGATCAACAGAGAATAGAAGGTCAGGCGCAGGGGGCGAGGGATCACGATCATACGATGATGAACAGGCACGGTAAGGGGCGAGCACCATAGCATGGGCAGCTCATATCTTGTGACCAAGGAGCTTGTGTGGGAGCTAGCCCCCTTGCTCCCGGCAGAAAAAAAGGCGACTGGGCCATGGGGCCGCAGTCGCCTTTATTCTTTTGGATGAGGTGCTTACTGCACTTCTACCGCCAGGCTGTCACTGATCTTTTTCTGCCAGATGGCAGGACCGGTGATGTGGACGGACTCACCTTTGCTGTCCACTGCAACGGTGACCGGCATGTCTTTCACGTCGAACTCGTAGATGGCTTCCATACCCAGTTCGGCGAAGGCAACCACGCGCGACTTCTTGATGGCCTGGGCCACCAGGTAAGCGGCGCCGCCCACGGCCATCAGGTACACGGCCTTGTGGTCCTTGATCGCTTCGATGGCGGTCGGGCCGCGCTCGGACTTGCCGATCATGCCCAACAGGCCGGTTTGCTCGAGGATCTGACGGGTGAACTTGTCCATCCGCGTCGCGGTGGTCGGGCCCGCCGGGCCAACCACTTCTTCGCGCACCGGATCAACCGGGCCGACGTAGTAGATAAAGCGGCCCTTGAGGTCCACCGGCAAGGTTTCGCCCTTGTTCAGCATCTCGACCATGCGCTTGTGCGCCGCGTCGCGACCGGTAAGCATCTTGCCGTTGAGCAGTACGGTTTCGCCCGGCTTCCAGCTCTGCACTTCTTCCGGAGTCAGGGTGTCGAGGTTGACGCGACGGGCCGATGGGCCGGCTTCCCAGACGATTTCCGGGTAGGCGTCCAACGATGGCGCTTCCAGCGACGCCGGGCCCGAGCCGTCCAGCACGAAGTGCGCGTGACGGGTGGCGGCGCAGTTGGGGATCATGCACACCGGCAGGGACGCGGCGTGGGTCGGGTAGTCCATGATCTTCACGTCGAGCACGGTGGTCAGGCCACCCAGGCCCTGGGCGCCGATGCCCAGTTGGTTGACCTTCTCGAACAACTCCAGGCGCATTTCTTCGATACGGTTCTGCGGGCCGCGCTTTTTCAGCTCGTGGATGTCGATGGACTCCATCAACACTTCCTTGGCCATTACCGCGGCTTTCTCGGCGGTACCGCCGATGCCGATGCCGAGCATGCCCGGTGGGCACCAGCCGGCGCCCATGGTCGGAACAGTCTTGAGCACCCAGTCGACGATCGAGTCGGACGGGTTGAGCATGGCCATTTTCGACTTGTTCTCGGAGCCGCCACCCTTGGCCGCCACGTCCACTTCCACGGTGTTGCCCGGGACGATGGAGTAGTGGATGACCGCGGGGGTGTTGTCCTTGGTGTTCTTGCGGGCGCCTGCCGGGTCGGCGAGGATCGAGGCGCGCAGGACGTTTTCTGGCAGGTTGTAGGCGCGACGCACGCCTTCGTTGATCATGTCGTCCAGGCCCATGGTGGCGCCGTCCCAACGCACGTCCATACCCACGCGCACGAACACGGTGACGATACCGGTGTCCTGGCAGATTGGGCGATGGCCGGTGGCGCACATGCGCGAGTTGATCAGGATCTGGGCGATGGAGTCACGGGCTGCCGGCGATTCTTCGCGCAGGTAGGCTTCGTGCATGGCCTGGATGAAGTCAACGGGGTGGTAATAGGAAATGAATTGCAGGGCGTCGGCAACGCTCTGAATCAGGTCGTCTTGCTTGATCACGGTCATGAGTCGCGCTCCTCTATAAGGGAACATTCAATAAAGATGGCGCCAGTGTTGCATCGGTCGGCTGAAGCCATCTTTCCAAGGCACGCCAGAATGGTGCAGGCGCGACGCTAAAAAGGCGCGGCAGTATAACCCGGCACGGTGGCCGATACACCCGACTATGGTCAAACTGTCGCAGGCATGATTCCCTGTGCGCGCTCCTTATGATTGAGTCTTTATATGCCTGAACTGTACGTCGGCGAACGCCACTGGTCTGTATCCCTCGGCAGCAACCTGCTGGATGCCTTGAATCAGGCCGGCGTGGCCGTGCCCTTCAGTTGCAGGGCCGGCAGTTGCCATGCGTGCCTGGTGCGTTGCGAGGGTGAGGTTGACGACCAGCAGCCCGAAGCCTTGAGCCCGACGCAGCGTCAGCAAGGTTGGCGCCTGGCGTGCCAGTGCCGGGTCAGTGCAGACCTGAAGGTCGAAGCGTTTGACCCTCAGCGCGATGGCCTGCCCGCCCAGGTGGTGGGCGCCGATTGGCTGAGTTCGACGGTACTGCGCCTGCGCCTGCAACCGGAACGTGCCCTGCGGTACAACGCCGGGCAGCATCTGGTGCTGTGGGCGGGGCAGGTGGCGCGCCCCTATTCTCTGGCGGGCTTGCCCCAGGAAGAGCCGTACCTGGAGTTTCATATCGAGTGTCGCCAACCCGGTGCATTCAGCGATGCGGCGCGACAGTTGAAGGTCGGTGATCCTTTGCGCCTGGGTGAACTGCGGGGTGGAGCACTGCACTATGACCCTGACTGGCAATCGCGGCCGTTGTGGCTGCTGGCTTCCGGTACTGGCCTGGGGCCCTTATGGGGGGTGTTGCGCGAGGCGCTGCGCCAGGATCACCAGGGCGACATTCGCGTGATTCACCTGGCCCATGAGGCCGAAGGTCATTATCTGGCTGAACCCCTGGCAGCCCTTGCCGCCCGGCATGGGAACCTGACCGTGGAGCTATGGACCGCGGCGCAGTTGCAGCCGGCGTTGGCGCAACTGCGGCTGGTTTCCCGGCATACCCTGGCCTTGCTTTGCGGGCACCCTGCCAGCGTCGAGGCCTTTTCCAAGCGCTTGTTCCTGGCGGGACTGCCGCGTAATCAATTGCTGGCGGATGTGTTTCTATCCCGCCCTTTCACTTTATGAAAAGTCTGCTCAAGTCGGTATCTGAGTTTATCGCCGGGTGCTGATGACGCCATCGCAGGCAAGCCAGCTCCCACAGTAGACCGAGTTGTCTAACTATTGTGGGAGCTGGCCTGCCTGCACTGAAATGCAAAAAGCCCCGCCATTCACAGGGCGGGGCTTTTGTTTTTCAGCCTGTCACTCAGACCTGCGGGTCGCCCACATGCAGGATCTTCATGCCATTGGTGCCACCGGTGGTGTGGTAGCTGTCGCCCTTGGTCAGGATGACCCAGTCGCCTTTCTCCACGACGCCGCGTTTGACCAGCTCGTCGATCGCCTTCTGGCTGACTTCGTTCGGTGCCAGCGACGCCGGGTCGAACGGGATGGTGTACACGCCACGGAACATGGCCGCGCGGGCCTGGGCTTCGCGGTGTGGGGTGAACGCGTAGATAGGCACCGAGGAGCGGATGCGCGACATGATCAACGGCGTGTAGCCACTTTCGGTCAAGGCGATGATGGCCTTGACACCCGGGAAGTGGTTGGCGGTGTACATGGCAGCCAGGGCGATGCTCTGGTCGCAGCTTTCGAAGACCTTGCCGATGCGATGGCTGGAGGTCTTGCTGGTCGGGTGCTTTTCGGCACCGACGCAGATACGCGCCATGGCCTGTACGGCCTCCAGCGGGTAAGGGCCGGCGGCACTTTCAGCCGAGAGCATCACGGCGTCGGTGTAGTCGAGTACGGCGTTGGCCACGTCGGACACTTCGGCACGCGTCGGCATCGGGTTCTGGATCATCGACTCCATCATCTGGGTCGCAACGATCACCGCTTTGTTGTGACGGCGTGCGTGCAGGATGATCTTCTTCTGGATACCGATCAGCTCGGCGTCACCGATTTCAACGCCCAGGTCGCCACGGGCAACCATCACGGCATCGGAGGCCTTGATCAGGCCGTCGAGGGTTTCATCATCGGCCACGGCTTCAGCACGTTCGATCTTCGCTACCAGCCAGGCGGTACCGCCGGCTTCGTCGCGCAGCTTACGGGCGTATTCCATGTCGGCGGCGTCGCGCGGGAAGGACACGGCGAGGTAGTCCACTTCCATTTCGGCGGCGAGCTTGATGTCGGCCTTGTCTTTTTCAGTCAGGGCCGGCGCCGTCAGGCCACCACCGCGACGGTTGATGCCTTTGTGGTCGGACAGCGGGCCGCCGATGATCACGGTGCAGTTCAGTTCGGTCGGCGTGGCAGTGTCAACGCGCATCACCACACGGCCGTCGTCCAGCAGCAGTTCGTCACCGACGCCGCAGTCCTTGACCAGGTCCGGGTAGTCGATGCCCACCACGTCCTGGGTGCCTTCGGTCAGCGGGTGGCTGGTGGAGAAGGTGAACTTGTCACCGATCTTCAGCTCGATCCGCTTGTTGGTGAATTTGGCGATACGGATTTTCGGGCCTTGCAGGTCGCCCAAGAGTGCAACGAAGCGGCCATGCTTGGCGGCGAGGTCACGCACCAGCTTGGCGCGAGCCTTGTGCTCGTCCGGGGTGCCGTGGGAGAAGTTCAGACGGGCGACGTCCAAACCAGCCAGAATCAGCTGTTCGAGGACTTCCGGCGAGTTACTGGCCGGGCCAAGGGTGGCGACGATTTTGGTACGACGGACGGACATGCACGGACTCCTGAGTTCAAGCGCTGGGGAAGGCTACTATGCTCTTTCGTTGTAGTCATTGTTCGTTTGCACTACTTATCGACGATTGGCTTGTTTTGGCTGCGGTTGAATGGGCAAACGCCTTGAAGATTTTCGACCAGGGGTCGATACACTGCACAAGACAGGAGAACCCCATGCGAATTTTGCTCGTTGCTGCCCTGGCCGTCAGTGTTGTCGGCTGTACCCGCTGGTCGATGGACCACCATTTGAACAACGCTTACCGCGCCTATGGGGTCGGTGATTGCCAGCGTGTCACCCTGGAGTTGTCCCAGGTCGATCGCGAGAGCCGAACTCGCCGCTACGTGCAACCGGAGGTTTCGATGTTGCGCGGGCAGTGCCTGGAACGCCAGAAACTGTTTGTCGATGCCGCACAGACCTATCAGTTCATCATCGGCCACTACCCGTCGAGCGAGTACGCCTATCGAGCCCGTGCGCGGCTCGATACCTTGCAGCAACTGGGGCATCTGCCGGCTGCAGGCCTGGCAAAACCAAGGCCTGCGTCGTTGTAAGGGTATTTGTCGCTTCATGGCTGGCCTGTCGCCAGTCTTGCGCTATTCTTTGAATGTCTGTTTGTGCAGTACCCATTCGAACGGATGCAATGCCCGGATTCGGCAGCTGTTTGGTGACAAGCGGTAGCTGTTGTCACACCGAGATCCAGGGAGAGCGAGCGATTGCTTGTTCCGAATCACTGGCACGGCCAGATTTTTGGCTATTGGATGGCGACTTCACCATGTTTACCGAACGACGGATCGAGCGGCATCAACTGCCGTATTTTCTGCAGGTGTTCAATCGTATTACTGACAAGCCAATCGGCTATCTTGGAAATGTGTCTGAAAACGGTCTGATGCTGATCAGCTCGTTACCCATGATGACCGACGTGGATTTCGAGCTGCGCTTGAAAGTGCCGGTGGCGCAGGGCGAGTTCAAGGCAATTGACCTCACGGCAACCTGCTTGTGGAGCCATGAAGATGTCACCCCGCAGCATTACGACTCGGGGTTCAGCGTGCTTGAGGCGCCCGAAGAGTACCGGCACCTGATCAACGCGCTGTTGCAGTACTTCAGCTTTTATCCTTTGCAGGCCTCTGTCTGAATTATGCGTGGGGTCGTGGCCGTTTCCTGGCCATGCCCCTGCGCAGTCATCCTCAGAATACCCCGGCCTTTTTCCACTCCAGATAGCGCGTGACCAGCCCGGCACCCAGCGCCGATGGCAAGGTATCCAGCACCGACAGGCCATGAGCACTCAAGCGATCATGGCGTTGGTTGCGGGTGTTGAGGTAATCGATCGTGCCGCTGTAAGCCAGCGCTTCGGGCAGTGTCTGCACAGGCGCCTGGCGTAGTTGGTCGAGGACCTCTTCCCTCAGGCTGGCCACCAGTACCCGGTGATGCCTGCCGATACGCTGGACGGCAGCCATCAGCGCTTCATCCTCCTCATCCCGCAGGTTGGTGACGATGATCACCAGCGCCCGGCGTTTTTGACGTGCCAACAACTGGCTGGCGGCCGCCTGGTAGTCGGCGGTTTTTCGCGTGGTCTGCAGGTCATAGACCGCATTGAGCAACAGGTTCAATTGGCCACTGCCCTTGACCGGCTTCAGGTAGCGCGGCTGGTCGCTGGCAAACGTGCACAGCCCTACGGCATCGCCCTGTCTCAAGGCAACGTAGCTCAGCAGCAGGCAGGCATTGAGCGCGTGGTCAAAATGGGACAGTTCATCATCCTGGCTGCGCATGTGCTGGCCGCAATCGAGCATGAACACGATTTGCTGGTCGCGTTCGTCCTGGTATTCCCGGGCAATGGGCGTTCGTTGGCGGGCGGTGGCTTTCCAGTCGATCTGGCGCAGGCTGTCACCTTCACGAAACTCCCGCAGTTGATGAAACTCCAGGCCTAATCCTCGCCGCTGATGTTGGCGCACGCCCAGTTGGCTGAGCCAGTTATCCACACCCCGCAACTGCGCACCGTATAAACGTGCGAAATCCGGGTAAACACGAGTGGCATCGTGAGTCTCGACCCAGCGTCGTCCCGACCACAGAGCCAATGGGCTGGGCAGCAGCAGTTCGCAGCGACTGAAATGGAAGTGCCCGCGCCGCAAGGGGCGCACGCGATAGCCCAGCTCGGCACGCTCACCGGGGCGTAGTTGAATGGATTGAGGCAGGTTCTCCACAGCCAGGCCATCGGGCACGTGATCGAACACCTGCACGGTCAGAGGTTGCGGGTAGTCGTGCTCCAGGCACAGGCGTATTTCTTCCCAGCGCCCCAGCGCCAGGCTACCAGGCAATGTTCTGTACACGCGGGCCGAAGGGCGGCGACGCAAGCGTGCAGCATCCAGCATCGCCAGCAGCAACAGGGCCAGCAGCAGGCCCCAGGCTACCGAATGAAAGGTGGCGGGCACTTTGAACTGCAACGCTGCCGAGGCGCCCAACAAGATGTTCAAACCGAGCAGAACGCCCAGCCAGGTCAGCAGCAGACGAGTCGGTTTCATGGCCGCGTCATTGCCTTGGTGCTGCAATCTGGTCGAGTAACTGCTGGAGCACCTGGTCGACTTCCAAGCCGTCGATGTCCAGTTCTGGTGCGATGCGTACCCGGTGACGCAGTACCGCCAGGGCGCAGCCCTTGATGTCATCGGGGGTGACGAATTCGCCACCGCGCAACAGCGCACGGGCACGTGCCCCGCGTACCAGGGCGATGGAGGCCCTGGGGCCGGCACCGATGGCCAGCCCCGGCCAACTGCGCGTGGCACGGGCCAGGCGCACGGCGTAGTCGAGCACCTGCTCATCGAGTGGCAGGTCACTGGCAATTTGCTGCATCGTTACTACGTCCGCGGCTTGCAGCACCGTACGCAACGGCTGTACCTCCAGCATGTCGGCCTTGGACGAGCGCGTCACTTCGCGGACCATATCCAGCTCTTGTAGAGCATCTGGGTAGTCCATTCGCACCTTGAGCATGAACCGGTCCAGCTCGGCCTCGGGCAGTGGGTAGGTGCCTTCCTGTTCGATGGGGTTCTGGGTCGCCAGCACCATGAAGGGCTGGCCGATGGGCAACGCCTCGCCCTCCAGGGTCACTTGACGTTCCTGCATGGCTTCCAGCAGCGCTGCCTGGGTCTTGGCGGGGGCACGGTTGATCTCATCGGCCAGCAACAGGTGGGTGAATATCGGCCCCTTGCGCAGTTTGAACTGTTCGGTCTGCAGGTCGTAAACGGCGTGGCCGGTGACATCGCTGGGCATCAGGTCCGGGGTGAACTGGATACGGGCGAAATCACCGCCAAAGCAGCGGGCCAGGGCTCGTACCAGCAAGGTCTTGCCCAGGCCTGGCACGCCTTCCAGCAATACGTGGCCGCCTGCGATCAGGGCGGTGAGCACGTCGTCAATCACAAGGTCCTGGCCAATCACGGCCTTGCGCAATTCCACGCGCAGCGCCTGCGCCTGCTGGCTGGCATGCTGAAGGTTTTCGGCGGTCAGGGTGGTGGCCAGTCGAGAGTCGCTCATAAGGCATTCCTGAGGGTTTGCAGGTGCGCCACCTGTCGGCTGAAGTCGGC
The DNA here is from genome assembly GCF_049897065.1 of Pseudomonas sp. DWP2-2. NCBI lineage: Bacteria > Pseudomonadati > Pseudomonadota > Gammaproteobacteria > Pseudomonadales > Pseudomonadaceae > Pseudomonas > Pseudomonas sp. DWP2-2. Next base: position 113,520 of record NZ_JAFCVN010000006.1, on the reverse strand, counting down.
GCTGGAGAGCCGCTTCAGCGCAACGGGCTCAAGCGCCTGGCTGATGATGTGAGGGGGTTGTCGCGTAAGGTGTTCCAGCACCTGGCGTTGCTCTGACGCATCGAGGTGTTCGAACCCTGGATGGCGTCGCCGGGCTGCGCGCAGAATGTCGTGTCGCAAGGCTTGCAACAACGTGCCCTGGCCGCTGCGGCGCAATAGGAAGTCCGCGCTGGCCTTCAAGTGTTCCTGCAACTGGCGACGTGCCTTGGGAGCCGGTGCCTGGATCGGGCCTTGGCGCATGCCTGCCTGCCACAGCCCCAGAGCAAGCAGCGCAACCAGGGCGACGAGGGCCTGGGGGAAATAACGGAGCAATAGAGTAAACAGATCGTCCGTGTCGCTGTTGAACAGCAGGGTGACGTCAGTGCCCTGGTTCAGATACCACAGCAACCAGGCGTTATCATGTTTGCCGATATCCGCGGTTTTCCACAGGTCGCTGTCGGTGATCACCGTGACGCGGCCTTGCCCCAGGTCAAGTTGCATCAGGTGGCTGGACTTGGCGCTGTTGGCGGAAAACTGCGCCAGGTGCTTGGGGTCGGTGAGGTTGAAGTCGGTGTCAAAACTGAAATAGGCCGGTGCCGTTTCGTTGTCGACATACAGCTTGGTCAGGTCCGGCTTGGTTTTTTTACGCGGTGGCGCGGGTTCGTCGAAGGTGTCGCTCAAGGTTTGGCGGACAGTGAGGCGATCAAGCAGCAAGTCACCGCTGGTGCCGGTTTCTTCATCCCATAATGCCTCGGCGACCAGTAGCAGGTGGCCACCGGCTTTTGCCCAGCCCAGCAGTTGTTCGACCTGGCGTGGGGTCATGTTGCTGCGCTCCCCCAGCAGCAACAGGCTATGGCCTTTGGCGGGCAGTTCGGCGAGTCGTTCAAGGCCATTGGCATGCGCCACCACCACGCCTTGCTGGCGCAGAAAGTGCTCGGCGGCCAGGTAAGGGTTGGCGCGTGCCTCTGGTGACGGGCCGCGATTTACCACTTCCTCGTAGGGAATTGCCTTGTGCCAGCCATATAGGCCGCCCGCACCCAACAGGCACGCCAGTAGCAGCGCTACCCACCATAACGCCCGGTTCATTGGCTCGCTCCGTCACTGAAAAGAGCACGCCAGTCGCTGCACAGTTTTTGTTGGGCTGAAGAGGGCGGTAGGCGGTGACCATAGGCCAGGTTTTGCCAGTGGCGCGTCAGTTCGTCGCTGAACGCCAGTAATTGCGGTTGTTGCAAACGATGAACGCGCTCCAGCACCTGCCCCTCGGTATCGGCGCTTGTCAGTGGCAGGTCGAACTCGTGCAACAGCCGGCTGAGCAACCCGCGATACAGCAGGCCAAGGGCTTCCCGGGGCTGGGTGGGCCATAGTTGTTCGGCGGTACTGGCGATGTCTTCGGGCAATGTCTCGGCGCCCAGCTCCAAGCCGAACAACTGAGCGGGAACGGGCGAGGGGGCGGTAGTGCGAGTGGGTCCGAGGCGGCTGACGAACGTGAGCAACCATTCACGGTAACGCCAGAACACCAGGGCCAGGCCGCCAATCACAAGGCTCCAGAGCAGTATTTCCAAGGTTTTGGCGACGTATTTGAAGGTGTCGCTGTTAAGGTTGTCGAGCAGTGCCTGGAGCCAGCCGGGTAATTTGCCGTCGCCCTTGGCCTTGTTTTCAACCGGCGCTTTTTCTTCGCCAAACCGATAGCGTGTGACGGTTTCCGGGTTCTTGAAAGGTGGCTTTTCCAGCAATGCCTGGATGGATTGGCTGGCGGCCTGGGTACTGAGTGGCTTATGGGCTGTGGTTTCATCTGCCATGGTCGGTGGGCTGATTTGTAGCAGTGCCAGGCCAACGACCAGCAACAGCAGCGGTGCAACGTTGTTCAGGCGCTGGCGCAGGCGACGGAATACCAGTTCCAGGTCCCAGGCCTCCAGCACCGTGCGGCGGTTGAGGTACAGGCTGAAGCCACAGGCGACGTAGATGGGTTCCCAGAACACCAGGACCAGGGCATAGAAGGCATTGCTCAGGTGCTCAAGCCAAAGCACGTCCGAGCCTGATGCCAATACCAGTCGTTGCCAGTCCCAGTCCAGTTCAACCTGTTGCGGGATGAAGAGATAGAACAGGGCCATGCCGCCAAACCACAGGCCGATTTCCAGGTGAACGCCGATCGTCGTCAGCCAGCGTGCGGCGCCAGCGTTACGTTGCAGCAACACCCCAAGGCGTCGTTGACGTGCGTCACCGTCCAGGCCTTCCAGTTGGCTGACGGGCAGGGTGAAGCTGCGACTCATGCTCAGCCGCCGCCAGGTCAGGCTGGCGAACAGTTGCCCTTTGAGCAACTGCGGCCAATGGCGAACGGCCTGTTTGAGGCTGGGGGGCTCAGCAAACAGGGCCTGGGAAAGAATGTACAGCGGCAAGCGGTCGAAGGCCGGCTTGAGCCACCAGAACAGGAACATGACCAGAGACGGGTAACTCCAAAGCAGCACCGTCAACAGGCTGAATATCGGAAGGCTCACCAGCGCCCAACTGCTCATCAGCAAGAAACGGCGTTCCCGGGCCATCAGCACACCCAAGTCCATGGCTTCCCAGGAAGTGCGCGGGCGAATGACTACGCTGGCGTCAGTCAGGCGCATGGCGACTCCGCCCGGCCAGGGTCAGGTAAGCGGCCACCAGCAGCCAGAGGGCGGCGCCTACCGCGTACTTGATCCAGGGCTCAATGCGAGTGGTTGAGGACCAGTAGGCTTCGATAAAGGCGGCGATCAACAGGAACACCATGACACCACAGAGCATCCTTACGCTTTTGCGCGCGGCCAGGCGCAGGGCTTCGCTGCGCGCCAAGCGCCCGGGGGCGACCAGTGACCAGCCCAGTTGCAAGCCTGCGGCACCGGCCAGTGTGATGGCGCTCAACTCGAATGCGCCGTGACCAATGACAAACGACCAGAAGGTCTGGCCATAGCCAATGTCGGTAAGGTGCCCGGAGACCGCACCTATGACCAAACCGTTGAAAATCAGGAAGAACACACTGCCCAGGCCAAACAACAGGCCGGCGGCGAAGGTCTGGAAGGCGATGCCGATGTTGTGCATCACGTAATAGCCAAACATCATCCAGTCTTCGCTGGCGGCACGCTCGGCAGCGCGGCCCAGGCGGCTGGCATCGGGGTTGTACATGCCCTGCATCTCGGCCACCTGCTGGGGGCTGATGATGCTGTAGATCAGGTCGGGGAACAGGTACACCAGCAGGGCTATCCCCACCAGGCTGCCAAAGAACAGCAGGCCGGCGATCAGCACGAAGCGCCATTGTTCGCGTACCAGGCGCGGGAAGTCGGCGAGAAGAAACGCCAGTATGTTTGCCGTCAGTTGGCTGCGATGGCGATACAGTTGTTGATGGCCGCGCAATGCCAGCTGTTGCAACGGATCGACCAGGTAACTGCTGTAGCCGCGCTGCTGAGCCAGGGCCAGATGTTGGCACAGGCGTCGATATTGATGCGGGAAGTCGGCGACATCGGCGGCCTTGGCTTTACCTTGCTCCAGTTGCTTCAACTGCTCGGCGAAGGTTTGCCATTGATGCTGGTGGCGGCTTTCAAAAAGGCTTTGCTTCATGTCGGCCCCAACAAACCACGGGCTACACCGTTGAGTTGCTCCACGGCACGCGGTGCAGGCACTTGCAGGGGCCCTGCGAGGATGGCGGCCAGTTCATGCACCCGTTCGGCCGAGAGTTCCGCCTGGCGTTCGGCGAAACCGAGGATGGCCCGCTGTTCGCTCAGCTCCAGTGCGAAGGGTAGGCGCAGGGCGGGTGCTTGAGGGATGCTCGGGCGTACCAGCGGCAGATCGCGGTAGACCACCAGCGTGCCTGCCGCCAGGTCGCCGAGCCGCTTGAAGTGCGGATGCTGCAGGCAACTGATCGCGCCGAGGAAATAACCGAAGGGCAGCATGTCGACAAAACGCAGCAGGTTGCGTATCAATGATGCCGACCAGCCAATGGGCGTGCCGTCATCCTGTACCACGCGCAGGCCCATGACCTGCTTGCCCGGCGAGCAGCCGTGGTTGAGCACTTCGAACAACACCATGTACCACCAGCTCACCACGAACAGCAGCAGCGAACCCAGCCCGATCCCCACATTGCCGAGCAGCGCCAGCGGCACTAGCAGGATCCCCATGATGATCCCTCGCGCGCCCAGGTCGAATGCAAAGGCCAATGCCCGAGAGGGCAGGCCAGCAGGACGCAGGGGCAGGTCGATGCCCTCCGGCGTTTCTATCTGATAGTGGGTATCCAAAGGCGTTGATGGCATTGCGATCCTTGGCAGTGCGAGGCGACTTGAGAGACACGGATGCTAGCAGTGTCAACGGTGGAAGCAACCATTCGAGGGTTTTCTGGATATTTATACAGTCAGGTATCGCTGGCTCCCAACGCCTTGCAGCGCCTAGACTTTGTCGATCTTCAGCACAGGAATAGCCCGTGACCTCGATTTTCTGGTACGACTATGAAACCACTGGCATCAACCCGCGCAATGATCGCCCGCTCCAGGTAGCCGGGATCCGCACCGACCTTGAGCTCAATGAGATCGGTGCGCCGATCAATCTTTATTGCCAGCCCAGCGACGATATCCTGCCTCACCCGGCAGCGTGCGCGATCACGGGCATCACGCCGGGTGTCCTCGCCGAGAAGGGCCTTGCCGAAGCCGATTTCATGACTCGGGTGCACGCCGAACTGGCCGCGCCAGGTACCTGCGGCGCCGGCTACAACACCCTGCGATTCGACGATGAAATGACGCGCTACAGTCTGTACCGCAATTTTTTCGACCCGTATGCGCGCGAGTGGCAGGGCGGCAACAGCCGGTGGGACTTGATCGATGTGATGCGCACTGCCTACGCCCTGCGGCCGGAGGGGATCAACTGGCCCGAGCAGGACGGGCGTGTGACCCTCAAGCTCGAACGCTTGACCGAGGCCAACGGCATCGACCATGGCCAGGCCCATGATGCGTTGTCGGATGTGCGTGCAACCATCGCCCTGGCGCGGTTGGTCCGGGAGAAACAACCGAAGTTGTATGAATGGTTGTTTCAATTGCGCAGCAAGCAGCGGGTCATGGATCAGGTGCGGTTGCTGCAACCGATGGTGCATATCTCGGGGCGTTTTTCCGCCGAGCGCCATTATCTGGGCGTGGTCTTGCCCCTGGCGTGGCACCCGCGCAATCGCAATGCCTTGATCGTCTGTGACCTGGGGCTCGATCCACAAGGGCTGTTGGACCTGGATGCGACGACGCTGCGTCAGCGTCTTTACACGCGCCGCGATGAGCTAGCCGAAGGTGAACTGCCGGTTCCGCTCAAGTTGCTGCATATCAACCGCTGCCCGGTGGTTGCGCCGTTGAAGGTGCTGCGCCCTCAAGACCTCGAGCGCCTTCAATTGGATAAGGAAGCTTGCCTCGCGCGGGCGCTGCGGCTAACTGACGCACATGAAGTTTGGCGGGACAAGTTAGCGGCCATTTATGCCGAGGAAGACTTTGCGTCAAACTCGGACCCGGAGCAGCAGCTCTACGAGGGTTTTATTGGTGACCGTGACCGCCGTTTATGTGAGCAAGTTCGCATGGCAGAGCCCGCGCAATTAGCCCGTCAGCAGTGGCCGTTCGATGATCATCGTTTGCCGGAATTATTATTTCGCTACCGGGCGCGTAACTTTCCTGAAACCTTGAACAATGAGGAGCAACAACGCTGGAAACTTTTCTGTCAGCAACGTTTGTCGGATGCACAGTGGGGGGCGCCGAATACCCTCTTGGCATTTAAGCAGGCGCGTGAGGAGTTGGCGGTTAGTGCTACATCGTTTCAGTGCCAGGTACTGGCGCAATGGCAGGACTATGTGGATTCCTTAGCGGCGCGCCTGAATCTGTAGGTGCATAACTACAGAATATTCAGACAATAAAAAACGCCAGCAAGCTGGCGTTTTTCATGTGTGACGTATCGGGTGAACGTCCGACCGGGCTTAGCCCAGCAGGGTTGCCCAACCTTCAACTACGTCACCGCCCCACTTGGCTTTCCACTCTTTCAGAGTTTTGTGGTTGCCACCTTTGGTTTCAATCACTTCGCCGTTGTGCGGGTTTTTGTACTGCTTGACCTTGCGAGCACGCTTGGTGCCGGTAGTTTTCACAGCGCCACGCGGTGCTTTAACTTTCGACTCTGGATCCAGCAGCGCGATGATGTCACGCAGGGATTTGGAGTATTCACCCATCAGGGTGCGCAATTTGCCTTCGAATTCCAGCTCGGTTTTCAGCTTGTCGTCTTCGGACAGGTTCTTCAAACGGGCTTGCAGCTCTTTGATAGCTTCTTCGGTGGCGCGGTATTCGTTGATCAGTGACATGTGGACTACCTTATGTAGAACGCTGATTGACAGGGTGAGTGGCCTAATAATAGTCAGGCAATTTCATCAAGTAAACATTTAAGACGGTATTTAGGCGAATGACATTGAATGTGTGGGAGAAAACCTGGCCGATGAGTTAATTAGTAAGCGTTATGCGCAAAAGATAATCACCTTAATTTTTTGCTATCGGCCTGAGCATGCCGTTGTATCGTCATATAGCGCTGGTAAAACCTTACACGATTAAGGGGTGTTACCACGGCCATGCCTCAAGATAAGGTGCAAGGGAATACTGCAGTTTTTCTGCGTAATCGCTAGAATAGCGGCCTTTGTGAAGTTCTGGAGTTTCCCCCTAATGCGCACTTTTCGGCTGGTGATTGCTTGCCCGGACCGGGTTGGCATCGTTGCCAAGGTCAGTAACTTTCTGGCTTCCCATAATGGCTGGATCACCGAGGCGAGCCATCACTCGGACGATCTCAGTGGTTGGTTTTTCATGCGTCACGAAATCCGTGCCGATACGTTGCCCTTTGGCCTGGAAGCCTTCCGCGAGGCGTTTGCGCCGATTGCCGAAGAGTTTTCGATGACCTGGCACATCACCGATACAGAGCAGAAGAAACGCGTGGTGCTGATGGCCAGCCGCGAATCCCACTGCCTGGCAGACCTGCTGCACCGCTGGCACAGCGACGAACTCGATTGCGAGATTGCCTGCGTGATCTCCAACCATGACGACCTGCGCAGCATGGTCGAATGGCATGGCATCCCTTATTACCATGTGCCGGTCAACCCACAGGACAAGGAGCCGGCATTCGCCGAAGTGTCGCGCCTGGTCAAGCAGCATGACGCGGATGTAGTGGTGCTGGCGCGCTACATGCAGATCCTGCCACCGGAGCTGTGCCGCGAATACGCTGGCAAGGTGATCAACATCCACCACAGCTTCTTGCCGTCCTTTGTTGGTGCCAAGCCTTATCACCAGGCTTCCCTGCGTGGCGTGAAGCTGATTGGTGCAACCTGCCACTACGTGACCGAAGAGCTGGACGCCGGCCCGATCATCGAGCAGGACGTGGTGCGCGTCAGCCACAGCGACAGTATTGAAGACATGGTGCGTTTCGGCCGTGATGTCGAGAAGATGGTGTTGGCCCGTGGCTTGCGCTACCACCTGGAAGATCGCGTGTTGGTGCACGGCAACAAGACCGTGGTCTTCTGACCCAGCGGTTTTGATTGAAAGACACCGGGGCCTGGAGGTAAAACTCTCCAGGCCCTTTTTTATTTCTGTTTCAGGAGATTCCCATGAGCGACCCGCTCGATAAAGCCACCTCACGGGCGCCTGCTACCTTGGGCGAGGGCTGTTTGAGTCGTTACGACCCGGACGCGCTGGATGCCGAGGATGGTACTGATTTTCCAGGCGCGGCGCGTTTATGGGAACAGACACAGGCGCAGGATGAGCAGCCTGCCGCCCCTGAAAAAGACGCTTGAGCAGCGGTTTGCCGACCATCAATAGAAACACTGGCGCACCGGCCAGCAAATAGAAGTAGTAGGTCACCGCGCGCCAGATCAGAATCGCCGCAGCCGCTGTGGATGTGCCCACCATGGGCGCCAGCAGTGCCGCTGACGTCAACTCCGCAGCGCCGGCCCCGCCTGGCGCCAGGCTGAACTGCCCGGCAGTCAGGGATAACATCTGGATCAGAAAGCTCCAGGCCCACTGCACCTCGCCCCCCAACCCGCGCAGCGCCAGGTACAGCACGCTGTAACGCAGCAGCCAATGCAGGCTGGTCAGCGCAAAGACCCCAAGCAAGGTGCTGCGGGGTAGTTTCAGGGTGGCGCTGAACGCCGCAAGAAAACGCAGCAACCGGCGTGCCCAGCGTCGGCGGGTGATAGCACTGACCTTCATGGCCTTGAGTACCAAACCCGCCAGGCGAATCAGCCGTCGGTGAAAATGCACCACGGCCCAGCCACTGATTACCCCACCCACCATCGACACGGCGCTGAGCCCCAGCAACCACTCCAGGCGCGGGCTGAGGCTATGGAACAGCGCATATAGCAAGATCCCCACCAGTGCGCAGAGAAAAAACACTAGGTCGCTCAACTGGTCCATGGCAAACACCGCGCTGCCTTGGGCGGGGCGGATGCCATTGCGTGCCAGCAGGGCCATCAGGGTCAACGGCCCGCCGCTGCCGCCGGGTGTTGCACACATGGCGAACTCGGTGGATATCACCACGCCAAGGCTTTTAAGCGGGCCTAACTCGCCGCGATGCTCGCCAAGCAGTAGGCGGATACGCAGACTGTTGATCAGCCAGCAGCCAATGATCATGGCGAACATCCCCAGTAACTGGGGCAAGGGAAACTGGCGCAGGCGCGCAATGCTTTCGCCGCCGCCCAGCCACAATGGGATCACCAGCGCCACCAAGAGCGCCAACACTAACCAGATCAGTCGGCCCATGGCTGCGTCGCCAGCCAGGCGGCCTTGGTTTGGGGGACGCGCCCCGTGTTGAGCAGGCGTTGCAGGGTGTCTAGCCAATAATCGCGGGAAAACCTGTGGCGCATGTCCACCGGGTGCAAACCCAGTCGGATCAGCGGGGCCTCCTGCCACCGCTGTTCACGGCGATCACTGAGGATTTTGGACAATCCCCGGCGCCAGGCACTGCGGGCGCTCCACACCAGGCCGGGGGCGTTGATAGGCGTAAAGTCCGGCAGGCGATAAAGATGTTGTGGGTCGCTGGTGTAGCTCAGCGGCAACTGGCGCAATGCCTGCCGGGTGCCGTCGCTCATCAACCAGGCGGGCGCAACAAAGCCATGCAGCGGCCAGCCATTGCGCTCAAATACCTCAATGCCGGCGGTCAACCGCCGCAACGCCTCGGCTTCGGACAGCTGGTAAAACTCGCCTTCGTGGGTATAGATGCGCCGCATAAACCATTCTTTTGGCGTACGCGGCTGAGGTTGGTCGTCGCAATGGTAGTAACCGTGCAAGGTGAGCTCATCGCCCTTGGCGACACGGCTGTCGAGCAGGCGCCGAAAATCGCGGTGGGCGGCCAGGTCGTCATGGTGATGGAAGTCTGGCACCACCAGCCAAGTGATGGGCACGTTGCCCAGTGCATCGACGGCCTCGACGAAGGGCCGGTAGTCGGCCCAGGTGTGCGGGGCCACGTCGTGCAGTACCAGCATCAGCGCGCGCTCAGCCATGGGCGAGCATCGGTTCATGGCTGCCCAGCACGGCGCAGTAATGCCCCAGCAGGCTGTCGACTACCGTGTTCCACGCATAATGCTGCTCGACATGGCGCCGAGCCTGAGCACCCAGGCGTCGGCTGTCGGTACTGAACAGCTCGCGCACCGCCTCGGCCATGGCTTTGGGGTTGTTTGGCGCGCACAGCAGGCCACAACGCTCGTCGACAATCTCGGTAAAGGCCCCGGCCGCCACGGCGACCACTGGAATACCGCAGGCCATGGCTTCCAGGATCACCAGGCCGAAGGTCTCCTGGTCACCACCATGCAGTAAGGCGTCGGCGCTGGCCATCAGCCGAGCGACATGTTGGGCGGGCCGGAATCCGTCAACCACGGTGACATTGTCTGGCACGCTGGCCGGCATGCCGGAGCCCACCAGCAGCAAGTGGTAGCCTTCCCCCAGGCGTTTCATGCAGTTGAGCAGCACCGGCAGGTTTTTCTCCCTGGAGCCGCGCCCGGCGAAGATCAGTAGCCGAGTGTCTTCGCCAATCCCCAGTTCGGCGCGCAGGCCGGGGTCACGTACCTCAGGGGTGAAGGTTTGCAGGTCTACGCCCAGGGGTTGAACGAAGACATTTCTGACGCCAAGCCCGGTGAGCTTGTCGGCCATTACCTGGCTGGGGGCGAGCACCCGGTCAAAATTCCCATAGAGTTTGCGCACATAGGCTTCAACATTGGGGGTAAACCAAGGCCCCATGCGATTGCTCACCAGCAGTGGCAAGTCGGAGTGGTAAAAGCCGATGACCGGCACATCCAATTGGCGTCGGGCATCCAGCGCGGCCCAGGCGGTCAGGTAAGGGTCGCCAACTTCGATCAGGTCGGGCTGTAAATCGTGCAGGACATTTCGCCAAGGCGCCAAACGAAGGGGGAAGCGATAGCCTTTGCCGAAGGGCAGGGCGGGCGCCGGTACTTTGAAGATACCGTCCTGCTCGCTCAAGTGTGCGCCAGGAATCAACAGGCTGTGGCGAATGCCCGGCTTGAGCGCCAGACGCCGGTGCTTGGCGTCAAGGTAAGTGCGTACGCCACCGCTGGCCGGGGCGTAGAACATGGTTATGTCAGCGATATGCACGATGAACATCCCTCCGATCCATTGCTCTCCCTAGATGGACCTGAGGTAAGGATAGATGTTCGGTTTAGATTCGCAGCATGACGGTGGCGGGAGTGGACAAACGCACGCTGTAGGAGCGAGCTTGCTCGCGAAAAACTCACAGACTCCGCGTTTCTTCAGGCAGCCCGCGTTATCGTTGACGTTTTTCGCGAGCAAGCTCGCTCCTACAGGTGGATTAAGGTGGGGGCACCTCAGATCCGGAAGCTGCCCACCAATTGCTTCAAGCGCGAGGCCTGTTGTTCCAGGTCCGAGCAGGCGCGCAGGGTCGATTGCAGGTTTTCCACCCCTTCCTGGTTGAGGGTGTTGATCTCGGTGATGTCCATATTGATCGACTCCACCACCGAGGTCTGTTCTTCAGTGGCGGTGGCGACCGACTGGTTCATGCCGTCGATCTCGCCAATACGCTGGGTCACGCTGTTCAGGCGCTCGCCGGCCAGGTTGGCGATTTCCACGCTGTCCAGGCTGTGGCGTTGGCTTTCGCTCATGGTAGTCACCGAGTCCCGGGCACCCACCTGTAGCTCTTCGATCATCGTCTGCACCTGTTGCGCCGACTCCTGAGTGCGATGAGCGAGGTTGCGCACTTCATCGGCCACGACCGCAAAGCCACGCCCGGCTTCCCCGGCGCGCGCCGCTTCGATCGCCGCATTGAGCGCCAGCAGATTGGTTTGCTGGGAAATGCTGGTGATCACCTCAAGAATCTGGCCGATATTCACCGTTTTGCTGTTAAGTGCTTCGATATTGGTGCTTGAGGTGCTGATCATGCTGGATAACTGCGTCATCGCCTTGATATTGCGTTCAACCACCTGCTGGCCGTCTTCGGCCAAGTGCCTGGCATCGCTGGCCTGACTGGAGGCTTGGGCGGCGTTGCGTGCGATCTCCTGGGCCGCGGCCCCCAGTTGGTTGATGGCGGCGGCGACGCTGTTAGTGCGGTTGGCCTGTTCGTCGGAGTTGACCATCGACGAGTTGGAGGCGCTGACCACCCGCAGGGCCACTTCATTGACGTGCTCGGTGGCTGAAGACACTTCGCGAATCGAGGTATGAATGCGCTCGACGAAGCGGTTGAAAGCATTGCCCAGGGTGCCGAATTCATCATTGTTCTGGATGGTCAGGCGGCGGGTCAGGTCGCCTTCACCGTCGGCAATGTCCTGCATGGCTCGGGTCATCAGGTGCAAAGGTTGCAGCAAGACGCGGATCAGCATGCCGAGCAGGGCGATGATGATCACCACCGCGATGATCGTGGCGATCACCGCCGAGGTGCGAAACTCACTGAGCATGGCGAAAGACTTGTCTTTATCCACCGAAACGCCCAGGTACCAGTTTACCGAGGGCAGGCCCTTGATCGGTGTGAACGTCACGATATTGGTCTTGCCGTTGGCTTGCACTTCGCTGAAGTCGCCGCTGATCTTCGGCGTGTCTTTTGGATAAACGTCCGCCAGGGTCTTCATCACCAGGGCTTTATCCGGGTGCACCAGCACTTTGCCGTCGGCGCTGACCAGGAACGCATAACCCATGCCGCCAAAATCCAGCGCGCCGATGTTGTCCACCAGGGTCTGCAGGCTCAGGTCGCCGCCGACTACGCCGATGCTCTGGCCACCCTTGGCGCTGGGCGTGGCGACAGAAATGATCAGTTGCCCGGTCGCCGCGTCGATATAGGGTTCGGTCAGGGTTGAACCGTTGCTGGCCTGGGCGCCCTTGTACCAGGGGCGAACACGCGGATCGAAGCCGTCGGGCATCTTGGTGTCAGGACGAATGGTGAAGGTGCCCTGGCTGTCACCGACGTAGGTGGCCATGAATGACGAGGTCAGCGCTTTCTGTTCCAGCAGGCTGGCGACCACGCTTTGTTCAGGGTTGATGGCGATGTTCTGTGCGGCGTTTTCCACCAGGGCGATACGTCCGGTGAGCCAGGTCTGGATGTTGCTGGCGGTAACGTCGCCCATCTCGTGCAGGTAGTTGTTGAGGTCGTCGCGAATCGCGTTGCGCTGCAGATAGTCGTTGTAGAGGGTAAACAACGCAAAGGCGGCGATGACGATAAGGGAGGCTGCAAGCAGGATCTTGTGGCTGAAGCGCAGATTTTTGTTCATGGCTTGAAGGGTCCGCTAAGGTCTTAATATCCGAGGCGCATCCAATGCGGGAGGCGCGAAATGGCAGCGTTAAAAAAGGTGTGGTATTTCTGGTGATAGCTCCGTTGGTCCGTATCGGAATTATCTGACCGTTTTTTAGTCTTTGTCGGGCTTACATCCGTCTATATCGACCTCGCGGCACTAAAGATTAACCATAGGTGACGAAATGCCTGACTCCACACAACTGCTTATCGGTGCAGGCCTTGACGGCCAGCCCATCGCCCAGTCCATGCGCCTGGCCAACCGTCATGGGTTGATCGCCGGCGCCACCGGCACCGGCAAGACCGTCACCTTGCAGCGCCTGGCGGAAGCCTTCAGTGATGCGGGTGTGGCGGTGTTCGCTGCCGACATCAAAGGCGACCTCTGCGGCCTGGGCGCCGCCGCCAACCCCCAGGGCAAAGTGGCCGAGCGCATCGCCGGTATGCCCTTCCTTGATTACACGGCCCAGGCGTACCCGGTCACCCTGTGGGATATCCACGGCCAATCCGGTCATCCGTTGCGCACCACCATCAGTGAAATGGGCCCGCTCTTGCTCGGCAGCCTGTTGGAACTCACCGACAGCCAGCAATCGGCGCTCTATGCGGCGTTCAAAGTAGCCGACCGCGAAGGCCTGTTGCTGCTGGACCTCAAGGACCTCAAGGCACTGCTCAATCACCTGCGCTATCACCCGGAACTGCTGGGCGAAGACGCCGCCTTGATGACCACCGGTTCCAGCCAGGCCTTGTTGCGGCGTTTGGCAGTGCTGGAGCAGCAGGGCGCCGAAGCCCTGTTTGGCGAGCCGGCCCTGCAACTGGAGGATATTTTGCAGCCCGCCAGTGATGGGCGTGGGCGCATCCACCTGCTGGACGCCAGCCGCTTGGTGCATGAAGCGCCGAAGGTCTACGCGACCTTCCTATTGTGGCTGCTGGCAGAGTTGTTTGAACAATTGCCGGAACGCGGCGATGCCGACAAACCGTTGCTGGCGTTGTTTTTCGATGAAGCGCACTTGTTGTTCGCCGATACGCCAAAAGCCTTGCAGGAGCGTCTGGAGCAAGTGGTGCGCCTGATCCGTTCCAAAGGGGTTGGCGTGTACTTCGTCACCCAGTCGCCGGGCGACCTGCCGGATACGGTACTGGCGCAACTGGGCCTGCGCATCCAGCACGGTTTGCGCGCATTCACCGCCAAAGAGCAGAAATCCCTGCGAGCGGTGGCGGACGGTTTTCGGCCCAACCCGACGTTCGATACTTTGTCGGTGCTTACAGAATTGGGCACCGGTGAGGCATTGGTGGGAACCTTGCAGGAAAAGGGCACGCCGGAAGTCGTCCAGCGCGTACTGGTTGCTCCCCCGCAATCGCGGATCGGGCCGCTCACCGAAGCCGAACGTAAAGCGTTGGTTGCCAGTTCGCCGCTGTTGGGGCGCTATGACAAACCAGTGGATCGTGAGTCTGCCTATGAGGTGCTGATGGCCCGCAAGGAGCTTGGGCCTGCCGAGCAGGCTGCTCCGGCCGCCGAAGAGCCGAGCTTCACCGACAAGGCGGGTGCATTCCTGGGGACCACGGCGGGCAAGGCGTTGAAATCAGCCATGCAGCAGGCCGCCAATCAGATGGGGCGCCAGTTGGTGCGGGGGTTGCTGGGTTCGTTGCTGGGCGGCAGCAAACGCAAATAGCGCTTCAGGCTTTGGGCCGGGCATGGGCGGCCAGCCGTTCCAGGGCAGCGCGCAACCCCGGGTCGTTGATCCCTTCAGCAGTGGCCTGAAGGGTTTCGGCGGCCGTTTCCGACAGGTCCATGGTATGCCCCACTGCGCCTTGCGGCACGGTGGGTGGCTGTACCTTGAACTGAATGCGCGTCAAATTGGCAAATTCGTCGAACGCCATCAACTGGCGCTGCAAGCGCTTCTGTTGGTAGCGCAAGCGGGTGGCCCAATGCCCATCGGTGACAATTAATAGCAGGTTGCCTTCACGCCAGGAGGCGACGTGACAATGTTCCCGGGCGGCCGGCTGCAGTTGGCTTTCCAGCAGGCGTTGCAGATGGCCCAAGCGTTGCGCCTGGCCGAAGATAGCTTTCAGCGGTTTGGCTTCGCGGAGCAACGCGCCGGGGGCGCGGGCTGTGAGAGGGCGAAATGCCATGTTTAGACACCTTAGGTAACAGAGCGGCTATCTTAGCAGAAAGCACCTGTATGCCCCGAGGCTCTGCGTCGGCAGGGCTTTCTCCGTCAAATCAATAAGTAACTTCTGCGCCTAGTGGGTTGAAGTTCCAGCAAAAGCCCTTATTTTAAACATGCCCTCTCACTATGCCGTGCCTGTCTCAGGGAACAACGCCACTTTCCTCACCCACGATTCCGGGTAGAATGCGCGTTCGCAATGCGGCCGTGAGGGCTGCTCGGGCCACTCACGGTGCGCCCTCCATCCCTATGTGTGGAAGAACCTGCCGATATGTTTGCGCCTTTGTTAAAGAAACTTTTTGGAAGCAAGAATGAGCGCGAAGTCAAACGCATGCTCAAGACGGTGCAGCTGGTCAATGCCTTCGAAGAGCAGATGGTTGCTCTGTCGGACGAGCAATTGCGCGCCAAGACCCAAGAGTTCAAGGCCCGCATAGCCAAAGGTGAAACCCTCGACAAGCTGCTGCCCGAAGCCTTCGCGGTTGCCCGTGAAGCCGGTAAGCGCGTCATGGGCATGCGCCACTTCGACGTCCAGTTGATCGGCGGCATGACCTTGCATGAAGGCATGATTGCCGAAATGCGCACCGGTGAAGGCAAGACCCTGGTGGCAACCCTGGGCGTTTACCTCAACGCACTGTCCGGCAAGGGCGTGCACGTTGTGACGGTGAACGACTACCTGGCTCGCCGGGACGCCAACTGGATGCGCCCGCTGTATGAATTCCTCGGCCTGACCGTCGGCGTGGTAACGCCGTTCCAGCCGCCGGAAGAGAAGCGCGCCGCGTACGCCTGCGACATCACCTATGGCACCAACAACGAATTCGGTTTCGACTACCTGCGCGACAACATGGCGTTCAGCATGGATGAAAAATTCCAGCGTGAACTCAACTTTGCCGTGATCGACGAAGTCGACTCCATCCTCATCGACGAAGCCCGTACCCCGCTGATCATCTCCGGCCAGGCCGAAGACAGCTCGCGCCTGTACACCGAGATCAACAAGTTGATCCCGCGTCTTGAGCAGCACATCGAGGAAGTGGAAGGCGTGGTGACCAAAGAAGGTCACTTCACCATCGACGAGAAGACCCGCCAGGTCGAACTCAACGAAGCCGGTCACCAGTTTGTCGAAGAAATGCTGACCCAGATCGGCGAACTGGCCGAAGGCGAAAGCCTGTACTCGGCGCACAACCTGGGCCTGTTGACCCACGTGTACGCTGGCCTGCGCGCCCACAAGCTGTTCCATCGCAACGTCGAATACATCGTGCAGGACGGCCAGGTGGTACTGGTTGACGAGCACACCGGTCGTACCATGCCCGGTCGTCGTCTGTCCGAAGGGCTGCACCAGGCCATCGAAGCCAAGGAACACCTCAACATCCAGGCCGAAAGCCAGACGTTGGCGTCCACCACCTTCCAGAACTACTTCCGTCTGTACAACAAGCTGTCCGGCATGACCGGTACGGCCGACACCGAAGCGTTCGAATTCCACCAGATCTACAACCTGGCCGTGATGGTCATTCCGCCGAACAAACCGTTGGCGCGTAAAGACTACAACGACCTGGTGTTCCTGACCGCCGAAGAGAAATACGCGGCGATCATCAACGACATCAAGGACGGCATGGCCAAGGGCCGTCCGATCCTGGTGGGTACCGCCACCATCGAGACCTCCGAGCACGTGTCCAACCTGCTCAACAAGGAAGGCATCGAGCACAAGGTACTGAACGCCAAGTTCCACGAAAAAGAAGCCGAGATCATTGCCCAGGCCGGTCGCCCAGGCGCATTGACCATCGCCACCAACATGGCCGGTCGTGGTACCGACATCCTGTTGGGCGGCAACTGGGAAGTGGAAGTGGCCTCGCTCGACAACCCAACGCCTGAGCAGATCGCCCAGATCAAGGCCGACTGGCAGAAGCGTCACCAGGCTGTGCTGGAATCCGGTGGCTTGCAGGTGATCGCGTCCGAGCGTCACGAATCGCGTCGTATCGACAACCAGCTGCGTGGCCGTGCCGGCCGCCAGGGTGATGCCGGTTCCAGCCGTTTCTACCTGTCGTTGGAAGACAGCCTGATGCGTATCTTCGCATCGGACCGGGTGAAGAACTTCATGAAAGCCCTGGGCATGCAGTCCGGTGAAGCGATCGAGCACCGCATGGTGACCAACGCCATCGAGAAGGCCCAGCGCAAAGTAGAAGGCCGCAACTTCGATATTCGCAAGCAACTGCTCGAGTTCGACGACGTCAACAACGAACAGCGTAAAGTGATCTATCACATGCGTAACACGTTGCTGGCCGCCGACAACATTGGCGAGACCATCGCTGATTTCCGTCAGGACGTGCTCAACGCCACTGTCAGCGCCCATATTCCGCCACAGTCGCTGCCTGAGCAGTGGGATGTTGCCGGCCTGGAAGCGGCATTGAAGAGCGACTTCGGTGTGGACTTGCCGGTTCAGCAATGGCTGGACGAAGACGACCACCTGTATGAAGAAACCCTGCGCGAAAAACTGATGGCCGAGTTGCTGGCGGCGTACAACGAGAAAGAAGAGCAGGCGAGTGCCGAAGCTCTGCGCACCTTCGAGAAACAGATCGTATTGCGCGTGCTGGATGACCTGTGGAAAGACCACCTGTCGACCATGGACCACCTGCGTCACGGTATCCACCTGCGTGGCTACGCCCAGAAGAACCCGAAGCAGGAGTACAAGCGCGAGTCGTTCACGCTGTTCTCCGAATTGCTGGATTCGATCAAGCGCGATTCGATCCGCGTGCTGTCCCACGTTCAGGTGCGTCGCGAAGACCCGATCGAGGAAGAAGCACGCCTGCGTCAGGAAGCCGAAGCACTGGCGGCGCGCATGCAGTTCCAGCATGACGAAGCGCCGGGCCTGGATGAGCCTGAGGCATTGGGTGAAGAGGTCGATGTGGCCCTGGCCCAGACCCCGGTTCGCAATGACCAGAAGCTGGGCCGCAACGAGCTGTGCTACTGCGGTTCGGGCAAGAAATTCAAACACTGCCACGGCCAGATCGAATAAGATTTTCGCCTGACGCTGCAACACCCCGCGCCGCGACCGGCCTTTGCCGTCGCGGCGTTTTGCCATTAATTCCCACCGTCGATAGCGACGGCACAGACATCACCTATTTTTAAGGAGCGCATTCATGGCTGTTGGTCTTGGTCCTTTGCCCACGTTGCACCCGGTTGCCGGTTTTGAACTCGGTATCGCTTCGGCGGGCATCAAGCGCCCGGGGCGCAAGGATGTGGTGGTGATGCGTTGTGCGGAAGGCTCGACCGTGGCGGGCGTGTTCACCCTCAATGCCTTCTGCGCTGCGCCGGTGATTCTGGCCAAGCAACGGGTGGCCGGGTCGATTCGCTACCTGCTGACCAATACCGGCAATGCCAACGCCGGCACCGGCGAGCCAGGCCTTGTCGCGGCGGCGCGCACCTGCGCCAAGCTGGCCCAGTTGACCGGCGTCGATGCCAGCCAGGTGCTGCCGTACTCCACCGGTGTGATCGGTGAGCCGCTGCCGGTGGAAAAAATCGAAGGTGCCCTGCAAGCCGCGCTCGATGACCTGTCTGTGGATAACTGGGCGGCTGCCGCTACCGGCATCATGACCACCGATACCTTGCCAAAAGGCGCGAGCCGTCAGTTCGTGCATGACGGCGTGACCATCACCGTCACCGGTATCAGCAAGGGCGCAGGCATGATTCGACCAAACATGGCCACCATGCTCGGTTATATCGCCACCGACGCCAAAGTCTCCCGCGATGTGCTGCAACGCCTGATGCTGGATGGCGCCAACAAGTCGTTCAACCGCATCACCATCGACGGTGACACCTCCACCAACGACTGCTGCATGCTGATCGCCACCGGCCAGGCCAACCTGCCGGAAATCACATCCACCGAAGGTCCATTGTTCGCGGCGTTGAAACAGGCGGTGTTTGAAGTGTGCATGGACGTGGCCCAGGCCATCGTGCGTGACGGCGAGGGCGCGACCAAGTTCGTCACTGTTGAAGTCAACGGTGGCGGCAACCATCAGGAATGCCTGGATGTGGGCTATACCGTGGCGCACTCGCCGCTGATCAAAACCGCGCTGTTTGCTTCGGACCCGAACTGGGGCCGTATCCTCGCGGCTGTCGGCCGTGCTGGCGTGCCGGACCTGGACGTGAGCAAGATCGACGTGTTCCTGGGTGACGTGTGCATCGCCAGCCGTGGCGCCCGCGCCGAAACTTACACCGAAGCCCAGGGCTCGGCGGTGATGCAGCAGGAAGAAATCACCATCCGTATCGAACTGGGTCGTGGTGACTGCAGCGAAACCATCTGGACCACCGACCTGTCCCACGAGTACGTGAAGATCAACGCGGAATACCGTACCTGAAAATGACCCTCCCCCTGTAGGAGCGAGCTTGCTCGCGAAAAACTCAATGCCATCGCGGTTATCCTGGATGCACGCGTTATCGTTGACGTTCTTCGCGAGCAAGCTCGCTCCTACAAAGGGCTACGACGAGAGGAAGCAGTGGCGTGAAACGAGTGCATGTAGCAGCAGCGGTGATCCGCGGTGTCGATGGCAGGATCCTGCTGGCGCGCCGTGCCGATACTCAGCATCAAGGCGGGCTCTGGGAGTTTCCCGGCGGCAAGGTGGAGGCTGATGAGTCGGTTGCCACGGCTTTGTCCCGTGAATTGCAGGAAGAGCTGGGCATCCAGGTCACCACGGCGCGGCCGCTGATCAAGGTGCAACATGACTATCCGGACAAGCAGGTATTGCTGGATGTCTGGGAAGTCTCGGCCTTTACCGGCGAGCCCCATGGCGCTGAAGGGCAGCCGTTGGCGTGGGTGGCACCGCGGGACCTGGTCAACTATGAATTTCCGGCGGCGAATGCGCCGATTGTCGCCGCGGCACGCTTGCCCGCCGAGTACCTGATCACCCCTGGCGAGCTGGAGACCCCGACGCTGTTGCGCGGTATCCAAAAGGCTATTGCTGGTGGCATCAAGCTGGTTCAACTGCGTGCGCCCAACGGCTATGACCCCAAATACCGTGACCTGGCGGTAGATGCGGTGGGCCTGTGTGCCGGCAAGGCGCAATTGATGCTCAAGGGGCCGTTCGAGTGGCTGGGGGATTTCCCAGCTGCCGGCTGGCACATGACCTCGGCGCAGTTGCGCAAATACGCCAGTAAGGGCCGCCCACTGCCCAAAGACCGTTGGCTGGCGGCTTCGTGCCATAACGCGGAAGAGCTGGCCCTGGCAGAAATGATGGACGTGGATTTCGTCACCCTGTCGCCCGTCCAGCCGACTCAGACCCATCCGGATGCCCTGCCGTTGGGGTGGGAGCAGGCGCAGCAGTTGATCGCCGGGTTCAGCAAGCCGGTGTTTCTGTTGGGCGGGGTTGGGCCGGCGCAGCGGGAGCAGGCCTGGGAGGCTGGTGCGCAAGGTGTGGCAGGTATTCGAGCGTTCTGGCCGCAGGTGTGATGATCATTCCCACGCTCTGCGTGGGAATGCCTCCTGTGACGCTCTGCGTCATGTTTTGGACGCGGAGCGTCCCTTGATACATTCCCACGCAGAGCGTGGGAGCGATCAGGTCAGTGTGGCTTGGCCGCCGCCTGCCACAACACTTCCGCAACGCCTTGGCGCTTGGCAATCACCCTGGCCGCCACAAACAGCAAATCCGACAACCGATTGATGTACGCCAACCCCACACCCTCCAGTGGCTCCACCGCATTCAAGTGCTGACAGCGGCGCTCGGCGCTGCGCGCCAGGCTGCGGCACACATGGGCCTGGGCAATCAGGGCTGAGCCGCCGGGCAGGATGAAATTCTCAAGCGGCCCGACTTCCTCGTTCCAGCGATCAATCGCTGCTTCCAGCCGATCCACTTCCGCCGCATTCAGCGCCTTGTATACCGGCATTGCCAGTTCACCGCCCAAGTCAAACAGACGGTGCTGGCAAGGCGTGAGCACTTCAATCACGTCCTTCAACGCCGGGTGCTTGCCGCTTTGTTCTTCAAGGTTGGCCAGCAGCAGGCCCAGTTGGCTGTTCAGGGTATCCACCTCGCCAATCGCTTCCACGCGTGGATGGTCCTTGGGCACGCGGCGGCCGTCGCCGAGGCCGGTCTCGCCTTTGTCGCCGGTACGGGTGTAGATCTTCGACAGGCGAAAGCCCATGGTCAGTGCTCCAGTTGGGTAAGTTCAGTGGGGGGCAATTGGCTGCCGGCCAAAGGCAGGCGCAAGGTAAAGCAGGTGCCCTGGCCCAGGGTGGAATGCACCTCCATCTGGCCCTTGTGGTTGTTGGTGATGATGAAGTACGACACCGACAGGCCTAGCCCGGTGCCCTGGCCGATTTCCTTGGTGGTAAAGAAGGGTTCGAACGTGCGCTTGCGCACGTTTTCGCTCATGCCGATGCCGTTGTCTTCTACCTGGATTTCTGCCCACGGCGGGTTCAGACGGGTGCGCAGGATAATGCGCCCAGGTTCGCTGTCGTCTTCACGCAGGTGAATGGCCTGGGCGGCGTTCTTCAACAGGTTGAGCAGCACTTGTTCCAGCTCGTTGGCGGTGCCGGGTACCGGGCCCAGTTGCGGATCGAACTGGCGGATGATCGCCTGACCCTTGAAGTCGAAACCAATGGTCAGATCAAAGTCGTTGCCAGCGATTTCCACGGCCTGGTCGATCAGCGCCGGCAAATCGCAGGGCGCCATCTGGCGATTGCTGCGGCGGCTGAAACTGAGCATGTGGGTAACGATTTTCGCGGCACGCGCCCCGGCCTGCTGAATGCCGTCGAGCAATTGCGGGACTTCGCGGCCTTGCAGGTATCGGTTGACCGTCTCCAGCTCGATGCCCACCTGTTCGGCAAGTTCCAGGTTCTTGGGCAGCTCGGGGGACAGGCGCCGGCGAATGTTCTGCACGTTATGCAGGATTGCGCCCAGCGGATTGTTGATCTCATGGGCCATACCTGCAGCCAGGCCGCCCACGGAGAGCATTTTTTCCGATTGCACCATCATTTCTTCCAGGGACAGGCGCTGGGTGATGTCGTCGATTCGGATAACCACACCGCGCCCGGCGCCGCCCATCAACGGGTAGAACGTCAGCGCATAATGCTTGGGCTCGTCGTCCTTGATCCAGGTGACCCGTTCTATCCGCTCCACTGTGTGTTGCTCCACGGTGGCCTTGATCTGTGGCAGGTACGGCTTGAGCGGCTGGAATGCCAGGAAAACCGGCTGGTTCAGGGCTTCGTCCAGGCGAGTGCCGGATAGGGCGGTGGCTTCCTGGTTCCACTGGGTAACGTAGAGTTGTTCATCCAGGGCGATCAGCGCCGAGGGCATCGAGTCGATAATGCTGTTCAGGTAGTTCTGGAAGCCCGTGAGCTTTTTCTCGATCTTGCTGCGTACCTGGACTTCCAGTTCCAGCTTGCGGTTGGTATGCCGGGTTTCTTCGGCCAGGCCCTGAGCCTGGTCATACGCAGCCTGGGAGTCGTCGCGTGCGCGTTTGAGTTGCTGCTCGCGGGCTTCAATGCGCGACAACATGGTGTTGAACGCTTCGGCCAGGCTGCCGATTTCATCACGGTTGCCACGCCCGGCGCGTAAAGCGTAGTTCTCCTCGCGGGTCACCTGGCGGGACAGTTCTTCAAGTTCATGAATTGGCCGTGTGATCAGGCGTTTGATCTGCCGGGCGATGACCAGCCACAACAACACACTGAAAATCAGGATGCCCAGGCTGGCGGTCAGCGTGCCGGTATAGAACGCCACCGGCAGCTCACTGCTGGCCACCAGCAACAAATGCCCCGAAGGCTGAGTACCACGGGGCAGGGTGATGACCTGGTTACTTCGAAATTCAGTGAGGCGCCACGCTTCGATATGCCGGTAGTGGTCCGGCAGGTGCAGGCGGTCGCCGTGCTGCATCTGCGCCAGGCGGTTGCCTTCGCCATCGTACAAAGCGGCGGCGCGCAACGGTGAATAGCTGGTCAGCTCATTGAGCAGCGCCTCGGCCTTGGTCGGAGACTCAAGGGCCTCGGCGGCAAGCGCGGGGTTGGACACCAGTCGACCAATGGACTGCAAGGCCTGGGGGGCCATGCTTTCCTGGGAGATCCAGTAGGCGGCGCTGATAAACGTCAGGTTGGCCACCAGCAATACGGTGGTCAACAACACCAGCAGGGCCGCCAGCAGTTTCTGCCCTACCGGTAGATTTTCAAGACGCTGGCGCAATGGCATCAGGGGTTTCCCAGGTGATAGACAGGTAGGCAGGGTAGCGCGTGCCTCAGTCGCTGGCCAATCCGCGTGCGCGCAGATATTCGACCAGGCGCGCTTGCAACTGTTGCAGGTGCGGCAACACCAATTGATGGCGGGCCGCCGCCTGGCAGGCATAGCCCAGCAGGTAGCTGATCTCGGTACGTCGGTGGTTGGCCACGTCCTGGTGCATGGACGAGTAATTGGCCGCCGTGGCCTGGATCACCCGCTGCACTTCGCTGTGCAGGTCCTGTGCGGCAGCAGGTTGGCCGCAGCATTCCAGCAGCTCGGCCAATTCAGCGCACAAGGTTGCCACTTCACACGCGTGGGCTTGCAAACCGCCGTTGCGGCACTGGTAAAGCACGGTCAGCGGGTTGATGGCGCAATTGAGCGCCAGCTTGCGCCACAGGCGTGTGAGGATATCACTGGCCCAATCGTGGGGAATGCCGGCCGCTTGCAGGTCGTTCAGCCACAGCGGTGGCGTGGGGTGGCTCGCATCCCCCAGCCAGGTGTAACCATGGCCGGCAAATACCACCCGCCAGTCGCCTTCGCGAAACGCGCCTTCGGTACTTGAGGCATAGATGCAACGGGCCAACGGCACTTGTGCAGCCACTGCGTCCTGGCTGCCAAGGCCGTTTTGCAGCAGGATCAGTTCGGCGTCGGGCGCAAGTCTAGGGTGCAACTGGGCGATAGCGCTTTGAGCATCGTAGGCTTTGCACGCGACCAGCAGGCGATGAATCGGCTCCGGGCTGTCAGGCGTTTCACCGACTACCGGGTAAGTCTGTTCCACACCCTGCTCGACCAGGGTCAGCCCTTGGCCGGCTCGATAGTCGGCCAGGCGCGCCTCATTGCGCAGAATCAGCCTGACGGGCACCCCCGCACGTGCCAGCCGCGTGGCCCAGAGGGTGCCCAGGCTGCCGGCGCCAAGAATATGCCACGGGGTCGACATCAGTGTGTACTCCATAAGGTCGCCAGCGGTGAACGGCGCGAAAGAACCGCTATAATGCCCCGGCATTTTAGCTCGGGCGCGCTCCATCTCTACTGAGCCCGCCCCTTATATTGGAGAAATCACATGCCTTCGTTCGACGTGGTATCTGAACTGGACAAACACGAAGTCACCAACGCCGTCGAGAACGCCGTCAAGGAACTGGACCGTCGCTATGACTTGAAAGGCAAGGGCAGCTTCGAATTCAAGGAAAAGGAACTGACCGTCAACCTGACCGCTGAAGCCGATTTCCAGCTGGAAGCGATGATCGAGATCCTCAAGCTGGCCCTGGTCAAGCGCAAGATCGACGTGCAGTGCCTGGAAGTCAAGGACGCCTACGCCTCAGGCAAACTGATGAAGCAGGAAGCCGTGCTCAAGGAAGGCATCGACAAAGAGCTGGCCAAGAAGATCGTGGCGCACATCAAGGACGCCAAGCTCAAGGTCCAGGCCGCCATCCAGGGCGAGCAGGTTCGTGTCACCGGCAAGAAGCGTGACGACCTGCAAGAGGCCATTGCGGCCCTGCGCGCCAAGACATTTGACATGCCGCTGCAGTTCAATAACTTCCGCGACTGATGGCACTTTGGGGAACCTGTGGGCACTTTTGGCGTCCCACGCCCCAGCATCAGTGCCTACAATTGAGCCCTTCGGGGCTCAATTGCGTTTTCAGGCAGTCAATACAGCCTTATCGCCGCACAACAGGAGAAAGTAGATGGATTTGAACGCTGAAATGGATCACCTGATCAAG
Organism: Pseudomonas sp. DWP2-2; assembly: GCF_049897065.1. NCBI lineage: Bacteria > Pseudomonadati > Pseudomonadota > Gammaproteobacteria > Pseudomonadales > Pseudomonadaceae > Pseudomonas > Pseudomonas sp. DWP2-2. Next base: position 88,686 of record NZ_JAFCVN010000006.1, on the reverse strand, counting down.
ACCTCCCAGTCTTGGCTCCCCATGATCATGGAATACGGCAGCCGCGTATTGCTGGCGTTGGTCACCCTGGCCATCGGCTGGTGGCTGATCAACGTCTTGACTCACCGCGTGGGCCGTCTGCTGGCCATGCGTAACGCTGACTTGGCACTGCAACACTTCATCACCAGCCTTGCGAACATCGCGCTCAAAGTCATGCTGGTGGTCAACGTGGCCTCGATGATTGGTGTGGCCACCACCTCGTTCGTTGCGGCGATCGGTGCCGCTACCCTGGCAATCGGCCTGGCCTTGCAAGGCAGCCTGGCGAACTTTGCCGGCGGCGTGTTGATTCTGTTGTTCCGCCCGTTCCGTATCGGTGACTGGATCGAAGCCCAGGGTACCTCGGGTACCGTCGACAGCATCCAGATCTTCCACACGGTGCTGCGCACCGGCGACAACAAGACGGTGATCATTCCCAACGGCAGCCTGTCCAACGGCCTTATCACCAACACCAACCGCCAGCCGACCCGCAAGGTTGTGTTTGACGTGGGTGTGGACTATGAGGCGGACCTGCAGAAGGCCCGTGAAGTGCTGCTGGCTTTGGCTGAAGACCCGCGTGTACTGAAGGACCCTGCCGCCGTGGCGGTGGTGTCGACCTTGGGCGACAGTTCCATCACCGTCTCCCTGCGTTGCTGGACCAACACACCGGATTATTGGGACGTGATGTTTATGCTCAATGAACTGGCGCGTGACCGTTTGAAAGCGGCCGGGATTGATATTCCGTTTCCGCAACGGGTTATTCGGGTGATGCAGGAAAGTGCGCCGAAGTAACTTGGCGTGATGCTATCGAAGTTGGCCGAAAGGTCAGCTTTGAAAAACTAGTTACTTAGCTTGCTAGTTGTTTTGTTGGTTGAAATAAAACTGCAATAAAAAAGCCGCTCCCTGTTTAAACAGAGGAGCGGCTTTTTGTTTAAGGCCGAAGCCTCAAGTCATCGTTGTAATTGAACCGGCAATTACAAGATGTTCAGCGGGTAGTTGGCGATCAGACGCAGCTCGTCGATCGACGGCGAACCGTAGTACACGCCATCACCGGAACGGTAAGTTGCTTGACGCAGGCGCAGGCTCAGGTCTTTTGCCGGGCCGCTCTGGATCACGTACTTGGCTTCGATGTCGCGTTCCCACTCTTTGCCATTCGAGGTGGTGCCCGTATTGGCGCCGCTACCGGTTACATAACGGGTCATGAAGCTCAGGCCCGGAATGCCGAAGGTTGCCATGTTGATGTCATAACGCGCCTGGTAGGACTTTTCGCCTTCGGCGTTGAAGTCGGAACGGGCGATGGAGTTGGCCAGGAACACAGTGCCGCCGCCGTCTACGCCGTAACCGTAGTCGCCGTCACCGGTGACTTTCTGGGCTGCCAGGGTGAAGGTGTGAGCACCGATGGTGTACGCGCCCTGCAAGCTGAAGGCGCGGTTGTCGAGCTTGGTCACGCCATCTTTCTCTGCGCGTTGCAGGCCGGCGCCGTCGCTCTTGGTGTCGTAGATGTTGAAGTCCAGGGCGAACGACTGATCATCGCTCAGGGCGTGGGTCCAGTTCAGGTTGCTGTAGTACTTGCGGAAGTAATCTTCGGTTTTCGCGTAGTACAGGCTGCCGGTGACTTCTGGAGTGAAGGCATACACACCGCCGACGAAGTCGGTTTTGGTCAGGCCCAGGCTGTCGTGGTAGGTCTGGTTCTGCGCGACGCTGGAAGTGAAGTGACCGCCTTCAAGCTTCAGGCCCTTGATTTCGTTGCTGGTGATGGAGATACCTTGCGGCAGCTCTGGCAGCAGGCGGCTGTCGTCGGAGGCAAACACTGGGGCTGTGGTGTATTGGTCACCGACTTTCAGCACAGTGTTGGAGATGCGGAACTTCACCGCGCCGCCGCCTTTGGAATAGTCATCTTGCGAGCGACCGTCGGAACCGGTTGGGAACAGGCCGGTGCCGGCGCGACCCTTGCCGCTGTCGAGCTTGACGCCCATCAGGCCGATCACGTCGACACCGACACCAATGGTGCCTTGGGTGAAGCCCGATTCGTACAGGGCATTGAAGCCCAGGCCGGTTTCTTCAGCACGGCTCTTGGAGCCTGGGCCCGACGGGTTGTTACGGAAGTCACGGCTGAAGTACAGCGCGCGAGTATTGATGCTGAACGTACTGTCTTCAACAAAGCCCTTGGAATCGTCCTGGGCGGACGCCATTGCGAACTGCGAGGTGCCTGCTGAAACAGCCAGGGCGATCATGCTCCACTTCATCACGCGCATCGTGATTTGCTCCTTTGGTTTTAGGAAGAGTACTGCCGTCCCACCTGTATTTTTATCTGGGCGGCTCTTTCTTTTTGTGTCGGCGCAAAGTTATCTCACGCAGACCCTATTGACGATACTTACTCAATTATCCTTTCAGCTTCTTTACGAGGCTGTCGTAAATCGCTAGATCCATGTCGCAAATTCACAGCCTGAAATGTATCCAGGCTGACAACTTCAATGCTGTTTTCAGACTTCTTTCAAAGTTTGAACACATCCCTGATACACATTGAAACGCCACTATTTTTATCGCGAAACACCTGTGTCCAAACGGGTGTCGTTGCCGACGATATGGGGGTGAATGCAACAAGCGTGCTCAAACCACTTACCGAATGTCATTTTTTCGTGAAAAGTGTGATGAACCTGTAAAAACCGCATAAGCACGGGGGTTTTACGCCATTTCGGTTGGGCTTGACGCCAGGGTGTTACCCCGGTTCGGTGGTACCTGAATCCTGTACCTGGGTAAAACGTTACCGGTTGACCCTTATCAGTGGGTAATCGGCGGATCCCTTTGAGGCACAGGTGGGTCATTTTGGTGCATCCCGTTGAGGCCCGGCCTAGCGTTGCTCACCTGTGCTATTGCCTCTAAAGGGTGCATTTTTTTGCCTGGTTGCCTCAAGGCTGCCAGCATTGCCCGTGAAGCCTTGGGCATTCGAAGGTATGCTGGGCACCTGTTACCGACCTGCCGAACGGAGTGCCACGTGTTCGCCTTAGATCAACGCCTGCAACAAGATACCTTGGCCATTGGGGACTTCCCGCTCTGTCGCCTGCTGCTGTCCAATGACGCCAATTACCCCTGGTTCATCCTGGTGCCGCGCATCGAAGGTATCAGCGAAGTGTTTCAACTGGATGTCGCAGATCAACAAACCTTGTGGCAAGAAACGACGGCCCTGGCGCAGCTGCTTAACGACGGGCTGGCGGCCGACAAGATGAACATCGGCGCGCTGGGTAACGTGGTCAGCCAGTTGCATGTGCATGTGATTGTGCGCAAGCGCGACGACGCCGCCTGGCCAGCCCCGGTGTGGGGCAAGCACCCGGCCCGGCCCTACACCGAAGAGCAGGTGGCCGCGACTCGCAGCCGATTGCGCGAGCTATTGCCTGCCGACTTCATCTTTACCCAGGACTGAACCATGGACCTGCAAGAACGCGTCACCGACCTGGAAAGCCGCCTGGCCTTCCAGGACGACACCATTGAGACCCTCAACGACATCCTGGTCACCCAGCAGCGGGCCGTCGAACGTCTGCAATTGCAAATGACTGCATTGCTCAAGCGCCAGGAAGAAATGGGCGGGCAGTTCGAGTCATCCGAAGAGGAAGCGCCGCCGCCACACTATTGAGTGCGCAGCAATAAAAAAACCGCGACCCAGCCAAGGCTGGATCGCGGTTTTTTTTGCTGCGAGGGCTGGGATCAGCGACGCGGCAGGGCAGCGATGACATCTTCGGCTTGCAGGCCCTTGTCACGGTTCATCACCGAGAACTCTACGCGCTGGCCTTCGACCAGGACGCGATGGCCTTCGCCACGAATGGCTCGGAAGTGGACGAAGATATCGTCGCCCGAGTCGCGGGAAATGAAGCCGAAGCCCTTGGAGGTGTTGAACCACTTGACGGTCCCGGTATCCCGGTTGGTCATGTCATAGTTTTGCGACGCGGCCGCTGGAGACGAGCGGTAGAAGCTGATGGCCAGGTGAAGAACGATGGCGACCACAGCGATCACCAGGCTGAGCAGGATGGCCGGATGGCCCCCGACTTCAGGCATGGGCGCCAGGAGGGTGAGGGTTTGTACGACAACAGTCAGCACCAGCAGCGCACTGACCAGGTTTTGGAGTTGATGACGCGTGCCTTTGTTCCAGTAAGGGATTACCGGCGCGAGCGTCAGGTTAAGAAGGCCGAACAAGGCCAGGTACAGGGCGTCGTGTTGTTCCAGGTAGGGCAGGCTTTCAGGCTGCAGGCTCGGAATAAAGGACAGCAGCAAGGCTGCGACGCCCGTTAGCAGGTGGACGATTTTCAACATTTTGGTTAACTCACGTTAAGACGGATCACAAGGAAGAGCTGACTGGCACGGTTCGCTTCTGAACAATGGGAGGCGTTGAGCACGTGCGCGGGTATCAGCCTATGTGACGTGCCGCAGGAATAAACGGCAGCCACACCGCGTCTATTTAACAGCAAAGGCTGTGCCTACTCAAATCAAGCATTTCGGGGTGTTGCCACGGCCAAGGCATTTCTGCGTCAAACGCTTGTCCTAGACAGGTGCGGGATTTTTTCAGTGGTGGCCTAGACCCTTCCTACAGGTAAATAGGCTTGCCAAGTCAGATCCCGCAGTCGGTGCGGGGCGATTTGCCGCATGCAGCCCGAGTGTGTCGGGCTGCACGTGGCGCACTCTCTTGCTAGAGTGGAACTGCACCTGATCAATGAATGCTCGTCAATTGAAGGGGAAACACATGGCAATCGATATTGGTATCAGTGAAGAAGACCGTAAATCCATCGTCGACGGACTTTCCCGCCTACTCTCCGATACCTATGTTCTGTATCTGAAGACCCACAATTTCCATTGGAACGTCACAGGCCCCATGTTTCGTACGCTGCATCTGATGTTCGAAGAGCAGTACAACGAGCTTGCGCTGGCAGTGGACTCCATCGCCGAGCGTATCCGTGCCCTGGGCTTCCCGGCGCCGGGTGCCTATTCGATTTACGCCCGCCTGTCTTCCATCAAGGAAGAAGAGGGGGTGCCGAGCGCCGAAGAGATGATCAAGCAGTTGGTGGCCGGTCAGGAAGCAGTCACGCGTACCGCGCGAGGCATCTTCCCATTGCTCGACAAAGTCAGTGATGAGCCGACGGCGGACCTCTTGACCCAGCGTATGCAGGTTCATGAGAAAACCGCGTGGATGCTGCGCTCCCTGCTTGAAAACCAGTAACTGTCGAACCCAGGCGGCGCCTTTTCGGCGCCGCCTGCTGGTTTCCCTGCGCTTCCTGGCGTTGTCCTACAACTAACAACTCCCCGTCTTCTGGCTGCTCTGCGCTGGCTGCTGTTTTATAGGCCATCGTCCAATGGGAGAAGCCCATTGGCTGCTGTTTGGCAATGGAGTGTCAGGTGTATGTCACGTGGAGTGGGTAAGGGAATGATGGAAGCCTGTGGTTTTCACAAGATAAAGGTCGACCCTTTTACCAAGGGTTTTGATATGGGGCTGGCCAAGCCACTGTCCCGTTCGGTCAGGCTCAATGGGTTTTCTACCTGCCTGCGGCTTGAACAGATCTATTGGAATATCCTGACGGAAATCGCCAGGCTCAATACCTGTTCGGTCAGTGCGCTGTTGTCCTATGTCGATCGGGAAGTGCATTTGCGTTACGGAGGCGTGAAGAACTTCAGTGGGCTGGTGAGGGTGGTGTGCGTGGTTCACGTCCTCAAAGGTCGGGGCGCCATCACGTCCGGGGATACGCTCGCGCAGTAGTCCGATGGCCGGGCCTTCAGCCCGACGGGCCGGGTCCTGGGCACAAAGCCGGCTGCGCTGTATTGATTTACCAGATATAATCCCGCGCTTTGCTGCGCATGCCGGGCTTTATGCACAGGGCAGGGCGTGGCGCTGTAACGATCTGATCGCCGAGACATCTCCATGCCCATGTACGACTATCAATGCGCTTCCTGTGGTCATCAGTTGGAAGCCATTCAGAAGATCAGCGCCGCGCCGCTGGTCGATTGCCCTGCCTGCCAGGCACCTGAGTTGAAGAAGATGTTGTCCATGCCGGGCTTCCGCCTGAGCGGCAGCGGCTGGTACGAGACTGATTTCAAGACCGGTGCCAAGAAGAACCTGGCCGGCGGCGACAAAGCAGACTGAGTTGAACTCTACGCGCAGGCTCCTGCATTATCCGTCCCCTGCTTTAATGTGCGGTGACGAGGCGGGCCTGCCACCGAATTTCGAATTACGAGAAGTGAAACCACGACCATGATGCGCAGCCACTATTGCGGCCAACTGAACGAGACCCTGGAAGGTCAGGAAATCACCCTTTGCGGATGGGTTCACCGTCGCCGCGACCACGGCGGGGTAATCTTCCTCGATATCCGTGACCGTGATGGTCTGGCCCAGGTAGTGTTCGACCCGGACCGCGCCGAAAGCTTCGCCGCCGCCGACCGCGTGCGCAGCGAATACGTCGTGAAGATCACCGGCAAGGTACGCCTGCGTCCGGCCGGTGCCGTGAACAAGAACATGGCGTCCGGCGGCATCGAAGTGCTGGGCTATGAGCTGGAAGTGCTGAACGAGTCGGAAACCCCGCCGTTCCCGCTCAACGAATACTCCGACGTGGGCGAAGAAACTCGCCTGCGCTACCGTTTCCTGGACCTGCGTCGTCCGGAAATGGCCGAGAAGCTGCGCCTGCGCTCGCGCATGACCACCAGCATCCGCCGCTTCCTGGATGAAAACGGCTTCCTCGACGTCGAAACCCCGATCCTCACCCGGGCCACCCCGGAAGGCGCGCGCGACTACCTGGTACCGAGCCGTACCCATGCCGGCAGCTTCTTCGCCTTGCCGCAATCGCCGCAGCTGTTCAAGCAACTGCTGATGGTGGCTGGTTTCGACCGCTACTACCAGATCGCCAAGTGCTTCCGTGACGAAGACCTGCGTGCCGATCGCCAGCCGGAATTCACCCAGATCGACATCGAGACCAGCTTCCTCGATGAAAAAGAGATCATGGGCCTGACCGAGCAGATGATCCGCAACCTGTTCAAGGAAGTCCTGGACCTGGAGTTCGGCGAGTTCCCGCACATGACCTTCGAAGAAGCCATGCGCCGCTACGGTTCCGACAAGCCAGACCTGCGTAACCCGCTGGAGCTGGTGGACGTGGCCGACCAGCTCAAGGACGTCGACTTCAAGGTGTTCAGCGGCCCGGCCAACGATCCTAAATGCCGCATCGCCGCCCTGCGTGTGCCTGGCGGCGCGAGCATGCCGCGCAAGCAGATCGACGACTACACCAAGTTCGTCGGCATCTACGGTGCCAAGGGCCTGGCGTACATCAAGGTCAACGAGCGCGCCAACGGTGTCGACGGCCTGCAATCGCCGATCGTGAAAAACATCCCTGAAGCCAACCTGAACACGATCCTCGATCGCGTCGGTGCGGTGGATGGCGACATCGTGTTCTTCGGCGCCGACAAGGCCAAGATCGTCAGCGAGGCCCTGGGCGCGCTGCGTATCAAGCTCGGTCACGACCTGAACCTGCTGACCTGCGAATGGGCGCCGATGTGGGTTGTGGACTTCCCGATGTTCGAAGAGAACGACGACGGCAGCTTCAGCGCCTTGCACCACCCGTTCACCGCACCGAAGTGCTCCCCGCAAGAGCTGGAAGCCAACCCTGCAGGCGCGCTGTCCCGTGCCTACGACATGGTGTTGAACGGTACTGAACTGGGTGGCGGTTCGATCCGTATCCACCGCAAAGAGATGCAACAAGCGGTCTTCCGCCTGCTGGGCATCAACGAAGCGGAACAGGAAGAGAAATTCGGCTTCCTGCTCGACGCCCTGAAATACGGTGCGCCGCCGCACGGTGGCCTGGCGTTCGGCCTGGACCGTCTGGTGATGCTGATGACCGGCGCCCAGTCGATCCGTGAAGTGATCGCCTTCCCGAAAACCCAGAGCGCTGCGGACGTCATGACCCAGGCTCCGGGTGTGGTTGATGCCAAGGCACTGCGCGAGCTGCACATCCGCCTGCGCGAGACGCCGAAGGCTGAGTAAGGCTGCAGCGTGAAAGCGCGATAAGGTTGTACGCAGTCAAAAAGGCGCATCTTCGGATGCGCCTTTGCGTTTAAAAGAGGGAAATCTCGCCTGGGGCGGGATTGATAAGGTTTCTAGAGAATTCGGAGTTGTGTTATGGCTGGCCATTCCAAGTGGGCGAACATCAAGCACCGCAAAGAGCGTCAGGATGCCAAGAAAGGCAAGATCTTCACCAAGTGGATTCGCGAACTGACCGTCGCTGCCCGTCAGGGTGGCGGTGACCCGGGCTCCAACCCGCGTCTGCGCCTGGCGCTGGACAAGGCGCTGGGCGCCAACATGAGCCGCGACATCATCGACCGCGCCGTGGCCCGTGGTGCTGGTGCGGCCGACACCGACGATATGGTCGAGCTGACCTATGAAGGCTACGGCCCGGGCGGTGTGGCGGTGATGGTCGAATGCATGACCGACAACCGCAACCGTACCGCGGCAGCCGTGCGCCATGCGTTCAGCAAGTGTGGCGGCAACCTTGGCACGGACGGCTCGGTGGCCTACCTGTTCGAGCGCAAGGGGCAGATCACCTTCGCACCGGGCACTGATGAAGACGCGCTGATGGAAGCCGCGATGGAAGCGGATGCCGATGACGTGGTCACCAACGAAGACGGCTCCATCGATGTGTTCACCTCGTTCGCCAGCTTCTACGCCGTGCGTAATGCCCTGGAAGCCGCTGGTTTCAGCGGCACCGACGCGGAGATCGTGATGCTGCCGACCACCAGTGCCGAACTGGACCTGGACGGTGCCCAGAAGGTGCTGAAGCTGCTGGACATGCTTGAAGATCTGGATGACGTGCAGAATGTGTATTCGAATGCCGACATCCCTGAGTCTGTGGCCGAACAGCTCGCTTAAGAACGATGAATATCCGCTGTGGGAGCTGGCTTGCCTGCGATAGCATCACCTCGATTTGACAGAAGCACCGAGGTGCCCGCATTGCAGGCAAGCCAGCTCCCACAGGGCTTCTATGCTGTTACACAAATGTGTGCCTGGCACATACCGTTGTAAATCCAACCCGCAGGCGTTATGACTTTAATCCTAGGTATCGACCCCGGTTCGCGCATCACCGGTTTTGGCGTGGTGCAGCAGACCCCACGCGGCTGTGTGTACGTCGCCTCGGGCTGCATCCGCACTGGCGCAGGGGAATTGGCCGAGCGGCTGCAGATCGTCTATCGCGGCGTACGTGAAGTCATCCAGACCTACGGCCCGGTCACCATGGGCATAGAGAAAGTCTTCATGGCCAAGAATGCCGACTCGGCGTTGAAGCTCGGGCAGGCCCGGGGCGCTGCCATCGTGGCAGGTGCCGAGGAGGGCATGGAGATCGCTGAATACACCGCGACCCAGGTCAAGCAGGCCGTGGTCGGCACCGGTGGCGCCAACAAGGAGCAGGTGCAAATGATGGTCATGCACATGCTCAAGCTCACTTCAAAGCCGCAGATCGACGCCTCGGATGCCCTGGCCATCGCCATTTGCCATGCCCATACCCGCTCCAGCCTGTTGCCTCACGGCTTGGGCGCAGCACGTAGTCGTGGCGGGCGGCTGCGTCTCTGATAGCATCAGCGCAATCGTTATTTTTGCGGTCAGGCTCCGATCTGACCCCCAAGCTTTAAGGATCTGAACCGTGATTGGACGCTTGCGCGGCACCCTGGCTGAGAAACAGCCGCCGCACCTGATTCTGGATGTGAATGGGTTGGGTTATGAGCTGGAAGTGCCCATGACCACCCTGTATCGCCTGCCGTCGGTCGGCGAGCCGATAACCTTGCACACTCATTTAGTGGTGCGCGAAGACGCGCAACTACTCTATGGTTTCATCGGCAAGCGTGACCGCGATTTCTTCCGCGAGCTGATTCGTCTCAATGGCGTGGGGCCCAAATTGGCCCTGGCCTTGATGTCGAGCCTGGAAGTGGATGAATTGGTCCGGGCTGTATCGGCCCAGGATACCTCGGCCCTGACCAAGGTGCCGGGGGTGGGCAAGAAGACCGCCGAGCGCTTGTTGGTCGAGCTCAAGGACCGCTTCAAAGCCTGGGAGGTGGTGCCGAGCATGTTCGCCCTGGTACCGAACCAGCCGGATATGCCGGCGGCCCAGGTCGCCAACGCCGAGAGCGATGCCGTCAATGCGCTGATCTCCCTGGGCTACAAGCCTCAGGAAGCCAGCAAGGCCGTATCGGCCATCAAGGACAAGAACCTGAGCGCTGAAGACATGATTCGCCGTGCCCTGAAGGGAATGATTTAAGTGATTGAAGCCGATCGTCTGATCGCGGCCACCGGCCCGCGTGACCGTGAAGAAGTCCAGGACCGGGCCATCCGCCCGTTGAGCCTGGCCGAATACATCGGCCAGCCCACCGTGCGCGAGCAGATGGAGCTGTTTATCCAGGCCGCTCGCGGGCGCAGTGAGTCCCTGGACCACACCCTGATCTTCGGCCCGCCGGGTTTGGGCAAGACCACTCTGGCCAATATCATCGCCCAGGAAATGGGCGTGTCGATCAAGTCCACCTCCGGCCCGGTGCTTGAGCGTCCTGGCGACTTGGCCGCGTTGCTGACCAATCTTGAACCCCATGACGTGCTGTTTATCGACGAAATCCATCGCTTGTCGCCGATTGTCGAAGAAGTGCTGTACCCAGCCATGGAAGACTTCCAGCTCGACATCATGATCGGCGAAGGCCCGGCGGCCCGTTCGATCAAACTCGACCTGCCGCCCTTTACCCTGGTGGGCGCGACCACCCGCGCGGGCATGTTGACCAACCCGCTGCGAGACCGTTTCGGCATTGTTCAACGTCTAGAGTTCTATAGCACCGCCGATCTGGCGACCATTGTCAGCCGGTCGGCGAGTATCCTCGGCTTGCCCCTGGACCCGGAAGGCGCCTTTGAAATCGCTCGACGCGCTCGCGGTACGCCACGAATTGCCAACCGTTTGCTGCGCCGCGTGCGAGACTTTGCCGAGGTGCGTGCCAAGGGCCACATCACCAAGGCCGTGGCGGACCTGGCCTTGAACCTGCTGGATGTGGACGAACATGGTTTTGATCACCAAGATCGACGCCTACTTTTGACCATGATCGAGAAATTCGACGGTGGCCCGGTCGGCGTGGACAGCCTGGCCGCAGCCATCAGTGAGGAGCGCCATACCATTGAGGATGTTCTGGAACCGTACCTGATTCAGCAGGGCTACATCATGCGAACCCCGCGGGGCAGGGTGGTGACGCGTCATGCCTATTTGCACTTCGGGCTAAACATTCCGTCACGATTGGGAGAGATGCCCGTGGTAGACGAATTCCTCGATGCAGTGGACGATTAAAAAATTGCAGGAGCGAGCTTGCTCGCGAAAAACGCCAACGATAACGCGGTATGTCTGGTTATACGCGGCGTGCTCAGGTTCTTCGCGAGCAAGCTCGCTCCTACAGGGTATTTGTCATGTGGGGTGATTTATCTGAGCTTTGTGCTGTCCCAGTGTCTGGCGTCGTCATTTGAAAGCGTTCAGGAATGAAAAAACAGTTGCCCAGCCAATTGGCAACCTGAGGAGTAAGCACTAGAGTATGCGCGCGCAAAACGGGGATCAGTCGTTCGCACATCGCTGTCGCGTTTATTACGAGGACACCGATGCCGGCGGCATCGTTTATTACGTCAATTACCTGAAATTCATGGAACGGGCTCGAACCGAGCGGCTGCGGGAGTTGGGTTTTGCCCAGTCCGAGCTGGTAGGCGAGGACCTGTTATTCGTCGTGCATTCCAGCGAGGCGCGGTATTACGCGCCGGCGCGACTGGACGATGAGTTGCTGGTCAGCGCTGAAGTCATCGAATTGAACCGTGCCAGCCTGCGTTTCAAACAGCAGGTCAGGCGGGCCACGGATGCAACGCTGCTCTGTGAGGGGCAGTTCCTGGTGGCGTGTGTGCGCACCAACAGCTTGAAACCTCGGGCCATTCCCGAAACTCTACGCGCGGCCTTTGCCGCCGTGAGCGGCGCGGGTCAACAATCAAAGCAGGAGATTTAGCGTGGAACCTACCGTCGTCGACCATTCCTCCATGTGGAGCCTGGTCAGCAATGCCAGTGTCGTGGTTCAACTGGTCATGCTGACCCTGGTAGCCGCATCGGTTACCTCTTGGGTCATGATTTTTCAGCGCAGCAACATGTTGCGCGCCGGTCGACGTGCCCTGGAGAGCTTTGAAGAGCGCTTCTGGTCGGGTATCGACCTGTCCAAACTGTACCGCCAGGCAGGCAGCAACCCGGATCCGGATTCGGGCGTCGAGCAGATCTTCCGTGCTGGCTTCAAGGAGTTCTCGCGCCTGCGCCAGCAGCCAGGTGTCGATCCTGAAGCGGTGATGGAAGGTGTGGCCCGTGCCATGCGCGTGGCCATCTCCCGCGAAGAAGAGAAACTCGAGCAGGGCCTGCCGTTCCTTGCCACCGTCGGTTCCGTCAGCCCGTACATCGGCCTGTTCGGTACCGTATGGGGCATCATGAACTCCTTCCGCGGCCTGGCCCAGGCGCAACAAGCCACACTGGCCACCGTGGCCCCGGGTATTGCCGAAGCCCTGATCGCCACCGCGATCGGCCTGTTCGCCGCTATCCCCGCAGTAATCGCCTACAACCGTTTTGCCGCAACCAGCGAAACCTTGATCGGCCGTTACTACACCTTCGCCGATGAATTCCAGGCGATCCTGCACCGTAAAGTGCACACCAGCGAAGAATAAGCAGGTAATTCCCAATGGCTTTAATCGCTCGAGCTCGCAAAAAGCGCAAGCCGGTCGCCGAGATGAACGTAGTGCCCTACATCGACGTGATGCTGGTGCTGCTGGTGATCTTCATGGTGACCGCGCCGATGCTCAACCAGGGCGTGAAAGTTGATCTGCCCAAGGTTTCCAGTGAAGCCTTGCCGCAGGACAACAACACTCAGGTCCTGACCATTTCGATCAAGGCTGACAAGACCTATTACTGGAACCTTGGCAGCGAAGTCGATACGCAAAAGCAGCAGGACAAGGCCCTGACCTTGCCTGCAATGACCGATGCGGTGACCAAGATCATTCGCTCCGGCAACGAAGGCGGCAAGCACACCCAGGTGTTTATCCGGGGTGACAAATCGGTCGACTACGGCTCCGTCATGGGCGCCATGGGCGGGCTGCAGAAGGCCGGCGTCGGTAACGTTGGCTTGATTACCGAGGCGCCCTGATGCAGCAACAGCGAGAGCCGTCCGCCTCGGAAAGCTACTTCTGGCCTGGCGTGTGGGCAATTGCCCTGCACGTCCTGGTGTTCGGCATGCTGTTCGTCAGCTTTGCCATGACCCCGGACCTGCCGCCAGCCAAGCCGATCGTGCAGGCGACCCTGTATCAGCTGAAATCGAAAAGTCAGGCCACCACCCAGACCAATCAGAAGATTGCGGGTGAGGCCCAGAAGTCGGCCGCGCGCCAGACTGAAGTCGAGCAGATGGAACAGAAGAAGGTCGAGCAGGAAGCGGTGAAGGCTGCTGCGGAACAAAAGAAAGAAGAGGCGGCTCAAAAGGCCGAGGAATCGAAAAAGGCTGACGAAGCCAAGAAGGCCGACGAGGCTAAAAAGGCTGATGAAGCCAAGAAAGCCGAGAAAGCTGCCGAAGCGAAAAAGGCCGAAGAGAAACAATTGGCTGATATAGCCAAGAAGAAATCGGAAGAAGAAGCCAAGAAGGCTGCCGAAGAAGAGGCCAAGAAAAAGGCCGCTGAAGAAGCCAAGAAAAAGATAGTCGAAGACGCGAAAAAGAAAGCCGCCGAAGACGCCAAGAAAAAAGCTGAAGCAGACGAGGCGAAGAAGAAAGTCGCCGACGAAGCGAAGAAGAAAGCTGCCGCCGACGCCTCCAAGAAAAAGGCCCAGGAAGCAGCACGCAAATCCGCCGAAGAGAAAAAGGCCCAGGCCCTGGCAGATTTGCTTTCCGACACGCCGCAGCGTCAGCAAGCCTTGGCCGATGAGCGTGGCGATGAAGTCGCGGGCAGTTTCGACGACCTGATTCGGGCGCGGGCAGCGGAAGGTTGGACACGTCCACCTTCGGCACGTAAAGGCATGACAGTAGTGCTGCAGATCGGCATGTTGCCGGACGGTACGGTGACTTCGGTCAGCGTGGCCAAGTCCAGTGGTGACGGTTCGTTCGACAGTTCGGCGGTTGCCGCGGTCAAGAATATTGGCCGGTTGACCGAGATGCAGGGAATGAAACCAAGTGACTTCGCTCCCTATCGTTCATTCAAGATGACATTCACACCTGAGGATCTAGCCTTGTGAGAAACCTTCTTCGAGGAATGCTTGTCGTTATTTGCTGTATGGCAGGGATAGCGGCGGCGGATGAAAAGAACATCCTGGTAACCAGCGGCAGTGATCGGGCCACCCCGATTGCAGTCGTGCCGTTCGGTTGGCAGGGCGGCAGCGTGCTGCCGGACGACATGGCCCAGATCGTCAGCGACGACCTGCGTAACTCCGGTTACTACGCGCCGATTCCAAAAGGCAACATGATCAGCCAGCCAACCCAGGCCAGCGAAGTCATCTTCCGTGACTGGAAGGCGGTGGGTGCCCAGTACCTGATGGTCGGCAGCATCACGCCGGCCGGCGGTCGCCTGCAGATCCAGTACACGTTGTTCAACGTGGCCACCGAGCAGCAGGTCTTGACCGGCAGCGTATCGGGTACCGCCGAACAACTGCGCGACATGGCTCACTACATCTCGGACCAGTCGTTTGAAAAACTCACCGGTATCAAGGGGGCGTTCTCGACGCGCCTACTGTATGTCACGGCTGAGCGTTTCTCTGTAGACAATACCCGCTACACCCTGCAGCGTTCGGACTACGACGGTGCTCGTGCAGTGACCTTGCTGCAGTCCCGTGAGCCAATCCTGTCGCCGCGCTTCGCGCCGGACGGCAAGCGTATTGCCTACGTATCGTTCGAACAGCGTCGCCCGCGTATCTTTGTGCAGCACATCGATACTGGCCGTCGTGAGCAGATCACCAACTTCGAAGGCCTCAACGGTGCGCCAGCCTGGTCGCCGGACGGTTCGCGCCTGGCTTTCGTGCTGTCCAAGGACGGCAACCCGGATATCTACGTGATGAACATGGCCTCGCGTCAACTCTCGCGTGTGACCAGCGGCCCGGGCATCAACACCGAACCGTTCTGGGGCAAGGATGGCTCGACCATCTACTTCACCTCCGACCGTGGCGGCAAGCCTCAGGTCTACAAGGCAAATGTGAACGGCGGCGGTGCGGAACGTGTGACCTTTATTGGTAACTACAACGCCAACCCCAAGCTTTCGGCCGATGAAAAGACGTTGGTGATGATTCACCGTCAGGATGGTTTCACTAATTTCCGGGTTGCGGCCCAGGATTTGCAGCGCGGAACCGTAAAAATCCTTACAGATACCAACCTTGATGAGTCAGCCACTGTTGCGCCCAACGGCACCATGGTAATCTACGCCACCCGCCAGCAGGGCCGGGGAGTCTTGATGCTCGTGTCCATCAACGGACGCGTAAGGCTCCCACTTCCTACCGCACAAGGCGAAGTCAGAGAACCATCCTGGTCCCCTTACCTGAACTGACGCGGCGCTACAAAAAGAAGTACTTAACACACTGGGGTTCATTAGGAGTTTCACGATGGAAATGCTGAAGTTTGGTAAGTTTGCTGCTCTGGCTCTGGCTCTGTCCGTAGCCGTTGGTTGCTCCTCTAAAGGCGGCGACAATGCCGGTGAAGGCGCAGCTGTTGATCCAAACGCTGGTTACGGCGCCAACACTGGTGCGGTCGACGGCTCCCTGAGCGAAGAAGCTGCTCTGCGCGCTATCACCACTTTCTACTTCGAATACGACAGTTCGGACCTGAAGCCAGAAGCCATGCGCGCTCTGGACGTTCACGCCAAGGACCTGAAAGCTAACGGCGCTCGCGTTGTTCTGGAAGGTAACACTGACGCCCGTGGTACTCGTGAGTACAACATGGCTCTGGGCGAGCGTCGTGCGAAAGCCGTTCAGCGCTACCTGGTACTGCAAGGTGTTGCTCCAGGCCAACTGGAACTGGTTTCCTACGGTAAAGAGCGTCCAGTTGCAACTGGCAACGACGAACAGTCGTGGGCTCAGAACCGTCGCGTCGAACTGCGTAAGTAATTCGTCATGCGAACGTGCCGTCGTGCTCTAACTGTATTGGCTCTCAGCTTCGCACCGCTTGCGGTGTGGGCTGCGGTTCCTGTAACGGATAGCAACTCAGGCTATAACAATAGCGGGAGCAGTTATCCGCCAGCGGGTTATGGCACGAACGGCGCCTATGCGGGGGGAGCGGCTACGTCCGCTCCCTCGGCACAGGGCGAACTGTTCAACCAGCTGCAACGCATGCAGGATCAGTTGGCCCAGCAACAAGGCGCCATTGAAGTTCTGCAGAACCAAGTGAACCAGCTGAAGCAAGAAGGCCTGGAGCGTTACCAGGATCTTGACCGTCGTATTGGAGCCGGTGTTGCACCTGCCGCTACTCCTGATAATTCTTCTACCGGTGGCGCACCCAGTGCCGCTGCCGGTGGCGCAGCAGCGGGGGCCGCCGCGGCTGCCCCTGCCGCCAGCAGTGAACCGGGTGATCCGGCGAAGGAAAAACTGTATTACGATGCAGCCTTCGACCTGATCAAGGCCAAGGATTTCGATAAGGCCAGTCAGGCCTTCACCGCTTTCCTGCGCAAGTACCCCAACAGCCAGTACGCGGGCAATGCCCAGTACTGGTTGGGTGAGGTCAACCTGGCAAAGGGTGATTTGCAGGCGGCGGGCCAGGCTTTTGCCAAGGTCAGCCAGCTGTATCCCAAGCACGCCAAGGTGCCGGATTCGCTGTACAAACTCGCTGACGTAGAACGCCGCCTGGGTCATACAGACAAGGTCAAAGGCATTCTGCAGCAGGTGGTTGCCCAGTATCCGGGTACCTCCGCGGCGCAGTTGGCCCAGCGGGACCTGCAACGCTTGTAAGCAGTGCAGCCCGTTTAGAAGAAACCCGCGCTTGTCGCGGGTTTTTTCGTTAGAATCCACGCCCTTTTATGAAACACGCTTTCTGGGGTTGACGCGTTGGCGCAATCCCTTGAAGTGCCTGACGGAGGCGGACAGCCTGTTTAGCTGTTACGCCCGTGGCGACTATGCAAGACACATTACGTATTACCGAAGTCTTTTACTCGTTGCAGGGTGAAACGCGCACTGCTGGCCTGCCCACCGTATTTGTACGACTCACCGGCTGCCCGTTGCGTTGCCAATACTGTGACAGCGCCTACGCCTTCAGCGGCGGCACCGTGCGCACCCTCGACGACATCCTGGAACAGGTTGCCGGTTACCGGCCGCGCTACGTCTGCGTGACGGGCGGTGAGCCTCTGGCGCAACCCAACGCCATTCCGTTGCTCAAACAGCTGTGTGATGCCGGTTACGAGGTCTCGCTGGAAACCAGTGGCGCCCTGGACATCTCTGCGGTCGACCCGCGCGTCAGCCGAGTGGTTGACCTCAAGACCCCGGACTCCAAGGAAGCCCACCGCAACCGCTACGAGAACATGGACTTACTGACGGCCAACGATCAGGTCAAGTTCGTCATCTGTTCCCGTGACGATTATGACTGGGCCACCTCCAAGCTGATCCAGTATGGCCTGGAGCGTCGAGCGGGCGAGGTGCTGTTCTCGCCAAGCCATCACGACCTGAATGCCCGTGACCTGGCGGATTGGGTCGTGGCGGACAACCTGCCGGTACGCCTGCAATTGCAGCTGCATAAGTACCTGTGGAACGACGAGCCGGGGCGCTGATCCGGCGGCTGCGAGAGGCGCTCTACCCACCGAATTACCGTTCAAATGCGTTTTTTCTGATTTATTTAAAATAAGGTGTTGAATAATCCTTAGAAATCAGTATTATACGCGCCACCACACAGCGGGTCGTTAGCTCAGTTGGTAGAGCAGTTGGCTTTTAACCAATTGGTCGTAGGTTCGAATCCCACACGACCCACCATTTTTGGCGGTTTAGAAAATCCGGAAGGCCCACGCAAGTGAGGATTTCCGGGTTTTTTTTTTGCCTGTGATTTGGCCTGCCCGAGTCGACGTTGGGTCAACGTCTGCGCAAATTTCCGTTGTCGTTCAAAAATTCCTTAAATTCAAATATTCATATGCGGACCGGTGCTGACCCAATAGTCCGGGCGTTCGTGTGGGTGCTCAATGTGTATCAAATCTGATACCGCTGGTCGGAAAACAACCAATAACTTCAAGCAATATCCATTCTTATTCGATTATTTTCTTTATTAGTCAGCTAGTTACTGTTTTTTTAGGGCGTTACCCAAAGGTGGGTCAGATTATTGGCGAGAAAGGCGGTCGATGTTAGTTTGCCACCCTTCGTAAATTCGATGGATCGAACATGAATTCCCAACCGCCACGGACTCGGTATTCACTGAGCATTGCCCTGCTTGTCTGCCTCGCCTCCCCCAGCGTGATGGCGGCAACCCTTCCGGGTGATCAGGACCTGATCCGCGACCGGCAAAACCGCCTGTTGGAAGATCAGCAACGCCGCCTTGAACAACTCAAGGAACTGCCCGGCAAAGAGGCCAGGCCCGAAGCGCCAGCAGCCCCGGTGGACAGCCGTTGCTTCCCGATCCAAACCATTGAACTCCAGGGGGCCGACCACCTGCCTGCCCCTGAACGCGAGCGTCTGCTCAAACCGTACACCGGTCAATGCCTGGGCGTCTCACAACTCAACGCCCTGCTCAAAGACCTCACCGACTTCTACATCGACAAAGGCCTGATGACGAGTCGCGCCTACTTGCCGCAACAGGACATGTCCAAGGGGCATCTGCAAGTGCTGGTGGTGGAGGGCAAACTCGAAGGCTTGAAGGGCGCCGACAACAGCAAGTTGACGGACCGCGAGCTGGCCATGGCCTTTCCCGGCAAAAGCGGCGAGATATTGAACCTGCGAGAAATCGAGCAGGCCGTCGACCAACTCAATCGCTTGCCGTCCAATCAGCCCAAATGGAGCTGACCCCGGGCGAGGCCGTGGGCGGCAGCTCGGTATTGGTCAAAAACAACCCGCAAAAGCCATGGCGCGCCAGCCTTTCACGTAACAACGATGGCCAGAAAAGCACCGGCGAACAGCAGTGGGGCACCGGCTTTGAGTGGGACAGCCCACTGGGCCTGGCCGATCAGCTGATTCTGCGTGGCGGCCATGACGCGGTCAGCGACCATCAGAAAACCTCCAAGAATGCGATGCTCTACTACAACGTGCCCTGGGGCTGGTGGAACTTCAGCTACAGCTACAACCAGAGCGACTACCGTTCGGTCGTCCAGGGCGACGGTTTCGACTTCAAGCAAACCGGTGACAGTGAAAACCATCAGTTACGCGCTGAGCGGGTGATCCACCGTGATGCCGTGAGCAAGACGTCGCTCAACGTCGGCCTGTCCCACCTGCGCACCAACAACTACATCGATAGCAGCCGCCTCAAAGAGAGCAGCAACCGCCTCAGTGAACTGCAGTTGGGCATCAACCATGGTCGTCGTATCGGCAGTGCGTTCGTCAACGTCGATGTGGGCATGCAAAACGGCACCGGCGCCTTCGACGCCCAAGGCAATCACAACCCCCTGCCTGGCGTGCCGGATGCGCGCTACCGCAAGTACACCGCCACCGTCAGCTACCTGCAACCCTTCACGCTGTGGGGCGAGTCGTTCAGTTTTACCAGCCTGGCCACCGGCCAACGCAGCGAAGACGTGCTGTTCAGCCCCCAGCGCATGAGCCTCGGCGGCTCGGCGTCGGTACGCGGCTACAAGGATCAGCAACTGACCGGCGACAGCGGCGGTTACTGGCGCAATGACCTGCGCTGGAGCCGCCCGGTGACCCTCGGTTGGCTGCGCCCGGTGTTCGGCGAGTACGGTGCCAGCGTGGGCTACGACCAGGGCGTGATCCGCAATGGTCGCTACAACGGCGAAGTGCACGGCCGCGTCTCGAGCAACTCCCTTGAGCTGTTCGCCCGCGGCCAACACGTGAGCACCAGCGTGACCTTTGCCCACTCCCTGGAACGACCGGCCGCGCTGCTTGAGCGCGAAGCACCGATCTACATCCGCATGGATTTCTTCCTGTAATTCAACGCCCAGTTGCAACGAGAATTTGAAATGGATGTTCGCCAATTTGCCTTCCTGGTTCGCCAGCCTTCTGCTGCCCTGAAAAGCCGTGACGCGTTCCTGGGCCTGCCCAAACGTGGCGTGGCGCTGATCCTGGCCAACGCGCTGTTCTGGCAACCGCTGCTGGCCCAGGCCGAAGGCATCGTGGTCAGCGCGCCGGGCACCACGGTCGGCCAGGCGGGCAATGGCGTGCCGGTGGTAAACATCGCCGCCCCCAATGGCAGTGGCCTGTCCCACAACCAGTTCAAGGACTACAACGTCGGCGCCAACGGCGTGATACTCAACAACGCCACCGACCGTACCCAATCGACGCAACTGGGCGGCATCATCCTCGGCAACCCGAACCTGCAAGGCCGCGCCGCCAACATCATTCTCAACGAAGTCAACGGCGGCAGTCCCAGCCAACTGCGCGGCTACACCGAAGTGGCGGGCCAGTCGGCCAAGGTCATCGTCGCCAACCCCTATGGCATTACTTGCAGCGGCTGCGGCTTCATCAACACCCCCAACGTCACCCTGACCACCGGCAAACCGATACTCGACGCAAGCGGCCAACTGCAACGTTACCAGGTTGATGGCGGCGCCGTGACCATCGACGGCCAGGGCTTGAACGCCGATAACGTCGACCGCTTTGAAATCATCACCCGCTCGGCCAGGATTAACGCACAGATCAATGCGCGCAACTTGAGTGTGGTTGCCGGGCGCAATGACGTCGATGCTAAAAGCCTGCAAGCCACTGCCCGCGCCGACGACGGCAGCGCTAAGCCCGAGCTCGCGATTGATTCGACGGCGTTGGGTGGGATGTATGCCGGGGCGATCAAACTGGTGGGCACCGAGGCCGGGGTGGGCGTGAAGCTCGACGGTACGTTAATGGCCAGTGGCGGTGATATTCAGCTCGATGCCACTGGACGACTGAGTTTGGCTAATGCCAAAGCCAGCGAAGCGGTGGTGATCAAGGCCGGTCAATTGGACGCTGCGGGTGCGGTGTATGCCGGCACGCGAGTCGATGTACAAACCACGACAGGCCTGAGCAACCAGAAAAGCCTGGCGGCCCGCGACAGCATCACCGTGACCAGCGGTGGGGCGCTGGTCAACAGCGGCATCATCGAAGCCGGTGTCAACGCCGATGAAAGCCGCAATGCCGGTGGCGATGTCAGTCTGCGCGCGGCAAACCTGAGCAATAGCGGCAGCGTGGTTGCCAGCCGAACCCTTACCGCCACGGCCAACCAAACCTTGAACAATCAAGGCGGCACTCTGAGCGGTACCACCGCCGTGATTAACGCCGGTCAACTCGACAACCGTGGCGGTCGTGTACTGGGTAAGGACTCGCTCAAGGTCACGGCCACCGGTCTGGATAACCGCACCAACGGTCTGCTGCACAGTGAAAACAGCACCGACGTTACGGTGACCGCTGCGCTGGATAACCAGAACGGTCGCGTGATCGGCCTCAAGAACCTGACGCTCAACGCTGGCCAACTGACTAACGATAACGGCCTGGTCGCCAGCCAGGCGCAGGCCCGTGTAACCGCAGGGCAACTGAGTAACCAGGCGGGTGAAATTTCTGCCAGCCACACAACCGTGATTGCCACGAACCTGGATAACCGTTCAGGCAAATTGCTGGGCAGCAACCTCAACGTAACCGCCAGCGGTGCCATCGATAACCGCCTGGGGATTTTCTCTGCGTCCAGCCTGACAGTACAGGCGGCCAGCCTCGATAACCGCGACAAAGGTTCCATCGCCGCCCAAGGCGTGATGAACCTGACCGTCGCCGGGCTGCTGGACAATCGCAATGAAGGCAACCTCGTCAGCCAGGGGGCTCAACAAATAACCGCAGGGCAGTTGAACAACAGCCAGGGCGGCCTGGTGTCCAGCAAAACCACCCTGGCGTTGCACGGCGACAGCCTGATCAACCAGGGTGGCCTGGTCATTGCCGACGGCGCGCTGACCCTCACCGGCGGCGATCTGGATAACAGCCAAGCGGGCGTGATCAGCACCAAGGCCGCCGCGCACGTGCAACTGAACCAGTTGAACAACAGCAATGGCGGCAAGTTGGGCAGCGACGGCGCGCTGACCCTCAACGCCAACCAGCTCGAAAACGGCGCCGGTCGCATCAGCGCCAAGGGCGACCTGCAGGCAACCGTCGGTGTGCTCAATCAACAAGCGGGCGAACTCGTCAGCGACGGTGCGCTGAACCTGACCGGCGCGTCCCTGGATAACCGCAACGGCGGCCTTATCGCTGCCACCAACGGCGTGGACCTGCGCAGCCACACCATCCTCAACCAGCAAGGCGAGATCTCCAGCCAGGCCAAGGTGCTGGTGGTCGCCGATCAACTGAACAACACCACCGGCAAGGTCATCGGCGACAGCGGCCTGACGCTCACGGTGCAGCGCCTGCTCAACCAGAGCAACGGCTTGCTGGCGGGGCGTGAGAGCCTGGCATTGAATGGCGACCAACTGGATAACAGCCTGGGTGGCCGCGTTACCAGCCAAAAAGACCTGACCATTAGCCTGACCGGAGGCTTGCTCAACCAAGGGCAGGGCACGCTGCTGAGCGAGGGCGGACTGACCGTCAGGGCTGGCACCCTGGATAACAGCCGGGGCGGTATTCTTTCTGCGGCCAATGCGCTGTCGATCACCACCCAGGGCCAACTGAACAATCAGGCTGGCAAGCTGCTGGCCGATGGCACCGCCACGCTGGTCAGCACTGCGCTGAACAACAGCCAGGGCGGCGTGATCAGCGCCAAGCAACAGGTGGACGTGCGCAGCGCCGGCCTGGACAACAGCCAGCGCGGCAGCATCAGCAGTGACGCTGGCATCACCCTCAACGCAGGGCGACTGGATAACAGCCAACAAGGTTCGATCTTCGCCAAGTCCACGGTCAAGGCAACCCTGACCGGGCTGGACCAACATGATCGTGGCGAGCTGATCAGCAATACCAGCATCGACCTGGACTTGAGCCATGGGCAACTGATCAACCGTGACCACGGCCTGATCGCGACACCGGGCCAACTGCTGCTGAACAACCTGGGCACCGTCGACAACAGTCAGGGCGGTGAAATCTCCAGCACCCAATCATTCCTGTTGATGGCCGATGCGCTGAATAACCGCGGCGGTAAAGTCATCAGTGGCGACAGCCTGCAGGTACGTATCGCCAAGGCGCTGGATAACAGTGTGGAAGGTGTAGTGTCCGCCAAGAGCGTTCTGCAGGTGGCAGCCGACAGCCTGGACAACCAGGCCGGTGGCGCGCTCGCCAGCCGTGGTGCGCTGGACCTGAAGGTCACCGGCGTGCTGGATAACCATAACCAGGGGCAGATCTTTGCCGCTACGGTTTTGACGACCACCTCAGGCTCCTTGAACAACAGCGACAAGGGCAGCCTTTCGGCCGGCACGCTCCAGACGCTCAACACCGGCGCGCTGGACAATCACCAGGGCGGGCGAATCGTCAGCGATGGTAGCCAGACGGTCACCGCCGCCAATGTGGATAACCGCGCGGGTGTGATCGGCAGTCAACAGGCGTTGAACCTGACCACTGCCAACCTCGATAACACTGCCGGGTTGATCAACAGCCAGGCTGATTTGACCCTGACCGGGCAAACGGTCGACTCAAGCCTGGAAGGGGAAATCTCGGCCAAGGGCGACTTGAAACTCATCGTCCAACAGCTGATCCAGCGCCAGGGCCGCTTGATCGGCGAACGCGCCGTAACCCTCGATCTGCAAGGCGGCAATCTCGATAACAGCGCAGGCTTGATCAGCGCCAAAGGCCCGCTGACCTTCGCGCGCCTGGCTAACCTGACCAACCGAGAACAAGGCGAAATCTCCAGCCAGACGGCGTTCACCATCGCCGCCAAACGCATCGATAACGGTGATCGCGGGGTCATCCTCAGTGCCGATCAATTGCGCCTTGAAGCGGATACCGTGGTCAACACCAACAAGGGCTTGATCTCCGGCTGGAACGGTCTGACGGTGGTCGGCAATGGCCTCGACAACAGCGCCGAGGGCACGTTGTCGAGCAAGAGTGGCACCCTGCACACTGACCTCACCGGTGTATTGGATAACCACGCGGCCGGTGCCCTGGTTAGCATGGGCAAACAAACGCTCATCGCGGGCAGCCTGAACAATGATCAGGGGATCATCTCCGGCCAGGCCGATGTCGACCTCAACGTTGCCGGTCGCCTGGATAACAGCAACAACGGCCTGATTTCCGCAGCTCAACACCTGGGCTTCAATAATGCCCAGAGTCAAATTCTCAACCGTGGTGGGCGTATCAACGCCGCCAACATCACCTTTATCGGCGAGAGTCTCGACAACAGTGCTGGCCAACTGATCAGCCAGGGCACCTTGGACGGCACCCTCAGTGGCGCGCTGATCAATGCCAACAATGCGCGCCTGGCCAGTGGCGCAGCCCTGTTGCTGAACGCCGCCAGCCTGGGCAACCGAGGCGGCCAACTGGTCAGCCAGGATCGCCTTGACCTGACCCTCGCCAATGGCGACCTGGATAACAGCGCCAAAGGCACGCTTGCCAGCCAGAAAGACCTGGTGATCAAGCTGTTGGCCGGTGACGTTCAAAACCAGCAAGACGGCCTGATGTTCAGCCAGATGGGCAAGCTCGACCTTACCGCCCGCACCCTCACCAACGATCAAGGCACGCTGCAAAGCCAGACCGATAACCGCCTGCGCCTCAGCGGCGCCCTGAGTAACCAGGGCGGCCGCGTCGACAGCCTCAGTGGCAACCTGGACCTGGAAACCGCCAGTGTAGCCAACACGGCCGGTGGCGTACTCAACAGCAGCAAGGGCTGGGTCAAACTGGTCACTGGGTTGTTCACTAACAGCAACGGCATCACTCAGGCGCAGTCGCTGGATATCCAAGCCAAGGGCGGGCTGCTCAACCAAATGGGGCATTTATCCGCACTCGGCGGTGAAAGCCGCATCGTCACCACGACCTTCAATAACCAGGGCGGCGGTGTCTACGCCGATACCTTGCTCAAGGTCACTGCCCAGGCTTTCGATAACCAGGGCACGGCGGCCGTTAAGGGCGGCAAGGTCGGTGCACGCAATATCGACTTCGGCCTCACTGACGCCCTGAGCAATGGCTATGGCCTGATTGAAAGCGACGACGTCCTGCGCCTTGCTGCGCAAACCATCAACAACGTCGGCGGTAACCTGCGGGCCATGGGCCGTACGGGCACGACCGACATCGATGTTTCCGGCCTGTTCGATAACCGCTTCGGCGTGCTTGAAAGCGCCAACGAACACCTGAACCTGCAAGCCGCCGGCCTGGACAATAACGGCGGGCGCATCGTACACACCGGCACCGGTACGTTCGACCTGACCTCCGACCAAGTCACCCGGGCCGGCGGCAGCTTCGTCACCAACGGCCAGTTGGACATCAAGGCTGCCAGTTGGACCAACAGCAGCGTGATCCAGGCCGGGCGCCTGAACCTCGACATCGGCCAGTTCACCCAGACCGCCAGCGGCCAGTTGCTCGGTGCACAAAGCCTGATCGGCATTGGCAACACCTGGACCAACGACGGCCTTCTGGCCAGTGATGGCACCCTCAGTGTGACGCTCACCGGTGGCTACAGCGGCAACGGCCGCGTCAGCAGCCTGGGCAACATGAGCCTCACCAGCGCCAGCATGGACCTGGGCGAGAACGCCCGCATTGCCGGCGGCGCACTCAACCAGGTCACTAGCACGAGCCTGAATAACCACGGGCGCCTGACTGCCATCGGCGACCTGACAGTCAATGCCTCCACCCTGAACAACTACGGCACCCTGGGCGGCGCCGGAAAAGTCCGGCTGAACGCCACGCACCTGGTCAATGACAAGGGCTTGCTCTTCAGCGGCAACGACATGGCGTTGCGCGTCAATGATTTCAGCAACCGCTATGGCGACGTCTACAGCCTCGGCGCCCTGGACATCGCCCGGGATGATGCGAGCGCGCGCAGCAGCCTGATCGAGAACGTCTCCGGCAGCCTGGAAAGTGGCACCGGCATGCGCTTGCTGGCAGACACCCTGAGCAACCGTCGTGACCAGTTCACCACTGAAATGAAGCTGGTGTCGGGCAACCTCAATATCTATTGGAACGACTACTGCAAAGGCAAAGGCTGCGAGCTGTACTTCAACTCGGTGGAGAAATACGAAGATGTCATCACCGGCAGCTCGGCCTCTGCGTTCATCAACGCCGGTGGCGACCTGACTGTGGGCAGCCAGACCTTCGATAACCTTTACAGCTCGGTATCCGCCGCCGGGAATATCCTGATCAACACCGATGTGCTGACCAACCGCGGCGCGGCAGGCGGCGAAGAGCGTCACTTCAATTCCGGGCTCTATACCCGCGACCGTGGCATCTACAACACCTTCATGGAGCGCCAGAACCAGTTCAACATCTACAACAATCCCAACTCAGGCGACTACCGCCCGGGCCAGATGACGATGGACCAGGTCAGGGCAGGCGTTGGCAATTTCTATGAAAGCAGTAGCTATGTAGTGCCCACCACCGGCAGCGTGATTGCACAGGCGGTGATTCAGGCCGCAGGTGCGGTGACGGTCAATGCGACCTCCAGGATCGACAACAGCGTCATCCGCCCCAACGCTACCCACATCGACACCCCGGCGGCCAACCGCAACACCAACTCCGAGGTATTTGCCTCCACCGTCAAGCCGGCGATCACCGCACAGCTACCGCCAGATCTGGCCCAACGCCAGGTCAACCCGGTGACCTTGCCCGGCTTCAGTTTGCCGACCAGCCAGAACGGCCTGTTCCGTCTCAGCGGCCAGGCCGCGAAGGGTGGTGCAGCGGGTAACGCGGCTACCGGTAGCGGTGACTTCAGCGTGAGTGGACGTGTAATCAGCGCCGCCGAGCGCGAGAAAACCCTCGACTACACCGCCGTGCAAGAACGCGGTTTCAGCCTCGATGGCCAGCCCGTCAGCGGTGCAGTCAACGGCCAGGGCCCGCTGGCTCTGGACAGCCGTGCCCCATCAGTCACCCGCGTACAAGGCCTGCCGGAAATCACCCCGGTAGATAACAGCCACAAATACCTGATCGAAACCAACCCGGCGCTCACCGACCTCAAGCAGTTCATGAGCTCCGACTACCTGCTCGGCAAACTGGGCTACAACCCCGACGCCAGCTGGAAGCGCTTGGGCGACGGCCTGTACGAGCAACGCCTGATCCGCGAAGCCGTTGTGGCCCGTACCGGCCAACGCTACATCAACGGCCTTGCCAGTGATGACGCGCTGTTCCGCTACCTGATGGACAACGCCATCTCTTACAAGGACTCACTCAACCTGCAACTGGGCGTGTCCCTCACCGCCGAACAAGTCGCGGCACTGACCCACGACATCGTGTGGATGGAAGAAGCCGAGGTCAACGGCCAGAAAGTCCTCACCCCCGTGCTCTACCTGGCCCAGGCCAACAACCGCCTGGCCCCCAACGGCGCGCTGATCCAAGGCCAGGACGTGAGCCTGGTCACCGGCGGCGACCTGCACAACAGCGGCACCCTGCGTGCCACCAACAACCTGAACATGGTGGCCGGCAATATCGACAACAGCGGCCTGATGCAAGCCGGCAACCGCCTGGAAATGCTCGCCACCGACTCGATCCGCAACAGCCGTGGCGGCATCATCAATGGCCGCGACATCAGCGCCACCGCGGTGACCGGCGACATCATCAACGAGCGCACGGTCACCACCTTCAAGCAGGAAGGCCAGGGCTATCAACTGCGCAACGACGTGGCCAGCGAAGCCTCCCGCTTCGAAGCCACCGACACGTTCAAACTGAACGCCGGCCGCGACGTGCTCAACCTCGGCAGCAACCTCAAGGCCGGTGGCAACGCCAGCGTAACCGCAGGGCGCGACGTACTGATCGCCAGCCAGACCGAACAGGACGACTACGCCTACCAACGCCGCCGTATCAGCGGCACCGAGCAAACCATCCTGCAACACACCTCTGCCGTGGACGTGGGTGGCAACCTCGCCATCGACGCCCGCCGCGACATCGCCGTGGTCGCCAGCACCGTCAGCGCCGCCAAAGACCTCAGCGTCAAAGCCGGCGAAAACCTGACCCTGGCTGCTGCCGCCAACGAACAACACGACTACTCCAAAGGCAAAAAAGGCGGCACCAAAACCACCACCCAACTGGACGACGTCACCCAACAAAGCGCCGAACTCAAAGCCGGCGGCGACCTGATCGCCATCGCCGGCACCGACCTGACTTTGGTTGCCAGCAAGATCAGCGCAGGCAATGAAGCCTATGTGCATGCGGATAACGAACTGCAAATGCTGGCGGCGCAGGACAGTCATTACTCGCTGTATGACATGAGCAAGAAGGGCAATTGGGGCAGCAAGAAGACTCAGCGTGATGAAGTGACCGATGTGAAGAGTGTCGGGAGCGAGATCAAGACTGGGGGGGATCTGACACTGGAGAGTGGTGGGGATCAGAAGTATCAGGCGGCGAAGCTTGAGAGTGGTGGGGATATTGCGATTGTCAGTGGAGGGGCGGTGACGTTTGAGGCGGTGAAGGATCTGCATCAGGAGAGTCATGAGAAGAGCAATAACAATGCCTTCTGGGTGTCCTCCAAAGGCAAAGGCAACACCGACGAAACACTGCGCCAGACCCAGATGGTTGCCGAGGGCAACATCGCGATCAAGGCGGTGGAAGGCCTGAAGATCGACGTCAATCAGGTCAATCAACAGACCGTCAGCCAATCGATTGAGGCGATGGTCAAGGCCGATCCGCAACTGGCCTGGATTAAGGATGCAGAGGCTCGTGGGGATGTGGACTGGAGGCAGGTCAAGGAGATTCATGACAGCTTCAAGTACAGCAACTCAGGGTTGGGGCCTGCGTCGCAGATCATTATTGCGATTGTGATGGCGGCGGTGGTTGGGCCGTTGGCTGCGGGTGCGGCTGCCAGCGCAGGGGCGGGCGTTGGCGTGGCAGCTGGAGCTGGAGCAGTGGCTGCAGGAGCAGCGACCAACGCTACGGTCAGTGTCGTTAACAACCGTGGCAACTTGGGCGCGGTACTCAAGGACGTGACTTCTTCGGATGCGATGAAGGGGTATGTGATTGCTGGCGTCACGGCTGGCATGACCGCTGCATATTTTGGTGATTGGACGGGGACTCAAACAAACACAATCACTGGGAAAGTCACGACGCCAGGTCTACTGAATACATGGAGCGGTGTCGGTAAATTTGCCGCCAACCAGACGTTGCAAAGCGGCACATCCATGCTGCTGAGCAAGGCACTCGGGCAGGGCGGTAGCGCCAGCGATGCATTAAAAAGTGCGCTGTTCAATACGTTGGCGGCAGCTAGTTTCAATCTGGTGGGAAATTACACCCAAGGTGTAGTTGCCGATGGGTCGGCACCCAAGATTGCGATTCACGCGATGGTAGGTGGTTTGCTGGCTGAGGCTACGGGCGGCGATTTTAAAACCGGTGCGTTGGCAGCGGGGGCGAATGAGGCGCTGGTTACTCATCTGAATACGCTGGTTAACGGCAACGAAGAGTTGCTGACGATGAGTTCGCAGATCGTGGGTGTGTTGGCGGCTGCGGGGCAGAAAGATGCGGACGCTGCCAAGATCGAGAAAGGGGCTTGGGTTGCGCAAAACCTGACGCAATACAATTTTCTGGAGCATCTGCCACCAGGCTTAAGTGAATACGGATCAGCGGCGACTACTCTGGCAAAGGACATGCTGGAAAAAGGTGCCACTAACGACCAAATTGCCCAAGCACAGCTGGAGCTGGCCCAAGGACAAGGTTTTGAAGGGGTTCAACCGGCTAACGAGTTCGTCAAGGCTTGGGGCTATTTTATGGCCGGTGAACTCACAGGTGCTGGGCTGGCGGCAGTATTAGGTCGGCTTGTGATGGGAGGTGCAAAAGGATTGCCTTCCGCCCTGCAAAATTTCGGCGGCCGCACTTTCGATGATCTATCTGCCGCAGCTTCAAATCCTATCAATAAGGAAGGTCTGACAGAGGCTGCTAGGGCGCTCACAAAGCATGCTTCTGGCCAGCGAGCTACTGGAACGTTCCCAAAACTCACAGGTGGAATTGAAAAGCAAAATGCAACTGCACTCGGTATTATTGATGACGTTCTCAAGAATCCAAATTCAACATTCTCAAATTTGAGTCGCGGTGGGCTAGAGGTCCGGGCTCCCGATGGAAGAGGTCTGCGCTACAATAATGATGGCTCATTTTCTGGGTTTTTGGACCCTAAGGCGAAACCATGAAACTTGAAAGTAATTCGGATTTTGAAGTTCTGGGCTTTAGTGATAATCGCTATAAAAGGCTGACTGCGGAGATTCAATATAAAGGCGAACCAATTGCTCAAGTTAATCAGGATAAAGGGGTGGACGCTTTAGAGGTGGAGATCTTTGCTGACTTAAGTAGCGCGACTTTGAGAGTTCCATTCTCTGGTTTTTTTGAGGCGATGATTCTAGCGAAAGATTTCATTGTTGAGTCGGGGTGAGGCTAGAAGAAAAAATGGGGCAAATTTGAGCGTCACTTACTTGACAAGAAAAGGGGGCAGGTTTTTTGAGGTTTGGGCTTTGTGAAGATCTTGAGACGTAGCGGATGAGTCTCTGAAAAAATAAATCTGTCCATTTTTTTTCGTTCAATTACCTTACAAAGGTTCCACCGTTATCGGTCATGCACTATCGAAGCACGCGGGTAGAAATCCTGATATTTGGGGTAAGACTACAGGGTCTATGGCTACTTGGAACGAGCAGGCTATGAAGCAGTTACGTGAAATAATACGTGCTCCCGGCGAGTTTAAGTCGGTGACAACAGAAAAAGGAATTCCATTTATAGAGAAACGTCTTGGCGACGGGCGTGGCATACGGTTGAATTTAGATGGGGCATTTAAAGGGTTTGTCGACTAATTTATGAAAGAGTTATATGAGGTTGTTCTAGGTGGTGTGGTTGAAGACGATATTATTATTCTTCTGAAGGATTTGGAGAGTCATTCGGAGCGCGTCGACGATGTGACAGCTTCAGAAGTGCTCGGTATTGCGAGTTGCTTGGGCCTTGATCAAAGTATGGTTGCGGAGCTTTGTCGTTTTGAAGGTGATGTTTGTGTGTCTGCTAAGTTGTATGGTTTTGATATTGTATCTGCTTCCTCCGATTTTTTTGTATTACTTAGAGTTGTAAAATGTGGGGGCGGTGTTGACGTAGAGCTGTGTTTTGACGATTCTGTTTTTAGTGATGTTGATAAAGTTATGCTTCTACTGCAGAAATATCTGAAAGAGATTTCTGATAGAGTTCGTATGAAGGAGTATTACGGAGGGATGGAGCCTGCTAAAGACTTAGGAACTCGGTACTTTACTGGCGAAATGTTAGGCCCTCTGGTTACGCGTTTTCGCTGACAGGTGGCAAAATGGGTGAGTATAAGCCTACATCCACGAAAACGACTTACGATCCAAAGGTTCTGCCGGATAGCAGGGTGGCTGATATGTCTAGTCGAGCGGCAGTCCAAGCCGAGTCTTTGTTTAAAACCAACCCAGCGTTGAGAGAAGCTAGTATTAAAGTTGATGGCTATCACTTCCAAGTGACACGTAATAGCAAGACAGGAGAAATAACAAATTCCTTTATCACTATGCCCCCGAGGACAAACTAATGGATAGCTTGGCTTGGCTTAAGAGGTTCAAGGAGTCATTTGCTTCAACTGGTCTGGACTATGAAGATCTTTACGAATTGATAGAGGCTTCTATGGCGAGGGGAAGGACTAATTTTCCAGCGTTCATCTATGACGCTTCGCAGGGATTTGGCTTCTCTGTGAGTGAAGGTTTTTTTTACGCCCTTGATCAGGACTGGGACGATCCAGAAAGTTTCAATGAGGTTAGTTTCTTTTTGGGCGAAGTGGAAACTTCAAGTATCCCAGTGCCTGACTACGTTTCCCTGATGAAAATTGCAGCAGATGTTTATTCTGCTTTCTTTCCTGATGATGGGGATGGCGTTCTAAGGTCTGCTGAAAGATTAGAAGAGCGTTACTCAAAAAAATTTTCAGTCTAGTTGGAGTGGAAAAGGAGCAGATTTATTTGATTGCTCTATTGGCGGTTTGCTGTTTAATAACGTGGTTTTATTTTTTGGTACCTGCTAGCTTTATAGTTAGCCAAAATGGATGTCTATAAGGCACCATTTTTTTGTAAGTATTCAATTGTTTAAATATAAGTGATAGATGGGCTAGGCCACGATATTTCGAATAAAACTGCGTAACCTATCCTCATCTATTTTTCTCCATTAAAAATCAGAGGGTTACTGGACTCGTTTTTTTCAGAGCATCGTTTACTAGAAGGTGCGCGCTTTCGATCAGCTGGGCCAACCCGAAGGTTTGAAGTCGCTGTGATCCGTTTGAGGAAAACGCCTGTTCATTCGCCATTGCTGATGCCGAAGCCAAAAGCTCACTCGCATTCACTAATGCTTCTTCGGAACTCAAGCCTGGCCGCACATTGAAAACACTGGCAGGAAAATCGTCATCATCTATTTGCGTGTTCATGAGCGACCCTCCGATGCACCACACATTGAATGAGCGTTAACGGTAGAGCGCGAACATCTCATCACGACTTTTACTTCAATAACTCGGCAGTTTCGATTTGTAGAAAACATCCACTCGATCCTCAGACAGTTAAGAGGCCACCACCTTCGTTGCGACACGAGTGGGTGGTGGACCGTGCGAGGGTCGCAAACCGGTGTCCGAGGGTACCGGCCGGGCAAAAGCCCGCCTCACACGGTCCACCATAGATGCGGTAAGCAGGCATAAAAAAAGCGCCTGCTACAGAGCTATGGCGCTACCGCGCCTCAGACTACTTCAGGTTGCGACACCCGGCCACAGGATTTACTGCGACGCCGAATCCTAGCCAAGTTACTTCCTATGGCTCAACCTCGGGAGGTCGTGGGAAAAGTCCGAAGCTCGTGATCACGGCAATACGTTTCAAAAATGATCCAGTTTTCCGACCGTCCGGCCAACGCTACATCAACGGCCTCGCCAGCGACGACGCACTGTTCCGCTACCTGATGGACAACGCCATCTCGTACAAGGACTCGCTCAACCTGCAACTGGGCGTGTCGCTAACTGCCGAGCAAGTCGCGGCACTGACCCACGACATCGTTTGGATGGAAGAAGCCGAGATCAACGGCCAGAAAGTCCTGACCCCCGTGCTTTACCTGGCCCAGGCCAACAACCGCCTGGCCCCCAACGGCGCGCTGATCCAGGGCCAGGACGTGAGCCTGGTCACCGGCGGCGACCTGCACAACAGCGGCACCCTGCGCGCCACCAATAACCTGAGCATGGTTGCCAACAACATCGACAACAGCGGCCTGATGCAAGCTGGCAACCGCCTGGAAATGCTCGCCACCGACTCGGTCCGCAACACCCGTGGCGGCATCATCAATGGCCGCGACATCAGCGCCACCGCCGTGATCGGCGACATCATCAACGAACGCACCGTCACCACCTTCAAACAGGACGGCCAGGGCTACCAACTGCGCAACGACGTGGCCAGCGAAGCCTCCCGCTTCGAAGCCACCGACACGCTCAAGCTGAACGCCGGCCGCGACGTGCTCAACCTCGGCAGCAACCTCAAGGCCGGTGGCAACGCCAGCGTAACCGCAGGGCGTGATGTGCTGATCGCCAGCCAGACCGAACAGGACGACTACGCCTACCAACGCCGTCGCATCAGCGGCACCGAGCAAACCATCCTGCAACACACCTCCGCCGTGGACGTGGGCGGCAACCTCGCCATCGACGCCCGCCGCGACATTGCCGTGGTCGCCAGCACCGTCAGCGCCGCCAAAGACCTCAGCGTCAAGGCCGGCGAAAACCTGACCCTGGCCGCCGCCGCCAACGAACAACACGACTACTCCAAAGGCAAAAAAGGCGGCACCAAAACCACTACTCAACTGGACGACGTCACCCAACAAAGCGCCGAACTCAAAGCCGGCGGCGACCTGATCGCCATCGCCGGCACCGACCTGACTTTGGTTGCCAGCAAGATCAGCGCAGGCAATGAAGCCTATGTGCATGCGGATAACGAACTGCAAATGCTGGCGGCGCAGGACAGTCATTACTCGCTGTATGACATGAGCAAGAAGGGCAATTGGGGCAGCAAGAAGACTCAGCGTGATGAAGTGACCGATGTGAAGAGTGTCGGGAGCGAGATCAAGACTGGGGGGGATCTGACACTGGAGAGTGGTGGGGATCAGAAGTATCAGGCGGCGAAGCTTGAGAGTGGTGGGGATATTGCGATTGTCAGTGGGGGGGCGGTTGAGTTTGAGGCGGTGAAGGATCTGCATCAGGAGAGTCATGAGAAGAGCAAGGGAGATGCGTTCTGGACATCATCAAAAGGTAAAGGCAATACAGATGAGACCCTGCGCCAGACCCAAATGGTGGCAGAGGGCAATATCGCGATCAAGGCGGTGGAAGGCCTGAAGATTGACGTCAGGCAGGTCAACCAGCAAACCGTCAGCCAATCGATTGATGCGATGGTCAAGGCCGATCCGCAGTTGGCCTGGATCAAAGACGCCGAAGCGCGTGGGGATGTGGACTGGAGGCAGGTCAAGGAGATTCACGACAGCTTCAAGTACAGCAACTCGGGGTTGGGGCCGGCGTCGCAGATCATTATTGCGATTGTGATGGCTGCATTTGTTGGACCTGCAGCTATGGGGGCAATGACCACCGCAGGTGCTGGTATTGGCGTCGCTGCTGGCACTGGCGCTATTGCCGCAGGTGCTGCGACTAATGCCACGGTGAGTGCGGTTAATAATCGCGGCAACCTCGGCGCGGTATTTAAAGATGTCACTTCGTCTGATGCGATGAAGGGATACGCAGTATCTGGCCTCACAGCAGGTTTCACGGCGGCATATTTTGACGGTTGGACGGGAAGTAAAACGACTCAAGCTTCCGGAAAAATCGACTTACAACTTAATACGCTGAAGGGCGTAGGGCAGTTTGCGGCCAACCAGACGCTACAGAACGGCACCTCGGCCGTGCTTAAAAAAGCGCTGGGGCAGGATGCCGATTTGGGTGATGCGCTCACCAGCGTTTTATTCAACACATTGGCGGCCACCAGCTTTAACGCAGTTGGTGAAATAGGTTTGAAGACGGGCAGTATCGAAAAAGTAGCTACCCACGCGCTCGTTGGTGGATTTATCGCGGAGGTGGCCGGAGGAGATTTTGTTAGCGGGGCTATCGCCGCCGGAGCTAACGAAGCACTGGCAAATCAGCTACGCCGCTTGGCTACCGATATAAGCCCTGAGAAGCGGGACGTCCTTCTAACCACCGCCGCTCAACTGATTGGTGTCGCTGCAGCAGCAGTTGTTGATGGTGGCGCCGACACGAAAAATCTTCAAGTTGCCGCATGGGCTGCTCAGAATGCCACCAATTACAACAGCTTAAATCATGAAGATGCCGCCGATTTTGTAGCAGATATGAATATCTGCGGGAAAGACGTGACATGCCAGCAGAAAACGTGGAAGGCAGGTAAGTACGACGATATCAGCCTCGGAAATTATGAAGAGGCCATGAAAACCGCTGGCCCGGCGTGGGCAAAGTCTCAGATAACAACGCTCGAAGGTGGTTTGTTTGCGCTTAAATCGCTCAACTGCCAAACAGATGTGTGTTTTAACTACAAGCAGACATTGGAGGCTAGGGCGTATGAGAATCTGGATAAGCTCCATACGTTGGTTAACACCTATGAACCTTATATTGCAGGCATAGCTGGTGGTGTTGCTGGAGGCGTGCGTCCTAGGCAACCTACGCTTCGAGAGGGTGAGACAGCAGGTGCGCAGGCTGGTAAATCAGAGGCGTACTGGAGTAAGGTTAAAATCGAAACTGGCGGTGTAAAAACACCCACAAGCTGGCAGGGGTCAGGCCCTGCGCCTGGGGTTTTAGGCTTGGAGCCGGGGTCTGTATCATCTAAAGCTATACAGAATTATTTTCCTAGTACAAAAAACGGTTCCATTGAGTTTGTTTTTGATCCTAAAACTAGCACTTTCGCTGTCGGTAAGCCTACCACTAACCTTGGGGGCTCTCCTCATCAACAGCTGGCAGAAACTATAAAGTCCGACGGATCGGCTCTAGTTGGTGGTATGTTTCGGCGAGGACCCAACGGGGAGGTGATAACGAATGAGTTTAGCGGGCACTACTGGAAAAATTGGACACCTGAGGTCAGAGCTAAGTTTGAGCAGACTCTTAAGCAGTACGATCTCAATGTCAAACATCATCCTGGAATGTAATGTATGAAAGATTCTGAGAGAATTATTTTGGATGGGGGGGGCGTAATTTGCAGATGTGAGTCTGGTCGCTGGAAGCTATCAAGCGATGAAGCTACATGGCCTTTGGTTAGCTCGTCAGATTTCAAAAGAGTTATCTCATTACTTGAGATACCTTTTGAAAGCGTTAAATTAGCTCTAGGACTAGACTTTCCCTACATGAGTGTTGTGAGGGTTGGATTGAGGCACGATTCTGATTATTGGATAAATCTTGCCATTTCTTGGGTCGCGCAAAGTTCGGCTCAAGAGGTCGCTTCCTTTGTAGAAGACCTGAAGAAGTTATCAGTAGATAAGGCTGTCTCACAAAGTAACCGACATTTGGCAAGAAAGGAACTAAAGCGTATTCTTAATGGTTAATTGATACAAGGCGCGCAGTATCCACTGCTAAGGAGTAGAGAAAAAAAGGGGACAGAAAAAAAGAGAAAAAAGGGGACAGATTTATTTTTTTCCATTTGCTAGGCTGTAATTCTCTAAGGAAGGAGGTTACCTATGCCCAGAGTGGGACGTGTCGTTTTGCCCAACTATCCTCATCATGTTGTACAGCGTGGTCACAACCGCCAGGTGGTCTTTGCTGCCGAGGAGGACTACCAGCGCTACGTGAGAGACCTTCGAGAGCTTAAGGACGCATTTGGCATAAAAATATACGCCTACTGTTTGATGACTAATCATGTCCATTTACTGGTTTCTCCGGGTAACTCGGTTGCAGGGCTAGGGCAGTTAATGAAGGCGCTCGCGGCTCGGGCCACTCGGTATCGAAACAGGTTAGAAGGGCGGACAGGTACATTATGGGAGGGACGGTATAAATCAAGCGTGGTGCAAACGGAGGCTTACTTGCTAGCTTGCTGCAGGTACATTGAATTAAATCCGGTTCGTGCATGCATGGTAGCTGACGCGGCGGATTATCCATGGTCAAGTTACAGTGCCCGCACAGGGCTGGTGCCTGATAGTGACTGGCTTGATGTTGATGCTTGTTTTTCCATATTGGGGGATACAACGCTGAAGCGCCGCGAAAATTATAAGTTATTTGTGAAGCAGTCCGTTTCGAGTGATGAGACGAAAATTATTCGTGAGGCGTTGCAACGGGGGCAGCTTACCGGAACTGCTCGTTTCATTGAAGAAGTTGAGAGGATTGCAGGCGTTCGTATTGAGCGCCGAGGGCAAGGGCGGCCAAGGTTGGATGGTGGTAAATAAATCTGTCCCCTTTTTGCTTTTTGTCGTGGTGTATCTAATATGGGAAGTAATAAGTGAAGCCAAAAACGGTAGGTTGGTACCTATTGGGTACGCTAGCTGTGTATTTTTTTCTGGTTTTTTTTGTGGTAGGTATTGTCGGTAATTTACTCGTGGCGACGATTGCATATTTCAAGCTGGGTCATTGGGCGCTTGAGGCTGGCGTTATCAATGCCTCTCTGAAAGTCGCTGCTTACTGCGGGGTTCCAGTAGGTGCGGGTATTTGGATGTTGTCATGGCTGAAAAGTCGTAAAGACAAAAAAAGGCACTAGTATTTGGAAGAAGTAGAAAAAGGGGACAGATTTATTTTTTCCCCATTTGCTAGGCTGTAATTCTCTAAGGAAGGAGGTTACCTATGCCCAGAGTGGGACATGTCGTTTTGCCCAACTATCCTCATCATGTTGTACAGCGTGGTCACAACCGCCAGGTGATCTTTGCTGCCGAGGAGGACTACCAGCGCTACGTGAGAGACCTTCGAGAGCTTAAGGACGCATTTGGCATAAAAATATACGCCTACTGTTTGATGACTAATCATGTCCATTTACTGGTTTCTCCGGGTAACTCGGTTGCAGGGCTAGGGCAGTTAATGAAGGCGCTCGCGGCTCGGGCCACTCGGTATCGAAACAGGTTAGAAGGGCGGACAGGTACATTATGGGAGGGACGGTATAAATCAAGCGTGATGCAAACGGAGACTTACTTGCTAGCTTGCTGCCGGTACATTGAATTAAATCCGGTTCGTGCATGCATGGTAGCTGACGCGGCGGATTATCCATGGTCAAGTTACAGTGCCCGCACAGGGCTGGTGCCTGATAGTGAATGGCTTGATGTTGATGCTTGTTTTTCCATATTGGGAGATACAACGCTGAAGCGCCGCGAAAATTATAAGGTATTTGTGAAGCAGTCCGTTTCGAGTGATGAGACGAGAATTATTCGTGAGGCGTTGCAACGGGGGCAGCTTACCGGAACTGCTCGTTTCATTGAAGAATTTGAGAGGATTGCAGGCGTTCGTATTGAGCGCCGAGGGCAAGGGCGGCCGAGGTTGGATGGTGGTAAATAAATCTGTCCCCTTTTTGGTCCTTTTTGGTCGGTCCCCTTTTTGGTCGTCACCCCCTTTTTGGTCGCTTTTTGCTCGTCCTGAACGTAACCTACAGGTATCCAATCAAGTGTGTTCAGAAAACCCGAGAGCCTTACACAGGTAAGGTTCTCGGGTTTTTTTTGCCCGTCAGAAATGTTTTCCCTGGCTCCCTCAGCCCGTTCATCCAAGCGATAGGTTCTTTTTTACTGATTTTGCCGGTAACTCCTGACTTCCGGTCTTTGATTGTTTGTTTTTATTTCTTTGCGCAATATTTTTTCGGTTTTTTTGAGCTTTTTGGATTTTTCTTTGGATTTTTTCATTCCGCAAACTCAACAACGCAATTTGTATCAAACTATGTTCGTTTAGTATTGGATCCAATCAGTCGGCATTGCCGGTGGTGTGTCTGACACAAACAAACTGCTGAAAAAGGAGAAACGCCATGATGCTCAAGGACCCTTCCCGCAAATATCGCCACTTCACCACGGTCAACCTGCCGGATCGCACATGGCCCAGCACTGTCCAGGCTGCTGCTCCCACCTGGTGCAGTGTGGATATGCGTGATGGCAACCAGGCTTTGATCGAGCCGATGAATGCCGAGCGCAAGCGGCGTTTCTTCGATTTGCTGGTGAAGGTCGGTTTCAAGCAGATCGAGGTGGGCTTTCCTGCCGCTTCGCAGACCGACTTTGACTATGTCCGTGAGCTGATTGAAAGCGGTTCGATTCCTGATGATGTGACGATTCAGGTCATGACCCAGGCGCGCAGCCACCTCATCGCACGCACGTTTGAGGCGTTGAAGGGCGCGCCTCGCGCCATCGTGCATGTTTACAATGCGACGGCGCCGGTGTTTCGGGACGTTGTCTTCAATGTGGACAAGGCGGGCTGCATCGAGATTGCTACCCAGGCAACACGAGAGATCAAGCAGCACATGGACGCGAACCCCGATACGCAGTGGACGTTCCAGTACTCCCCGGAAACCTTTTGCTTCACCGAGCTGGATTTTGCATTGCAGGTGTGTGAAGCGGTGACGGATACGTTCGGGCCGACCCCGAGCAACAAGATGATCCTGAATCTGCCCACCACCGTGGAGGTGTCTACCGCCAATGTCTTCGCCGACCAGATCGAATGGTTCTGCCGGCACTTCAGTCGCCGTGACAGTGTGGTCATCAGCGTGCATCCGCACAATGATCGGGGCACTGGAGTTTCCACCGCGGAGCAGGCGTGCCTGGCCGGTGCCGAGCGTGTCGAGGGCACGTTGTTCGGTAACGGTGAGCGTACCGGCAACGTCGATATCCTCACGCTGGCGATGAACCTCTACACCAGCGGCATCGATCCGCAGTTGGATTTCTCCGACATCCTGCACGTCCAGCGTGAGGTGGAGTTCTGCAATCAGTTGCCGACCCATCCTCGTCACCCTTACGCCGGTGAGTTGGTGTTTACCGCGTTCTCCGGCTCGCATCAGGACGCGATCAAGAAAGGCTTTGCGGCGCGCCAGGCCAATCCGCAGGGCATGTGGGAAGTGCCGTATCTGCCTATCGATCCTGCCGATATGGGCCGTAGCTATGAAGCGGTGATTCGCGTGAACAGCCAGTCGGGCAAGGGGGGAGTGGCCTATCTGTTGGAGCAGCACGGCATTGTGATGCCGCGTCGCTTGCAGATGGAGTTCAGCAGCTTGGTACAACAGGAAGCCGATGGCTCCGGCCAGGAAATCAGTGGCGAGATGATCCTTGCCTGCTTCACCCGGCATTACCTGGAGCAGGGCAAGCCTTACGCGTTACGAGCCCCCAAACTGGTGAGCGAGGGCGATGTGACTTACCTGGAGGCCACCCTTGAACAAGGTACACAGCGCATCGACTTGAGTGGCGAGGGCAACGGCCCGCTTGCGGCGCTGGTCGATGCGTTTGCCCAGCGTGGCATTAATTTTGATATCGCCGATTACCACGAACATGCCACCCGTGACGGTGCCCAGGCTGAGGCGTTGGCCTATGTGGAAATTCGCGTGGGCAACCAGTTGCTGTTCGGCGCCGCTCGCGATGGCAGTAGCCTGCTCGCTTCCCTCGAAGCGGTCACCAGTGCGGTCAATCGTGCATCGCGCCTGGGCCTGCTCAGCGTGGTGAATGCTGCGGTGCCGTCCTGAGATGAACGCGCATACCGCATTGGCGGCACTTGCCGGTAATTATGGCCACGGTGACATCGTGGCCTCGCATCGACATGACGAAGGCCAACTGGTCTACGCCATCAACGGCGTGATGCTTGTGTCGGTGGAGGAGACCACCTGGGTGGTACCTTCCGGGCATGCCCTGTGGGTGCCTTCAGGTTTGGAACATCAGATCCGCATGACCGGCGAAGTGCGCATGCGCACTTTGTTGATCTCACCGGGAGCGCACCGTCGTTTGACGGAGGAGTGCGAGGTCATCAGGGTTTCACCCTTGCTGCGCGAGCTGATTGTGGCCGCCGGCGATGAGCCTGACAGCCACCCGGCGTCGTTGCGGCATGTACAGATTGTCGAGCTGATTTTCTCGGAACTTGACCGTGCGCAAAGGGTGCTGGCTCACGTGCCGATACCGGACGAGCCTAGGCTCAAGTCTCTGTGTGCGGACTTTATCGACAACCCTTCTCAGGAGTCGAAACTGGAGAGTTGGGCGGTGCAACTCAATATGAGTTCACGCACCTTGGCTCGGCTGTTCCAGAAAGAGTTGGGCATGAGTTACGGCGAGTGGCGCAAGCGCACGCGGCTGCTGCTCAGCATGCAGCGGCTGGCCAGTGGTGCCTCCATCCTTGAAGTGGCATTGGAGCATGGTTATCAGAGTCCGAGTGCATTTACCGCGATGTTCAAACGCACCATGGGCTACACCCCGAGTAACTGTCGCTTGGTCTGAATCTGACTGGCGATAGCACCACCTCCTTTTGAACATGGCCCCGCCTCCAGGCAGGGCCATGTTTACCTGTGCCTGGTGTATGGAGCCTGCGGCGCAGAGGGCGCGCCGGCACATTGTCCCAATCGAAACGATGGTTGTCTGGAACTCGGGAGATGCGCAACCGGTTGCTCTCTTACCCTGCGTCTCTACTTGGCATTCTGGATTTCTTCGATGGGTTCGCCTTCTCTTTTCCCACGGCATTACCGTCTTTCGCTGCTTGGCATGGCGGTGGCGTTGTTGGCGGGTTGTTCGTCCTGGGTCGCCCATACACCGGCACAGCCACATCCGGAACGCATCAATGCCCTGAGCCACCTGCCCCAAGGTGTCTCGGACCAAGTGTTACCTGAGCGCTGGTGGCAGTTGTATAACGATCCGCAACTCGATGCGCTGGTGCAACAGGCGTTACTGCACAACCGCGACCTGGCGGCGGCCCAGGCCCATGTGCAAGCGATGCTGGCCGGGATCCAGCAGGCCGATGCCGAGCGCTGGCCGTCCACCCAGGCGTCGCTGGGGGCCGCTTATGGCAAGACGACCGATGACCAGACGCTGGCCAAGGCCACCGATAGCCATGCGCCGTCAGAATGGGCATTCAACCCAGGCTTCGAGCTGGCTTATCAAGTGGATGTGTGGGGCCAGGTTCAGCGCACCATTGAACGTGCCCACGTGCAAACCGCAGCGGCGCAGGATGCCGAGGACTTGCTGCGCATCACGGTCGTGGCGCAAACCACTCGCGCCTATGTGAATGCCTGCGCCCTGGGGGCGCGTGCCAAGGTACAGCGCCATTCGTTGGACGTGGTCGGGCATAGCCTGGCGTTGACCGATCGCCAGCGCCAGGCCGGTGTGGTGACAGACCTTGAATACAGCCGCATGCAAGCCCTGCAAGGCGAAACCCAGGCGTTGCTGCCGATGTTGGAGGCGCGTCGACAAGCCGCGCTCTACGAATTGGCCATGCTGACCGGCGTCGCTGAACTGGACCAAGGCTCTGGCGCCGCAACGTGTGAAGTGGTGCCCCAACTCAATGCCGAGTTGCCGGTGGGTGATGGCTGGCAACTATTGGCGCGCCGCCCCGACATACGTCAGGCCGAGCGCGCGTTGCAGGCGGCCACGCTGCAAGTGGATATCGTCCAGGCCGACCTGTACCCCAAGGTGACCTTCGGCGCTTCAGTGTCCTCCTCGGCCAACAAACCCCATGAGCTGGGGGACAGCAGTGCGGTGATGTTCGGCATCGGCCCACTGATTACCTGGCAGTTCCCTAATTGGCAGGCCAACCGCGCGCGGGTCAAGCAGGCACGGGCACTCGAGCAGGTGGAGGTCGCGCAGTTCGAGGCCAGCGTCCTCAAGGCCCTCAAGGAGGTGCGCCAGGCCCTGGCGTTGTACGACGGCGAACGGCAGCGCCACGCGGCCTTGAGCCGGGCGCTGGACAGCAGCCGCCAAGCCTACAAGTTGGCCCAATTCAACTACGACGCCGGTTCTATCGACTTTCTCGACGTGCTGGACAGTGAGCGTGAACTGATCCGCTTGCAGGCCACGCGCGCCGACGCCGATGGCCAGTTACTGCAACGCCAGATCGACCTATTCCGTGCCCTTGGTGGCGG
The DNA here is from genome assembly GCF_049897065.1 of Pseudomonas sp. DWP2-2. NCBI lineage: Bacteria > Pseudomonadati > Pseudomonadota > Gammaproteobacteria > Pseudomonadales > Pseudomonadaceae > Pseudomonas > Pseudomonas sp. DWP2-2. Next base: position 45,482 of record NZ_JAFCVN010000006.1, on the reverse strand, counting down.
TTGGCAGTCCGGCGCCGTCGATACCCCGGCCGCTGCGCCCACCCACGCGTCTATCCCTTCTTCCGGTACCCAGCCATGAATATCGCCGTTGATGAAAAAACTGCTGTCCAGGACGAGCAGGAGAATGTGCTCGAGCAACTTATGCATGCGCGTAAGCAACGGCGCAAAAGAAACCTGATCCTGCTGGGCGGCGCCGGGTTGTTGATCGCGGCGGTGGTGTTCGGCGTGTACTGGATGACCGTCGGCCGCTATCTGGAGCAGACCGATGATGCGTATGTGCGGGCCGACTGGATCCCCATCAGCCCGAAAGTCTCAGGCTACGTGGCCGAGGTGATAGTAGAGGATGATCAGCCGGTCAAGGCAGGGGATGTGCTGGTACGCATCGAGGACCGTGACTACCAGGCCCGCTTGGCACAAGCCCGCGCAGAACTGGCCGAGACCCAGGCCTCGGTGGCAGCGCAAGAGGCCAACTTGACAGTCACTGACAGCCTGATCGCCCAGCAAAAGGCCGGGGTTGCCCAGGCTGAGGCCCATGCTCGCAGTGTGGCCGCTGAGTTACGCCGCGCAAGCCTTGACCAGCGTCGCTACGAAGGCTTGGTGCGCGAACATGCTGCCAGCACGCAGCGTCTGGAAACGGCCGCCGCCAGTTACACCCAGGCCAATGCTGCGGTGGAAATTGCCAAGGCGATGCAACGCCAGCAGGAAACCCGCTTGACCGTGGCCACCACCCGCCGTCAACTGGCCCAGGCTTCGCTCCAGCAGCAGATAGCCCGGCGCAGCCAGGCCGAGGCGCAGTTGAACCTGGCGACGCATGCGTTGGAGGACACCTTGATCCGCTCACCCATCGACGGCGTGGTGGGGCAGCGCAAAGTCCGTACCCGCCAATACGTCGCGCCAGGGTTGCCACTGCTGGCGGTGGTGCCTTTGCAGCAGGCTTACGTCGTGGCCAACTACAAAGAAACTCAATTGCGCGATATGCGTGCCGGCCAACCGGTGGATATCAGCGTCGACAGTTATTCGGGGCGCAAGCTCAAAGGCCATGTGGTGAGCTTCTCGCCAGGCTCCGGGGCGGTGTTCGCACTGTTGCCGTCGGACAACGCTACCGGCAACTTCACCAAGATCGTGCAACGCTTTCCAGTCAAGATCGTCATTGATGAGCATGACGAAGGCGGGCCCATCCTGCCGGGCATGTCGGTGATCACCACGGTGGACACCCGCCCAGCTGAGCAGGGCGCTGCACATGACTGAAGCGGCTGAAAAGAGCGTCTCCTTTCGCGCCTGGGTGGCGGTGATCGGGGGGCTGTTCGGCTGTTTCATGGCCGGCATGAACGTGCACGTGACCAGCGCCGCGCTGCCGGAGATCGAAGGCTCCCTGGGCGCGACGTTCGAGGAAGGCTCGTGGATTTCCACCGCCTACCTGGTCGCGGAAATCGTGATGATCCCGCTGACCGCCTGGTTGGTGCAGGTGTTCTCTCTGCGACGTGTGATGCTCGTGGGCTCGTTTGTATTTTTGGTGGCGTCCATTGCCTGCTCCTGGGCGCCCAACCTGGAAGTGATGATCATCATTCGGGTAATCCAGGGCGCTGCCGGCGCAGTGCTGATTCCCTTGTCATTCCAGCTGATCATCACTGAACTGCCGCCCAGCAAGATCGCGATGGGCATGGCGCTGTTCGCGTTGTCCAACAGCGTCGCCCAGGCCGCCGGGCCGTCCATTGGCGGCTGGCTGACCGATGCCTATTCCTGGCGCTGGATCTTCTACCTGCAACTGGCCCCCGGCATTCTCTTGCTGTTGGCGGTGGCATGGTCGATCGATGCCAAGCCCATGCAGTTGAGCCTGCTCAAGCGCGGCGACTGGGGCGGGATCATCGCCATGATCGTCGGCCTGGGTGGCTTGCAGATCGTGCTGGAAGAAGGTGGCCGCAAGGACTGGTTCGGCTCCGATTTCATTGTATGGATGTCACTGATTGCCGGCGTTGCCTTGGTGTACTTCGTGCTGTCGCAGTTGTATGGCAGTCGCTCCTTCATCAACCTGCGCCTGCTCAAGAGCTACAACTTCGGCGTGGCCAGCGCAGCGATGTTCATCTTTGGCGCGGCCACCTTCGGCCTGGTGTTCCTGGTGCCCAATTACCTGTCTCAGTTGCAGGGCTACAACGCCCGGGAGATTGGCATCAGCCTGATCGCCTACGGCATGGTGCAACTGGTACTGGCGCCGTTCATGCCGCGCTTGATGAAGTGGCTCAACCCGAAACTGATGGTTGCCAGTGGCTTTTTCATCATGGCCCTGGGGTGCTATCTCGGCGCGCACCTGGACGTGGACAGCGCCGCCAACGTGATTATTCCGTCCACCGTGGTACGGGGCATCGGGCAGCCGCTGATCATGGTGGCGCTTTCCGTGCTGGCGGTGTCTGGCCTGGCCAAAGATGAAGCCGGCTCGGCCTCGGCCTTGTTTTCCATGCTGCGTAACTTGGGTGGTGCCGTGGGCACGGCGGGCCTGACGCAGATCGTGGCCATGCGCGAGCGCTTTCACTCTGAGCGGGTAGGGGAGTCGATCACCCTGTTTTCCCCGGCCTTTCAGGAGCGCCTGCGCGCCAGCATGGCCGACAGCGAGGCTTTTATCTTCAACCAGCTATTACCCGCTCAACAGCAGGTCCTTGAGGGCTTGATCCACACCGTGCGTCGTGAGGCGTACCTGATGGCCTACAGCGATGCGTTCTATGTGTCCTGTATTGCTTTGATCTTGTGCGGGGTCGCGGCCCTGGCATTGCGCCAATCAGCAAAGAACTGAACTCATTACTGCCCGCAGGTAATACGCGGGCGCTTATCAGCGGTAAGAGGGAACTTGAATGGTAAAAAGGCGAATGGCCGCGTTCATAGACTAGTTAATTGCTAACTTAGCAATTCCATACAGTTTGTTTGCACTCCCTTGAGGGGTGTTAGCTAACTATTGCCTGGCGAAGTTGATTTTATTAACTTCGGTCGGGCTTCTGTTTTTGTGGGTTTTACAACTTGGAAATAAATTGTATTAATTTTCCAAAAAACACTTGCTGATCATCATGAACTTCCTCTAAGTTTCGTCTTGCTTCGACGGCTGACCTTCGGGTCACGGAAGCATAACCGTACAACTTAATTGAATAAGACTCTAGCACTGGCCAAGAACGGCGAGGCAGGCCTGCTTATGCCTGAAAAAAGGTAAGCGGGTATCTCTCGAGTGGTCAGCGTTAACTAAAGCCTGATAAGGAGCGCAACATGGAAGATAAAAAGACGCTGTTGAACGCCAAGAAAGTAGAGCTGGGCAATCATCGGATCTTTGCTGAAATCAATTCGCTGCCGGTCCTGCGCGCCTTTATGGAAACCCATGTGTTTGCGGTGTGGGATTTCATGTCCCTGGCCAAGCGCCTGCAACAGGACCTCACCTGTACTCGCCTGCCTTGGCTGCCTCCCGTGGACCCGGCGGCCGCGCACCTGATCAACGAAATCATCCTGGGCGAAGAGTCCGACCAGAACTTGCAAGGCGGTCACTACAGCCACTTCGAACTCTACCTGCATGCCATGCGCGAAGTCGGCGCCAGCACCGACAAGATCGAACACTTTGTCAAACTGATGCGCGAAGGCGTCGATCTGAAAACGGCCTTGAGCCGTTGCGGTGCAGGCCTGGCAGCGTCGGCTTTCGTCACTGACACCATCGAAACCGCCATCAACGCTTCCACCCACAGTGTGGCTGCTGCGTTTTTGCATGGCCGTGAAAGTGTCATCCCGCAGATGTTCCAGCGCATTCTGGACGATTGGGATATCACCGCAGACGACGCGCCAACCTTTCGCTATTACCTGCAGCGCCACATCGAAGTCGACTCGGAAGACCACGGCCCGGCGGCAGAAAGCCTGTTGGCGCGCCTGGTCAATGGCGATGCGCAGCGTCAGGAAGAGGTCTACGTATCGGCTATCGCGGCGGTACAAAGCCGCCTGGCGTTGTGGGACAACCTGCGCGTGGCCATGGGCGAAACGGTCAGTGAGTGCGTGGCATGAACTTCGAAGTGATCGAGGCCGACCAGGCCCAATGGTTTGAGGTGACCTCTGAACGCGGTATCACGCTGACCGTCTTCAAAGACACATTGGACCCTGTTACGAAAACTGGAGTGCGTACACGTCTGGTACGTTTTCACCCTGGGGGCGGCACCCGTGAAATCTATACCCATGATTATCACGAAGAAGTGTATTTGATTGACGGCGACCAGACAGAGCAGGCCAGTGAGGGGCGCCCGGAGAAAACTTACCGCGACGGTAGTTACTTCTTCAGGGCCGCACACACGGAGCACGGGCCGTTTAATTCGAAAGACGGATGCCTGTTGTTTGAAGTGCACTACTACTGAGTATCATGAATAAAGGAAGTAGTCATGAGAGCTGAAGCATATCAATCGTTTTCCGAGTCGTGGGAGGAAAGGGCGACCATTCGGACGCGCCCGAGACGACGCTTGGAAGATGACGAAAAGTTAATATTTCCGACCAGTCGTCAACCATTGGTCATGAGCGCTACCTTTATGCAGAAGTGTAGTCACTTACAGCATTTTGTTCTCGTTCAGAGCTTGTATAAGTTCATTAATGATGTGGTGATTTTCGAAACCGAAATTGTCGACAAGACCGCCAGGAGCATTGCGAAAGATAACTTCGCTATCCGCTTTCCGTTTGCGTGCCGTTACGACGCGATGACCGTGGTCGTCGATGAGGACTATCACGCGCTAGTGGCGATGGACTACATGCAACAGACCATCGAGTTGACGGGCATCGAACCCATCACCTTGCCAGCGGAAATCGAGCTCAGCCGTTCTATCCCCAAGGCATTGGCCATGGCGCCCGCGCACCTCAAGGCTGCTGTCGAGCTGATCTGCGTGGCCATTGCGGAAAACACCCTGACCAACGATGTTGCCGCGTTTGCCCGCGACGACTCGGTCAAGGCATCGGTCAAGGGGTTGATGGCCGACCACTTGGCGGATGAGGGTCGACATTCGGGCTTTTGGGCCAAGTTGACGCGCATTTACTGGAATACCGCGAGCGAAGAGGACAAACGTGTGCTGGCCTCGATCATGCCGGTGTTCTTGGGTGAGTACCTGACCAACGAGATCCAGCAGGGGTTTGATTTCGCGCTGATCGAGCAACTGCCGGTGAACCCCAGCGTCAAGGCGGCGTTGCGTGAAGAGGTCGAAGGCATGAGTTTTCCGATCACGCCGTCTCACCCGCTGGTAGGCAACATCGTCCGATTCTTCAAACACAGCGGCCTGCTCGACGCTCCCTGCATGCAGGAAGCGCTCGCCGATTATCTGCGCTAGAGGACAACTTCGATGAGACATCTTGATATCGTTTTGTGCGGGCGCAGCCATGCGCTCGCCTGCCTTACGCAAGAGTTGGAACAGATGGGGCACACCGCCCGCTTGTTGACCAGCGATAACGCCATTGAGCTTTGCCAGTTATCGGCGCCGGACGTGCTGATAGACGACGCCAGCACGGCGCAACTCCCGCACTATCCGTCGTGTCATCGCCTATCTTTGCGGGCGCAGGCTGACGATGACAGTGATGTTCTCGCGCCACTGCGGGTGGACTGCCTGTGGCGTCCTGGCGATGGCGACTGGATGCTGCTGGGGCGTCGTGAAGTCAGCGCCTCCCTCGCCGGCAACGGTGCCGACCGGGCACGTGAAGCGATAGCGCAAGTGGTAGAGATGGCCAGTGTGCACATCGGGCGTTTCTCACGCAGTGCTGACTATCTTGAGGCGCCCCGTGAGCCGGTGCAGGCGATTGATCGCTTGTCGAGCCTGACCCTGTTGGATGGCCTGGCCTGGCGTCATCGCCACAATGCGAGCGCTAATACCGGCATTCTGGAGGAGGCCAGGCGCCCCTTTGTGCAGCGCTTGGCCGATAGCCTGTTGGCCAACGCCGAGCGCAACGCCCTGAAAGTGCAAGGGCGGGGTATGTCCTATGCGCAACTGCACGCTTATAGCGTTGCGATCCAGGAACGCTTGCAACCCTTGCTTGAAACCTCGACCCCAGGGTTGACGGTGGTCGGCATCTCGTTGCCCAAAGGCACTGCGCTCTATGCAGCGATCCTGGCGGTGATTGGTTGCGGTGCGGTGTACCTGCCGTTGGACCCGAACCATCCTGTCGAACGCCGTGCGGCCATCCTCAAGCATGCCGGTGCCAGCCTGCTGATCCAGGACACCGAGGCAGACAACCCGCTACCGGGCCTGGCTACCCTGGATATTGGCCATCTGGACTTCTTCCACCACGGCGCCAAGGGCTACAGCCGTGTCGCCCTGGCCCCGGATCAGAGCCTGTTGCGCGTAGCGCTGGATGGTTCGGCACCCTGTGTGGCGATCTACACGTCCGGTACCACCGGCCAACCCAAAGGCGTGTTGCTCACAGTCGACAACTTGAGCCACTTCTGTGCGTGGTATGCCCGTTACGTGGAACTGGACCGCCATAGCCGCGCCCTGCAGTTCTCGACCATCAATTTCGATGCATCGCTGCTGGATATCTTCCCGACGCTGATCCAGGGTGGCGAGTTGATCGTGCCCACCGAAGACCAACGCCGCGACCCGGTGGCGCTTGCTGAGTTGATCCAACAGGAGCAGGTCACCCACGCCTTTTTGCCGCCGGCTTTGCTCAGCATCATCCAGCTTGAATCGCTGTACGGCATGCAGCACTTGGTGACGGGCGGCGATGTGTGCGAACCCCACGTGATCGAACAACTGGTTGGCCATTGTGCACTGCACAACATCTATGGCCCCACCGAGACCACGGTGCTCGCCACCTGCCGTACCTTCCAACGGGGGGACAACAATCGCAACCTGGGCGTACCGATTGCCAATACCGCGATTTACCTGCTGGATGAGCACGGCCAACCGGTAGGCGAAAATGACAGCGGTGAAATCCACATCGCCGGGCCAGGGGTGGGCGCCGGTTACCTGGGCGCCTTGCAAATGACGGCCGAACGCTATCGGCTGCACGAGTTGCCCGATGGCCAGTGGGTGCGCCTCTACCGTACCGGTGACCTGGCGCGTTGGACCGAGGAGGGCATCCAGATCATCGGGCGCCTGGATAACCAGGTGAAGATCCGCGGTTTTCGGGTGGAGCCGGAAGAGATCGAACACCTGCTGCAATCGAGCCAGTTGTTCCGGCAACTGGCGGTGGTCATCGATCACCAGCGCCGCATCCTGACGTTTTTCTCCCAGCCTCAAGAGGGCGAGGGCCAGGCGGCCAGTGAGCAGTTGCAGGCCTATGCGCTCAAGCATTTGCCCGACTACATGCGCCCCAGCGCCTATTGCCTGCTGGACCGGTTGCCGGCCACGGCTAATGGCAAGGTCGACCGCAGGGCCCTGAGAGACCTGCCGGTCAACTACAAGACGCAAGGGCCGCGCCTGGCGCCCCAGAACGCCACCCAGGCGCAGTTGCTGGAGCTGTGGTCCAGGCTGCTCGACTTGCCTGGGCCGGACATTTCCGTAGATGACAGTTTCTTCAATCTGGGTGGCCATTCGATCCTGTTGTCGCAGATGCTCATGGGGATTCGCGAGGCGTTCGGCAAAGGAGTCTCGATCAACCGTTTTATTGAGCAACCCACCTTGGTCAACCTCGCCAACCTGATCGAGCAGGACGTCGAGGCCACTGCTACGGTCAGTCCGCAGGCGCTGCAAGACGCCATGATCCGGCCTGAGCTGGAGGTACTGCCCATCAGTCGATTGGGCAACGTACATAAAGTCATCGTGACCGGCTCCAACGGGTTCCTGGGTGTGCATATCGTCGAGGCCCTGCTGGAACTGGGCAGCACCGAAGTGGCGTGCCTGGTGCGCGAGTCCGGCGGCATGAGCGCGCAAGAGCGCTTCGAGGATGCGCTGATCCAGAACCGCCTCGAACATCTGGACCTGAGCCGGGTCAAGGTCCTGGCGGCGGATATCAGCAAGCCGCGCCTGGGGTTGTCCGAGCAGGACTATGAATGGCTGGATCGTGAATACGGCGTGTTGATCTACAACGCGGCCAACGTCAACCACGTGCTCGACTACGAGTCGCTGGTCAAGGACAACGTCACGCCGGTGCTGGAATGCCTGCAATTGTGTGAAGGGCGCAGCAAGAAAATTTTCAACTTCATTTCCACCCTGTCGGCCTCCAGCACGGTGGACGAGCAGGGCCGGGTATTGGAAGAACCGCCTGCCTTCACGCCGCCCATCTACATCCGCAATGGTTACAACCTCTCCAAATGGGTGGCTGAGCGCATCTTGTGGAACGCCAGTGAGTCGGGGGGGTGGGTCAATCTCTATCGCCCTGGAAACATCGCGTTCAATACGCGAACCGGTGTGTGCCAGCCTCATCAGAACCGTTTGATGCTGATGCTCAAAGGCTCCTTGCAGCTTAAGCAAGTGCCCGAACTGGCGCTCAACTTCGACCTGATGCCGGTGGACTTCCTCGCACGCTTCATTGCGTTTCACGCCAGCCGTCATAACCGCACCAAAGCGGTGTTCAACTTGCACAACCCGCTGCCTTTGACATGGGCTCACTATCTGGATGCGTTCCGCGCGGCCGGTCACGATTTCCAGATGGTCCCGGTGACACAATGGCAGCAACGCCTGTCGGCCATCGACAGTGATAACGCGTTGTTCGGCGTGGTCGGTTTTTACCTCAATGGATTTGAAGAAGACATTGGCGATATCTCGATGATCGAGTACCGCAATGCACTCTCAGGCATCCAGAGCATGGGCGAAGACTACCCAGCCAAGAACAGTGAGTTGCTGCAAAAAGGCTGTGACTACCTCAAGCAAATCGATTTCATCTGAGCAAAAAAAAGGAGCTTACCCATGCAACATTTTGAACCCGATACCCTGGTCCGTAATCCAGTCGGCAACCCTGTCGTCGCCAGCGTCAGCGTGAATGGTGATGCTCGCAGTGTGTGGAATGTCGTCGGAGATTTCGCCGGTTTCACGAAGTTTATTCCGGCCTTGTCCCATATCGAGATGACGGGCGAGGGCGTGCGCTCGGTACGCAAGAAGCTGTTCAAGGACGGCAATGTCGTGATTGAGCAACTCAACAGCCATGACGATCAAGCCATGACCATGACCTGGTCGCTGATCTACACCTCGCTGAACATCGGTAACCTGTGGGCGCTGATGGAGGTGGTGCCACAAGGCCCGAACCAGAGCCTGGCGACCTGGACCATCATTGGCCAGCCCTACACGGGCGGTAAGGAAGACGTACCGGCGTTCGAAGCTTTCCTGCAAGGCTTTGCCGATGACGCGATGAAGAACGTACAGGCGCTCTTCAACTGACATAGGAAGAGCAGGCAGTGGCTGATTCCGTGGCGAGGGAGCTTGCTCCCGTTGGGGCGCGAAGCGACCCTGAGAATAGGACTGCTGCGCAGTCCAGCGGGAGCAAGCTCCCTCGCCACAGAAGCGTTCTGCTGTTTTAAGCGTTAGTTGATGGCCTGATCAATCCCCGCCTGCAAGGCCTGGCTTTCACTGTGCCCACCCGCTCGCAGCGGGCCCAGGTTGAAGGCTTGGTCATTGCGTGTGGCGTCGTCGTGTTTCTGGGTCAGTTCGTCCTTGGCACCCAGGGCCAGGTTGACCGGTGACTTCGAAACGTTCAGCCCGACATCGGCGCGGTAGTCGCTGCCGGCCAGTGTGGTTGCCGTCACCTTGGAGCCACCCAGCTCAACCTTGCCATTGGGCGCGCTGATCCGCGCGCCCGTAAGCTGGGTATCACCCTTGACCTGCAGGTTGACGCCGTGGCTCGCGCGAATGCCTGACGCCTGGGTGACGCTGTCCTTGGCCACATGGCTGACATCCAGATACAGAGTCGGGGTGTAGCTGGTGTTGCCGCTCTTGTCGCCGAACAACACGCTTTCGGCGGTATTGGCCACCTTGCTGCCGGTGGTGTCTTTGCCACTGACGGTGTAGCTGTCGCTGGTTTTTGGCCAGACCTTATCCTTGAAGCCAGACAAGCGCGTGCCCAGGGCATCGGTCTTGTCTGCCAGGTATGCCTTGGCCTTGTCCACGCGGGTACCGAAGGCGCCACGGGGTTCCGGGTTCACATCGTAGCTGCCACTGCGAGTGAGTTTTTCGCCCAAGCGTTCCTTGGCATTGACCACGCTGTTGACCACGCTGTCCTTGGCCGAAGCCAGGTGCCCGGTGCCTTTGTCGACGACGTTCTCCAGCTTGTCGCGATGCTTGTCGAACGCGCCTTCAGCCTTGGCTTGTACCTTGTCCTTCAATGGGCCGCTGGCTTTGGCCAGCTTATCCACCACCCCCGGCTGGTTTTTCTCGACATCCAGCCTGGCGTCGACATTCACCTGGGTGCTGTTGACCTGGTCCTTGCGGCTTTCGACGACGAGGTCGCCGCCCACCGCGCCATGCACCTTGTCGGCGTCGACACGCGCTCCGGCCAGATGGGTATCGCCGGCACTGTTGAGGGTGACGTCACCCGCCGTGATCAGGCTGTTGTGCTGGGTGGTACCTTGCAAGTGATCCACATCGACCTTGGCCCGCGCATTGATGCCGCGCTGGGTCTTGGGTGTCTCATGTTCACCGGCGTCGGCCAGGGTGGTTTGGCCGACGCTGCCCCCTGCGCCCAGGGTGACGCCCCAGTTGCCACGGGCCTGGTTCGATTGCGCAGACTCTTGCAGGATGCCTCCGTTTTGCGCATCCAGGCTAACGCTGGCTGCGCTGACCTGAGTGCCCTGCAAGTGGATGGCATCGGTTGCATCAGCGCCGCTGGCGAGGCTGACCTTGCCGCTGCTGTGCAACTGCCCGACGACGGCGCTCTGGTCGTTTTCCGCTACTTTGCCAATGTTGAAGTTGGCGCTGAGGCTGCCGGTCTTGCTGCTGCTTTCGGCGCTGCTGGTCTTGCCGGCACCGAGGGTCAGGCCACCGCCCAGGTTACTGCCGTTGCTGACGTGGCTATCGGTGGCGGCTTGCAGGTTTAGCTTGCCGCCGGCATTGAGGCTGATATCGCCAGCCTTCGCGCCCGTACTGCCGATCTGCGTGCCTTGCAGGGTCATGTCAGCGCCGCTGCTGAGCTGCACGGGGCCGCTGCCCTGGATGGTTGCGACCTGCGCCTGGCTGTCCTGGGTGTCCAGGCGCTTGTTATCCAACTGCACGCCGGCACCGAGGTTGACGTTGCTGCCATTGGCGCCGGGCGCGGTGCCCACCGTCAGTGAGCCGTTGCCGCGCAGCGTGCTGCTGTTTTTACTCTGGGTGTTGGTGGCCTGGTTGAGCGCCAGCTCACCGCCGGTCTTGAGGTTGACCCCGGCCTGGCCGCCGTCGAACTGGCTGCCTTCATAACGGGCATCGCCCTTGGCTTCGATGCTCACGCCTTGGCTGGCCACATAGCTGCCGACCACCGCCGTGCTGCTGGACTCGCGCACATCGCTGCTGCCGCCCAGGCCACTGCCGCGCACATTCAGGTCTTCACCGGTGGTGGTATAGACTCGCACGCCAGCCTTGGCGTCCACGCCTTGCTCGCTGCTGCTGTGGGTGTTGGCCGCTGCGGTAGCAACGTGCTCGCCCGCCTTGATGTTCAGCCCGCCCTCGGTGGCGCGGTACTGGGTGCCCTCGTCCTGCAAGGTGCTGGCCGCATTGACCTGCACCGTGGCGCCACTGAACTGGCTGACCACGGCGGTGCTGTCCTGCGTTGTGCCGGTTTTGTTCGTGTGCCCGACTTCCACATCCAGGCCGACATTGGGTTGCTCGAATGCATCCAGCAAACCGGGCTGATGGAACTTGGCCTGGGCCACGCCCTCGACGGCTTTTTCGATCGGGCGGGTAATGCCTTTGTATTCCACATTGGCGCCAACATCGGCGGTCCAGCCGTTTTCCTTGTGGGTGCTGGTCTCGGTGGAATGGGCCGCCTGGTTGTCGATCTGGCCAGCGTTGACCTGCAGCCCGGCGCCGGCCTTGGCCTGTGCACCCTCGCTGGTGAAGGTGTTGCCAGCGTTGATGGTCAGCTTGCCGGCCGCGGCCACGGTGCTGGTTTGCGCAGTGGTTTTTTCAGCGGTGTCTTGGCTGCTTTGGTGGCTGAACTGAGCGCCACTGCCTGCCCGATCAATGCCGCCGGTGTAGTAGAAACTGCCGCCGGTGGCGGTTTTGTCGACGGCTTCGGTGCGCTTGTCGTGGGCGGCCAACAGCTCGACGTTTTTGCCGCTCAGGCTCGCATCGCCTTCGGTGGCCTGGAGGTTGGACCCGGTGATGCTGACATCGCCTGCGGCGTTAACCGCCACACTGGCGCCTTTAAGGCTGGAAGCCTGTTGTTGCGTGGTGTCGGTCTGGCGGGTTTGCTGCTGGTCTTCATAACTCAGGCCCGCACGGTACTGGCGGCTGACACCCTCGGTTTCCTTGGCGTAGCCATCGAAGCCACGGCTATGGGTGCGAGTGGTGTCGTGGGTGGTGTTCTCGGCGGCAACGACCTTGATATCGCCCTTGGCATCCGCTTGCAGTTCACCCGCAGCGGAGACCTGGGAGCCACTGACGGTGATGTCCTTGGCACTTTGCAGCTTGAGGTTGCTGTCCGAGCGCAGGTTGCTGGCAACCACGGTGCTGTCCTTGAGGTTCTTGCGGCTTTCATCCTTGGAGATACCGAAGAACTTGCTGTCATTGCTGTAGCGGTTGTCGTGGGAGGTGTCCTGGACGCCGTCGATCACCAGCGAGCCTTTGTCACTGATGACGCTGGCCTGTTTGCCGCCTCGGGCCTGGCTGCCGCTGATGCGCACGTCGTCGGCCTTGACGATCAGCTTGCCGTCGGCGTTGACCTTGCTACCAGTGTTCGACGTCTTGCCCTGGTTACCGTCGCCTTGCTTGCCGAAGAAGCTGCCACCGGTGAGGTCGCCGGAGTAGGCATTGTCGCTGCTGCTCTGGGTACGGCTGGCGCTGGCGATTTCCACGTGCCGGGCGGCCAGTTGGATATCGCCGGGGGTTTTCAGCTCGGCGCCTTGCAATTGCAGCTTCTGTTGGCTGGTCAGCTCCAGTGTCTTTCCGGCCTTGAGGCTGCTGGTGATGCTGCGTTGTTCGCTGCTGGATTTATCCCAGTTGGCTTTCCACAGGTGCTTGCGATGGTTGCCCTGGTCGCGGGTTTCATGGGTTTCGGTGGCGGCGTTAACGTGCAGGTTGGCACCGCTGTCGACGCGCAGAGTGTTGCCCGCTTCCACATGGCTGGCTTTGATCTCGGTGTTGGCACCGGAAGACAGCGCCGCATCCTGTTGCGCCACAACCTTGTTGCCGTGCTGGCGCGAGTCTTTGTCGCTGGTGGTGCGGTCGTAGGTTTCGTAGGTGAACAGGAAGTTGCTGTTGTTCCACTGTTCACGCTTTTCCTGGAGCTTGCGGCTTTCCAGGCTGCTGAGGGTCAGGTTGCGGCTGGCGTCGAGTTTGACGTTGCGCCCGCTGACGTCGGTGGCGGCCAGGTTCAGGTCCTTGGCGCTGTGCAAGTCGATATCGCCCTGGCGGCTGTGCACGCCAGCGCGAGTGGCGTCGAGGCTGTCGGCGCGCACCTGGCCGCTGATATCAAGGTCGCCGGCCGAACTGATCTTCACCCCGTCAGTGCCTTGCACCTGCACGCCGCCCACGCGTACACCGGCGCCTTCGGCGGTGCTGATGATGTTGATGCGCCCGGCCTGCATGGCGCCGAACAGGCGCGCGTCGATGCGTTGGTCCTGGGTCTTGCTGGCCGGGTCCACCTGGCGTACCTGCCCGCTGGCGAAATCGACCTGGTTGCTGCCGACGGTGAGGTTCAATTGATCGCGGGCACTGAGGCGACCTTCGCTGTCGATGCGCGGCGCGATCAGGTTGATGGACCCTTCGCGGTTGTGCAGGCCCTGGCCTTGCACTGTCAGTTGGCCGTTGGCATCGCGGGTGCTCAAGGCTTGCAGCTTGCCGTCGTTGAGTTCAGGGCGGCCCACCACCAGGTTGGCATTGGGCGTGTTGATGAAACTGCCGCCATTCACCGAAATACCGTTAGGGTTGGCCAGCACGTAATCGGCCGCCTGGCCGAAAATCTCCTGGGCGCCGTTGAGGGTCGAGGCGTTGCGGCTGATCACTTCGTTGAGGATCACGCTCGCCGCCTGGCCCTGGAACTGCGGGTTGGCCGCCAGTTGCCCGGCAAGTTGGGACTGGCCAGCTTGCAAGGCGTTGTTCAACACCAGGCCCTGGCGGTCGACGTTGTAATCCAGGAACTGGTTATGGGACAGGCCACCGGCGTTCGGCGCGACGATGTTGACGATGGGGACGCCGCCCTGGTTTTGCAGCTGCGGCGTACCGCCAGGGCCTTCGACGACGGTCAAGCCTGCGGCGAGCGCGAGCTGCGGCAGCAGGAAGAGACTAGCGATGGCCCAGCGCAGTTTGCCCTGGGGTGAAAGGTGGAAGCTATGTGAAGTAGTCGGCATAAATAATCTCGCTCTGTGTTGGCTGATCCACGACGCGCGTTGTTCGTTGCAACGCTGCTGGGGTGGTCAGGTACGGCGGTGACTCAGGCTAAAAACAGGTATTGGCTCATCGGTGCACACTCATATCTGCAAGCTAAGGCGCGTCAGCCAGACCTCCGGCTCCTGGCGAAAACCTGTGGGGGTGTTGAGGTTGCGTTGGTAGTCGATGTCGAGCTGTACGTTCTTCCAGCTCAGGTTGAGCCCCGCGCTGGCGCCGCTCAGGCGTTGGCTCTGGGCGCCGTGTTCGTGCTTGACCCAGCCGTTGTCCAGGCCCAGGCGCGGGGTGAGCTTCACCGGCAAGTCAGTGTTGAGCGGCAGGCGCAAGGTGTTGCGCCAGACTGCGCCAATGGCACCGGAACTACTGTTTTCGCGGTAGCCGCGCACGGCCGAGTCGTCGGTGATCAGCAACTGTTCGATGGCGGGCAACGCATCCGGGCTGTACTGCACCGACAACTGGCTCTGCCACTGCCATGGCTGCGCTGCCCATTGGCCGTTGCGCCATTGGGTGAGGTTGGCGCGGTACTTTTGAAACTGCGCCTTGGGCCGGTTTTTCTGCACCTGGTCGGCATCGCGATCGGCGCCGAACCAGGTCAGGCCCTGGGCGTAATTGACGTCCAGGTTCCACACCGCGCTGTTGAGCCAGAACAGGTTCATGCCCGCTTCGGCTACGGTCAGCGTGGGGCTTTGGATGTCCAGGTGTACCTTCTGTAGGTAGCTGTCGACGTCTTTGTAGGCCAGTTGCAGGTTGGCGCTGAGTTGGTGGCCCTGGTCGCGCCACAACACACGGTCGCTACGCAGGCTGACCTGATCGGTGCGGCCACTGTTGTAAAACGTGGTGCGGCTGAGTTTGAACGGCGAGCGGTATTCGGCATGGCTGGCGAACAGGCTGTAGGTCCAGTAACCGTAGGGGATCGAGTAGAACAGGCTGTGGCTGCGGCTGTAGCGTGGCCCATGGTTGAGCGTGTCGCTGAAGCTCAGGTTGAGCGAGTCGTTGATTTGTAGCGGGCTGTCCAGGCTCAAGTTGATCGCATTGCGATCACGCCCGGTGCCGGCGCTGCCGAGGTTATCCACCCCCAGGCCCAGGGCCCAGCGCGAGGCACTGCTGCGCGAGCGCAGGATGATGCGCGACGCGCCCGCGGTGCTGCCTGGGGCGATGTCGGCCGTGAGGTCCACCGAGCGCAGGCGGTTGAGCTGGTCCAGGCCCTGTTCCAGATCTCGCAGGTTCAGTGGCTTGCCGAGCATCCCGGGGAATGCCCCACCCAATGACACCGGCAGGCTCTGGTCGGCCAGTTCGATGGCCTCCAGGTAGCCTTCTTCGACGTGAATATCCAGCGGTTGCCCGGCGGCGGGCGCGCTGATCAGGTAGGGGCGGCTGGCGATATAACCGGCCTCGACATACAGCCGCGTGATCTCGGCCAGCAGGCGGTTGATCTGGGTGACGCCCATGCAAGGCGCCACGTAGGGCTCGATGTGTTTGTCCAACTCGGCACGGCTGAACAGCGTGACCCCGGCCAGGCGCGTACCGCTCAAGGGCCAGCAGCGTTCGTCCTTGGCGATGTCTGTTGGCAAGGCCGGTGTGGCCGCTGGCGTACCGAAACTGCCACGTTGCATCTGGCGTTGGCGCTGCTCCAATTGTAATTGCTGCAGGTCGCGTTGCTGTTGCTGTTGCAAGCGCAGGGCTTCCTGGCCTGGCTGCGGCGCCTCGGCGCCAGCCACGGGCAGCGCCCACAGGCAGAGCAGGGCAATGCCCAGGTTCCGGGTACAACTCAAGTGTCCGGTTGAGAGCTGATTTGGCACTCGACATCCTTAACGTAGAAATACACACGATCCACACCGCACGAGCTAAACCTTGAACTCAGCGCAGACTTGCCCCACTTGAGTGAGTGCTGAACGGTTTGTTACATCGCCGTAGGATTTATTGCACATTCTGTAAGAAAAATCGTGTGATGTAGTGCTCAAATGCACAAATTCAGTGCGCGAATGGGCGTCTCAGCCCAAAAATCCTGATTTTTCAGGAGGCGGGAGGGGGCGGCGCGGTTTTGATTGTTGTCTGGGCTTCACCTAATCGGCGTGCCGCGGCGAGGAACTGAGTACCTTGCCCGGTTGCCAGATTAGGCTTTTGAATCCATTGGATATTCTGTAGCCTTGCGCAGCTTTAAGCTGTACCCGTGCTTGATGAACAAAAACACTTCGTCCGGCGGCGCCCGAAGGGCTCCTGAGCCGGTGGTACACTCGACTTTCGCGCTACTGCGCCTGCAGGTCTTGCGAACATGACGCACATTTCCGAACGCCTACTGGTTCAAGCTCACCTCGACGCCAAGCAGCCCAAGGTCCTCAGCGCTGCCGAAGAGGCGAGCCTGCGAACCGCCATCGCCGCCGAGCTCAAGGCTCAGGACGCGGTGCTGGTTGCCCACTTTTATTGCGACCCGGTGATTCAGGCTCTGGCCGAAGAAACCGGTGGTTGTGTTTCCGACTCCCTGGAGATGGCGCGCTTTGGTGCCGCTCACCCGGCCAAAACCGTACTGGTGGCTGGCGTGCGCTTCATGGGTGAGACCGCCAAGATCCTTACGCCTGAAAAACGCATCCTGATGCCTACCCTGGAAGCCACGTGCTCCCTGGACCTGGGTTGCCCGGTGGATGAGTTTTCCGCGTTCTGCGATCAGCACCCCGAGCGCACCGTGGTGGTCTATGCCAACACCTCGGCGGCGGTCAAAGCTCGGGCGGATTGGGTGGTGACTTCCAGCTGCGCGCTGGAAATCGTCGAAAGCCTGATGGACAACGGCGAGACCATTATCTGGGGCCCGGACAAACACCTGGGCACCTACATCCAGCGCCAGACCGGTGCCGATATGCTGCTGTGGGACGGTGCCTGCATCGTCCACGAAGAATTCAAGTCCAAGCAGCTCGAAGACATGAAGGCGCTGTACCCGGATGCGGCAATCCTGGTGCACCCGGAGTCACCGACTTCGGTGATCGAATTGGCTGACGCGGTGGGTTCCACCAGCCAACTGATCGCTGCGGCGCAACGCTTGCCGAACAAGACCTTTATCGTCGCGACCGACCGCGGCATCTTCTACAAGATGCAGCAGTTGTGCCCGGACAAAGTCTTTGTCGAAGCGCCTACCGCCGGTAACGGTGCAGCCTGTCGCAGTTGCGCGCACTGCCCGTGGATGGCGATGAACACACTGGAGCGTACGTTGCAGTGTTTGCGTGAGGGCAGTAATGAGATCTTCGTGGAGCCGGCGGTGATTCCGCAGGCGGTACGACCGCTCAAGCGCATGCTCGACTTTACCCAGGCTGCACGGTTGAAACTGGCCGGCAACGCCTGAACACAAATCAAAATGTGGGAGCAGGCAAGCCAGCTCCCACAGTTGATCTGTGATGCGCTTGAGTTACTTCTTTTGCTTCGGGATCCGCACCAACTGCGTATCCGAATAGATGTCATGCCAGCTGCGTTTGTGTTTATCGAACAACGACCAGATAAATCCCAACCCCACGCACAGCCATGACGCAATCGACACCACAAAACGCAGCAGTGCCTGCCACAGGCTGATCCGCGACCCGTCGGCGTTTTGCACGCGCACGCCCCACACCTGCATGCCCAGGGTTTGCCCCGAATGAGTCCAGAACTTGGCGAAGAACCCGAAGAGCACGAACAGCAGGATCGTGGACAGCAACGGGTCACCGTCCAGCGCGCCGGATTCGGTGAGCGTGCGCATCTTCGCTTCGCCCACGAAGGCGATCCACACCAGCTTGTAGATAAAAGCGGTGACGATCAGCAGTGCGGTACATAAAAGAAAGTCGTAGAACATCGCTGCCAGACGGCGGCCCAGGCCAACGGCGGGGAATTCGCCCTGGGGGCTCAACAGGGGTTTGGACATGGCAGGGCTCTCTGGAGAAAGCACGCAGTTTACGCAATGGCGCCCATAAAAAAGCCCCTGATGTCATATCAGGGGCTTTTTGTCGCAGGTAAGGGTCAGGCTTCTGCGTGGACTTCGTCAGCCTGCATGCCTTTCTGGCCCTGCACAGCGACGAAAGTCACTTTCTGGCCTTCCTTCAGGCTCTTGAAGCCATTGCCCTGAATAGCGCGGAAATGCACGAACAGATCCGGGCCGCTTTCAGGAGTGATAAAACCAAAGCCTTTTTCGTCGTTGAACCACTTGACGGTACCGCTCTGACGCTCAGCCATTTTCTTCTTTCCTTTGACGCTAAAAATTAATGACAGCCCCTTTCAAACGAAAGAGTACTGGGCTGGGTTGCAGGAAAGTAAGAGACGTCGAACGGGTTGTAGCAACTACTTGAGCTACTGCCCAGGTCCAGGTTCCAAGCGACCCATGCAAACACAGTGGGCAAACTCTACGCCAACTAATATGAAAAAAACAAGCCCTTGTGCAGGCCCTGATTTTACTGGGGCTCATGACACTTTGTTGAATGTTCTGATACTGGCTTATTCGATAGAGTTATTCACTTGTTATAGGGCGTCAGCTATAAAAAGCCTATCGTGAATGCACTGTTTTATGGCGGTTGCGTTACAGTTTAGTGCACATTAACGCAACCGCGTTACTTATAGAAACAGTCAATCAGCCACGGTAGTAACGTTGCGGAACGAATGGCATTTTACTTACACGCAGTGGCACCTTTTTCCCACGTACCATTGCGCAAACTTCGGTATCCAGTGCGACAAAGGCGCTGTCCAGGTAACCCATTGCCAGAGGGCCGCCCAAGGTCGGACCAAAGCCCCCGCTGCAGACGCTGCCGATAACCGTACCTTGCGCATCGACAATTTCAGCGCCTTCACGCACCGGGGTACGCTCCTGCGGCAGCAGGCCTACGCGTTTGCGCGCCACACCGGTTTGCTGCTGAGTGAAGATGCGGTCGGCGCCAGGGAAGCCGCCGGCCCGTGCGCCATCGGCACGCCGAGCCTTGGAAATCGCCCACAGCAGGCTGGCTTCGATTGGCGTGGTGTCGGTGCTCATGTCGTGGCCGTACAAACACAAGCCGGCTTCCAGGCGTAGCGAATCGCGAGCGCCCAGGCCGATCGCCTGCACTTCGGTTTCGGCCAGCAGGCTGCGGGCCAGGCTCTCGGCATTGGCGGCCGGCACGGAGATTTCAAAACCGTCTTCACCGGTGTAGCCGGAGCGGCTGACGTAGCAGTCCACGCCCAGCAAACGCAGGGTGGCGAATTGCATGAAGGTCATCTGAGTGACTTCAGGGGCCAGGCGCGCCAATACTTTCACTGCCGCAGGGCCTTGCAGGGCCAGCAGGGCGCGTTCTTCGAACAGCGGTTCGATGGTGCATTGGTCGCCGATATGTGTACGCAGGTGCGCCAGGTCCTGGTCCTTGCAGGCGGCGTTGACCACCAGGAACAATTCGTCGTTGCCCAGGTTGGCGACCATCAGGTCGTCGAGGATGCCGCCTTGCTCATTGGTGAACATCGCATAGCGCTGCATGCCTACTGGCAGGTCGATGATATCGACGGGCACCAGGGTCTCCAGAGCCTTGGCGGCATTCGCGCCAGTGAGACGAATCTGGCCCATGTGGGAGACGTCGAACAACCCGGCCTGTTCACGGGTATGCAGGTGTTCCTTCATCACGCCCAATGGATACTGCACCGGCATGTCGTAGCCGGCGAAGGGCACCATGCGTGCGCCCAGTTCCAGGTGCAGGGCATGCAATGGGGTTTTCAACAGGGTTTCGGTGGACATATTCAACTCCTGAAAAACGTGCCGACGCGCTTGTGGGCGTCAGCACTCGATAATGTTGACCGCCAAACCGCCACGGGCGGTTTCCTTGTATTTGCTTTTCATGTCGGCGCCCGTCTGGCGCATGGTGCGGATGACCTTGTCGAGGGACACAAAGTGCTGCCCGTCGCCACGCAGGGCCATGCGCACCGCATTGATCGCCTTCACCGAGCCCATGGCATTGCGCTCGATGCACGGCACCTGCACCAGCCCGCCAATTGGGTCGCAGGTCAGGCCGAGGTTGTGTTCCATGCCGATCTCGGCGGCGTTTTCCACTTGGGACACGCTGCCGCCCAGCACTTCGCAGAGTGCGCCTGCGGCCATGGAACAGGCCACGCCGACTTCGCCCTGGCAACCGACTTCGGCGCCTGAGATCGAAGCGTTTTCCTTGTACAAAATGCCGATGGCGGCCGCGGTGAGCAAAAAGCGCACTACGCCGTCTTCGTTCGCGCCGGGGATAAAACGCATGTAGTAATGCAGCACGGCGGGAATGATCCCGGCCGCGCCGTTGGTGGGCGCGGTGACCACGCGCCCGCCATTGGCGTTTTCTTCGTTGACCGCCAGCGCATACAGGTTGACCCAATCGAGCACCGACAGCGGGTCGCGCAGCGCCGACTCCGGGTTCTTGCACAACTGCCTGTGCAAGGCCGCTGCCCGGCGCTTGACCTTCAAGCCTCCGGGCAAGATGCCTTCGTTGCGACAGCCGGCATCGACGCAATCCTGCATGACCTGCCAGATCTTCAACAAACCGCTGCGGGTTTCGGCTTCCGGGCGCCAGGCACTTTCATTGGTCAGCATCACCTGGCTGATAGACAGGCCATAGGTGGTGCAGTGGCCGAGCAAGTCCTTGGCGTGTTTGAACGGGAAGGTCAGGGGTGTAGCGTCTTCGACGATACGGTCGGCGCCCGCCGCGTCTTCATCCACCACGAAACCGCCACCGACCGAGTAGTACTCGCGGCTGCGGGTCTGGATGCCGGCGGCGTCAAAGGCACGAAAGATCATGCCGTTGGGATGATAGGCAAGGGGCTTGCGAATCATCGCCAGGTGTTCTTTCTCGTTGAACGCAATGCTGTGTTCGCCGAGCAGGTTGAGGCGCCCGTCACTGCGCATCTGCGCCAGGCGTGCTGCCACGGTTTCGGTATTCACGGTGTCCGGGTGTTCGCCTTCCAGGCCCAGCAACACAGCCTTGTCGCTGCCGTGGCCTTTGCCGGTGGCGCCCAGTGATCCGTAGAGTTCCACCTTGATGCCGGTGGTGGCCTCCAGCAGGTTGTCACGCTTGAGCCCCTCGACGAATCGAGCAGCGGCACGCATCGGGCCGACGGTGTGGGAACTTGAGGGGCCGATGCCAATCTTGAACAGGTCGAACACGCTAAGGGACATGGTTGTTCTCCGGTTTCTTATTATTTTCTGAAAGCCGACTCGGTCAATGTGGGAGCCGGGCTTGCCCGCGATAACGGTGGGTCAGGCAACATCACTGTCGGCTGATACACCGCTATCGCAGGCAAGCCAGCTCCCACACTGGCCGCGTATCTCCCGTCAGATCAGGCGTAGCTCTCGATAGAAGGGCACGCACACACCAGGTTGCGATCTCCAAACACGTTGTCGACCCGGCCAACCGGCGGCCAGTACTTGCCTTCGATCAATGAAGCCACCGGGTACACCGCTTGTTCACGGCTGTATGGGTGGCTCCATTCGCCCACCAGTTCCGCAGCCGTGTGCGGCGCGTTCTTGAGGGGGTTGTCGTCTTTGTCGAGGGTGCCGTTTTCTACCGCGCGGATCTCTTCGCGGATGGCGATCATGGCGTCGCAGAAGCGGTCCAGCTCTTCCTTGGATTCACTTTCGGTGGGCTCGATCATCAAGGTGCCGGCCACCGGGAACGACATGGTCGGCGCATGGAAACCAAAATCGATCAGGCGCTTGGCCACGTCGTCCACGCTGATGCCGCTGCTGTCTTTCAACGGGCGCAGGTCCAGGATGCATTCGTGGGCCACCAGGCCATTGCTGCCGGTGTACAGCACCGGGTAGTGCTCTTCCAGGCGACGGGAAATGTAGTTGGCATTCAGGATCGCCAACTGCGACGCACGCTTGAGGCCGGCGCCGCCCATCATGCTGATGTACATCCAGGTGATCGGCAGAATGCTCGCGCTGCCGAACGGCGCAGCGCACACCGCGCCTTCCTTGCGTTCCATGGCGGCGTGGCCGGGCAGGAATGGCGTGAGGTGCGACTTGACGCCAATCGGGCCAACGCCCGGGCCGCCACCGCCGTGGGGAATGCAGAAGGTTTTGTGCAGGTTCAGGTGGGACACATCGCCGCCGAACTTGCCCGGTGCGCACAGGCCGACCATGGCGTTCATGTTGGCGCCGTCGATGTACACCTGGCCGCCGTTGTCATGAATGATCCCGCAGATTTCGCGAATACCTTCCTCGAACACGCCGTGGGTAGAGGGGTAGGTGATCATCAGTGCTGCGAGGTGCTCGCGGTGCTCGATGGCCTTGGCGCGCAGGTCTTCGATGTCGACGTTGCCGCGTGCATCGCAAGCGGTGACCACCACGCGCATGCCGGCCATGTTGGCGGTCGCAGGGTTGGTACCGTGGGCTGACGACGGGATCAGGCAGATGTCGCGACGTTCTTCGCCACGGCTCTGGTGATAGGCACGGATGGCCAAGAGGCCGGCGTACTCACCCTGGGAACCGGCGTTGGGTTGCAGGGAGATCGCGTCGTAACCGGTGGCCGCGCAGAGCATGGCTTCCAGTTCGCTGGTCAGTTGCTGGTAGCCGGCGCTTTGCGCGGCGGGGGCGAACGGGTGCAGGGCACCGAATTCGGCCCAGGTCACCGGGATCATTTCGCTGGCGGCGTTGAGCTTCATGGTGCACGAGCCCAGCGGGATCATGGTGCGGTCCAGGGCCAGGTCCTTGTCGGCCAGCTTGCGCAGGTAGCGCATCAGCTCGGTTTCCGAGTGATAACGGTTGAACACCGGGTGGCTGAGGATCGGCGACTGGCGCAGCAAGGCGCTCGGCAGGGTGCTTTCGGTTGCAGCAAAGGCTGGCAGGGTTTTGCCATCGGCGAAGATGGCCCACAAGGCTTGGATATCGGCCTGGGTGGTGGTTTCGTCGACCGACAGGCCAACGCGTTCGCCATCCACCACGCGCAAGTTGATGCGCTGGGCGCGGGCCTTGTCGTGCAGGGCTGCGGTGTGGGCGCCGGTGTGGATTGTCAGGGTGTCGAAGAAGTGTGCCTGCTCGACTTTCTGGCCCAGGGCAGTCAAACCCTTGGCCAGGATCGCGGTCAGTTGGTGAATGCGCTGGGCGATCTGCGTCAGGCCCTTGGGGCCGTGGTACACGGCGTACATGCTGGCGATATTGGCCAGCAGCACTTGCGCGGTGCAGATGTTGCTGGTGGCTTTCTCGCGGCGGATATGTTGCTCGCGGGTTTGCATCGCCAAGCGCAGGGCCGGCTTGCCGAAGCGGTCGACGGAAACACCGACCAGACGGCCTGGCATGTCGCGCTTGAACGCATCCTTGGTGGAGAAGTACGCCGCGTGCGGGCCACCGAAGCCCAGTGGCACGCCAAAGCGTTGTGCGCTGCCAATGGCGACGTCGGCGCCGAATTCACCCGGCGGCGTCAGCAGGGTCAGGGCCAGCAGGTCGGCGGCCACGGCGACCAGTGCGTTGGCGGCGTGGAAACGTTCGGTCAGTTCGCGATAGTCGAACACATCGCCGTTGCTGGCCGGGTATTGCAGCAGGGCGCCGAAGAACGGGCTGACGTCGGTCAGTTCGCGCTCATCGCCCACTACTACATCGATGCCCAGTGGTTCGGCGCGAGTGCGCAGGACGTCGAGGGTTTGTGGGTGGCTGTGCACCGAAGCGAAGAACGCGTTGCTGCTTTTGTTCTTGCTCAGGCGCTTGCAGAAGGTCATGGCTTCGGCGGCGGCCGTGGCTTCGTCGAGCAGGGAGGCGTTGGCAATCGGCAGGCCGGTGAGGTCGCTGATCAGGGTCTGGAAATTCAGCAGGGCTTCCAGGCGGCCTTGGGAAATCTCGGGTTGATACGGCGTGTAGGCGGTGTACCAGGCCGGGTTTTCCAGCAGGTTGCGCAGGATCGGCGACGGCGTATGGCAGTTGTAGTAGCCCTGGCCGATGTAGGTCTTGAACAGTTGGTTCTGGCTGGCGATGGCCTTGATCTTGGCCAGGGCCTCGGCTTCGCTCAGGCCGTCTTCCAGGCCGAGCACGCTGGTGCCCTTGATGCTTTCCGGGATGACGCTGGCGCTCAGGGCTTCGAGGGAATCAAACCCCAGGCTGGCGAGCATTTGCTGCTCATCTTCCTGGCGCGGGCCGATGTGGCGGGCGATGAATTCGTTGGCGGTGGTCAGATTAACGGTCATGGCGCGCTCCTCAGGCTTCAGCGTTGGCTTTGATCAGGCGGTCGTACGCATCCTGATCCAACAGCTTAGCCACTGCATCGGCATCGGCGGGTTTAAAACGGAAGAACCAGCCTTCGCCCATCGGGTCTTCGTTGATCAGTTCCGGGCTGCCATCGAGCTTGTCGTTCACTTCCAGCACTTCACCGTCCAACGGCATATACACGCCGCTGGCGGCTTTGACCGATTCCACGGTGGAGGCTTCAGCGCCTTTGTCGTAAGCCTGCAACTCCGGCAGTTGCACGAAAACCACGTCACCCAGCGCGTTCTGCGCAAAAGCGGTGATACCCACGGTGACGCTGCCATCGGCTTCGGCGCGCAGCCATTCGTGATCTTCAGTGAAACGCAACTCGCTCATGGAAACTCCTCAGGGCCAGAATCGTCTGGTGGACGGGATTGGAATAATGAGGAGTTGCTTAGCAATATCGCGGCCAACGTTATTAAGTCTTTATAGATCAAAGAGTTAATAAATTCAGCCATAGGCTTAATCGAATGTGCTGTAGCGTTTTCGCTACAGTCGAGTGCGTGAAAAAAAGCCTATGTGGATCAAAGCCTTGCATGGCACGCAAAAAACAGGGCTGTAGCGATATCGTTACGCTGTAGCGCTTTCAGTACACGGAATGTCGTTCTCAGACCAAATCTGTAATGCGGTTTCTGTGGGGGCTTGCCTGCGATAGCGGTCTACCCGTCACTAAGGAGTTGGATGACCCGACGCTATCGCAGGCAAGCCAGCTCCCACAGTTGAACCGCGTTTATTCCGTCAGGGTTTGTTGGGAATGCCGTATTTGCGCAGGCGATGGGCGATAGCCGTGTGGGAGGTTTGCAGCCGGCTGGCCAGTTGGCGGGTCGAGGGGTAGCGGCTGTAGAGGCTTTCCAGCAGGCTGCGCTCGAAATCTTCCACGGCCTGTTCCAGGCTGTCGACTTCACCATCGCTCTGGCGCGCCACGGAGGTGCCGGCGATGTCCAGGTCGCCGATGTCCACCAGGCTGCTTTCGCAGATGGCGGCAGCGCGGAAGATCACGTTTTGCAACTGCCGCACGTTGCCCGGCCAGTGGTTGCCCAGCAGGGCTGGATAGGTACCGGGCGCCAGGCGGCAGACCGGGCGCTGGATCTGCGCGCAGGCTTGCTGCATGAAGTAGCGCGCCAGCAGCAGGATGTCCTGGCCGCGTTCACGCAAGGGCGGCACGGCGACGTTGAGCACGTTGAGGCGGTAAAACAGATCTTCGCGAAAGGTGCCTTCGCTGACCATCTTTTCCAGGTCGCGGTGGGTGGCGCTGAGGATGCGCACATTGACCTTCACTTCGCGGTCGCCACCCACGCGGCGAAAGCTACCGTCATTGAGAAAACGCAGCAGCTTGGCTTGCAGATACGGCGACATCTCACCGATCTCATCGAGGAACACCGTGCCCTGGTTGGCCAGCTCCATCAGCCCTGGTTTGCCACCGCGTTGCGCGCCGGTAAAGGCGCCAGGGGCATAGCCGAACAATTCACTTTCGGCGAGATTTTCCGGCAGTGCCGCGCAGTTCAATGCCAGAAACGGCGCACTGTGGCGCGCACTGATGGCGTGGCAGGCGCGGGCCACCAGCTCTTTGCCGGTACCGGTTTCGCCTTGGATCAGCAGCGGTGCATCCAGTGCCGCCACCCGTTGCGCCCGCGCCTTGAGCGTGCGGATCGCCGGGGACTCGCCCAGCAGCGCATCAAACCCTTCGGCATGGTCATGGTGCAGCGCCGACAGTTGTTCGCCGATGCGGTTGGGCTGGTAGAGCGTGAGCAGGGCGCCGGCGTCGGTGATTGGCGTGGCGCCCAGCAGCAAGGTCTGGCCGTTCACGCTGATCTCGCGCAACGGCAAGCGAAAGCCCTGGTCCAGCAAGGTTTCCAGCAATGCCGGATCATCGAACAGCTCGGCGATGCTCTCACCAGCCGGTTCACGCCCGTACAAGGCGATCAGCGCCGGATTGGCCAGCAGGATCTTGCCTGCACTGTCCAGGGCCAGCACCGGGTCGGTCATGGCCGCCAGCAGGGCGTCGAGTTGCAAGTGGCGACGCTGGCCCGGAAGGATGTCGACGACCTTTACCGCTTGCACGCCGTGCACGCTGAACAACGCGTCGCGCAGTTCTTCGAGCACTTCGGCGCTGAGGGTCGGCGCATCGATATAGACATTGGGCGGCACCATCTCCACCGCATCCAGATTGAGATTGCGCCCACCGAGCAAGGCCAGGACTTCCTGGGTGATGCCGACGCGGTCGATGAAGCTGACGTGGATACGCATGGGGCGGATCTTGATTCTGGAGTGCTGAGGGTGGCCAGTATGCCTTGGAGCCGGTGGAGATCAAAATGTGGGAGCTGGCTTGCCTGCGATGGCGGTGGGTCAGTTACCGAAAATATCGTCTGACACGTCGCTATCGCAGGCAAGCCAGCTCCCACATTCGATTGGGGGGCAGGTTATTCCAGGTGTTCGGGTTTGACCGGGTCGCCGGATTTCATATCCAACTGCTGGCGCACATCCTCAAACATCAGGTCGTAATGCTTGTGCTGTGAACCGACGCTGCTATGGGTCTTGGGAATGCCGTATTTTTCGACAATCTTGGTCACATTGCTGGCGAAGTTATAGGCCTGGTCCTTGGGCAGGAAAAAGGTTTCCTTCATGTCCTTGCCCTGGATGCTGCCATGCAGGGTGAACTGCATGCCTTTGCCTTCGCGGTCATCCGTGACGACTTCGTAGTCCAGGCACAGGTCGTAGCTGACATCGTCCTTGTTCAGCGCGTGTCGCTCGATATGCAAGTGGCCGGGTTCAAAGATAGCCATAGGCGTTTCTCCTCAACTTCACAGGTAGGTGATGCCAGGTTTTGCCGTGCTGATGCGCGTGCCGGCGCTGCCCTGGACGATGGCTTCTATGTCCGAGAGTGAACCGATCACCGCGGTTTTGCCAGTCTGACGGGCGAACTCGCAGGCGGCTTGTACCTTGGGGCCCATGGAGCCGGCGGCGAAGCCGAGTTTTTCCATCTCGTCGGGGTGGGCCTGGCCGATGGCCTTCTGGGTGGGCTTGCCGAAGTCAATAAAAGCGGCGTTGACGTCGGTGGCGATCACCAGCAAATCGGCCTCCAGTTGCGTTGCCAGCAAGGAGGAACACAAGTCTTTGTCGATCACCGCTTCAATGCCGCGCAGCTTGCCGTCTTCGCCATACATCGTCGGGATGCCGCCACCGCCGGCGCAGATCACGATGGCTTTTTTCTCCAGCAGCCATTTGATCGGGCGAATTTCAAAGATGCGTTTGGGCCGCGGGCTGGCGACTACACGGCGGTATTTGTCGCCGTCGGGCGCGATGGCCCAACCTTTTTCGGCGGCGAGTTGCTCGGCTTCGGCTTTGGCATATACCGGGCCGATAGGCTTGGTGGGGTTCTGGAAGGCCGGGTCCTTGGCGTCGACTTCGACCTGGGTGAGCAGGGTGGCGAATGGCACTTCAAAATCCAGCAGGTTGCCCAGTTCCTGTTCGATGATGTAGCCGATCATGCCCTCGGTCTCGGCGCCCAACACATCCAGCGGGTAGGGCGAGACGCTGGTGTAGGCCGCCGCCTGCAACGACAGCAGGCCGACCTGCGGGCCGTTGCCGTGGGCGATCACCAGTTCGTTGCCGGCGTGGATTTTGGCGATCTGTTCGGTGGCGATGCGGATATTGGCGCGTTGGTTGTCTGCGGTCATGGGTTCACCACGACGCAGGAGGGCGTTGCCGCCCAGGGCTACGACGATGCGCATACAGAATGTCCTTTCAGGGAACGCATGAACACCTCGGTCAATGTGGGAGCTGGCTTGCCTGCGATGAGGGCCTGGCAGGCGACCTGCTGTTGCCAGACCCACCGCTATCGCAGGCAAGCCAGCTCCCACACTGACGGTGTTCACACCGTGGAAATTAAATGTCTGCCAACGCCGACACCAGAATCGCCTTGATGGTATGCATGCGGTTTTCCGCCTGCTCAAAGGCGATGTTGGCCGGCGACTCGAAGACTTCCTCGGTCACTTCCACACCGTTGGCCAAGTGCGGATAGCGCGCAGCGATGTCCTTGCCGACCTTGGTTTCGCTGTTGTGGAACGCCGGCAGGCAGTGCATGAATTTCACCCGAGGGTTGCCCGAGGCTTTCATCATCTTGGCGTTGACCTGGTACGGCAGCAGTTGTTCGATACGCTCGTCCCACGCTTCCACCGGCTCGCCCATGGACACCCAGATATCGGTGTGGATGAAGTCCACGCCTTTGACTGCCTCTTTCGGGTCTTCGGTGATGGTGATGCGTGCACCGCTTTCCTCGGCAAATGCCTGGCACTGCTTGATGAAGTCTTCATGGGGCCACAGCGCTTTCGGCGCGCCGATGCGCACGTCCATGCCCAGCTTGGCGCCGATCATCAGCAGCGAGTTGCCCATGTTGTAGCGGGCGTCCCCGAGGTAGGCGTAGCTGATGTCATGCAGCGGCTTGTCGCTGTGTTCGCGCATGGTCAGGGTGTCAGCGATCATCTGGGTCGGGTGGAATTCGGCGGTGAGGCCGTTGAACACCGGCACACCGGCGAACTTGGCCAGCTCTTCGACGATTTCCTGCTCAAAACCACGGTACTCGATGGCATCGAACATCCGGCCCAACACGCGGGCGGTGTCTTTCATGCTTTCTTTGTGGCCGATCTGCGACGACACCGGGTCGATATAGGTGACGTGGGCGCCTTGGTCATGGGCCGCGACTTCGAAGGCACAGCGAGTGCGGGTCGAGGTTTTTTCGAAGATCAGCGCGATGTTCTTGCCCTGCAAGTGCGGGCGCTCGGTGCCGGTGTATTTGGCGCGTTTGAGGTCGCGGGACAGGTCCAGCAGGTAATGCAGCTCGCGGGTAGTGTGGTGCATCAGCGACAGCAGGCTGCGGTTGCGCATATTGAAAGCCATGATGGAATCTCCTTAATAGTCGATAGGGTCGCGGATGATCGGGCAGGTCATGCAGTGGCCGCCGCCACGGCCACGGCCGAGTTCACCGGCGCTGATGGTGATCACTTCCACACCGGCCTTGCGCAGCAGGGTGTTGGTGTAGGTGTTGCGGTCGTAGCCAATCACCACGCCCGGTTCCACGGCCACCACGTTGTTGCCGTCATCCCATTGCTCGCGTTCGGCGGCGAAGCTGTTGCCGCCGGTCTCGACGACACGTAGCGCCTTGAGGTTGAGCGCTGCGGCCACGGTTTCGAGGAAGTTGGTTTTCTCGCGCTGGATGTCGATGCCGTGGGGCTTGCTCTCGTCAGGGCGCAGGGTGAACGGCACGATCTGGTTGACCACTTCGGGGAAGACGGTGACCAGGTCGCGGTCGCAGAAGCTGAACACAGTGTCCAGGTGCATCGCGGCGCGGGATTTGGGCAGGCCGGCAACGATGACGCGTTCCACGGCTTTGTTCTGGAACAGGTTGCGCGCCAGTTGGCCGATGGCCTGGTGGGAGGAGCGCTCACCCATGCCGATCAACACCACGCCATTGCCAATCGGCATCACGTCGCCGCCTTCCAGCGTCGCGGCGCCATGTTCCTGGTCGGGGTCGCCGTACCAGATCTGGAAGTCCGCGTTGGTGAACTCAGGGTGGAATTTATAGATGGCGCTGGTCAGCAGGGTTTCCTGGCGTCGCGCCGGCCAGTACATCGGGTTGAGCGTCACGCCGCCGTAGATCCAGCAGGTGGTGTCGCGGGTGAACTGGGTATTGGGCAGCGGCGGCAGGATGAAACTGGCGTGGCCGAGAAAATCGCGGAACATCTCGATGGTCTTGCCACCGAAGCTGCTCGGCAGGTCGTCGGCCGATACGCCGCCAATCAGGTATTCGCTGATTTTGCGCGGCTCCAGGCTGCGCAGCCACGAGCCGACTTCATCGACCAGGCCCAGGCCTACCGTGTTGGCGGTGATCTTGCGTTCCAGAATCCAGTCCAGCGCTTCGGGGTTGGCGACGATGTCGGTGAGCAGGTTGTGCATTTCCAGCACATCAATGTCCCGCTCGCGCATCTTGGTCACGAAGTCGAAGTGGTCGCGCTTGGCCTGGGCCACCCACAGCACGTCATCGAACAGCAGCTCGTCGCAGTTGTTGGGGGTCAGCCGCTGGTGGGCCAAACCTGGGGAGCACACCATGACTTTGCGCAGTTTGCCGGCTTCGGAATGTACGCCGTACTTCACTTTTTCCGTGGTCATTACAGATCCTCCAGTGAACAACAATTACAGGGTCAGGAAGCCGTCGTAGAGCCCATAGGCCGCCACCAGGGCGCCAATGACCACTGCGGCGAAAATCAGCTTCTCGACGGGGGTGAAAATCGGTTTGCCCAGTTCACGCTTGGCCTTGGCGAACAGGATCGCGCCGGGGGCGTAGAGCAGGGCGGAGAGCAGCAGGTATTTGGTGCCGCCGGCATACAGCAGCCAGATCGCATAGATCAGGGCGATGGCGCCGATGAACAGGTCTTTCCTGCGCTCTTTGAGGGCGTTCTCGTAGGTCTCGCCGCGCACCGCCAGCAGCAGGGCGTAGGCCGCCGACCACAGGTAAGGCACCAGGATCATCGAGGTGGCGAGGTAGATCAGTGACAGGTAAGTGCTGGCGGAAAACAGCGTGATCACCAGGAATATCTGCACCATTGCGTTGGTCAGCCACAGGGCGTTGACCGGCACGTGGTTGGCGTTCTCCTTGCGCAGGAACTCCGGCATGGTGTGGTCCTTGGCGGCGGCGAACATGATCTCCGCACACAGCAGCACCCAGGACAGCAGCGCGCCGAGCAGGGAGATGATCAAGCCCACGCTGATCAGCACCGCGCCCCAGTGGCCCACCACATGCTCCAGCACGGCGGCCATCGACGGGTTTTGCAGCTTGGCCAGTTCCGGCTGGGTCATGATCCCCAGGGACAGCACGTTCACCAGCATCAGGAACAGCAGCACGGTGATAAAGCCGATCACGGTGGCCTTGCCCACGTCGCTGCGTTTCTCGGCACGGGACGAGAAGATGCTCGCGCCTTCGATGCCGATAAACACCCACACGGTGACCAGCATCATGTTGCGCACCTGGTTCATCACACTGCCCAGGTCCGGGTTTTTCACGCCCCAGATGTCGGCGGTGAAGATGTCCAGCTTGAACGCGAACAGCGCGATGAGCACGAACAGCAGCAGCGGCACCACCTTGGCGACGGTGGTTACCAGGTTAATGAACGCGGCTTCCTTGATGCCGCGCAGCACCAGGAAATGCACGGCCCACAACAGCACTGACGCAGCGATCACCGCCGTCGGGGTATTGCCCTCGCCAAAGACCGGGAAGAAATAGCCCAAGGTGCTGAACAGCAAGACGAAGTAGCCGACGTTGCCCAGCCAGGCGCTGATCCAGTAACCCCAGGCAGATGAAAAACCCATGTAGTCGCCGAAACCGGCCTTGGCGTAGGCGTAGACCCCGCCGTCGAGGTCAGGCTTGCGGTTGGCGAGGGTCTGGAACACGAAGGCGAGGGTCAACATGCCGATGGCGGTAATCACCCAGCCGATCAACACCGCACCGACATCGGCGCTGGCGGCCATGTTTTGTGGCAATGAAAAGATACCGCCGCCAATCATCGAGCCGACGACAAGTGCGACCAGGGCGCCTAGTCGAAGTTTTCCGGGAGTTTCAGACATTGCATGACTCCAATGCAGGAGAAGAGAGACCACAGAATAATTCCGTGCGCTAATCAAACAGCTGACTCAGATCACTTCATTGGCACATTCCATTGTGAATTAACGACTTAGGGTGAGGTTTTTGCGGGCGAACAAGTCCCGCAAAGGCGCTTGATAGAGCGCTCTTTGCTTTGTGGTTAATCATTTGGTCGAGGACATGGGTGTTGACGCTAGTTCGTATTTGCGAATGTGCAAATTTTTTGTACGTTGTTTGACTATCGCTTCATAATTAACGTATTTAAATTCTAAATAAGCCTAAACTTCCTACCTTTACATATCCTTATGTTATGACAACGTCATTAATCTGAATTACTTATGTGCGCAGTTGTCGCCCAACCGTTTATTTCGAGGAAGCTGCATGACCCAACCCGCCCAGAAACTTCGGCTCAGTGCCCTGATTGCCCTGGTGGTGGGCTCGATGATTGGCGGCGGCATCTTTTCATTGCCGCAGAACATGGCTTCCCGTGCCGAAGTGGGGGCCATCTTGATCGGCTGGGCGATCACCGCCATCGGCATGCTGACCCTGGCCTTTGTGTTCCAGACGTTGGCGAACCGTAAGCCCGAACTGGACTCCGGGGTGTATGCCTACGCCAAGGCGGGTTTTGGCGATTACATGGGCTTTTCATCCGCCTGGGGTTACTGGATCAGTGCGTGGATGGGCAATGTCGGTTATTTCGTCTTGCTGTTCAGCACCCTCGGCTACTTTTTTCCGGCGTTCGGCCAGGGCAATACGCCGCTTGCCATCGGCTGCGCGTCGCTGTTGCTGTGGGCCGTACATTTTCTGGTGATGCGCGGGATCAAAGAGGCAGCGTTCATCAATCAGGTGACGACGGTGGCGAAGATCGTGCCGCTGCTGATGTTTATCGTGATCGCCGCCGTTGCATTCAAGGCGGATATTTTCACCCGCGATATCTGGGGAATGGGTAACCCGCAGATGGGCAGCGTGGTCGAGCAGGTGCGCCACATGATGCTGGTCACGGTGTTTGTGTTTATCGGGATCGAAGGCGCCAGTGTGTATTCGGCGCGGGCGCGGAAACGCTCGGACGTGGGGCGCGCCACTGTGATTGGTTTCGTGGGCGTGCTGGCCTTGCTGGTGCTGGTGAATGTGTTGTCCCTGGGCATCATGAGCCAGCCGGAGCTGGCGCAATTGCAGAACCCGTCTCTGGCCGGTGTGTTGGAGCATATCGTCGGGCCTTGGGGCGCGGTATTGATCAGTATCGGCCTGGCGGTTTCGCTGCTCGGCGCGTTGCTCTCGTGGGCGCTGCTGTGCGCGGAAATCCTCTATGCCACCGCCCAGGACAAGACCATGCCGGCGTTCCTGAAGAAGGAAAACGCCAATCAGGTGCCGGTCAATGCCTTATGGCTGACCAACGTGATGATCCAGGCATTCCTGGTGATCACGCTGTTTTCCGCCAGCACCTACACCACCCTGATCTACCTGGCTTCCTCAATGATCCTGGTGCCTTATTTGTGGTCGGCGGCCTATGCGGTGCTGTTGAGCGCGC
Organism: Pseudomonas sp. DWP2-2; assembly: GCF_049897065.1. Classification (NCBI taxonomy): domain Bacteria; kingdom Pseudomonadati; phylum Pseudomonadota; class Gammaproteobacteria; order Pseudomonadales; family Pseudomonadaceae; genus Pseudomonas; species Pseudomonas sp. DWP2-2. Next base: position 11,706 of record NZ_JAFCVN010000006.1, on the reverse strand, counting down.
GCGGCGAAACCTATGCAGGCTGGCAGCGCCGGCGCATGAAAGATCTGCTGGTGGGGCTGGTTGCCCTCGGCTACGCGATTTGGCTGCTGTATGCGGGGGGCTTGAAGTATTTGCTGCTGTCGGCGTTGCTGTACGCACCGGGTGTGATCCTGTTTGCCCTGGCCAAGCGCGAGCAGGGCCAACCCTTGTTTACCACCGTGGAAAAAGGCATTTTCAGCGGCGTGATCGCGGGCGCCGGGTTAGCCGCGTATGGGCTGTATAGCGGGGTATTGTCACTGTGAGACTGGCGTATCAACCGCCCTACGACTGGGCGGCGATGCTGGGGTTCCTATCGGCGCGGGCGATTACCGGGTTGGAAGCCGTGGACGCCGGGGTGTATCGGCGCAGTATCAGTGTGGCGGGCCGACATGGCTGGGTCAGCCTCGAACCGGGCGTGGGGGATTGGCTGGAGGTGACGGTCGACTTTCCCGAGCCTGCAGCGATGCCTGAGATCGAGCGGCGCTTGCGCAGGATGTTTGATCTGGATGCGGTGCCTGAGGTGATCAACGCGCAATTGTCGCAAGACCCCCTGATGGCGCAACTGGTTGCGGCCCACCCTGGCCTACGGTTGCCAGGCACCTGGGACGGGTTGGAACTGGCGATTCGTGCAGTGCTGGGCCAGCAGATCACCGTGGTGGCGGCGATTCGCCTGGCGGGCAAGTTGGTGGCGCAGTATGGCCAGACCCTGCAAACCCCGCACGCCGGTATTACCCACCTGTTTCCGACACCTGAAGTGTTGGCTGCGGCGGACCTGACTACCCTGGGCATGCCCAAGGCGCGGGGCCGTACGTTGTCTGGTGTGGCCCAGGCGCTGTTGGATGACCCACAGCTTTTCGAACCCAAGGCTAGCCTCCAGGACGGCGTTGCAAGGCTAGTGGCATTGCCGGGGATTGGAGAGTGGACCGCGCAGTACATCGCCATGCGCCAGTTGCGCGAGGCGGATGCGTTTGCGTCGGGGGATATCGGGCTGATCAATGCTTTGGCGGCTTTGGAAGGTGGGCCGGTATCGGCGCGGCAGTTATTGGCGCGTGCCGAGGCGTGGCGGCCGTTGAGGGCGTATGCGGCGCAGCATTTGTGGACAACCCTGTAGGAGCGAGCTTGCTCGCGAAAAACCTGAGAACGCCGCTGTGTATCAGGTTTCCCGCGTTATCGTTGGCGACCTTCGCGAGCAAGCTCGCTCCTACAGGGTATTAGTCACCACTGAGGCCGGTGCGAACCCAGTTCCACCGCCGGAAAATCCCACTGCAACGGCGTGCCACTGATGCTCAGCGGGGCTAGCAGCCGATGAGCCTGGCCCCAGGCTGTCTGCTCCACCACCAGGCCTTGGTCATTGATATCTTCTTCGCGCAATGCCGCTTGCTGTGACACTTGCCCGGCCTCCACCAGCAACTTCGCCGTACGCGCCAACGACAAGCGCGCCGAACCGCCGCGTCCGGAGTCCAGGCGCTCGGCCAACGCCCGGATCGCACTGGCGGCCATCAAATAGCCGGTGGCGTGATCCAGCGCCTGCACCGGCAGCGGCAGCGGTTTATCCGTCTGTTTCCAGGCCATGCCCGCCTCGGCAATCCCGCTGCTCATCTGCACCAGGCTGTCAAAGCCACGCCGATTACGCCATGGGCCGCTCCAGCCGTAGGCGTTGAGGCTGACGTCGATCAGTCCGGGGGCGATGTGCTGACGTTCGCCAAGGGTATAACCGAGTTGCTCCAAGGCATCGGCGCGGTAACCGTGGAACAGGATGTCGGCGTCCTTGAGCAACGCTTCGAACACTTGCCGGTCGTCGTGGCTCGTTAGATCCAGGCGGGCGCAGCGTTTACCCAGGGTCATTTCCGGGACGACGCCAGGTTCGTTCCAGGTGGGCGAGTCGATGCGCAGTACGCTGGCACCCAAGCCGGCGAGGAAACGACTGGCCACCGGGCCGGCCAGCACCCGGGTCAAATCCAGCACCTTGATGCCGGCCAGTGGGCGCGCTGCGGAACCGAGCCAGGGTTTGTCGGTGCCGCGTTCGAAGACCTGACGCTGGATCAACGCTTCGGCGTTTACCGCCAAGCCTTGGGGATGCTGCTGCCAGGCTTGCCAGCTACGCATCTGCGCCGCACAACCGCCCGCATCGACAACCGCCTGTTCCAGTTCGGCGGCTTTCCAGGTCGCGACTCTACTCGCCATGGCTGCGCGATCAGCGGCAGGCCCCAATACCCGCTCGGCCGCTGCGCGGTGATGGGGCGCGTTGGTGTGCAGACGGATCCAGCCATCCACGCTGGCGTAATCACCCGCTACCGGGTCCCACAAAGGCGGCACTTGCCACCCCACGGGACGAATCGACGAGGAGAACCACAACGAGGCCAGGCGCCGATCCACGCTGACGCTGGGCAGGCGCCCGGTTTGTTGCTCAATCAACTGGGCGACGGCCTGGCCCGCGGCGCCGATGCTGGCGGCCGCCAGGTCTGTCACGGCGAAGGTCGAGGGCAAGGCGCCGGCCTGGGTCTGGGGCAGTGGGGCGTGCGGTAAAGCGAGTGCGGCTTGGATGGGAGTCAGCAGGTCTGTCATCAAAGGCCCTCCGTAAGAGAAGGGCCACTATAGAAGATCATCCCACCGGTGTGGCAACCCCAGGGATCAAGGGCAGTTCGATGCTGGCGATAAAGCCGCCATCGGGATGGTTGGCCAGGATCAGGTTACCGCCATGGCGCTCGGCGGCGCGACGGGCGATGGCCAGGCCCAGGCCATGGCCTTGGGCGGTCTGGCCTGGCGCCCGGTAGAACGGCTCGCCCAATTGGCTCAGGTGCTCGGCTTCAACGCCGGGGCCGTGGTCGCGTACGCTGATCAGAATGCGCCCGCCTTGATGCTGGGCCTGCAATTCAATCGGTTCGCCCACCGGGTTGAAGCGCTGGGCATTGCGCAGCAGGTTGTCCACGGCGCGTTCGATCATGGTCGGCCAGCCTTTAAGCTGCAAGTCATTGGCAGTCGTCAGTTGCACCACTTGCTCGGGGGCACTGAGTTGGGCGTCCTTTTGCAGCGTTTTAAGCAACGGGGTGAGGTCGATGTCTTCGGCGCTGGCGTTGTCGGCGTCGACCCGCGCCAATACCAGGATCTCGCTGATCAAGGCCTCCAGTCGATCGCATTCGCGGGTCAGGCGCGGCCAGAGTTTTTCCCGTTCTTCGGGGCTGGCGCGTTCGGCCAGGGCCAGGGCGATACGCAAGCGCGCCAACGGCGAGCGCAGTTCGTGGGACACGTCGCGCAGCAACTGGCGCTGGCTGCCGATCAGGCTTTGCAGGCGTGCGCCCATGCGGTTGAAGTCGTTGGCCAGCACGCCGAACTCGTCGCGCCGATTGGCCAGTTGCGCCAGGCTGTTCTGTTGATAAGTGGTTTGCCCCAGATCATGCACCGCGCCGCGCAAACGGCTGAGTGGGCGGGTGATGGACAAGGTCACCAGCAGGCTGAACAGGGTCAGCACCACCAGGGTAATCGCCAATGCACTGAGCGGCCACAGCAGGCTGCTGCGGTGCCAGGCGTCCAGCTCCGGGTGAGGAATACGGTAGATCAATAGGTAGGTGTCGCCGGTTTTGGCGCTGGTGTACTCGGCGGTCAGGCGTCGCCACGGCAGGTGGCCGTCCTGGCTGTCGTTCTGGCGGGCTTCGAACGCGGCGGCGCGGCGCGGGAAGGTGCCGCGCACCACCGGGTCGCCGCTTTCGTTAAGCACTTGCACGTCGATGTGGTACTGGCGTTTGCGCTGCTGCAGCAACTCCTGGGCGGCGTCTTCGCCCTGGGTTTCGTAGAGCTGCGTCCACTCTTGGGCCAGGTTGTTGAGGCCAGGGTGGCGGCTGAGAATCCAGGCATCCTGGTTGAGCATGTGCCCAAGCAGGATCGACAAACCGGCAACCAGGGCGATGGCCAGCCAGAAACTCGCCAGGATACGCCAGAACAATGAACGCACAGGAAACCCTCAAACAGGAAAAGCCCAGCGGCGCGAACCACTGGGCTGGGGTGAAGCTAGGTCATTATTGCGCTTTTTGCGCTTGCTGGGCTTTCCAGGCCTGGAACTCTTTCCATTCGGCGCGGCGTTCGGCTTGTTTCTTGACGATTTCGTCGTACTTCTTCTGCTGGTCGGGCTTGAGCACGGCACGGATATCGGTCTGGGTTTTCTGCTTGCCGGCGGCGATTTCGTCCTGCATCGCCTTCTGGTCAGCGGCTGGCAGTTTGTCCAGGTACTTTTTGACCAGGTCTTTGCGGGCGTGCCATTGGTCACCCATCAGCTTGCGGATCTGCTCGCGCTGTTCCTTGCTCAAGTCCAGCTGGCTGAACGGGCCGCCTTTGCCACGCGGACCGTGTTCACCGTGGCCTGGGCCGCCCATCATGTGGCTTTCAGGACCACCCATCGGGCCTGGGCCTTCCGGCATTGCCATGGCAACGGTGGGCAGGGCAGTGGCGAACATCAAAGCGATAAGGGTCTTGCGCATGGTGATTCTCCTGTCTCTATTCCGGTGAGTCCGGATGTGAGTAGGTTACGCAGCGCAAGGTCAGCGGCGGTCAGGGGAGGGTAAAGCTTCGGTAAAGACGGGTTTGATAGGAACTGACAAAACCCTCGAGGCTGATGAGAACGCGGGTGGGAGCTGGCTTGCCTGCGATAGCGGTGTGTCAGTCACCCTCATGCTAACTGGCCCACCACTATCGCAGGCAAGCCAGCTCCCCCAGGGTTGAGCGTGATGTTTAGAGGCTGTAGTAGTAACCACGACTACGCAGCGCCACGATCCGTGGCCGGCCATCGGGGTGTGGGCCGATCTTTTTACGCAGGTTGCTGACGTGCATATCCAGGCTGCGGTCATACAGGGTCAGCTTGCGGCCCAGGGCGATCTGCGCCAGTTCCTGTTTATCCAGGGGCTCGCCGGGTTGGCGCAGCAATGCTTCAAGCAGACGGCTTTCGGAGACGGTGAGGGCGAACTCCTGTTCATCGATGCTGACCACGCCGCGCACCGGGCTGAAGCACAGGTCGCCCAGTTCCAGCTGGGTCGATACCGCGGCCGGGTGGCTGCGGCGCAATACGGCGCGCAGGCGCGCCGTCAGCTCGCGCGGATCGCAAGGCTTGGCCAGGTAGTCGTCGGCGCCCAGTTCCAGGCCGAGGATGCGGTCCAGGGGTTCGCCCCGGGCCGAGAGCATCAGCACCGGCAGCTCCGGGTGGTCGTTGCGCAATTGCTTGAGCAGCTCCAGGCCGCTGCCGTCGGGCAGCATAACATCCAGTACGACGGCCGCCGGCGCACTGTCGGCCAGGGCTTTTCGGGCACTCAAGCCGTCATGGCAGGCGCGTACCTGGAAACCTTCCTGGCTCAACCAACTGGTCAGCAGCTCACAGAGCTCCTGGTCATCATCTATCAGTAACAGCTCGCTCATGACTCACTCAATTTAGCCATTGTCGGCGGCGAAGGCCCCACCGGTGACGCCGTGAGCCATTAGGAGTGCGCCGAAACGATTAGGTTCGACGCAGCCGCGCTCAAGGCAAGACTTGCTTGAACGGCTTGACCACTACATCGGCGTAGACGCCTGCTGCGACATAAGGGTCAGCCTTGGCCCAGGCCTGGGCGTCGGCCAGGGAGGCGAACTCGGCGACGATCAGGCTTCCGCTGAAACCCGCGTCGCCTGGGTCGTTGCTGTCGACGGCCGGGTGCGGTCCGGCCAGTACCATGCGGCCTTCGGCTTGCAGTTGTTTGAGGCGCTCGACGTGGGCAGGGCGTACGCTCAGGCGTTTTTCCAGGGAGTTGGCAACGTCGGTGGCAATGATGGCGTAGAGCATGTCAGTCCTCGGTTTTCGGTGTGGTGTCATGCAGGTGGCGTGACAGGTAGATGCCCTGGCCGATCAAAAACAATACGGTCATGCCCAGGCTGCCAAACACTTTGAAGTCGACCCAGTAGTCCTGGAAGGTGAAGGCCACGAACAGGTTGGCGGCGCCGCAGAACAGGAAGAACACGATCCAGGCCACGTTCAGGCGCCCCCACACCGGCTCCGGCAAGGTCAGCGCATGGCCCATGATCCGCTTGATCAGCAGGCGGTCACCGATGAAGTGGCTGCCGATAAACACCAGGGCGAACAGCCAGTTGACCACCGGGGCTTTCCATTTAAGGAAGGTTTCGCTGTGGAAGGCCAGGGTCAGGCCGCCGAACACCAGGCAGGCGACGAGGGTGAGCCATTGGCTTTTTTCCAGCTTGCGCTGCGAGATGAAGATGGCGCCGTACACTACGATAGAGCTGATGATCAGTACGGCAGTGGCACTGTAGATGCCCCCGAACGACAGCTCGTGGCCGGCGATTTCGATGACCCTGGGGTCGAGTTTGGTAACGATGAAAAACAGCAACAGCGGGATGAAGTCGATGAATTGTTTCACAGTAAGAGCCAGAAGCTGGATGTGTCGGCATAATAACAAACATCCTTGGTTGCGATAGCGCCAGCTGACTTGAGGTTACACACCCCCGTGAATGTTGATTTGCACTGCCACAGCACGGCCTCCGACGGCGCCCTGGCGCCCGCGGTACTGGTTGCGCGTGCGTTTGAAAAAGGCGTGCGAGTTTTGGCATTGACCGACCATGACACCCTTGAAGGCCTCGACGAAGCCCGCCAGGCCGCGCACTCCCTGGGTATGCAGCTGGTCAACGGCGTGGAATTGTCCTGCACCTGGGGCGGCGCCACCATCCACGTGCTGGGCTACGGTTTTGATCAAAAGGCCCCGCCCTTGGTGGCGGCGATTGCCCAATTGCACGATGGCCGCTGGCTGCGGTCCGAAGAAATAAGCCGCAAGCTCAGCCTTAAAGGCATGCCAGGTGCCCTCGACGGTGCCCGTGCTATCCAGCAGGAACTGGGCGACAGCGGCAACGCACCGGCCCGTCCGCACTTTGCCGACTGGATGGTGCGTGCAGGCTATGTGAAGGATCGCGCCGAGGCCTTTCGCAAATGGCTGGGCGCCGGCAAGTTGGGCGATGTGAAGCTGCACTGGCCAACCCTGGAAGACACCGTCCAGACCCTGCGGGCCTCCGGGGCCTGGGTGAGCCTGGCGCATCCCTGGCATTACGATTTCACCCGCAGCAAGCGCCGCAAGCTGATCAGCGACTATATTGGAGCGGGTGGCCACGCCATCGAGGTGGTCAATGGGCATCAACCCGCCGAACAGGTCGGCAGCCTGGCGATCCTCGCCCGCGAATTTGGTCTGCTGGTCAGTGCCGGCAGTGACTTTCATGGCCCAGGCGGCTGGTCCGAGATTGGCGAATATCGCCAGGTCCCGGAAGATCTGCCGCTGTTGTGGGGGCGATTCAAGCATGACCCCATTATTGCCACCGTCTGAACAGGTAGAGCACGTGAGCCAATTCTTCCAGATTCATCCGGAAAACCCTCAGGCGCGCCTGATCAAACAGGCCGTGGAGATCATCCGTGCCGGCGGCGTGGTGATCTATCCGACTGATTCGTCCTACGCCATTGGCTGCCAGATCGGCGACAAGGGCGCGGTGGAGCGAGTAAGACGCCTGCGCCAGCTGGACGACAAGCACAACTTTGCGCTGATCTGCAGCGACTTGTCCCAGCTCGGGCTGTTCGCCAAGGTCGACACCGGCACCTTCCGCCTGCTCAAGGCCCACACGCCGGGGCCCTACACCTTCATCCTCAACGCCACCCGCGAAGTGCCGCGCCTGTTGCTGCACCCGAAGAAGCGCACCATTGGCCTGCGCGTGCCGGAACACCCGATTGCCCTGGCGCTGCTGGCCGAATTGGGCGAACCGCTGATGAGCGTGTCGTTGATCCTGCCCGGCGAAACCGAGCCGTTGTACGACCCTTACGAAATGCGCCGTTTGCTGGAAAAGCACGTCGACCTGATCATCGACGGCGGCTACGGTGGCAACAAGGCCTCCACGGTGATCAACCTGGCCGATGGCGAACCAGAAGTGGTGCGTGTGGGTTGTGGCGATCCGGCTCCGTTCATGGTCGAGGCCTGAATGTCAGCCGTGGAAGCCGCTGATCCCCAGGCTGGCGCCCAGCAGGAACTGCCGTTTGCCATGGTGTATGGCCAGGCGGTCATGGAAATGCCCCTGGACCTGTACATCCCGCCGGACGCCCTGGAGGTGTTCCTTGAAGCCTTCGAAGGCCCGCTGGACTTGCTGCTGTACCTGATCCGCAAGCAGAACATCAACATCCTTGACATTCCGGTGGCAGAAATTACCCGCCAATACATGGGCTATGTCGAGCTGATGCAGTCGGTGCGCCTGGAACTGGCCGCCGAGTACCTGGTCATGGCCGCCATGCTCGCCGAGATCAAGTCGCGCATGCTGTTGCCGCGCTCGGAGACGGTGGAAGCCGAAGAGGATGACCCGCGCGCCGAGCTGATCCGCCGCCTGCAGGAGTACGAACGCTTCAAGGCCGCCGCCGAAGGCATCGACGGCCTGAGCCGTGTGGGCCGTGATGTGGTGGTGCCCAAGCTCGACGCTCCCGAGGCGCGCGCGCGCAAGTTGCTGCCGGACGTGAGTCTGGAAGAATTGCTGATGTCCATGGCCGAAGTACTGCGCCGCGGCGATATGTTCGAGAGCCACCAGGTCAGCCGTGAAGCGCTGTCCACCCGCGAGCGCATGAGCGATGTGCTGGAACGTCTCAAGGGAGGTGGGTTTGTGCCCTTTGTCGAGTTGTTTACTGCCGAAGAGGGCCGACTGGGCGTGGTGGTGACCTTTATGGCGATCCTTGAGCTGGTGAAGGAGTCCTTGGTCGAGCTGGTGCAGAATGAGCCTTTTGCGGCTATCCACGTGCGGGCGCGAGCCGAATAACGAGCTGAATCGATGAATCTGACTGAACCCCGCGAACTGGCCCCTTTGCTGGAGGCCTTTCTCCTGGCCTCGGGCAAACCGCAATCTCTGGAGCGCCTGTTCGAACTCTTTGAAGAGGCCGAACGCCCGGAGCCGCCGGTCTTCAAGAAGGCCTTGGAGATCCTGCGCAAATCCTGCGAGGGCCGTGCCTTTGAACTGCGTGAAGTGGCGTCGGGTTACCGCCTGCAGATCCGTGAGAAGTTTTCACCGTGGGTCGGGCGTTTGTGGGAAGAACGCCCGCAGCGCTACTCCCGGGCGATGCTGGAGACCATGGCGCTGATCGCCTATCGCCAGCCCATCACCCGGGGCGAGATCGAAGACGTGCGTGGTGTGGCGGTCAACAGCCATATCGTCAAGACCCTGCTGGAACGTGAGTGGATCCGCATTGTTGGCTACCGCGATGTGCCGGGCAAGCCGGCCATGTTCGCCACCACCAAGGTGTTTCTCGATCACTTCAACCTGAAAAACCTTGACGATTTGCCGCCCCTGGCCGAGCTGCGCGAAATGGAGGCCGAGCCGGTGCTCGACTTCGACGACGCACCGGTGCCGCAAAGCCTGCAGGAACTGGCCGACGCCAGCGCCGAGCCGGAGGAGCCCAAGGACGAAACCAGTTTCCATACGTTGTTGCTGGAGCTGGACGACATGGAGCAGGGGATCAAGACCGACTTCGACGATTTGCTGCGTGATGGTGCGGCGGAGCCAGAAACCCAGGTGAACGTTGAATCCGAGCCTGAGGTCGAAGCCGAAGACGATGTGCTTGGCGTGGCCCAAGCCCGGGAAAAGCTCCTGGCCGCCGTCGCCGCCCTCGAACAGCCGCCCCTGAGTGACGAAGAAGACGAAGCCCGGGCGCTGGCCGAGGCCATCGAGAACGAACGCCGTCAGCTCGAAGACTGACCGGCTCTGACGTTCACCGCGCAACCCATGTGGGAGCTGGCTTGCCTGCGATGCAGACGCCTCGGTCTCTCAGATGCAAGGAGGTGATGCCATCGCAGGCAAGCCAGCTCCCACAGAGGATCGACCATGAGTGCCATGAAAGACCCGTGCATCAGCATCTGCAAATTCAACGATGACATCTGCGTCGGCTGTGGCCGCAGCAAGCGTGAAATCCGTGCCTGGAAGAAGCTCGATAAAGCCGACAAGCGCACGGTGCTGGCCGAAGCCGAGCTGCGATTGCTGGCCCTGGGGGCCACCGGTCGGCGGAAAAGCAAATGAGCTGGGCGTTATCGACTAGTCTGTGATGCGCAACACGCGCCATGCGCGTATGATTCGCGACCCCTTGCCGACCTATTCGGCCAAGGCTCCGCTTTCAATACCCTCAGGCCACGCCTGAATCGACCCACCGGGAGGTGCTTACGATGAATGACCAAGACCAGAAAGACCAGGAAATCGGCCCAGCAGGCGAAAAGCTGCAAAAAGTGCTGGCGCGTATCGGCGTGGGCTCGCGCCGCGACGTCGAAGCCTGGATCACCCAGAAGCGCATCAAGGTCAACGGCGTCGAGGCAACCCTCGGCCAGCGCGTCGACCTGCACGATGCAATCACCATTGATGGCAAGGTCATCAAGCGTGAAGAGGCCGCCGAATCGGTGCGCCGCGTGATCATGTACAACAAGCCCGACGGCGAGATCTGCACCCGTGACGACCCGGAAGGCCGTCCGACCGTGTTCGACAAGATGCCCAAGCCTAAAGAAGGCCGCTGGATCAACATCGGTCGCCTGGACATCAACACCACCGGCTTGCTGATGTTCACCACTGACGGTGAGTTGGCCAACCGCCTGATGCACCCGTCCTACGAGATGGACCGTGAATACGCCGTGCGTGTACGTGGTGAAGTCGATGACGAGATGATCGAACGCCTCAAGGCGGGCGTGGTGCTCGAAGACGGCCCGGCCAAGTTCACCGACATCAAGCAGGCGCCGGGTGGCGAAGGTTTCAACCACTGGTACCACTGCGTGGTGATGGAAGGCCGTAACCGTGAAGTGCGTCGCCTGTGGGAGTCCCAGGGCCTGGTGGTCAGCCGCCTCAAGCGCGTGCGTTTTGGTCCGGTGTTCCTGAACTCCGACCTGCCGATGGGCCGCTGGCGCGAAATGAGCCAGTACGAAGTCGATATCCTCAGCGCCGAAGTGGGCCTGACGCCGGTTGCCATGCCGCAGATGAACGCCAAGAGCAAAGACAAGCTTGAGCGTATGCAGCGTAAATCGTCGCGCCCAGTGCCACGTACCGAACGTGTTGCTCGCACCCTGCGCCCTGCGCTGGATGCACCGGCCACCGGCGGTCGTATCTCGCGTCAGCCGCACATTGAAGGCGAACGCCGCCCCACCACGCCATCGCGTCAGGAAGGCGAGCGTGCGCCACGTACGCCGCGTCCTGCTCCGGCGGGTGGTCGCAGCAACCGTGGTGAAGCGGATCGCCCGGCCGACAACGCCAGCACCAAGCGTCCAGCCAAGCCAGCGGCGAACAAGCGCCCTGGCCCGAAACTGGTCGCGGACGAGCCTTCGGGCAAGCGCCGTGGCGCCCCGGCCGGTTCCGGCCAGCGTCCTGGTTTTGGCCGCAAGAAGCCGCAGTGATGCGCTAAGCGCTGCACGAAAACGCCAACCCTAGGGTTGGCGTTTTTTTTGCGATCTACATTCGAAATGCAATCAACTGTGGCAGCTGGCTTGCCTGTGATAGCGGTGGGCAAGCCCTAATGCCAGTCAGTTAAGACAGAATCGGCAACTGTGGCGAGGGAGCTTGCTCCCGCTGGGGCGCGAAGCGGCCCCAAAAATGGGACTGCTACGCAGTCCAGCGGGAGCAAGCTCCCTCGCCACAAGTCACTGGTTGTCTGCTCTAGCTCTTAACTGACTGGCATTA
>NZ_JAFCVN010000005.1:54550-511644 GCF_049897065.1 Pseudomonas sp. DWP2-2 | reverse complement strand
CAACGCAAATGGGTGGTCAAGTGGGGTGCAATTTCGCAGTTTTTGAGTGTGAGCGCGTCAATCAGCGGTTAAAGGGGATTAAGGTCTGAGATGCAAGGCGGTGTAGTTCGGACGCTTACTTTGAAATAGCCCTGAAGCGATGGAATACGCTCCTCACTGGGCTGCGGGACGTAGCCGATGACTGCAGGAGACAGCTCAAGAAGCCGATAAAACGCGCCTTCGAGCTGGGACTCCCAGGGCACAGGCAGTTTATTTTTGAGCGATGGGAAGTAGCCGCGGTAGTGGTTAGACCGACGCGTGACCACCTTTCGTACTGTCATGAAACACCTCCGAAAATCTCGAAACGAGCGCCGTCGCTGCGCCAAAAAATCAAGGCGCAGGGCAGGCGAAGTGAGGCCTTTCGACAGGCAACACTGTGCCGTCGAGTAGCCTCGCTAAGGTCGAAAAGATGGGAGAGGATTGACAGGGGCTTCGAAAAAGCAGACATTGCGGTTTCCTACGTCGCAAGTCCGCTTCGCTAAGCGCGGTCAGAACCTCTCGGTTTTGGTCGCGTTTTTCTACATTTGGGCCTCCACTTTCTGCTGGAATGGTCTGGATTTAATGACTAATCAGAATTTCCGGAGATCGCCTTGATCTCTTTCTTTCTAAGCAAGACGCTTGTCACCGCACCAGCAGTTTCTGTTTGATCTTAGGTTATTGCTTCAACTGTCTGATTCGCGTAGACATCCAATCTGGAAGCTACAAAATGCAGTCATAGATCTTATTCCAACATCCCATTGAAATCTACATTTAATCCAACTAGCCAATTTGGTGTTTCTTACAGTTTCTTGTTATGTATTAAATTAATACAGGCAGATTTAATTAATCTACTTGTATTCCGGTGCACTATTAAAGATTTGCTCCATTCGCTACTCCCTTACAGATTCATCCACCGAGCCCTTGGGCCCGATCTTCCTTTCCACCATCCATACGCAGGCGGCCAGCCTCAGACCAGCCGTTGGGGGGGCAGGGTGCCCACAGGAATTGGAAGCAAAAAAAAGCCCGCTAATGCGGGCTTGATGGTGACCGGCGGCGACTAAGATTCGGGCCCGGCCGGTCATCTATTTGTGAAAACGTGCAGCTTTTCTGTGAACCTACATGCCTGATCAGAAGTCCAGGTTAGACACCGCCAAGGCATTGCTCTCAATGAAGTCACGACGAGGCTCGACCGCATCACCCATCAGGGTGTTGAAGATCTGGTCTGCGCCAATGGCGTCTTCGATGGTCACGCGCAGCATGCGACGTTGAGCAGGGTCCATGGTGGTTTCCCACAGCTGATCAGGGTTCATCTCGCCCAGACCTTTATAGCGCTGGATGGTATGACGCTTGGTGCTTTCCGCCATCAACCAGTCCAAGGCTTCCTTGAACTCCTTGACCTGCTTCTTGCGTTCGCCACGCTGAATGTAAGCACCGTCGTCCAGCAGGGTGCTCAGTTGAGCACCGAGGGTGACTACGGTCTTGTAGTCGTTGCTGCCGAAGAAGTCGCGGTTGAAGGTGACGTAGTTGGACAGGCCGTGGGAGATCAGTTCGACCTCTGGCAGCCATACGTTACGTTCACGGTCTTCACGCAGGCTGGCTTTGTATACCAGGCCAGACTTCTCCACAGTACGCAGGCGCACTTCGTACTGGGCCAGCCAATCTTGCATGGCGGCGTGATCGCCCAACTGCTCCAGGCTCACGGCTGGCAGGTAGATGAAGTGCTCGGTCAGCTCCTGAGGGTACAGGCGCGACAAACGCTTGAGCGTCTTCATGACCATACGGAAGTCGTTGACCAGGCGCTCCAGCGACTCACCCGAGATGCCCGGCGCTTCGTCATTCAGGTGCAGGCTCGCATCTTCAAGGGCCGATTGCGTCATGTACTCTTCCATGGCGTCGTCGTCTTTGATGTATTGCTCTTGCTTGCCCTTTTTCACTTTGTACAACGGCGGCTGGGCGATGTAGATATAGCCACGCTCAATCAGCTCCGGCAACTGACGGAAGAAGAAGGTCAGCAGCAGGGTACGGATGTGCGAACCGTCGACGTCAGCATCGGTCATGATGATGATGTTGTGGTAACGCAGCTTGTCGATGTTGTACTCATCGCGGCCAATACCGCAGCCCAATGCCGTGATCAAGGTGCCGACTTCCTGGGAAGAAATCATCTTGTCAAAGCGGGCCTTCTCAACGTTGAGGATCTTGCCCTTCAACGGCAGGATGGCCTGGGTGCGACGGTTACGACCCTGCTTGGCGGAACCGCCTGCAGAGTCACCTTCCACCAGATACAGTTCGGAGAGGGCAGGGTCTTTCTCTTGGCAGTCAGCCAGTTTGCCTGGCAGGCCGGCGATATCCAGCGCACCTTTACGGCGGGTCATCTCACGGGCCTTACGCGCGGCTTCACGAGCGCGGGCAGCATCGATCATCTTGCCGACGACCAGCTTGGCTTCGTTCGGGTTTTCCAACAGGAAGTCGGAGAAGTATTTACCCATTTCCTGTTCAACCGCGGTCTTCACTTCGGAAGACACCAGCTTGTCTTTGGTCTGGGAGCTGAACTTCGGATCCGGTACCTTGACCGAGATAATCGCCGTCAGGCCTTCACGGGCATCGTCACCGGTGGTGGCGACTTTATGTTTCTTCGCCAAGCCTTCCGCTTCGATGTAGGTGTTCAGGTTACGCGTCAGCGCGGAACGGAAACCCACCAAGTGAGTACCGCCATCGCGTTGTGGAATGTTGTTGGTGAAGCACAACAGGTTCTCGTTGAAGCTGTCGTTCCACTGCAGGGCGATTTCCACGCCGATGCCGTCTTCGCGCTGAATGTTGAAGTGGAACACCTGGTTGACCGCGGTCTTGTTGGTGTTCAGGTATTCAACGAACGCACGCAGGCCGCCCTCGTACTTGAACAGCTCTTCCTTGCCGCTGCGCTCATCCTTGAGGACGATGCCGACACCGGAGTTAAGGAAAGACAGTTCACGAATCCGCTTGGCCAGGATGTCCCAGCTAAAGTGGATGTTCTTGAAGGTTTCTTCCGATGGCTTGAAGTGGATCTGGGTACCGGTGGTTTCACTGTCGCCGACAATTTTCATCGGTTCCTGTGGTACGCCGTGGACGTAAGTCTGCTCCCAAATCTTGCCGCTACGGCGGACAGTGAGGATCAGTTCTTCGGACAGGGCGTTCACTACCGACACACCTACACCGTGCAAACCACCGGATACTTTATAGGAGTTGTCGTCGAACTTACCGCCAGCGTGGAGCACGGTCATGATGACCTCTGCCGCCGAAACGCCTTCTTCTTTGTGCACGTCTACCGGGATGCCACGACCGTTGTCACGCACGGTGATGGATTCATCCGGGTGGATGATAATGCTGATGTCGTCGCAGTGACCGGCCAGAGCTTCGTCGATGGAGTTATCGACCACCTCGAACACCATGTGGTGCAGACCGCTACCATCATCGGTGTCGCCAATGTACATACCGGGACGTTTGCGTACGGCATCCAAACCTTTCAGCACTTTAATGCTGGTCGAGTCGTACGTGTTTTCTTCGCTCATGCCTTCACTCCCGATGGTCGTGGGTCTGGGTGATACGGCCTTGTTCCACGTGGAACAAAGCGACTGGCGTTTCCGTCTGCCAGCCTTCCCTCAATAATTCGTGGTCTACACAGGTGATAAACACCTGGCAGCGTAAGTCTTCCAACAAGCGGCATAGCGAGCGGCGGTGCTGCTCGTCGAGTTCTGACGGCAAGTCATCCACCAAATAAATACACTGACCGCGTCGAGCCTGGCTAACCAAATGGCCTTGCGCGATACGCAACGCACAGACCACCAACTTCTGCTGGCCGCGGGACAATATATCCGCAGCATTGTGTGCACCTAATCTAAGGCGCAAATCAGCGCGCTGGGGGCCGGCCTGGGTGTGTCCGATTTGCTGATCCCGTTGCAAGGACGTTGCGAGCACTGCATTCAGCTCACGCTCTTTGTCCCAACCCCGGTAATAACTCAGCGTCAGCCCCTCGAGATCCAATAACTCGCTCAAGGTCTGCTCAAAGACTGGTTTCAAGGCTTTGATATAGGCGCGGCGGTATTCATCTATTTCGTCGCTGGCCAGGCACAGTTCACGGTCCCAGGCTGCTTGCGAAGCGGCGTCAAGTGTACCATGCCGCAGCCATGAGTTCCGCTGCCGCAGGGCCTTCTGCAGGCGCTGCCAAGTGGCCATGAAGCGTGGTTCCACGTGGAACACGCCCCAGTCGAGAAACTGCCGACGGATTTTCGGGGCCCCCTCCAACAATCGAAAGCTGTCGGGGTTGATCAGTTGCAACGGCAGGATCTCGGCCAGTTGCGCTGCGCTGCGCGCATTTTGCCCGTCGATTCGGATCTGAAATTCGCCACCGCGATCACGCGATATCCCCAGGCTGCTATGTCCGCCCTCAGCCAGTTCCACTTGGCCAAATACGGTACAGGCCAATTGTTCGTACTGAATCACGGGTAACAAACGGGCACTGCGGAAGGAACGCGCAAGCCCCAGCAGGTGGATGGCTTCCAGCACGCTGGTTTTACCACTGCCGTTGGCGCCATGGAGGATGTTGATGCGGGGGGAAGGGGAGAAGGTCACCGGGTGCAGATTGCGCACCGCGGTGACCGAGACGCGACTAAGGGACATCTAGCTTCTGCTGAGCATGATTACAGGCGCATCGGCATGACAACGTAAGCCGAGTCGTCGTTGTCAGATTCTTGCACCAGGGCGCTGCTGTTGGAGTCCGACAGGATCAGACGAACCTGTTCGGTGGTCATGACACCCAGCACGTCCAACAGGTAGCTCACGTTAAAGCCGATTTCCAGCGATGCGCCGTTGTAGTCGACACCCACTTCTTCTTCCGCCTCTTCCTGTTCCGGGTTGTTGGCCTGGATTTTCAGTTGGCCGTTGGCCAGTTGCAGGCGAATACCACGGTACTTCTCGTTAGACAGAATCGCAGTACGGCTGAAGGCTTCACGCAGGGCCTGACGATCACCGACCACCAGCTTGTCGCCACCTTTAGGCAACACACGCTCGTAGTCCGGGAACTTGCCGTCGACCAGCTTGGAGGTGAAGGTGAACTCGCCGGTGGTGGCACGAATGTGGTGCTGACCCAATACGATGCTGACGTTGCCGTCCGGCTCGGTGAGCAAACGCGCCAGTTCAAGGATACCTTTGCGTGGAACGATCACCTGGTGACGATCCGGCTGACCGATATCGGCACGCATCGAGCACATTGCCAGACGGTGACCGTCGGTGGCCACGGCGCGGATGATGCCTTCCGATACTTCCAGCAGCATACCGTTGAGGTAGTAACGCACGTCCTGCTGAGCCATAGCGAAGCTGGTGCGCTCGATCAAACGACGCAGCTTGCTTTGCTCCAGGCTGCACGTCAGCGAGCCCGGGCCTTCTTCTACGGTTGGAAAGTCATTGGCCGGCAAGGTCGACAGGGTGAAACGGCTACGGCCTGCCTTGACCACCAACTTCTGCTCATCCACCTTGATGTCGATCAGCGCATCGTTGGGCAGGCTTTTGCAGATATCCATCAGCTTGCGCGCCGGCACGGTGATCTCGCCGGGTTCGGCGGGCTCTTCGAGTTGGACGCGACCCACCAGTTCGACTTCCAGGTCGGTACCGGTCAAGGACAACTGCTGCCCCTCGACCACCAGTAATACGTTGGAAAGCACCGGCAAGGTCTGTCGGCGCTCGACGACGCCTGCGACCAGTTGCAGGGGTTTCAACAGGGCTTCGCGTTGAATGGTGAAATGCATGGTCTAGTCCCTTGCCTTAATAAGCTGCGCTGGTGTCATCACGTAGTCAGTGTACGCAGCAGGTTCTTGTAGTCCTCGCGAATATCCGCGTCGGATTCCTTAAGTTCATTGATCTTGCGGCATGCATGCAAGACCGTGGTGTGGTCGCGTCCGCCGAACACATCACCGATTTCCGGCAGGCTGTGGTTGGTCAACTCCTTGGAGAGGGCCATGGCAACCTGGCGTGGACGTGCGACCGAGCGCGAACGGCGCTTGGACAGCAGGTCGGAAATCTTGATCTTGTAGTACTCGGCCACGGTGCGCTGGATGTTATCCACACTCACCAGCTTGTCCTGCAAGGCCAACAAGTCTTTCAAGGACTCGCGAATCAGCTCGATGGTGATATCGCGGCCCATGAAGTGCGAGTGAGCGATGACCCGCTTGAGCGCGCCTTCCAGCTCACGCACGTTGGAACGTATGCGTTGGGCGATGAAGAACGCAGCATCGTGCGGCAGATCGACTTTAGCCTGGTCGGCCTTCTTCATCAGGATGGCAACACGGGTTTCCAGCTCCGGTGGCTCGACTGCAACCGTCAGGCCCCAGCCGAAACGCGACTTCAGACGTTCTTCCAGGCCTTCGATTTCCTTCGGATAACGGTCACTGGTCAAGATGACCTGCTGGCCACCTTCGAGCAGGGCGTTGAAGGTGTGGAAGAACTCCTCTTGGGAACGTTCCTTGCGGGCGAAGAACTGAATGTCATCGATCAACAGGGCATCAACGGAGCGGTAGAAACGTTTGAACTCGTTGATTGCGTTGAGCTGCAAGGCCTTGACCATGTCGGCCACGAAGCGCTCCGAATGCAGGTAAACCACCTTGGCATTCGGGTTCTTCTTTAATAGGTGGTTACCGACGGCGTGCATCAAGTGCGTCTTACCCAAGCCCACGCCGCCATAAAGGAAGAGCGGGTTGTAACCATGCTTGGGATTATCGGCGACCTGCCAGGCGGCCGCTCGGGCCAGTTGGTTGGACTTGCCTTCGACAAAGTTCTCGAAGGTAAAGGTGCGGTTCAGGTAACTGGTGTGCTTGAGCGCGCCTTCTACCTGCACAGTACGTTGCTCGGAGCGCACAGGCGCCTGTTGGGAGCTGGCACCAGCCATCGGGTCGAAGCTGTCGCGGGACGGCTCCTCATTCTCTGGCGCATTTTTGCGCGAGGACGGCTTGGACGGCGCAGCTGTCGGTGCAGGTGCTGCGGCGACAGGCGCCACTGCGGCCTGGGCTTGCGACGCAGCGGCGGCCAATGGCGCATTCGGCGCGGCGCGGGGAGCCGAGCTGCGCTTGCTGCCTATTAATAAGGAGAGAGCAGGCGCCAGACCGTTGCCATGTTCATCGAGCAATTCGAGAACGCGGCCCAGGTACTTCTCGTTGACCCAGTCGAGGACAAAACGATTGGGCGCATAGACACGCAACTCGTCGCCTTCGGCTTCGACCTGTAGCGGACGGATCCAGGTGTTGAATTGCTGGGCAGGCAGCTCATCGCGCAAAAGCTCCACGCACTGCTGCCAAAGTTCCACTGACACGGATATCCCCTAAGTTGAAAGCCGGTGAGGCAAAAACAGCCGCCATTGTAGCGACCAGCCGTCCACTTATCCACATGTAGGTTGCTCACAGGCCACCCAAAATCAATGCTTTAACCGCTAAAAAGGCGACCAGTGGTCTGTGCATAAGCTCTGTGGATAAACCCACCTGAGCTCGTTGCACAAGTGGGGTCAAAAGTCTGTGGGTAACTGGCCTGTGGATAACTGCCCGTTCCACACACAGCTTATCCGATAGCGCAGCACAGGCAGAGCACTGCTTCTCCCCCGTGTTGTCATTCTCTGTACACCACGCGGAACAAGGTCTAAAGGCAGTTATCCACAGATGATCGCGCTCCTAGCTTTTATAAGCTTTACAGAAAAGCTTTAAATAACTTCCTTCTTTATTTTTATATCTATCGCATGCCGGATGGAAGCCAAGCGGGGAGAAGGGCGTCAGGACCCCGTCGACATCTAATTAAAGGAAAAGCTGGTTGGAAATTGACCTAGAGGCTTGCTTTCTCTAGAATCGCCGGTCTCTTAAAACGGGGGCCATTCCGGCCCGTTGTGGACGAACCAGGTAACAACGCCATGAAACGTACTTTCCAACCAAGCACCATCAAACGCGCCCGTACTCACGGCTTCCGTGCTCGCATGGCTACCAAGAACGGCCGTGCTGTCCTGTCGCGTCGCCGCGCCAAAGGTCGTGCGCGTCTGGCAGTTTGATAATCCGGTACTGGTGGTGAGTCAGGACTTCAGTCGGGAAAAGCGTCTGCTAACCCCCCGGCATTTCAAGGCAGTCTTTGACTCCCCCACCGGCAAGGTTCCGGGGAAAAATCTCCTGCTCCTTGCGCGTAACAACGATCTTGATCACCCCCGTCTCGGGTTGGTGATCGGCAAGAAGAGCGTAAAGCTCTCCGTTGAGCGCAATCGCCTCAAGCGTCTGATGCGCGAATCGTTTCGCCTCCACCAGGACACTCTGGTTGGTTGGGATATTGTTATCGTCGCGCGCAAAGGCTTGGGTGATGTAGAAAACCCCGAATTGATTCAGCATTTCGGCAAGCTCTGGAAACGTTTGGCGCGTACCCACAAGCCAGCACCAGCAGTCAGCACCGAAACTGTAGGGGTAGACAGCCTTGATGCGTAAACTGGCAATCGTTCCGATCCAGTTTTATCGCTATGCCATTAGTCCTCTGATGGCCAGTCACTGTCGTTTCTACCCCAGTTGTTCCTGCTACGCGTTAGAGGCCATAGAAAATCATGGTCTTCTGCGCGGTGGCTGGCTGACCTTTCGTCGTTTAGGTCGCTGTCATCCGTGGAATCCCGGTGGTTATGACCCGGTTCCACCTATCCCTACCTCCCGTTCTTCTTCGATGGCCGAGTAATCATGGATATTAAACGCACAATCCTGATCGTCGCCCTGGCAATCGTGTCCTATGTCATGGTCCTTAAATGGAACCAGGACTACGGTCAGGCTGCCCTGCCGACTCAGAATGTTGCTACCAATCAGGCTGCGCCGGCTATTCCGGACACCCCGCTGGGTAACAATGCGTCCGCGAGTGCCGATGTACCCAGCGCGAATGGCGAGACAAGTGCCCCGTTAGAAACGCCAGTGGTCACCAACAAAGACCTCATCCACGTGAAAACGGATGTGCTCGAGTTGGCTATCGACCCACAGGGTGGTGATATCGCCCAGCTGAAGCTGCCGCTGTATCCACGTCGCCAAGACCATCCAGATGTGCCGTTCCAACTGTTCGATAACGGCGGTGAACGTACTTATCTGGCACAAAGCGGCCTGACCGGTACCAATGGTCCGGATGCACGTGCTACCGGTCGTCCGGTTTATTCGACCGAACAAAAGACTTATCAACTGGCAGACGGCCAGAACCAGTTGAACGTCGACCTGAAATTCAGCCTCGACGGTGTCAACTACATCAAGCGTTTCAGCTTTACCCGCGGTTTGTACGATTTGAAGGTCACTTACCTGATCGACAACACCAGCGACAAAGCCTGGAGCGGCAACCTGTTTGCCCAGCTCAAGCGTGACGCCAGCTCCGATCCGTCTTCCAGCACCGCCACCGGCACCGCCACTTACCTGGGCGCCGCCCTGTGGACAAGTAACGAGCCGTACAAAAAAGTGTCGATGAAAGATATCGACAAGGGCACGCTGAAAGAAACCGTTCAAGGTGGCTGGGTAGCGTGGTTGCAGCACTACTTCGTGACTGCCTGGATTCCTAACAAGGGTGACGCGAACCTGGTTCAGACCCGCAAGGATAGCCAGGGCAACTACATCATTGGCTTCACTGGCCCGGCATTGACCGTCGCTCCAGGTGCCAAGGCTGAAACCAGCGCTACCCTGTATGCCGGCCCTAAAAGCCAGGCCGTATTGAAAGAGTTGTCCCCAGGTCTTGAACTGACTGTGGATTACGGCT
This sequence comes from Pseudomonas sp. DWP2-2, assembly GCF_049897065.1. Classification (NCBI taxonomy): domain Bacteria; kingdom Pseudomonadati; phylum Pseudomonadota; class Gammaproteobacteria; order Pseudomonadales; family Pseudomonadaceae; genus Pseudomonas; species Pseudomonas sp. DWP2-2. Next base: position 501,867 of record NZ_JAFCVN010000005.1, on the reverse strand, counting down.
TTCTGTGGTTCATTGCCCAGCCGATCTTCTGGCTGTTGCAACATATCCACAGCATCGTCGGTAACTGGGGCTGGTCGATCATCTTCCTGACCATGCTGATCAAAGGGCTTTTCTTCCCTCTGTCGGCAGCCAGCTACAAGTCGATGGCGCGTATGCGTGCCGTGGCCCCGAAACTGGCCGCGCTGAAAGAACAACATGGCGATGACCGGCAGAAAATGTCGCAGGCCATGATGGAGTTGTACAAGAAAGAGAAGATCAACCCGCTGGGTGGATGCTTGCCGATTCTGGTACAGATGCCGGTGTTCCTGTCGCTTTACTGGGTATTGCTGGAAAGCGTTGAAATGCGCCAGGCGCCGTTCATGCTGTGGATAACTGACCTGTCGATCAAAGACCCGTTCTTTATCCTGCCGATCATCATGGGCGCGACCATGTTTATCCAGCAGCGTCTGAACCCAACCCCGCCGGATCCGATGCAGGCCAAGGTAATGAAAATGATGCCAATCATCTTCACCTTCTTCTTCCTGTGGTTCCCTGCTGGCTTGGTACTGTACTGGGTGGTCAACAACGTGTTGTCGATCTCTCAACAGTGGTACATCACACGTAAAATCGAAGCGGCTACCAAAAAAGCCGAGGCGTAATTTACTCTGTGGATAACCACTCAAGACGCCCCCTAGTGGGGCGTTTTGCTTTCCGTCACTTTTGTTCTGGAAACCTGCTGATGAGCGCTCCTCGTGAAACCATCGCTGCTGTCGCTACCGCTCAAGGTCGGGGCGGCGTCGGCATCGTTCGAATTTCCGGGCCATTGGCGGGCGTGGCAGCCAAGGCTATCAGCGGCCGGGAGCTGAAACCTCGTTATGCCCATTACGGCCAGTTCCTGGATGCCGACCACAGCGTATTGGACGAGGGGCTGGCCATCTATTTTCCAGGGCCAAACTCGTTCACCGGTGAGGATGTCCTTGAACTACAAGGGCACGGTGGTCCTGTGGTGTTGGACATGCTGCTGCAGCGCTGCTTGCAATTGGGTTGCCGCCTGGCCAGACCAGGGGAATTCAGCGAACGCGCATTCTTGAACGATAAGCTCGACCTGGCCCAGGCCGAAGCCATCGCCGATTTGATCGAAGCCAGTTCTGCACAGGCTGCACGTAACGCATTGCGTTCATTGCAGGGGGCTTTTTCCCTGCGTGTGCATAACTTGACCGAGCAACTGATCAGCCTGCGCATCTACGTCGAAGCCGCGATTGATTTTCCGGAAGAAGAAATAGACTTCCTGGCGGATGGCCATGTATTGGCGATGCTGGATAAAGTCCGCGATGAGTTATCCACAGTGCTGCGCGAAGCCGGGCAGGGCGCCTTGCTGCGCGATGGTATGACGGTGGTGATTGCCGGCCGGCCCAATGCCGGCAAATCCAGCCTACTCAATGCTCTGGCAGGGCGCGAGGCGGCCATCGTCACCGAGATCGCCGGCACTACCCGGGATATCTTGCGTGAACATATCCACATCGACGGTATGCCGCTGCACGTGGTCGACACCGCAGGTCTGCGCGATACCGACGACCAGGTGGAAAAGATCGGCGTGGAACGTGCGCTCAAGGCGATCAGCGAAGCCGATCGTGTGTTGCTGGTGGTGGATGCCACTGCACCTGAAGCTGTGGATCCTTTTGCCTTGTGGCCGGAATTTCTTGAACAACGGCCAGACTCGGCCAAAGTCACCTTGATTCGTAACAAGGCCGACCTTACGGGTGAAGCCATCGCCCTGGAAACCAGTGAAGATGGCCACGTCACTATCAGCTTGAGCGCGAAATCGGCCGGCGAGGGTCTGGAATTGCTGCGCGAGCACCTTAAAGCATGCATGGGCTACGAACAGACCTCGGAAAGCAGCTTCAGTGCGCGGCGCAGGCACCTGGAAGCGCTGCGTCATGCCAGCGCGGCCCTGGAGCACGGGCGGGCCCAGCTGACCTTGGCGGGGGCTGGGGAGCTGCTGGCTGAAGATTTGCGTCAGGCGCAGCAGCTGCTGGGTGAAATCACCGGCGCTTTCAGCTCGGATGATTTGCTGGGGCGGATTTTCTCCAGCTTTTGCATTGGCAAATAGCCGAGTTATCCACCTCGGCTACCAGTTGTAAGACACCGTACCGAGCAAGGTACGGCTGTCACCCCAATAGCAACGCCCCGCATCGTTGCAACCGGATACATATTCCTTGTCGAACAGGTTCTTGGCGTTCAGGTCCACCGACCAGTGTGGGTTGATCTGATAACCCAGTGCCGCATCCACTAAGGTGACGCTTCCTGCGTCCAGCTTCCCGTAGAGCGTAGGCGGGGTGTAGGAAAAGGTACTGTCGAAATAGCGCACCCCTCCGCCCAGGGAGAAACCCTTGAGTTCGCCGTCGAGAAAGCGATATTTGCCCCACACCGAAGCCTGGTTACGCGGCACGCCTGTCATCTGACGGCCTTCTACCAGCGAAGTGGCCGAATCCTTGGTTATCCGGGCGTCAGTGTAGGTATAGGCCGCCGTCACGTTGAAGTTGGAGCTGATGTTGCTGTTGACCTCGACTTCCACGCCCTTGGCGCGACTTTCACCGACTTGGCGATAGCTGTTGGTGGTGGCATCGAGGTAGGTATCGTCCTGCTTGCGCAGGTCATACACCGACACGGTCATCGCCGTATCCCAGCCGATCGGTTCGTACTTAACGCCCACTTCATATTGGCTGCTGGTGATCGGTTTCAACGGCGAGCCGGCGTTGGAGATCTGCTGCACGGGGACAAACGCGGTGGAATAGCTGACATACGGCGTAAGGCCGTTGTCGAACTGGTACATCACCCCGCCCTGGTAAGTGAATTTACGATCCTGTGAGTTGATATTGCTCGATGGCTTGACCTTGTCTCGGTAATTGCTGTCGACCCAATCCTGGCGGCCTCCGAGCAGAAAGAGCCAATGGTCGTATTTGCTTTGGATCTGTGCATAAACCCCTTTCATCTGCTGTTCAAGCAAAGTGTTTTGCACTGCCAGGGGAGTGAGCGGGTCGCGCAGGTACACCGGGTTATACACATCGATGGTGCCGGCGAAACCCGCATCCCAGTCTTGATTGAACGAGGTTCGGTCATAGCTGGCGCCCAATAGCACTGTGTTTTCCACACTGCCCAACTGGAACTTGCCTTCGAGCTGGTTATCCAGGGAATAGACCATCGATTTGTTGTAGCGGTCATAGGCGTTCATGTTCAGCCGGGTGCCGAAGCCACCGTTATTCAATGATCCAGGCCAGGTTTCGTGCCGGTTGATGCGTGACTGCATATAGCGCGAGTTCTGACGGAACTGCCAGTCATCATTGAAGCTGTGGCTGAACTCATAGCCGGTGCTCCACGCTTCGCGTTCAAAGGTGTTCCAGTCCGGATTGCCCAGCAGGGTGTGTTTGGACAGCTTCCCGTTGGGATTTGTAAGCAGCGTACCGGCGGCGGGTAGGCCAAGTTCCAGGTTGGTATGGTCTTTCTGGTAGTTGGCCAGCAGCGTCAGGGTGTTGTAGTCGTCGAAGTTCAGGGTCAGGGATGGCGCGATATATAGACGATCGTCCGGGACGTGATCGGTCTGTGTGTCGGATTTACGCCCCAGCATCACCACCCGGCCCAGAATATTGTCACTGTCGTTGAGCGGGCCCGAGATATCCACACCCAACTGGCGTCGATTATTCGAACCATAACTCACCTGCACCTCGCCTTGCGGGGTTGCAGTCGGGTGTTTACTCACCAGATTAACCAAACCACCGGGTGCGTTTTCACCGTAGAGCAGGGAAGACGGGCCGCGGAAAATCTCGACCCGTTCCAGGCCGTAGGGTTCGCTGGTGGTGTCGTATCGATTGCCTTGCACCCGCAGGCCATCTCGCAGCAGGCCGTAGCCGTAATCCGTGGCGTTGAAACCGCGAATGAAAAACAGATCGCCTGCCAAGCCGTCGCCCGCCGCGAACGGTGGGGCGAAGATTCCCGGTACGTAGCCCAACACGTCTGTCAGGGTTTGAGATTTCTGGTCCTTGATACGCTGGCCAGTGACAACGGACACCGAACGCGGAGTCTCGGACAGCGGTGTGCTGGTCTTCGTGCCGATCCGGCTGTTCTGCGCCTTGTAGCCTACATCCCCGGCGATCTCTTGATTGAAGCCGCCCTGTTGATAAGTGCTCACAGTGGTGGGTGCCAAGGTGAGTCGGCCAGCAGGGGCCGCCTGTAATACATAGCTGCCGGGAGCTTGTGCGACCGCCTGCAGGTCCGAGTTCTGCAGCAGCAGCGCAAAGCCCTGGTCCACCGAATAGTCACCTTGCAGCCCCGGCGTAATCAAACGCGCGGTTTGCTGGGGGGAGAAGGACAGAATCACATTGGCCCTGGCAGCAAACTGGCTCAACGCATTGTCCAGCGGGCCAGCGGCAATTGCATAGTGTTGCGTTGCGCTGGCGGCCATGACGGCGGTGGCTAACAACACACCGGTGGTAGCGGTGATGAACTGCAGACCGTAGGTCATGCTGTGGCAGGAAAGTCGTTTGCGGAGCGGGGTGGGAAGGCGCATAGGTGAGTAAGCCCTGAAGGTAGCGTCGTGATTACCTGTAGGGCCGCACCAGGTCAAAAAAAGATAACCCTCTGTGGATTATTTTTTCGATCAGCCGATCCGGGTGACCGACACCCAATAGCGCGTAAAGTATTTCACTTGAATCGGCAGGCTCGCTTGCAGGTTAGCGAGGACGGCATCGGTTGAGTCCAGACGGAAGGTCCCGGAAACGCGTAGGCCCGCAGAGGCTGGGTCGCAGTGCAATACGCCTGGCCGATAGCGCGCCAACTCATCGATAACCTCTCCCAGCCGAGCATCGAGCACGATCAGTTGGCCATCGACCCAGGCGGCCTGTACTCCGCCATATCGCTGGGCAGGGCGCACATTGCGCCGATCAAATTCTGCGCTCTCACCCGCGCCAATAGTGCGGCGAAGTTCGGGTTGGTCGCCGGGGGATATCTCAACCCGTTCTTCCAAGACACCAACCCGCGTGGCGTCCGGCAGTTGGCGCACAGTAAACCGAGTGCCCAGCGCCTGGACCCGGCCTTGGCGAGTTTCGACATAAAACGGTAAGTGCCCACCCCGTGTGCCGGTGTGGATAAGTACTTCACCCTCGCGCAGACGGATCAAACGTTGTCGCCCATCAAATGCCACATCGATAGCGGTATGAGTATTGAGATTGATCTGCGTGCCATCCGCCAGCTCGATGCGTCGCCTCTGGCCCACCGACGTGCGGTAATCAGCCCATATGTTGCCCAGCGACGTATGTTGCTGGACGTTCCACCCCAGATAGCCACTGCCGCCGAGCACCAGCATCCACTTGAGGACCTGGCGCCGCTGTTGCGTGGTGGACAACGCGCGGCGTGTGAGGTCAGGGGACAGGGCTCCAAGGCTGCGCTGCAACTGCTCCATCTGGTTCCAAGCCGCCTGGTGGGATGGGTCACGATTAAGCCACTGCTGCCAGGCTTGATGTTGTGCGGGCGTCGGTGGTTGCGACTGAAATTGCACGTACCAACTGGCAGCGGCCTCGAACGTCTTGCGGTCGGGGCTGACCATTACCGGCTGGCCATGATCAGGGAGCATTCGGTGAGGGCGCGGATCATGTGTTTCTTCACCGTGGTCAGCGATACCTGCAGTTGATCGGCGATCTGTTGATAAGTCAGCCCTTCAATCTGTGCGAGCACGAAAATTCGCCGTGCCCGCTCACCCAGGCCAGACAGCGCTTTATCCACAGCCACTAGGGTTTCGATGATGATTGCCTTGTCTTCTTCACTGATAGCTGTGGTTTCGGGACGCTCTGCCAGGGTTTGCCTGTAGGCCTGCTCGATGGCGTGCCGCCGGTAGCGGTCAATCACCAGACCCCTGGCGATGGTCGTCAGATAGTCCCGTGGTTCACGGATCTGCGCTGCGTGACATCCACCGAGCATGCGCACGAACGTATCGTGGGCCACATCGGCTGCATCGCTGGCGTTATGCAATTTTCCCTTGAGCCATCCGCGCAACCACGAATGGTGCTGTTCATAGATGTGCTGGACCGCTGCGGTATGTGAGGAGGAAGGCATAGTCGCGACAAGGTAGGTTAATGATAATCGCTATTATTAACTGGCCCAGTGTTTTCCCACAATAGATCTGTTTTTGTCCCACCCGGGATTAATTCCCAGCTTTGCCGTGGACGAAATCGGCCGTTTCTGTGGATTAAGCCCTGTGAATAACCGCGGTTGTGCCCAGTTGATAACAGGGCCTGAAACCTGAGCAAAAACCCACCTGTGGATAACCAGTCGTTTAATCCACAGGCTTAAAGCACTTATCCAAGGGCCTCATCGGCAGATGACCACAACGTTTTGAATCTCTGTACACATTGAAAATAAAGGCCTGCAGAGATCTATCCACAGAAATGTTGCTCAGTATAAATAAACATAAAAACAAAGATTTAATAAATTTCTCTCTTTTAATTTCTATTGTCTGTGATTCATCCACAGCTGGTTAAATTTTGTGCAAAGGGTTCTTTAGGAAGGGCGAAGTCCCTATACTTGCCGCCAAAGCTGTAGAACCCTTTCAACAAACAATTCCTGATTACCTACATAAGCAGGCACGAGGTGCGTGGTGGATTTCCCTTCCCGTTTTGAAGTGATCGTCATCGGCGGCGGTCATGCCGGTACCGAGGCAGCACTGGCGTCAGCACGCATGGGCGTAAAAACCCTGTTGCTGACGCATAACGTGGAAACCCTCGGTGCCATGAGTTGCAACCCCGCAATTGGCGGGATTGGCAAAAGCCATCTGGTCAAGGAAATCGATGCCCTTGGCGGGGTAATGGCGATGGCCACCGACAAGGGTGGTATTCAATTTCGCGTGCTCAACAGCCGAAAAGGCCCGGCCGTACGTGCTACCCGGGCTCAGGCCGACCGCATCCTGTACAAGGCAGCGGTACGCGAAACCCTGGAAAACCAGCCGAACCTGTGGATATTTCAGCAGGCCGCCGATGACTTGATCGTCGAGCAGGACCAGGTACGCGGTGTCGTTACGCAAATGGGTCTGCGTTTTCATGCAGATTCGGTCGTACTGACCACGGGCACGTTCCTCGGCGGACTTATCCACATCGGTATGCAAAATTATTCCGGTGGTCGTGCCGGTGACCCGCCGTCAATTGCCCTGGCAAAACGTCTGCGTGAACTACCGCTGCGCGTCGGCCGTTTGAAAACCGGAACCCCGCCACGCATTGATGGGCGTTCTGTGGATTTCTCGATGATGACCGAGCAAGCCGGCGACACGCCGATCCCGGTCATGTCGTTCATGGGTTCCAAAGAACAGCACCCGAAACAGGTCAGCTGCTGGATTACCCACACCAACGCCCGAACCCACGAAATCATTGCCGCGAACCTTGATCGTTCGCCGATGTATTCCGGGGTGATCGAAGGCATTGGCCCGCGTTATTGCCCGTCGATCGAAGACAAGATCCACCGCTTTGCCGACAAGGAAAGCCACCAGGTCTTTATCGAACCCGAAGGCTTGACCACCCACGAGCTGTACCCCAACGGAATTTCCACTTCGCTGCCGTTCGATGTGCAAATCCAGATCGTGCAGTCGATTCGCGGTATGGAAAACGCGCACATCGTGCGTCCGGGCTACGCCATCGAGTACGACTACTTCGACCCGCGCGACCTGAAATACAGCCTGGAAACCAAAGTGATCGGCGGCCTGTTCTTCGCCGGCCAAATCAACGGCACTACCGGTTATGAAGAAGCCGGGGCCCAAGGTTTGCTGGCCGGGACCAACGCAGCATTGCGTGCACAAGGCAAAGACAGCTGGTGCCCGCGTCGCGATGAAGCCTACATCGGCGTATTGGTCGACGACCTGATTACCCTGGGTACCCAGGAACCGTACCGGATGTTCACATCTCGGGCGGAATACCGTCTGATCCTGCGCGAAGACAACGCCGACCTGCGCTTGACCGAAAAAGGTCGCGAGCTGGGCCTGGTCGATGACGCCCGCTGGGCGGCCTTCTGCAAAAAACGCGAAAGCATTGCGCTCGAAGAACAGCGTCTGAAAAGTACCTGGGTTCGCCCGGGCACGGAGCAAGGCGACGCCATTGCAGAAAAATTCGGCACGCCGTTGACCCATGAATACAACTTGCTCAACCTGCTTTCCCGCCCGGAAATCGACTACGCTGGTCTGGTCGAAGTGACTGGCCAGGGCGCAGAAGACCCACAGGTTGCCGAACAGGTTGAAATCAAGACCAAATACGCAGGCTACATTGATCGCCAGCAGGACGAGATCGCTCGGCTGCGCGCCAGTGAAGACACCAAACTTCCTGTGGATATCGACTACACCGGAATTTCCGGGTTATCGAAAGAAATTCAAAGCAAGTTGGGGATAACTCGGCCGGAAACCCTCGGGCAGGCTTCACGTATCCCTGGCGTCACTCCGGCAGCCATCTCGCTGTTGATGATTCATTTGAAAAAACGCGGCGCGGGCCGTCAGTTGGAGCAAAGCGCTTGAGTTCGTTGGTCACCTCGCAACACGCCGAAGAGTTATCCACAGGAGCGCGCCAGTTGGGCGTAGCCCTGACCGAACCCCAGCATGAGCTACTGCTGGGCTACCTGGCCCTGTTGATCAAATGGAACAAGGCTTACAACCTGACAGCAGTGCGTGACCCAGACGAGATGGTGTCGCGGCATTTGCTCGACAGCCTCAGCGTGATGCCGTTTATCGAAAATGGCCGTTGGCTCGATGTGGGCAGCGGCGGCGGCATGCCTGGCATCCCGTTGGCGATCCTGTTTCCCGAGTCCCACGTGACCTGCCTGGACAGCAACGGCAAGAAAACCCGCTTCCTGACCCAGGTCAAACTCGAACTCAAGCTGGATAACCTGCAAGTTATCCACAGTCGTGTCGAAGCATTCACGCCTGAACTGCCTTTCAACGGGATCGTGTCTCGGGCGTTCAGCAGCATGGAGAACTTCAGCAACTGGACACGCCACCTGGGCGACCGTGATACCCGCTGGTTGGCAATGAAGGGCGTTCATCCAAGCGACGAGCTGTTAGCATTGCCGGCAGACTTCCACCTCGATAGCGAACACGCCTTGGCCGTACCTGGTTGCCAAGGCCAACGCCATCTGCTGATACTGCGCCGCACGGCATGATTGGGAACACAAGCAAGAATGGCTAAGGTATTCGCGATAGCGAACCAGAAAGGTGGCGTGGGTAAAACCACCACCTGTATCAACCTCGCAGCATCCCTGGTCGCGACCAAGCGTCGGGTGCTGTTGATCGATCTCGATCCACAGGGCAACGCCACCATGGGTAGCGGTGTGGATAAACACGGCCTGGAAAACTCGGTCTACGATTTGCTGATTGGCGAATGCGACCTGGCCCAGGCCATGCACTATTCCGAGCACGGCGGTTACCAACTGCTGCCGGCCAACCGCGATCTGACCGCGGCGGAAGTGGTGCTGCTGGAAATGCAGATGAAAGAAAGCCGTCTGCGCAGCGCCCTGGCGCCCATTCGCGAAAACTACGATTACATTTTGATCGACTGTCCACCGTCGCTGTCGATGCTCACGCTTAACGCGCTGGTTGCCGCCGATGGGGTAATTATCCCCATGCAGTGCGAGTACTTCGCTCTCGAAGGCTTGAGCGACCTTGTGGATAACATCAAGCGAATTGCCGAGTTGCTCAACCCGAACCTGAAAGTCGAAGGCCTGCTGCGTACGATGTATGACCCGCGCCTGAGCCTGATGAACGATGTGTCGGCGCAGCTCAAGGAACACTTTGGCGATCAGTTGTACGACACCGTGATTCCACGCAACATCCGCCTGGCCGAAGCGCCAAGCTATGGCATGCCCGCGCTGGCGTACGACAAATCCTCGCGTGGTGCCATTGCCTACCTGGCATTGGCTGGCGAGATGGTTCGCCGCCAACGCCGTAATTCACGCACCGCTGCAGCCCAGCCAAATTAAGGAATCCCCATGGCCGTCAAGAAACGAGGTCTCGGACGTGGACTGGATGCACTGTTGAGTGGTCCGACCGTCACATCGCTTGAAGAACAAGCGGTGCAGGCCGACGAGCGCGAGCTGCAGCACTTGCCGCTGGACCTGATCCAGCGGGGCAAATACCAGCCACGTCGGGACATGGACCCCCAGGCCCTGGAAGAACTGTCCAACTCGATCAAGGCCCAGGGCGTGATGCAGCCCATCGTGGTGCGCCCCATTGGCGGTGGCCGCTTTGAGATCATCGCCGGGGAGCGCCGCTGGCGTGCCAGCCAGCAGGCCGGCAAGGAAACCATCCCGGCGATGGTGCGCGATGTGCCGGATGAAACCGCGATCGCCATGGCGTTGATCGAGAATATCCAGCGTGAAGACCTCAACCCGATCGAAGAAGCGATTGCGTTGCAGCGTTTGCAGCAGGAATTCCAGCTCACCCAGCAACAAGTGGCCGAGGCAGTGGGCAAGTCCCGCGTCACCGTGTCCAACTTGTTGCGTTTGATCGCGCTGCCGGAAGTGATCAAGACCATGTTGTCCCACGGCGACCTGGAAATGGGCCATGCCCGTGCGTTGCTCGGTTTGCCGGAAAATCAACAGGTTGAAGGGGCGCGACACGTTGTCGCACGAGGCCTGACCGTGCGTCAGACTGAAGCGCTGGTGCGCCAGTGGCTCAGCGGCAAACCTGCACCGGTCGAAACCGCCAAACCTGATCCCGATATCGCACGACTCGAGCAGCGCCTGGCCGAGCGCCTGGGCTCTGCGGTGCAAATTCGTCACGGCAAGAAGGGCAAAGGGCAATTGGTCATCGGATATAACTCCCTTGACGAGCTTCAAGGTGTCCTTGCCCACATCCGCTGAAACATTTGCTTATGTAGCGCGTGATCGGAAATCACTACCCGACAGTTGAATAGGGGCTGAACCGCCCCTATACTCTGCGCGCATTTTGTCGGCACAAATTATGCCAAGTTATTGATTTCCGGCAGCCGACCATTGAGGAGCAAGAGTGATGGAAACCCGCACGCCAAACACGTTGCCGTTCCATCGCTTGGCTGTTTTTCCGGTTCTACTGGCTCAATTTGTCATTTTGCTGATCGCCGCATTGGCGCTTTGGTATTGGCATGGAGTCGTAGCCGGGTATTCAGGACTCTGCGGAGGCCTGATAGCCTTGCTGCCCAATATGTATTTTGCTCACAGGGCCTTTCGGTTTTCCGGCGCCCGAGCAGCCCAGGCTATCGTCCGGTCTTTTTATGCCGGCGAGGCGGGGAAACTGATTTTGACGGCAGTGCTGTTTGCACTGACCTTTGCAGGTGTGAAGCCATTGGCGCCGCTGGCTGTATTCGGCGTCTTCGTGTTGACCCAACTGGTCAGCTGGTTCGCTCCCCTGCTAATGAAAACAAGACTTTCGAAACCTTAGGGCGTTTGAGGCAACCATGGCAGAAACAACCGCTTCGGGCTATATCCAGCACCACTTGCAGAACCTGACCTTCGGTCAGCTTCCTAATGGCGGCTGGGGCTTTGCCCACACCGCAGCAGAAGCCAAAGAAATGGGTTTCTGGGCTTTCCACCTGGATACTCTGGGTTGGTCGGTCGCATTGGGCCTGATCTTCGTTCTGATTTTCCGCATGGCGGCAAAGAAGGCGACTTCCGGTCAGCCAGGTGCTTTGCAGAACTTCGTTGAAGTATTGGTCGAATTCGTCGATGGCAGCGTGAAAGACAGCTTCCATGGCCGTAGCCCGGTGATTGCACCGCTGGCACTGACCATCTTCGTCTGGGTGTTCCTGATGAACGCCGTCGACCTGATTCCGGTGGACTGGATTCCTCAGTTGGCCATGGCGATCTCCGGCGACCCGCACATTCCATTCCGCGCCGTATCCACCACTGACCCGAACGCCACACTGGGCATGGCTCTGTCGGTATTCGCGCTGATCATTTTCTACAGCATCAAGGTCAAGGGCATCGGCGGCTTCATCGGCGAACTGACCCTGCACCCGTTCGGCAGCAAGAACATCTTCGTTCAAGCCCTGCTGATCCCGGTGAACTTCCTGCTGGAATTCGTCACCCTGATCGCCAAGCCGATTTCCCTGGCTCTGCGACTGTTCGGCAACATGTATGCCGGCGAGCTGGTGTTCATTCTGATCGCTGTGATGTTCGGCAGCGGTCTGCTCTGGCTTAGCGGCCTGGGCGTAGTTCTGCAGTGGGCGTGGGCTGTGTTCCACATCCTGATCATTACCCTGCAGGCCTTCATCTTCATGATGCTGACCATCGTCTACCTGTCGATGGCGCACGAAGAGAACCATTAAGACCAGTCTCGACTAGTCTGATGTCCTTCCCGGTCAAACGGGAAGGTGGCCCAACAGGGCTATGAAACGATTTGTTTTACCGCTTTAAAATCTAAAAAACCTAAACCATACGACGTAAAAGTCGGGAGGAAAGATGGAAACTGTAGTTGGTCTAACCGCTATCGCTGTTGCACTGTTGATCGGCCTGGGCGCCCTGGGTACTGCCATTGGTTTCGGCCTGCTGGGCGGCAAATTCCTGGAAGGCGCAGCGCGTCAGCCAGAAATGGTCCCAATGCTGCAAGTTAAAATGTTCATCGTCGCCGGCCTGCTCGACGCCGTGACCATGATCGGCGTTGGTATCGCACTGTTCTTCACCTTCGCGAACCCCTTCGTTGGTCAACTCGCTGGCTAATCACTCGACTTTTCGAGTGATTGGGGTGATGGACAACGAATGAGCGAGGTGTTGGCGTGAACATTAATGCAACCCTGATTGGCCAATCCGTTGCGTTCTTCATTTTTGTAGTGTTTTGCATGAAGTTCGTGTGGCCTCCGGTCATCGCGGCTTTGCACGAACGTCAGAAGAAGATCGCGGATGGTTTGGACGCTGCCAGCCGTGCAGCTCGCGACCTGGAGTTGGCCCACGAGAAAGTGGGTCAGCAACTGCGCGAAGCTAAAGCACAGGCAGCCGAGATCATTGAGCAAGCCAAGAAACGCGGTAACCAGATCGTCGAAGAGGCTGTTGAAAAAGCCCGCGTCGAAGCTGACCGTGTGAAGGCTTCGGCTCATGCCGAGATCGAACAGGAACTGAACGGTGTCAAAGACGCGCTGCGTGCCCAACTGGGTGCTCTGGCCGTTGGCGGTGCTGAGAAGATCCTCGGTGCCACAATCGATCAAAACGCGCACGCGGAGCTGGTTAACAAACTGGCTGCTGAAATTTAAGCGAGGGCGATCATGGCAGAACTGACCACGTTGGCCCGACCTTACGCTAAGGCAGCCTTCGAGCACGCCCAGGCCCACCAGCAGCTGGCCTCTTGGTCAGCCATGCTCGGCCTGGCTGCAGCAGTGTCGCAAGACGACACAATGCAGCGCGTGCTCAAGGCCCCGCGCCTGACGAGCGCAGACAAGGCCGCCACTTTTATTGAAGTGTGCGGCGACAAGTTTGATGTGAAGGTGCAGAACTTCATCCACGTCATTGCCGAAAACGACCGTCTCCCGCTATTGCCGGAGATCGCCGCTCTGTTCGACCTGTACAAGGCCGAAGCAGAGAAATCGGTAGACGTTGAAGTGACCAGTGCTTTCGCATTGAACCAAGAACAGCAAGACAAACTCGCCAAGGTTCTCAGTGCACGACTCAATCGGGAAGTGCGCCTGCAAGCTTCGGAGGACGCATCGCTTATTGGTGGTGTTGTTATCCGTGCCGGCGACCTGGTTATCGATGGCTCGATTCGCGGCAAAATCGCGAAACTTGCCGAAGCATTGAAATCTTGAGTTTGAAGGGGCAGCAGAGCAATGCAGCAACTCAATCCTTCCGAAATAAGTGAAATTATCAAGGGCCGCATCGACAAGCTCGATGTGACCTCCCAAGCCCGTAACGAAGGCACTGTCGTCAGCGTATCTGACGGCATCGTGCGGATTCACGGTCTGGCCGACGTAATGTACGGCGAGATGATCGAGTTTCCGGGCGGCGTCTACGGTATGGCCCTCAACCTGGAGCAAGACTCCGTAGGTGCCGTTGTATTGGGCGCGTACACCAGTCTGGCTGAAGGCATGAGCGCCAAGTGCACAGGCCGCATCCTGGAAGTTCCGGTTGGTAAGGAACTGCTGGGTCGCGTAGTCGACGCACTGGGTAACCCTGTTGACGGTAAAGGTCCACTGGGCAACACCGAGACCGACGCGGTCGAGAAAGTTGCTCCAGGCGTGATCTGGCGTAAGTCGGTAGACCAGCCTGTACAGACTGGCTACAAGGCTGTCGATGCCATGATCCCAGTCGGCCGTGGCCAGCGTGAGCTGATCATCGGTGACCGTCAGATCGGTAAAACCGCTCTGGCGATCGACGCGATCATCAACCAGAAAGACAGCGGCATTTTCTGCGTCTACGTAGCCATCGGTCAGAAGCAATCGACCATCGCCAACGTAGTTCGCAAGCTGGAAGAAAACGGCGCCCTGGCCAACACGATCATCGTGGCTGCCAGTGCTTCGGAATCTCCTGCGCTGCAATTCCTGGCACCGTACTCCGGCTGCACCATGGGTGAATTCTTCCGCGACCGCGGTGAAGACGCGCTGATCGTTTATGACGATCTGTCCAAGCAAGCAGTGGCTTATCGCCAGATTTCCCTGCTGCTGCGCCGTCCACCAGGCCGTGAAGCTTACCCAGGCGACGTGTTCTATCTCCACTCCCGTCTGCTGGAGCGCGCATCCCGCGTTTCCGAAGAGTACGTAGAGAAGTTCACCAACGGCGCAGTGACCGGCAAAACCGGTTCCCTGACCGCACTGCCGATCATCGAAACCCAGGCTGGCGACGTTTCCGCGTTCGTTCCGACCAACGTGATTTCCATCACCGACGGTCAGATCTTCCTGGAATCGGCCATGTTCAACTCGGGCATCCGCCCTGCAGTGAACGCCGGTGTTTCGGTATCCCGTGTGGGTGGTGCCGCTCAGACCAAGATCATCAAGAAGCTCTCCGGTGGTATCCGTACCGCTCTGGCTCAGTATCGTGAACTGGCGGCATTCGCCCAGTTCGCTTCTGACCTGGACGAAGCGACCCGTAAGCAACTTGAGCATGGTCAGCGCGTTACCGAGCTGATGAAGCAGAAGCAATACGCCCCAATGTCGATCGCTGACATGGCGTTGTCGCTGTATGCCGCTGAGCGTGGGTTCCTGACCGACGTTGAAATCGCCAAGGTCGGCAGCTTTGAACAAGCGCTGATTGCTTACTTCAACCGCGATCACGCCGAATTGATGGCGAAGATCAACGTGAAGGGTGACTTCAATGACGATATCGACGCTGGCATGAAAGCCGGTATCGAGAAGTTCAAGGCCACCCAAACCTGGTAAGCCGCAGCGGGAGCCGCAAGGCTCCCGCTTGCTAACCTGATAGGTGTTACATGGCAGGCGCAAAAGAGATTCGCAGTAAGATTGCGAGCATCAAAAGCACGCAAAAAATTACCAGCGCCATGGAAAAAGTGGCGGTCAGCAAAATGCGCAAGGCACAAATGCGCATGGCTGCTAGCCGTCCTTATGCGGAGCGTATCCGCCAGGTAATTGGGCATCTGGCCAACGCCAACCCGGAATACCGCCACCCGTTCATGATCGACCGCGCCGTCAAGCGTGTGGGTTATGTGGTAGTGAGCAGTGACCGTGGTTTGTGCGGTGGTCTGAATACCAACCTGTTCAAGGCCCTGGTCAAGGACATGGCGG
This sequence comes from Pseudomonas sp. DWP2-2, assembly GCF_049897065.1. Taxonomy (NCBI): domain Bacteria; kingdom Pseudomonadati; phylum Pseudomonadota; class Gammaproteobacteria; order Pseudomonadales; family Pseudomonadaceae; genus Pseudomonas; species Pseudomonas sp. DWP2-2. Next base: position 486,172 of record NZ_JAFCVN010000005.1, on the reverse strand, counting down.
TAAACCGCGAAAACGGCGTCGAGATTGATCTGTGTGTTGTTGGTAGCAAGGGTGCGGCCTTTTTCCGCAACTTCGGCGGTAACGTCGTTGCAGCTATCAGCCACCTGGGTGAAGAGCCGTCGATCAATGATTTGATCGGCAGTGTGAAGGTGATGCTGGATGCGTACCTGGAAGGCCGTATTGACCGCCTCTCCGTGGTATCCAACAAGTTCATCAACACCATGACCCAGCAGCCAACCGTGGAGCAGTTGATTCCACTGGTGGCGACTCCGGATCAGGAACTCAAGCACCACTGGGACTACCTCTACGAACCAGACGCCAAAGAGCTGCTTGACGGCTTGATGGTGCGCTACGTGGAGTCGCAGGTGTACCAGGCGGTGGTCGAGAACAACGCAGCTGAACAAGCGGCGCGGATGATCGCGATGAAAAACGCTACCGATAACGCCGGTGATCTGATCAGCGATTTGCAGCTGATCTACAACAAGGCGCGTCAGGCTGCGATCACCCAAGAGATCTCGGAAATCGTCGGCGGCGCTGCCGCGGTTTAACGGTTCAAATATTCAGAGGATCCAGCTATGAGTAGCGGACGTATCGTTCAAATCATCGGCGCCGTTATCGACGTGGAATTTCCACGCGACAGCGTACCGAGCATCTATAACGCGCTGAAAGTACAAGGCGCGGAAACTACCCTGGAAGTTCAGCAGCAGCTGGGCGACGGCGTAGTTCGTACCATTGCGATGGGTTCCACCGAAGGCTTGAAGCGCGGTCTGGACGTTGTCGACACTGGCGCTGCCATCTCCGTACCGGTCGGTAAAGCGACTCTGGGCCGGATCATGGACGTACTGGGCAACCCGATCGACGAAGCTGGCCCGATTGCCACCGAAGAGCGCTGGGGCATTCACCGCGCAGCACCTTCGTTCGCAGAACAAGCGGGCGGCAACGACCTGCTGGAAACCGGCATCAAGGTTATCGACCTGGTTTGCCCGTTCGCCAAAGGCGGTAAAGTCGGTCTGTTCGGTGGTGCCGGTGTAGGCAAGACCGTAAACATGATGGAACTGATCCGTAACATCGCCATCGAGCACAGCGGTTATTCCGTGTTCGCAGGTGTTGGTGAGCGTACTCGTGAGGGTAACGACTTCTACCACGAGATGAAGGACTCCAACGTTCTGGACAAAGTGGCACTGGTTTACGGTCAGATGAACGAGCCGCCGGGAAACCGTCTGCGCGTAGCCCTGACTGGCCTGACCATGGCCGAGAAGTTCCGTGACGAAGGTAACGACGTTCTGCTGTTCGTCGACAACATCTACCGTTACACCCTGGCCGGTACTGAAGTATCCGCACTGCTGGGCCGTATGCCTTCGGCAGTAGGTTACCAGCCGACCCTGGCTGAAGAGATGGGCGTTCTGCAAGAGCGTATCACTTCGACCAAGGAAGGTTCGATCACCTCGATCCAAGCGGTATACGTACCTGCGGATGACTTGACCGACCCGTCGCCAGCCACCACCTTCGCCCACTTGGACGCCACCGTCGTTCTGTCCCGTGACATCGCTTCCCTGGGTATCTACCCAGCGGTCGATCCACTCGACTCGACTTCGCGCCAGCTGGACCCGAACGTGATCGGCCAGGAGCACTACGACACCGCTCGCGGTGTTCAGTACGTGCTGCAGCGTTACAAAGAACTGAAGGACATCATTGCGATCCTGGGTATGGACGAGCTGTCGGAAGCCGACAAGCAGTTGGTAAACCGTGCTCGTAAGATCCAGCGTTTCTTGTCGCAGCCGTTCTTCGTGGCTGAAGTCTTCACCGGTGCCTCGGGTAAATACGTTTCCCTGAAAGACACCATTGCTGGCTTCAAAGGCATCCTCAACGGTGACTACGACCACCTGCCAGAACAAGCGTTCTACATGGTCGGCGGCATCGAAGAAGCGATCGAGAAAGCCAAGAAACTGTAATCCTGGCGCCCGGAAACGGGCGCTCATCAGGTTGAGGCAATCAGATGGCTATGACAGTCCATTGCGATATCGTCAGCGCGGAAGGAGAAATTTTCTCCGGTCTGGTCGAGTTTGTAACAGCGCACGGTGACCTGGGTGATCTTGGTATCGCCATGGGTCACGCCCCGCTGATCACAAGCTTGAAGCCAGGTCCGATCACTCTGACCAAGCAAGGCGGGGAACGTGAGGTGTTTTACATCTCCGGTGGTTTCCTCGAGGTTCAGCCGAACATGGTCAAGGTACTTGCCGACACCGTGCAACGTGCTGGCGACCTGGATGAAGCCTCCGCTCAGGAAGCCGTCAAGGCTGCCGAGAAGGCGCTGAACGAAAAAGGCGCAGACTTCGACTACAGCGCTGCTGCAGTCCGTCTGGCCGAGGCCGCAGCCCAGCTGCGTACTCTCCAGCAGATCCGCAAGAAGTAAGCGGCGTCGCCGTTTTGTTTCATGCGTGATTGATTAAAAAGGGTAGCCTCGGCTACCCTTTTTCTTTTTTTGCAAAACACTTCTTTGGTCTGAACCCGGACCGCCCAGGATTGGTAGCCATTCATGTCTCTTGAAATCGTCATTCTCGCCGCAGGCCAGGGCACCCGCATGCGTTCAGCCCTGCCCAAGGTACTGCATCCGGTTGCCGGCAACTCCATGCTGGGCCATGTTATCCACAGTGCCCGCCAGTTGGACCCACAACGTATTCATGTGGTGATTGGCCACGGTGCCGACGTGGTCCGTGAGCGTCTGGCTGCGGACGATCTGAATTTCGTATTGCAAGACAAGCAACTGGGCACCGGCCACGCGACCGCGCAGGCTGTGCCTTTCATCACTGCGGACACGGTATTGATCCTCTACGGCGATGTCCCGCTGATTGAAGTGGAAACCTTGCAACGCCTGCTCAAGCACGTGGTGCCTGGCCAGATGGGCCTGCTGACAGTTGAGCTGGATGACCCTACGGGCTACGGCCGCATTGTGCGCAACGCCGACGGCAAGGTGGCTGCCATCGTTGAACACAAAGATGCCAGCGAAGCCCAGCGCGCGATTACTGAAGGCAATACCGGCATTCTCGCCGTGCCTGCCAACAAGCTCGCCGACTGGATGAGCCGCCTGTCCAACAACAACGCTCAGGGCGAGTACTACCTCACCGACGTCATCGAGATGGCCGTCAGCGATGGCCTGCTGGTCGCCACCGAGCAGCCCCACCATCCGATGGAAGTGCAGGGCGCCAACGACCGCAAACAACTGGCAGAGCTGGAACGTCACTATCAACTGCGCGAAGGCCTGCGCCTGATGGCCCAGGGCGTGACCCTGCGAGACCCGGCGCGTTTCGATGTACGTGGCGAAGTCACGGTGGGCCGCGACGTCCTGATCGATATCAATGTGATCCTCGAAGGCCGCGTGATCATTGAAGACGGTGTGGTCATCGGTCCGAACTGCGTGATCAAGGACAGCACCTTGCGCAAAGGCGTGGTGGTCAAGGCCAACAGCCATATCGACGGTGCCGTGATGGGTGAGGGCAGCGATGCCGGGCCGTTTGCGCGCTTGCGTCCGGGTAGTGAGCTGGGGGCCCAGGCCCATGTGGGTAACTTTGTCGAACTGAAAAACGCTCACCTCGGCGAAGGCGCCAAAGTCGGCCACCTGACTTATCTGGGGGATGCCGTCATCGGCGCACGCACCAACATCGGCGCTGGCACCATCACCTGCAACTATGACGGTGCCAACAAGTACCAGACCACCATTGGTGAAGACGTGTTCATCGGGTCCAATAACTCGCTGGTTGCTCCCGTGACCATCGGTGATGGTTCCAACACCGCAGCGGGCTCGACCATCAACCAGGATGTGGATAAGTCCCAACTGGCCGTTGCCCGCGCCCGCCAACGCAACATCGACGGCTGGAAACGCCCAGTCAAGATCAAAAAGAGCTGAGTTATCCACAACTCGATAGGTTGAGACTCACTCCTGTGGAAGCTGGCTTGCCTGCGATAGCGGTCTGACATTCATCATGATGTCGCCTGACACGCAGCTATCGCAGGCAAGCCAGCTCCCACAGTTGTTTAGTGGCATGTCCGAAAGCTCTACAAAAATGCCTTCCGCCTCTTGACGATCTTTCCCCAATAGGTTTTGATTGCCTTCGTTATCTTTCGAAACGAAACTTATCACTACCATGTCGAAACGAAACACCCCCCAGCGACGCCACAATATCCTCACCTTGCTCAACGAGCAGGGCGAAGTCAGCGTGGACGAGTTGGCCAAACATTTCGAAACTTCGGAAGTGACCATCCGCAAGGACCTTGCTGCCCTCGAAAGTAACGGCTTGCTCCTGCGTCGCTACGGCGGTGCAATCACTATGCCCCAAGAGCTGGTGGGCGACGCTGCCCAGCCCATCTCGGCCTACAAGCGCGCCATCGCCCGTGCGGCCGTGAAGCGTTTGCGTGAACATGCGCGCATCATCATCGACAGCGGCAGCACTACCGCCGCGATGATCCCCGAACTGGGCCATCAGCCGGGCCTGGTGGTGATGACCAACTCCCTGAACGTGGCCCGCGCCTTGAGCGAATTGGAACACGAGCCGGTGCTGTTGATGACCGGGGGTACCTGGGACCCACATTCGGATTCGTTCCAGGGCCAGGTCGCTGAGCAGGTGCTGCGTTCCTATGACTTTGACCAGCTGTTCATCGGTGCCGATGGCATCGACCTGCAGCGCGGTACCACTACCTTCAACGAACTGCTGGGCTTGAGCCGTGTGATGGCCGAGGTCGCCCGTGAAGTGGTGGTGATGGTCGAATCCGACAAGATCGGCCGCAAGATTCCCAACCTGGAACTGCCCTGGAGCAGCGTCCATACCCTTATTACCGATGATCGCCTGCCGCTCGAGGCCCGCGACCAGATCCAAGCCCGCGGCATTACGCTGATATGCGCGGCAATCATCTAGGAGAAACACCATGTGTGGAATTGTTGGCGCAGTCGCCGAACGTAACGTTACTGCCATCCTGATCGAAGGCCTCAAGCGCCTCGAATACCGCGGCTACGATAGCGCCGGTGTGGCCCTCTTCACCAACGCCGGCAAGCTGGAGCGCATGCGCCGCCCGGGTAAGGTCAGCGAACTGGACCAAGCCCTGGCCGGTGAGCCGCTGGCAGGCCGCCTGGGCATTGCCCACACCCGTTGGGCCACCCACGGTGCACCGTGCGAGCGTAACGCTCACCCGCACTTCTCCGGCGACCTGGCCGTGGTGCACAACGGCATTATCGAAAACCATGAAGTGCTGCGTGAACAACTCAAGGGCCTGGGCTACGTCTTCACCTCGGACACCGACACCGAAGTGATCGCCCACCTGCTCAACCACAAGCTCAAGGATCAAAGCGACCTGACCACCGCCCTCAAGGCCACGGTCAAGGAACTGCATGGCGCCTACGGCCTGGCCGTGATCAGCGCCAGCCAGCCTGACCGCCTGGTTGCCGCACGCAGTGGCAGCCCATTGGTGATCGGCCTGGGCCTGGGCGAGAACTTCCTTGCCTCCGACCAACTGGCCCTGCGCCAAGTGACCGACCGCTTCATGTATCTGGAAGAAGGCGACATTGCCGACATCCGCCGTGAAAGCGTGCAGATCTGGGATGTGAATGGTCAGTCCGTCGAGCGCGAAGCCGTGCAATACCGCGACGGTGCCGAAGCCGCCGACAAAGGCGAGTTCCGCCACTTCATGCTCAAGGAAATCCACGAGCAGCCGTCCGTGGTACAGCGCACCCTGGAAGGTCGCCTGAGCCAGAACCAAGTATTGGTGAACGCTTTCGGCCCGCAAGCCGCCGAACTGTTCGCCAAAGTGCGCAATGTGCAAATCGTCGCCTGTGGCACCAGCTACCACGCCGGTATGGTGGCGCGTTACTGGTTGGAAGAACTGGCCGGCATCCCCTGCCAGGTCGAAGTCGCCAGCGAGTTCCGCTACCGCAAGGTGGTGGTGCAGCCCGACACCCTGTTCGTGACCATCTCCCAGTCCGGTGAAACCGCCGACACCCTGGCTGCCTTGCGCAACGCCAAGGAGCTGGGCTTCCTCGGCAGTCTGGCGATCTGCAACGTCAGCATCAGCTCCCTGGTGCGTGAATCCGACCTGACCCTGCTGACCCAGGCCGGTCGCGAAATCGGCGTGGCCTCCACCAAAGCCTTCACCACCCAACTGGTGGGCCTGTTGCTGCTGACCCTGTCCTTGGGCCAAGTGCGCGGCACCCTCGCCGAAGGTGTCGAAGCCACCCTGGTGGAAGAACTGCGTCGCCTGCCGACCCGCCTGGGTGAAGCCTTGGCCATGGACAGCACCGTGGAAAAAGTCGCCGAGCTGTTCGCTGACAAGAACCACACCCTGTTCCTGGGCCGTGGCGCGCAATACCCGGTGGCGATGGAAGGCTCGCTGAAACTCAAGGAAATCTCGTACATCCACGCCGAAGCCTACCCGGCCGGCGAGCTGAAGCACGGCCCGTTGGCCCTGGTGGACGACGACATGCCGGTGGTTACCGTGGCGCCGAACAACGAACTGCTGGAGAAGCTCAAATCCAACCTGCAGGAAGTACGCGCCCGTGGCGGCCAACTGATCGTTTTCGCAGATGAAAAAGCCGGCATGACCAACGGTGAAGGCACCCACGTCATCAACATGCCGCATATCCACGACACGCTGTCGCCGATCCTCTACACCATCCCGCTGCAGTTGCTGTCGTACTACGTCGCCGTGCTCAAAGGCACCGACGTTGACCAGCCGCGTAATCTGGCGAAGTCGGTGACGGTGGAATAAGCCTTACTGACGTACCCAATAGGGGCTGTTTTAAACAGCCCCTTTTTTCGTTCTGGATTCGCTCAATTCAAGGATGCGTATTGATGCAAAGCCCTTCTGCTACCGTCCACGCACGTCTGCACAATCGTCGGTTTGTGGTCGCGAATAACGCGCAAGGCCTGTCCGGTACCGGCACCGTGTTTCATTACAAAGTCGAAGACGGGGTGATTTCGAGCATTTATCAGGGTGGCCGAATTCGCCTGGGAACGCAGGTCGGGCGGGTGACCGGCCCAGATACTATCGAGCTGCTTTATCAGTGCGTCACCCTGGACGGGGAGCTGCTCGCAGGGTGGTCACGAGGCACGGTAGGTGTTGATCACGCCGGGCGCACTACCCTGAGTTTCGTTTGGGGCTGGCTATCGGGTGCGACCGGAGGCGGAGAGTCTAGCTATATCGAGATCACTGGCTAGAGGCATTGAAAGCACCATAAAACCTACAGGTAGGCGCATATCCCCTGTGGGAGCGGGCTTGCCCGCGAAGGCGGCGTGTCAGTCGCTGCATCTGTTACTGCACTACCGCTTTCGCAGGCAAGCCAGCTGCCACATTTTGATCTCCATCGGGTTTGTGAAAGGGGTGGGTCAGGTCCACCAGTAGCGCACGAGATGAAAGAAGATCGGCGCCGCAAAGCACACCGAATCCAGCCGATCCAACATCCCGCCGTGTCCTTCGATCATGTGCCCCCAGTCCTTCACACCGCGGTCACGCTTGATCGCCGACATCACAATCCCTCCCGCAAACCCCAGCAAGTTGATCAGCAGCGCGATCAGAAACGACTGCCAGGGATTGAACGGTGTGGTCCACCACAGCGCCGCGCCGATCAAGGAGGACAGCAGAATTCCGCCCACAAATCCTTCCACGGTTTTCGACGGCGACAGGTTGGGCGCGATCTTGCGTTTGCCGAACAGCTTGCCGCACACGTACTGCAATACATCCGACAGTTGCACCACGATCACCAGATAGGCGATCAGCAGCAGGTTGCGGCCTTCGTAGCCCGGTATGTCCAAGGTCAGTAGTGCCGGGACGAAAGACACGCAGAACACGGCGATCATCAGCCCCCATTGCACCTTCGATGCCCGTTCCAGAAAGTGCGTACTGTCGCCGCCCAGGGAGGCGAGGATCGGCAGCAGCAGGAACACGTACACCGGGATGAAGATCGAGAACAGCCCGTACCAGTCGGCGTAGATCAGCAGGTATTGCAGCGGCAGGGCCAGGTAGAACGCGGCCACCAGGGCCGGGTAGTCGCTGCGTCGGGTGGGCGTGAGGGTGAGGAACTCGCGCAGGGCGTAGAACGACACCGCGTAGAACAGCAGGATCACCGCGCCGGTGCCGAGCCAGAACGCGATGCCGATCACCACCACCATCACCCACCAGGCGTTGATGCGGGCGTTGAGGTTGTCGATCACGGCATTCGGGCTGCCACGGGTGCGCAGCTTGAGGATCAGGCCGATCAGCGAGGCGATGACCAGGATCGCGCCGATGCCGCCAAATAACATCAGGGTTTGGCTATCCATCTCAGGAATGCTCCGGGGCAAGGGCGAGCAGGGCGTCGCGGCTGCGGGCAAGGAAGTCGGCTTTGTCTTCGCCTTCTTCCAGTTGCAGGGGGGCACCGAAGCTGGTGGTGCATAACAAGGGCAGTGGCAATACGCGGCCCTTGGGCATAACCCGGTTCAGGTTGGCTATCCACACCGGGACCAGCTCGGCCTGTGGGTAACTCTTTGCCAGGTGGTACAAACCGCTTTTGAACGGCAGCAAGCCATCCTCCAGATTGCGCGTGCCTTCGGGAAAAATGATCAGCGAATCGCCGCCCTCCAACGCCGCAAGCATGGGCTGCAATGGGTTGTCCACAGGGTCCTTGCGCTCACGGTCGATCAGCACGCCATTGAACACTCGATTGATGATGTAGCGGCGCAGCGCACTCTTGTTCCAGTAATCACTGCCAGCCACCGGGCGTGTGAATTTGCGCAGGTTCTGCGGCAGTGATGCCCACACCAGGACGAAGTCGCCGTGGCTGCTGTGGTTGGCGAAGTAGATCCGCTGCACCGGGACCGGCGCGCACCCCAGCCACAGGCTGCGGGCGCCAGTGACGGTGCGGGCCATGGAAGTAATCAGCGTGGCGACCACGGGTTCGAACATGGGAATTCCTTATCCGGCGAAAGGTAGCCAAGGGCTGGCGAGAATGACGCCCAGGGTCAACAGCGCTTGCGCGCCCAGCAGCCAGGCTTGTTTACGCAGCAGTTTGAGGGCGCCGCGACGGCGTTCAGTCCATGGCCGACCGGCTCGCTTGGGCGATTGCAGGCCAAGGGTTTGCAGGGCCTGGTCCAGGTCTGGCGTGCGGGTGGTGTCGCGAGCGAGCAGGGCGAACAGGTCGGCGTCAAAGGCCACCCGCAGCGCCCAATACTTTTGCAGCAGGCCCAGCACGATCATCCACAGGGCCAACAGCAGACAAATGGTGGAAATGCTGGCCAACAGCAGCTGGGCGAGGCCAAACAGCACGCCTAGCAGCGTCAGGCCTGTGGATAACTGATCCAGGGAGCGGCCGCGGCGCAACAGGCTGGCGACGACCTGGAGTTCCATATCAGCAGGCATTTGGCAAACCCTCCAATGCTTGACGGTGTTCGGGGTGCAGGACCACATCGGCCCGCGCTGTACGAATAATAGCCAGCGCTTGCTCAACCGTGGTGGCTCGCCCCGTGTTCAACAGCCAGGCGGCGACGGCGGTGGCGCTGCGTGAGTAACCGAGGGCACAGCACACCAACAGGGGGCCGCTCGCTTGCAGGCGTTCAATGGTGTGGGCCGCTTTCAAGCATTCGTCGGGGGTTGGGGCGATCAGGTCCAGCACGGGCACGCAGGCGTAAGCACGGCCCTGTGGATTAATCGGCAGTTCGGCGCATAAGTCGACAATGGCCTTGAATGAACCCAGCTCGCGGGTGGCAGGAATACGCCCGAGCCAGACGTTATCCACAATCGGATCGGCCTGAGGATGTTTGCGCGTCCACAGCCGCGAATTGATCCAGGCGCCCGCCAGATAAGGTGCATATAACCAGCGTGCCGCAGGCGTAAGGTGGCCATCCTCACGTTTTTGAAAGCCCGACGCGCCGAGTACGAGGTAGTTGGCCGTGATCAACCCCAGAGAAACCGCAGGCCATAGCAGCCACAGGCAAGCGCCACCGCATAAGCAGGCCAGCACTGTCAGTATCACTGCGCCCAGCCCATAGCGTATCCCTAGCCGCCATCGTTGGTTATCCCGCGTCAGCCGTGCATTCAGTAAGGGGCTCGGGTGCTCCATCGGCCATAACCACACGCACAACCACCCCGCGAGGGCGCCTGTGGGTAAGTCGATAAAGTGATGTTGATAAGTGGTCAGCACCGAAACCCCGATTAGCGCGAACCAGCCGTGCACCACCCAACGCCAGAATCCTTGAGTATGCCGTTGGTACATCACCCACAGGATCACCAGCAGCGCGATATGCAGCGAAGGCGCCTGGTTGAAGGGCTTGTCAAAACCGGCCAGCACCGCAAACAACCAACCGAACACACCGTCCAGTTCCGGCCGCTCAAACGTGAAGCGCAGTGGCCAGATCAGGAAGCAACTCACGGCTATCACCTGCGCACTCAGCAGGCGCAGCGCATGCTGTTTGAGCTCATGACGCGTGTTGGGTAGCAGCAACGAGAAGCCGTAAAGCAGGTCGATGGACCAGTAGGGCACGATTGTCCATGCCCAGAACGGCATGTGTGTTTCCCAGCCGAACACCAGGGTGCCGACGTCGCTGCGCTGGCTGGTGACCCAGGTGGCGAAGCCGTAGGTGCTGAAAAACAGCGGCGCCAACAGCAGCAGCCAAAGCACCGCAGGTTTCAATAAACCGGTTTCGCGCATGTTCAGATCTTCTGTGCCAGGGACACGGTGAAAATGCCCCACTCATCCACGCGCTGGGTGATCTTGCGAAAGCCCGCTGCTTCGACGAGTTGGTCCATTTCCGCCTGGCTGCGCCGGCGCATCACCCAAGCCTGACCCTGACGGTGGCTGGTAAGCGCACGGGCAATCAGCTCCAACTGCGGGTGCCACGGTTGGCCGGTGTAGACCAGGTAACCACCTGGCTCCACGGCTTCGGCCAGGCCCGCCAGTGAACCGCCGACCATGGCGTTATCGGCGAACAATTCGTACAGGCCAGACACCACGGCCAGGGACGGCTTGGGGTCGAGGGCGGCCAGGTCGGCGCGGTCGAACGCGTCGCCTTTGACGAACTGGGCGATGTCCCCCAAACCCTTTTCGCGAATCAGCGCGCCACCGTCGCGCACATTGATATCGCTGTAGTCGCGCAGCAGGATCGACTCCGGCAACGGCGAGACGCCCTGCAAGGCTTCAAGAATGTAACGGCCGTGGCCGGCGGCGATATCGACGATACGGACTTCGCGGTGATCATCACGCAGCTTGGCCATGGCCAGGCGCAGCAGCTCTTCGACGTTCAGCTTGCGCTGGCGAATACCACGCCAGCCGATGGAATTGAGGTAGTTGGTATCGATCATCCGCCCCAGCCCGCCCTTGCCGGTAGGCTTATTGCGATACACGTAGTCCAGGGTGCTGCCGGAATCGAAGCCGGTGTCGAAGCCCAGCTTCACCCCATCCGACAGGTTCTTGCCCAGGCCCATGCTGGCGCGGGTCATGCGCCAGTACAGGTCGCGCAGTGAATTGCGTGGCAACGGCGCGGCGAGGGATTCGGATTCGGCGCACGTGGCGCCAAGTTTGTCTGCATCCAGTAAAGAAGCGCGGTCCAGCGGGTGGGCGAAGTTCTGCAAGATAAAGCGCTTGGCGCTGCTCACAGCCACGGCGCGATCACGTTCGCCGAGGGTGTCGTGAAAAAAGCCGGGGAGGATATGCAGCTCTTTTTTAAGGCTGCCGAGGCGGTCGAAGAACTGCTGCTGGGGTTTACGGTGCACCACAAAGTCGGAGCCCGAAATAAGCAGTTGGGTCGGCACCTGGATCGCCTGGGCGTCGGCGACAACCCGGGCGGCCGCTTCGTAAAGGCCCAGCAGCACATTCACCGAAATGGCCTTGGTGATCAGTGGATCGCTGTCGTAGGACGCCACGCGTTCGGGGTCATGGCTGAGGAACTTGGCCTTGACGTAGCTGTTGACGAAAAAGTTGCCACGAAACTTGCGCATCAGTGCCAGGCCGGGGCGGGCGAAGGGCACGTACAGCTTGACCTTGAAGGCTGGCGAGGCGAGCACCAGGGCGCGGATTTTTGGCGCGTAATCATGAACCCAGGTGGCCGCGATCACCGCGCCGACGCTTTGGGCGATGACGGCGATGCCTTCCTCCTCGATGCCGTAGGTGGCATTGATGTGGTCACAGAAAGTCTGCACATCGCGGGCGCTGGTGGCAAAGCTGGGGCTGTCGCCGCGCTCGCCTGGGGATTGGCCGTGGCCACGGGCGTCCCAGGCGAAGAAGTCGAATTCAGGCAGGCCCAGTTCATCCACCAGGTGGGCAATACGCCCCGAGTGCTCATGGCCGCGATGGAACAACAGGATCGCCTTGCGCGGCCCGACACCTGCCGTGGCCGGCCAGTGCCGATAGAAAAGCTCGACGCCATCATGGGTACTGAAGGTGTGCTGTTGCTGTTCGCGCATCGCAAAATCCTTATGCAGAAGGGAGAGATTGTTGTTCTTTGAGGCCCTGACGCACCCGGTTGACCAAGGTATAGGCGAGCAGGGCGGCGACCAGCCACATCACCGCCTCCACCCAACCGGCGCCGAGCCAGCCCAGCGCCACGCCCGTGGCCAGCACCCCGAGCACGAACGCCCGATCACTCTTGCCCATGGGCCCGTCATAACGGCGCGACGCGCCCACCATCGGCCCCAGCACTCCGGCGTATTCGCTGAATACCGCAAGCAGCGTCACCAGCAGCACCGGCGCCAGGCTCATATCGGGGATCAATGCAAAGGGCAGGATCAGCGCACTGTCGGCGATCACATCGCACAATTCATTGAGGTAAGCACCGAGGCGCGACTGTTGGCCGAATTCCCGGGCCAGCATGCCATCGATGGCATTGAGCGCCATGCGCACAATCATCCACAGCGGGATCAGTGCAAACAGCCAGAGGTGTTGGGCAAAGCCCGCGATCAACAGCCCCACCAGCAGGGAAACAACCCCGGCCAGCACGGTGATCTGGTTGGCGGTGGTGCCGTTGTCATAAAGGCGCTGCACGAGAGGCCGCAGCAGGTTTTGAAAACGCGGTTTGAGTTGGTAGATGGAAATCATGGGGGGTGGCGCTTCCTTGTCCGTGAACCCGCGAAAAACTGTCTGAAGTGTGCCGACTAATCGCAGCCGACACCAGTGATGGCTCGTGTTTATAGGGGATTAGTCACGCTCTTGAGCATAATCAATCACCGCTTGTGGGAGCGTCCTATGGGGCCTCAACAGCAGGTGATCGAGTTCGTGTCTATAGTTACATCTCTACACACGCAGAGGGTCGCAAATGTCTTCGACTTTGCACCGACAGACACCGACTCTGAGGGTGACAGACGCGCGTAGGTTGCAAGTAGCGGTCGTTGCGTATCACCGACAGACATTAGACGAGGCACTGCAGGCACGTACCGAAAGGTATTCGCGCGATGTCCTTGGTCGAGTGCATGCACAATGGGACACGCGATTGTGGGCAACGGTGGTGAAACAGGGGAGCCCAACCAAGTTATGACCCATAGTCTGTCGGGCCAGCTGTTGCGTGTTGAAAGCGTAGATGCGGGCTGGCGTGTCAACCTTGTGGGCGACGCAGCTCAAACGCTGCATAGTTGGGATGGGCGGGGTACTGTCCGGCGGGTGTGCTATGACTCCCAAATACGTCAGGTTAGTGTGAGCGAAGAGTCAGCGACCACTCTCCAGACCTTCGTCGAGCGGCTGACGTACGGATCATCGACTGAAATGGGCAATCGTTGCGGTCGGCTGGTTCGGCATGACGATGGGGTCGGCAGCCAGGTTTTTGTCGATTACGGTTTGCTGGGGCACGTTGCAGGCCAGACTCAACAGTTTCTCAAGGCATTGGTACCCGCGGATTGGCCTGAGTCTTTGGATGAGCGCGACGCGTTATTGGAGACAGATCACCAAGGCGCGGCAATGCGGTATCTCACGCAATGGCATCACGATGCGTTGAATCAGTTGCTCCGCCAAACCGATGCGTTGGCGAATGTGCAGAGCCATTGCTACAACGTGGCGGGTGAACTGGTTCAATCCAGTCTGACTGAGGATGGAAAACCGGAGCAATTGCTGCTCAGCGCGGTCCGCTATAACGCTTGTGGTCAAGTCGAATCCCAGCTGGCGGGTAATGGTGTCATTTCCCGGCCCGGCTACGACGCCCGCAGTGGGCGACTATTACGACTGAACACAATCCGGCAGGATAAAGTACTCCAGGACCTACATTATCAGTGGGACCCCGTGGGTAACCTGCAATGCTTGGAGGACCGGGCACAACCAACCCAATGGTTTGATTCTCAACGAATTGTCCCCGTTAGCACTTATCGCTACGACACGCTTTACCATTTGATTGAGGCCACCGGACGGGAAAGCGTCCTGGCCGGCATTCAGCCTGGCCTGCCCGGTGTTGTACTACCAGGAGGAGGTGACGCGAGTCGGTTGCGTAACTACACGCAGGTTTACACCTATGACCTCGGCGGAAATCTAATCACGCTCAAGCATGGCAGCGAACCCTTGCGCATGATGAAGACAGCCGAGCGTAGTAATCGAAGCATGTACATGGCCGATGAGATGAATCCACCGGATTTAGCCAATGGGTTTGATGCAAACGGCAATTTGTTGATGTTGGACGGCGCGCAGAGGATGACATGGGACGCCCGTAATCAATTGCACCAAGTCACCCAGGTGCTGCGCAAGGCGGGGCCTGCGGATAACGAACGGTATTTCTACCATGGCACTGGGCAGCGTGGACGCAAGGTACGAGTGTGGCAGGCAAAGTCTGTTGAGCATGTGGCCCAGGTCATGTATCTGCCGGGTTTGGAGATACACAGCGATACGGCGACGGGAGAAGTCCTGCATGTCATCAGCGTGGCGTTAGGGCGCAGTCAAGTTCGACGGTTAAACTGGCGAGCGAACGGTCGCAAGAGACTACCTGTCCCACAGTGGCGCTACAACGTTGATGACCATCTGGGCAGCGTTGCGTTGGAACTCGATGAATATGGTGACGTGATCAGTCATGAGGGGTATTACCCCTTCGGTGGTACGGCGTGGTGGGCGGCCAGAAGTCAGACTCATGTTAATGGCAAGACCATCCGTTATTCAGGCCAAGAGCGGGATGCGACCGGATTGTACTATTACGGTTCGCGTTACTATGCGCCATGGCTGATGCGCTGGATCAACCCGGATCCCTCGGGCGAAATCGATGGGCTGAATCTGTATCGAATGGTCCGAAATAATCCGCTCCGGTATCGAGACCACGATGGCAGGGCTCCGGAAGTCGCCGACGACTATTCGGATAATTCCTCCAGTGCCCATGTTCCGGCTTATCGACAGAATCCAGAGACATTCCGGCGTCGTGACGTGGATGCTCACGTCGCCGCCGAGCGCCGGGACGCCGTGGAGAGGAGCATGACTCACCGTATGTATGGCGAGCACCGCGTTGAGTCTACTTACACGTCTGCTTCAATCCCAGGCAGGTATCGGTTCAGAAACGAATTCTTGCCCGGCCGCTGGCGCTTGATGGAAAACTACCGTGCGCCAGTAGAGGGGCCCAATGCTACCGACGTTACCTGGCATCAGTATGAAATGATTTCAAGGCATAACAATTTTTACGGTGTTTTACCGCAAGCCATTGTGCGCTGGAACGTTCAAAACAATGAGGCTCTGCTTGCTACGCAGCAGCAGGAAGGCATGCTGGAGCGGTTTTTGGCCAGTGAGGGCAATGGCCGTTCAACTCAGAGAATCATGACTGCTTTCGGCCTGCGTGCTACGGGTATCACGCGACAGGAAGTTTACGATTATCAACTGGGGGCGGACGTTGACATCATAGAGGTTCATGTCGAGCCTCAGCCTGTTCTCGAACCCGCTCCGATGGTTAGGAGCCCGTCCCTGGAGGCTTTGACTCGAGCAGTAGAGCGAGACTTGCGCCGTGCGGCGCGCAACCCTGTCTCACGGGTTGCCCATCGTGTTTGGCGAAACATGCGTAGAGTCATTCAAGGTAGCAGTGCCCGACGTGCCCTGAGGTAACTCTGTGAAGGCCGGACAGCCGACGGATATTTTGCGAGTGCTCCTCGACCTAAATGTGCGAACGGGGTTGAGAACAAAAATTTCACGCTTCGTGTTATATCGTAACGAATTGTGTGCAAATGGGCGTTGAGCAGATGCAAGTGGATCTAGAGGCTGACGGGTCTTCGGTTGAAGGCCTCGCGCGTTTTCAGCAGGGGCTGTTCCACGCCCGTCGATTGCGCCAGGCCGGTATAGGCCTGACAACCCTGGCTCTCAGTGGTTGGATATTGGCGCTGTTCGTAGCGTTGTTTGCACCCGTGTCGATCTGGCCGGTGGTATTGATCAATTGCGCGTCGGCCCTGCTGCTGCTGGTGGCCGGCTTGCAGTCGGCCTGGTGGGTGGCCGATTGGCGTGCCCAGGCGCTGGAAGCGCCGAGCGGTGAAGCGGTCGAACAATCCATCGAGCCTACACCCTGGCATAGGGGCCTGATCAACCGGTTTGGCAACGGCCTGTTGGCGCAGATTGGCGCACCGGTGCTGTGGTTGGGCGGCTGGTCGTTGCTGGCGCTGGTCAGCATCCTGCAGTTCTGGAACCTGGGCTTGCCCGCTGCTGCCATCGGGCAATCGGCAAGTATTGGCGCAGCGCTCGCTTTGGCTCTGGCGTTTGGCCTGCTGGTATTCGAACGCCGCCTGGGCCAGGAAACCGCTGCCCAATGGCCGGAAGCCTCACAGTTGGCGCAATTGAGCCGGATGGCAATTATCTGCCTGGTGCTCAGCGCGATCTGCCTGCTGTTTGCCAATGCGGAGTCGGTCTGGCCGCTGCGCCTGGCCACCTTCATCGGGCTCCTGCCGGCGCTGGTAGCGCTGGAATTCCTGCTCAGGGGCGTGCTCTCGTTGTTCAGCCCGCGCCAGCCGCGCCTCGAACCGCGCTTGATGGCGCAGAGTTTTATTGCCGGCCTGCTGCGTTGGCCGCCGCAGCCGTTGCTGGCGTTGCAGCATGAATTGCACAACCGCTTTGGCATCGACCTGCGCCAAATCTGGGCCTTTACCTATATGCGCCGAGCTTTTTTCCCGGTGCTGCTGGTGGTGCTGGCAGTAGGTTGGGCGCTGACCGGTGTGCATGAAGTGCCCCTGCAAGGCCGTGGGATTTATGAGCGTTTTGGTAAACCGGTCGAGGTGTTCGGCCCCGGGCTGCATGCGGGTTTGCCGTGGCCGTTGGGCCGCGTACTGAATGTTGAAAACGGCGTGGTGCATGAGCTGGCGACCAGCGTCAGTGACGCCGCCACACCGCAGTTGGCCGCAGCCGAAGGCCCGGCGCCGTTGATCGCCAACCGCCTGTGGGACGCCAGCCATGTGAATGACAAATCCCAGGTTATTGCCAGCAGCAGCGGCGACAAGCAGGGCTTCCAGATAGTCAATATGGACGTGCGCTTTGTCTACCGCATCGGCCTCACCGATCAGGCCGCGCTTGCCGCCACCTACAACAGCGCGGATATCCCGACCCTGATCCGCAGCACCGCCAGCCGCATCCTGGTGCACGATTTTGCCTCGCGCACCCTGGATGAATTGCTCGGGGAGGAGCGCACCAGCCTCGCCGACGAGATTGGTCGCAGCGTGCAAGCCGACCTGCAAACCCTCGACAGCGGCGTGGAAATTCTTGCCACGGTGGTCGAGGCGATCCACCCGCCGGCCGGTGCCGCCAACGCTTACCACGGTGTGCAAGCCGCGCAGATCGGCGCCCAGGCTTTGATCGCCCGTGAACGCGGTGCCGCCAGCGAACAGACCAACCAGGCGCTGCTTCAAGCCAGTACCGCCCGCGATCAGGCCCAGGCCAGTGCCCGCGAAGTGAATGCCGGCGCCCAAGCAGCGAACCTGCGCTTTGCCGCCGAACAAAAAGCCTACGCCGCTGCGGGCCAAGCCTTCGTGCTGGAACAGTACCTGGGCCAACTGAGCCAGGGCCTGGCCCAGGCCAAGCTGCTTATTCTGGATCATCGTTTGGGTGCCGACAGTGCGCCGACGATCGATCTACGTTCTTTTACCTTGCCCGCCGACCCGTCGGCGCCGCGCAAAGCCGTTCAATAAGGAGTTCGTCTGTTGAGCGCTCATTCCCACGATCATGATCACGGTCATCACCACCATCACGGCCACCACCATCACCATCACGGCGATGAGCAGGCGACCGGGCCTTTTCCCTGGCGGCGCATGGCGTGGGCGGTGTTGCTGGTGCTGTTTGCCGTGGCAGCGGCGAGCCTGGTGCAAGTGCGTTCCGGCGAGGCCACGGTGATTACCCGCTTCGGCAACCCTGCGCGCGTGCTGCTGGAGCCGGGCCTGGGCTGGCGCTGGCCGGCACCGTTCGAAGCAGCGATCCCGGTGGACCTGCGCCTGCGCACTACGTCCAGCGGCTTGCAGGATGTGGGCACCCGCGATGGCTTGCGGATTATTGTGCAGGCCTATGTGGCGTGGCAGGTGCAGGGCGATGCCGACAACGTGCAGCGTTTTATGCGTGCGGTGCAGAACCAGCCGGATGAGGCGGCGCGGCAGATTCGTACCTTCGTCGGCTCGGCGTTGGAAACCACGGCGGCCAGTTTTGACCTCTCCAGCTTGATCAATACCGACGCCAGCCAAGTGCGCATTGCTGATTTTGAAGCGCAGTTGCGCCAGCAGATTGATCAACAATTGCTCACCACCTATGGTGTGCGCGTGGCGCAGGTCGGTATCGAGCGCTTGACGTTGCCATCGGTGACCCTCACCGCCACGGTTGACCGCATGCGCGCCGAGCGTGAAACCATCGCCACCGAACGCACCGCCGTGGGCAAGCGCGAAGCGGCGCAGATCCGCTCCGCTGCCGAGCGAGATGCGCGCATCATGCAGGCCGATGCCACCGTGAAAGCCGCCGACATCGAAGCGCAGTCGCGGGTTGAAGCTGCGCAGATTTATGGCCGCGCCTACGCTGGCAATCCGCAGCTGTACAACCTGCTGCGCTCGCTGGATACCTTGGGCACGGTGGTCACGCCGGGGACCAAGATCATCCTGCGCACCGACGCCGCGCCGTTTCGCGCACTGGTGGATGGGCCGAAGGACCTGCAGCCATGAGCGAGCCTGAAAGCCCGGACAGCCCGTGGATCCAGGCCGGGCGCCTGACGTTCCTGGCACTGTACGCGGTCACTGTATTGGCGGCGTTGGCCTGGGCCTTTTCCAATGTGCGCCAGATCGACCCGCAGAATCGCGCCGTGGTCCTGCATTTTGGCGCCCTCGATCGCATTCAGAACGCCGGATTGTTGCTGGCTTGGCCGCAGCCTTTCGAACAAGTCGTCCTGCTGCCAGCGGCCGACCGGGTGATCGAACGGCGGGTGGAAAACCTGCTGCGTTCCGATGCGGCGCTGCAGGCCGATCGCGTGGCCAGTTTCGCCACCCCCTTGAGCGATGCCCTGGCCGGCTCCGGCTACCTGCTGACCGGCGATGCCGGGGTGGTGCAGTTGGACGTGCGGGTGTTCTACAAGGTGACCGAACCCTACGCCTTTGTGTTGCAGGGCGACCACGTGCTGCCGGCCCTGGATCGGCTGGTGACACGCAGCGCCGTGGCCCTCACCGCTGCGCGGGATCTGGACACCATCCTGGTAGCCCGCCCGGAACTGATCGGCAGCGACAATGGCGCCGCCGAACGGCGTGAGCGGCTGCGCGGCGACCTGGTGCAAGGCATCAACAAACGCCTGGCGGAGTTGGCGGCCAGCGGCTTGGGGCTGGGTATCGAAGCCACCCGCGTCGATGTGCAATCGAGCCTGCCTGGGCCTGCGGTGAATGCGTTCAACGCGGTACTGACCGCCAGCCAGCAAGCCGATAAAGCCGTGGCCAACGCCCGCACTGAAGCGGAAAAACTCACCCAGACCGCCAACCAGGAAGCTGATCGCCAGGTGCAAGTCGCCCATGCCCAGGCCAGTGAGCGCTTGGCCAATGCCCAGGCGCAGACCGCTACCGTTGCCAGCCTCGCCCAGGTCAAAGACCCCGGTTTGCTGTTGCGCCTGTACCGTGAGCGCTTGCCGAAGATTCTCGGCCAGGCCGGTTCCGTGACCACCGTCGATCCCAAAGACGACTCCCGTTTGATCATCCAGGGAGCCGAGCAATGAGCGCACCCATGCTGACCTCAGCCGAGCAGCGCAGCGCTGCCCGGCAATTGACCTTGGCGATGCTCGCCCTGGGCTTGCTCGTGCTGGGCCTGGTGTGGCGCTGGCTCGCGCCCGACCAGAGCGGCGTCAGCCAGCTGCTGCTTGGCGTGGCATCCCTGTTGGTGGCGGTGCCGGTGATGCGTTCGGCCTGGTACAGCCTGCGCTTTCCGAGCCTGCACGGCATCACCGACCAATTGATCGCCCTGGCCATGCTCGGCGCCTGGGCCACCGGTGATCTGCTCACCGCCGCGTTGCTGCCGATCATCATGATCTTTGGCCATGTGCTGGAAGAGCGCAGCGTGATTGGCTCCCAGGAAGCGATCCATGCCCTGGGCAAACTCACCCGCAGCCACGCCCGCCTGGTGCAGGCGGACGGCAGCATCACCGAAGTGGATAACGGCACCTTGAACACCGGCGATATCGTCGAAGTGCGTGCCGGTGACCGCGTGCCGGCCGATGGCGTGGTGTTGTCCGGCCAGGCGAGCCTGGACACGGCGCCGATCACCGGCGAGTCGGTGCCGTTGGAAGCCAGCGTGGGCGTGCAGGTGTTTGGTGGGGCGATCAACCTCGATGGCCTGCTGCGCCTTGAGGTCACGCGTACCGGCAACGAATCGACGTTGGGCAAAGTCATTGCGCTGATGCAGAACGCCGAGCGTTCCAAGCCGCCGATCACCCGGCTGCTGGAGCGCTACGCCGGCAGCTATATGGTGTTGGTGCTGTTGCTGGCGGCGGTCACCTGGTTTGTCACCAACGATGCGCAGGCGATGCTGGCGGTGTTGGTGGCGGCGTGTCCGTGCGCTTTGGTGCTGTCGGCGCCGGCCACCGCTATTGCGGGGATCGCCGTGGCGGCGCGCCATGGCATTCTGATTCGCAGCTCGGCGTTCCTGGAAGAACTGGCCGACCTGACATCACTGGTGGTCGACAAGACCGGCACCCTGACCTTTGGCACCCTGCGTTTGCAGTCCATCGAGACCGCCGCGCCGGATCGCCAAAAGCTGCTGAACCTGGCGGCCAGCCTCGGTTCGGCAAGCAGTCATCCGGTCAGCCGAGCGTTGGCGGGGTTGGCGACCCAGGAGCAGATGCGGGTGCTTAGCGACATTCGCGAGCGTCAGGGCCTGGGCGTGGTCGCCCAGACCGAGCAGGGCGAAGCGGCGCTGGGACGGCCGGAGTTGTTTGAACAGTTGGGCATCGTCACCACCGCCGTGCCCACCCATGATGGCCCGATTGCCGGGCTGGCGTTGAACGGCGAGTTCCTCGCCTGGCTGCTGTTGGCCGACAGCGTCAAACCCGAAGCGCGCCAGGCCCTGCAAGAGCTGCGTGACTTGGGCCTGGGCCGCCAACTGCTGCTGACCGGTGACCGCCAAAGTGTGGCCGATAGCCTGGCGCTGGACGTGGGCATCAGTGATGTCGAAGCCCAAGCGCTGCCGGAAGACAAGCTCAACCGCGTGTTGGGCGAAATCAGCAGTGGTTTCAGGCCAATGGTGGTGGGCGACGGCATCAACGACTCCCTGGCGCTCAAGGCCGGCGTGGTCGGCGTGGCCATGGGCGCGGGCGGTGCGGACATCGCCCTGGCCTCGGCGGACGTGGTGTTGATCGGCAGCGACTTGCGCCGCCTGGGCACCTGTGTGCGCTTGAGTCGCCAGTGTCGGCAGACGTTGCAGGTCAATGTGATCATTGGCTTGGGCTGGACACTGGCCATTGTGGTGTTCGCCGCATTTGGCTGGCTGGGGGCGGCGGGCGCGATGATCGCGGCGGTGCTGCATAACCTCAGCACCTTGCTGGTATTGGGGAACGCCGGGCGTTTACTGCGCTTCCAGGAGCCGCTGTTGAAACTCGACGAATAATTTCAGAAATATTTGCTCACGGCTGTAACGCCGACAGGAGGCCTCACTCTAGTGCTGTGTCGAGACTGAACAATCCGTTCGGACCGGCTCCACTACTGATCATGAGGAATACAACAATGAGCATTAAATCCGCTGCTGCTGGTGCCGCCCTCGCAATGGCCGCTGCTTCTCTGTTCGCGGGTGTGGCCACCCAGGTACAAGCGGCAGACGCCACCGTTCACTGCTACGGCGTGACCTCCTGCAAAGGTATGAACGACTGCAAAACCAAGGACCACGCGTGCAAGGGCCAGGGCGAGTGTAAAGGGATGGGCTTCAAGGCCATGACCAAATCGGCCTGCGACGCCGCTGGCGGTAAAGTCGGCGAGTAACCGGCAAACAAGTGCAACCGCGGCGGCTGCCTGCTACCGCTGCGGACACTTTGCCCTGGAGTGAGTCATGTCCGCGTCCCTTCCAAGTCTGGGTTACGGCCTGGGTTTACGCAGTGAGTACTACCACCAGATCCTAGAACAGTCGCCGGCCGTGGATTGGTTCGAAGTGATCTCCGAGAATTACCTGGTGCAGGGCGGCAAGGCCTTGTATTACCTGGATGCGATAGCCGAACGTTACCCCTTGGTGATGCACGGTGTGTCGTTGTCCATCGGCGGGCCACATGCCCTCGATATGGATTACCTGAACCACATTAAACAGCTCGCAGAGCGCATTCAGCCGGCGTGGATTTCCGATCACCTGTGCTGGAGCCGCGGCAGCGCGCACCAGTTACATGACTTGCTGCCCCTGCCTTACACCGAAGAAAGCCTCTACCACGTGGCCGGCCGCGTGCGTCAGGTGCAGGACGTGTTGCAGCGCCCGCTGGTGCTGGAAAATGTCTCAAGCTACGTGCGTTCCAAGGCGGATGAATTCACCGAGTGGGAGTTCCTCAACGCCTTGGCCCACCTGAGCGGCTGCCAATTGCTGCTGGACGTCAACAACGTCTACGTCAGCGCACGCAACCATGGTTTTGATGCCTGGACGTTCATTCGCAACCTGCCACCCGAAAGCATTCGCCAGCTGCATTTGGCGGGGCATATGGACTATGGCGACTATGTGGTCGATACCCATGACCATCCAGTGTGCGACCCCGTTTGGGCGCTTTATCAGCAAACTTTGGAGCATTTGGGCCCGGTGTCGACCTTGCTGGAACGCGATGACCATTTTCCGCCCTTCGAAGAGTTGCTCACCGAGTTGAACAAAGCCCGTGAGTTGGGTGCCAGCGCCTTGGCCCGGAGAGCGTTATGCGCCTGATCGACTGGCAGTTGGCGTTTGAACAGCATCTATTATCCGAAGCGCCCGCGGCCAACAGCGGCTTTGCCGCCACCTTGCTGGGAGGGCCGACGTTTGATGTGGACACCGGCCTGGCGATTTACCACAACGCCTATCTGTCGCGACTGCAAGAGGTGCTGCGACATGACTTCGGTGCTATCTGGTATTGGCTGGGAGATGAGCAGTTTTGCTCACTGACCGAGGCCTACATCCGCCGTTATCCGTCGGCCCATTACAGCGTGCGCTGGTTGGGCGAGCGCTTTGCGATGTTTATCGTTGAGCATTTGATGGCTGCGCAAAGTGCGCCTTTGGCTGAGTTGGCACGCCTGGAGTGGGCATTCACCTTGGCGTTTGACGCCGCCGAAGGGGAGCCGCTGACCTTGAATGACATGGCGCATTTGGCGCCTGAAGACTGGCCCACCTTGCAGGTTGCGCTGACGCCTTCGGTGCAGCAGCTGCTTTGCCGTTTCAACACGGTGGCGATCTGGCGAGCCAGCAAGGATGAGTCGGATTTCCCCGGCAGCCAGGCGCTGGAACCGGCGCAAATCTGCCTGGTGTGGCGCAACCAGAACCGCTGCCACTACCGCAGCCTGGAAGCCGCTGAAGCCTGTGCGCTGTCGGGCATGGTGACCATGGGCTGGAATTTTTCAGAACTGTGTATTGAGCTGGCGGTCACTTATTCAGAGGGGGCGTCGCTGCAAGCGGCCACTTGGCTGAAACAGTGGGTCCAGGAAGGTTTGCTCGAGCGCCGAGCGCCATAGAAGGGGGGCTATTCATTCGATAGCTTCCTACTTTGTTTGGCATGGTCTACCCTCACAGCAGACGTCTGAAACAAGGGGGGACTACTCATGCTCGCGCAACTTCCACCGGCCTTACAGAATCTTCAGCTACCGCTGCGTCTTCGACTCTGGGACGGCCATGAATTCAACTTGGGCCCCGAGCCCAGCGTCACCATCGTGGTCAAGGATCCCACGGTTGTATCCAGGCTGACCCATCCAACGCTCGACTCACTGGGCGAAGCCTTCGTCGAGGGCAAGCTGGAGCTGGAAGGCTCCATCACCGAAGTGATCAGGGTATGTGACGAGTTGAGTCACGCCTTGGTCGATGACGACGAGGAGAGTCGTCCGGTGCGCTCGATTCACGATAAGGCCACCGACGCCGCGGCCATTTCCTACCATTACGACCTGTCCAACGAGTTCTACCAGCTATGGCTGGACCAGGACATGGCCTACTCTTGCGGTTATTTCGAAACCGGCAGCGAGTCGATCGACCAGGCCCAACAAGACAAATTCCGCCACCTGTGCCGCAAGTTGCGGCTGCAGCCGGGTGAATATCTGCTGGATGTGGGCTGCGGCTGGGGCGGGCTGGCGCGCTATGCCGCGCGGGAGTTCGGGGTCAAGGTGTTCGGCATCACCTTGAGCAAGGAACAACTGGCGCTGGCCAAGGAGCGGGTGAAAGCCGAAGGCCTGGAAGACCAGGTCGACCTGCAATTACTCGACTACCGCGACCTGCCCCAGGACGGCCGTTTCGACAAAGTGGTGAGCGTGGGCATGTTCGAACACGTCGGCCACGCCAACCTGGCGCAGTACTGCCGGACCCTGTTCGGCGCAGTGCGTGAAGGTGGTCTGGTGATGAACCATGGCATTACCGCCAAGCACACCGATGGCCGCCCCGTAGGCCGAGGCGCCGGCGAGTTTATCGAGCGCTACGTGTTCCCTAACGGCGAACTGCCGCACCTGGCCATGATGACCGCCGAGATCAGTGAAGCAGGGCTGGAAGTGGTCGATGTCGAAAGCCTGCGTATGCATTACGCCCGCACATTGGACCATTGGAGCGAACGTCTGGAAGACAACCTGGAAGCAGCGGCGAAGATGGTACCGGAACAGGCGCTACGCATCTGGCGGCTGTACCTGGCTGGCTGCGCTTATGCGTTTGCCCGAGGCTGGATCAATCTGCACCAGATACTGGCAGTGAAACCCCATGCCGATGGCGGGCATGAACTGCCGTGGACGCGGGAAGACCTCTACCGCTGATCACGCTCAAAACCGTAGGAGCGAGCTTGCTCGCGAAAAACGTCAACGATAACGCGTACTAGCTGAATGAACGCGGCGCCTGTGAGTTTTTCGCGAGCAAGCTCGCTCCTACATTATTGGTTGTGTGTTGGCGGTTAGAGGATGGGTGAGATCAAGCGCGCAATGCGCATCCCCAGTTGTTGCAGGCGACGGGTCTCGCGGCTTTCTTCCTGACTGACTTCATGGGCCAGGGCAAAGTCGTCCAGCAGCATCTGCTCAACCTGGCTGGCGAAGGCTTCATCCACCGTCAGCAGCATCACTTCAAAATTCAGCCGGAACGAACGGTTGTCCATGTTGGCACTGCCAATTGCGCTGATTTCGCTGTCCACCAACACCACCTTTTGATGCAAAAAGCCCGGCGTGTAGCGAAACACCCGCACGCCCGCTCGCACCGCTTCGTTGGCATACAGGCTGGACGCGGCATATACGATGCGGTGGTCGGGCCGTGACGGCAGCAGCAGGCGCACATCGACTCCGCGCAATACCGCCAGGCGCAGGGCGGCAAATACCGCCTCGTCGGGGATGAAGTAGGGGCTGGTGATCCACACGCGCTCGGTCGCCGCATGGATGGCCTCGACGAAAAACAGCGAGCAGGTTTCATAAGGGTCCGCTGGCCCACTGGCGAGCAACTGGCAGAGCACGCCGTCTTCCGGGTAGGCATCCGGCAGGATCAGCGGCGGCAGTTCCCGTGCGGCCCAGAACCAGTCCTCGGCAAACGACTCCTGCAGGCAAGCCACCACCGGGCCTGTGACCTGCACATGGGTATCGCGCCATGGCGCCAGGGGCGGTTTTTTACCCAGGTATTCATCGCCTACGTTATGCCCGCCGACAAAACCGGTGATGCCGTCCACCACGACGATCTTGCGATGGTTACGGAAGTTGACCTGGAAGCGATTGAGCCAGCCACTGCGGGTGGCGAATGCCTTGACCTGCACGCCTGCCTCACGCAGCGCTTGCACATAACGATGGGGCAGGGCGTGGCTGCCGATGCGGTCGTACAGGACGTAAATGGCCACGCCCTGAGCGGCTTTTTCCTTCAACAGGGCCTGCAATTGGCGGCCCAGTTCATCATCGTGAATGATGAAAAACTGGAACAGCACGGCGGTCTTTGCGTTACGAATAGCCTCGAAGATCGCGCCGAAGGTGGCATCGCCATTGATCAACAGGCGCACTTCGTTGTTGGCCAGGCAGGGCATGCGGCCCAGCTTGGGCATGGCGCGCAAGGAGGCGTAGGCGCTGGAGTTGCGCGCCGCAAGCGCTTCCTCAACCCACGGGCGCCAGTTCAGTTCGGTGATGGCCGTGTGCATTTCCTGGTTGGCCTGGCGACGGGCCTGGATGTACGCGTCGAAGGTGCTGCGGCCAAAAATCAGGTAGGGGATCAGCGTCAGGTAGGGCATGAACATCAGTGACAACGCCCAGGCAATCGAGCCTTGTGCGGTGCGCACGGTCAGTACTGCGTGGATCGCGGCGAGCGTTCCGAGAAAGTGCAGCGTGGCAATGACGTAGGCGAGCAGGTGCGGGCCAAAGAAATCCATGAACGACGTAACTCCAGGCAGTCCAGTGCGTAACAGACCATGAACGGCTGTGAATGTCGCTATTTTATTTGCCATGCAACACTGGCTGCTTTGCGACGTCTAACGCCCACAATTACCCAGGAGTTACCCGATGAATGCTCGTCTGCTTGGTTTGGCCATGGTTGTTGGTTTGTCGCTGCCTGTGGCGGCGCAGGCGCAGATGCTGGCGCCGGGCTTGTGGGAATTGACCACCAGCAATATGAAAGTCGATAACCAGGACCTGCCGGACTTGTCGCTGATCCTCGGTCAACTCAAGCAACAGATGACCCCTGAACAGCGCGCCATGCTCGAAAAGCAAGGCATCAACATGGCCGGTAAAGGCGTACAGGTGTGCCTGACCCCGGCTCAGGTGGCCTCCGATTCGATCCCCCTGACCGACCCTCAATCGGGCTGCAAACAGGAAGTCACCGACAAGAGCGGCAACCAGTGGAAATTCCGTTTCAGTTGCCCGAAAGCCCAGGGCACTGGCGTGGCAACGTTCCAGAGCCAGAAAGAATTCACCACCAGCGTCAACGGTACCTTCAATGCCACCGGGATCCAGCAGAAGGGTAGCCTGGACAGCCACGCCCAGTGGCTGGGCAACGATTGCGGTTCGGTCAAACCCCGCGCTTAACGCCCAAACTGCAGGGGCAAGCCCTGGCAACTGTTGACCACTTGGCCGTTGTGCCAGGCCAAGTGGCCGCTGACCAGTGTGGTACTCACGCTGTGGCGAAAGCTGCGTTCTGCAAAGGGTGTCCAGCCGCAGCGGGCGAGGATAGGCTGGCTGTTGACCGGCTTGCCAGCAGGCTCCGGTTTGATCAGTACCAGGTCGGCCCAGTAGCCCTCGCGCACGTAGCCGCGATCAGCAATGGCAAACAGGTCGGCCACGCGGTGGCTGGTCTTGGCTACCAGAGTGGTCAGGGGCAAATGCCCGTCGGCCACCAACTCCAGTAACGCCGGCAGGGCATGCTGCACCAGAGGCAAGCCCGAGGGCGCTTGCCGATAGCCCAACTGTTTTTGCGCCCAGGTATGCGGCGCATGGTCGGTGCCAATCACATCCAGACGATCACTCAATAACGCCAGGCGCAGCGCGTCGCGGTCGGCGCGGGTCTTGATCGCCGGGTTGCATTTGATCTGGTGGCCGAGGCGGTGGTAATCGCGGTCATCGAACAGCAGGTGGTGCAGGCAGACCTCGGCGGTGATGTGCTTGTCGGCCAGGGGCTTGTCTTCGAACAGCGCCAGTTCGCGAGCGGTGGTCAGATGCAACACATGCAGACGCGTGCCATGGCGTTTGGCCAATTCCACGGCAAACGATGACGAGCGATAACAGGCCTCGGCATCGCGGATCAGCGGGTGGGCGACGGCGGGAATATGCTCGCCGAAGCGTTCGCGCAGGCGCTGCTCGTTGGCCAGGATGCTGGGCGTGTGCTCGCAATGAGCGAGCAGAATGGTTGGCACCTCGGCAAACAGGCGCTCCAGAATGCGTGGGTCGTCCACCAGCATATTGCCGGTGGAGGCCCATGAACACTTTGACCCCAGCCACTTCACGAGGGTCTAGGGCGGCAACGGTGTCGAGGTTGTCGTTGCTCACGCCAAAATGAAAGCCGTAGTTAGCCACTGAGTGCAGGGCGACACGGCGCTTTTTATCGGCCAGGGCTTCCAAGTTCAGGGTGGCCGGGTGGGTGTTGGGCATGTCCATGAAGCTGGTGATTCCACCGGCCACCGCCGCGCGGGATTCGCTGTAGAAGCTGCCTTTTTCCGGCGCGCCGGGCTCGCGAAAGTGCACCTGGTCGTCGATCATCCCTGGCAGCAGCCACTGGCCGTTGGCATCGATTTCCACCGGTTCGTTATCGCCTTGAATGCTGGCGGCAATCTTCTCGATACGACCATTGGCGATCAGTACGTCGGCGTCGAATACCTGGCCCTCGTTGACCAGGCGGGCGTTGCGGATCAGCAGGCGGCTCATGGTTCAGAACTCGTTTTGCAGGGCTTTGTAGCCGCGCACCAGGTCGACGTTGGTGCGTGCCACGTCTTCGGAAAACTCCGAGGCGCTGACACTCACCGGCGGGAAGTGCGACAAGTCGGTGTTGGGGCCGATACGCGTGGTAGAGGGCACGTAGAAAGCGGTGGGCAGGTCACGGCCGTCGACCACCGAGTTGTGGCGCACCACGCACCCATCGCCCACGGCGCAATTGAACAGCACGCTGTTGAAGCCAATAAACACGCGGTTGCCCACTGTACAGGGGCCGTGGACGATGGAGCGGTGAGCGATGGAGGTGAATTCGCCGATGGTCACCGCTGCGCCGGACTTGGAGTGGATGACCACGCCGTCCTGGATGTTGGAGTTGGCGCCGATGGTGATCGGGTCCATGGCGCCGCTGGCATCCACTTCGTCGGCGCGGATCACGGCGTAAGGGCCGACGAACACGTTCTCACCGATGATAACTTTGCCGCAGATGATCGCGGTCTTGTCGACGTAGGCCGATTCGGCAATCACCGGCAGGTCGCCGGAAGGATTTTTGCGGATCATGGTTGGCTCAGTGCGGCGCACAGGGTGTTGAGGTTGTATTCGAACAGCCCGATAAAGGTGCTGGCCGGGCCTTCTGCAGCGAGAGCGTCGGAGTACAGCGTGCCGCCGATCTGTGCGCCGCTTTCGTCAGCAATCTGCTTGAGCAGGCGTGAGTCCTTGATGTTTTCCATGAACACGGCTTTGACCTTGTCCTTGCGAATCTGAGTGATCAGCGCGGCAACTTCAGCGGCCGAAGGGTCACGTTCGGTGGACAAGCCCTGGGGCGCGAGGAACTGGATGCCATAGGCCTGGCCCAGGTAACCGAAGGCGTCATGGGAAGTGACGATGCGGCGGTTTCCCGGTGGCAGGGCGCCGAACTTGGCCTTGGCCTCGTCCAGCAGGCTATGGATTTGCTTGAGGTAGGCCTGGCTGTTGCTCAGGTAGGCGGTCTTGTTGGCAGGGTCGGCGGCTACCAGCGCTTTGGTGATGTTGCTCACATAAATCTCGGCGTTGGCCAAGTTGTGCCAGGCGTGCGGGTCGGGAATGGTTTCGCCATCCTCGTCCATGGTGTGGGAAATCACGCCTTTGCTGGCGGTGACCACCGTTGCCTTGGTTTCGGTGCTGGTAACCAGGCGGTCCAGCCACGGCTCGAAACCGAGGCCGTTCTTAATGATCACCTTGGCCTTGAGCAGTGCCTTGGCGTCGTCCGGCGTGGGTTCATAGGTATGGGCGTCGGCGTCCGGGCCGACCATGTTGCTGATCTGGATATGCTCACCACCAATCTGGTGGGTGATGTCGTCGAGAATACTGAAGCTGGTGACCACTTGGAGTTTGTCGGCGGCGTGGGCCATCGAAAGCGGCAACAGCAGACTGAACAGCACGAGTAGAGCGCGCATCGGGAAACACCTCATTGGGATGTGAGCAAAGGCGGGCGGCGCAACAAACCGTGCACCGGACCGAATACCACGGACAACAAATACCCAGCGCCTGCCACCAGCACGATCGCCGGGCCGCTGGGCAGTGAGTAGTAGAACGACAGCAGCAGGCCCAACCACACCGACAGGCATCCCAGCAGCGCCGATACCGCGATCAGCACTGGCAGGCGTCGACTCCAGAAGCGTGAGGCGATGGCCGGCAACATCATCAAGCCGACCACCATCAACGCGCCGATGGCCTGGAAACCGATCACTAGGTTCAGCACCACCAGGGTCAGGAACACGCCATGGGCGAGGGGCCCGAGGCGGCTGACGGTTTGCAGGAACAGCGGGTCGAGGGTGTCCAGCAGCAGCGGTTTGTAGATCAGCGCCATAGCGATCAGGCTAAAACCCGAGACCCAGAGCATGCCGGTCAGTGTGGTTTGATCCACGGCCAGGGCGGAGCCGAACAGCAGGTGCAGCAGGTCCAGACGCTTGCCGGCAAGGCCCAGGATCAGCACGCCGGCGGCCAAAGAGATGGGGTAGATGGCGGCGAGGCTGGCGTCTTCGCGCAGGCCGGTGCGGCGAGTGATCCACGCGGCCAGGCCGGCCATGCTCAGGCCCGCACCCAGGCCGCCGAGGGTCAGCGCGGGCAGGCTCAGCCCGGCGAACCAGAAACCCAGGGCTGCGCCGGGCAGGATGCCGTGGGCCACCGCATCACCGATCAGGCTCATGCGCCGCAGGATCAAAAACACACCTAGCGGCGCGGTGCTGCAAGCCAGTACCAAACCGCCGATGAGTGCGCGGCGCATAAAGACGAACTCATGAAACGGCATCCATAAGTGGGCAGTGAAGTGCATTCAGGCCACCTGCATCTGCGGTTGCGGGCGGATCAGCTCTTTGCTGGAGCCGAATACGCAGCCGGTGTTTTTGATCTGCAGTACGTGCTGGGTGTGGTGACGCACGGAGGCCAGGTCATGGCAGACGATCACCAAGGTGCGGCCTTCGTTGTGCCAAGCGTGGATGTGTTTCCAGCACAGCGCCTGACCGTCCTCATCGAGGGCTGCGTGAGGTTCGTCGAGCAGCAGGACGGATGCGTCGGCCAGGCTCATGCGTGCCAGCAGGGCGCGCTGCAATTCGCCTCCGGACAATGCCATCAACGGTCGGTGTTCCAAGCCAGTCAGGCACCAGTCTTCGAGTACCGCGTGCAGGCGTTGGCTGCGTTGTTGCGCGGTGTGTTGGGTGCCCCAGAAACCGGCAGCGACCAGCTCTTGCAGGCTGATGGGGAACTGGCGGTCCAAGTGTTGCTGCTGGGGCAGGAATGCCAGGCCGCCACGGCGTGGAACATCCACAATGACCTTTCCCGCCAGCGGCTTTTGCAGGCCGGCGATGACTTTGAGCAGGCTGCTCTTGCCTGTGCCATTGGCGCCGATGATGCCGGTGAGGCTGCCTTTTTCCAGGGTCAAATCCAGTGCCGGGGTGAGCGGTTGCCCAGGGGCACCCCAGCGCAAAGAGTTACAGGTGATCATGCAAAGTCTCTCGTCCAGCGGCTTTCAGCCACGGCATCGTGCGCGTGCAGGCTTTCGGCGTGGATCACTTTGAGGTGGAAGGCTTTGATGGCATCCGAGCGTTTCAAGGCGAGGTTCAGGCGGCGAGCGGCGTCTTCGCAGAACATCAGGTTCTGCCCGTTGGCCAGGGCGAAGGCTTGTTCGTCTGCGCGTTTCACCGCGGTTTGTACGGCGGTACCGAGCGCGGCTTCGGCAGCGTTGATCAAGTCGATTATCGGCAGGTCAGTACCTTGCAACTGAACGTGCAACTGCGCGCTGCTGCGTTGGCTATGGGGTGTGGCGACGATGCCGTTGGCACTGCCGAGCCAGGTCAACAGCGCTTCGTGCTGCAACGGCGTGTTGGCGAAATCATCCACAAATTGCTGCTGAATCAACTGCCTGGCGAGTGCGGCGGAGCAAGGGCAGGTTGAGGAATAAGTAACGTCAATTTTTAGTTCCACGTGGAACATCTGGTTTTCCAGACGCGCTTCGATGCTCACCGGGTAGCTCTTCCAGCCGGCTAGCGGACTGACCAGGGCGGGTCGTTTAAGCAGCAACTGGGTGTTGATGCGCAAGTAAGCGTTCTTAGATAAACCTTCATGTGTGTCGAGAAAACGCTGCAGTACATTACGCAGCAGTGCAGGTGTCAGCGGGTGTTGATCGAGCATTTCCAGAGCCAGGTACAGGCGTGACATATGAATGCCACGGGCCGTGCCGTCGTCCAGGCTTACGCCCGCATCAGCGGTGGCGGCCAGGCGTTGACCGTCAATCTGGATCGGCAAGGCGATGCCGCACATCCCCACCCAGTCGAGTGGCAAGGCTTGGCGTGAAGCCTGCGCGGCGATATCCGGCAGAGTCAGCGCGTTCATAAGCAGGTCCATCGTTGGAAATAATTCAACATGTTATAGTATAACAATACGAGCTACGATGAATTTTCTGCTCCAGCCTTTGTTCAGTCATATCGAGTAGGGACACTCCTTTATCTGCGGTATATGCCATGCACCGACGTCAGCTCCTCAACCTGCTGCTGGTCAGCCCCTTGTTCGCCTTGCCTTTGGGGGCTTACGCCACGCAGATTCGCAATGCACGCCTGTGGCGCTCGGAGGACAAGCTGCGCCTGGTGTTCGACCTCAGCGGCCCGGTGCAATACAAGACCTTTTCCCTGACCTCACCGGACCGCTTGATCATCGACTTGAGTGGCGCCGGGCTCAGCGGCGACTTTTCCCAATTGGCGTTGGAGAATAGTGGGATTACCTCGATCCGTTCCGGGCATTTCGGCAAGAGCGATACGCGCATCGTGCTGGACCTGATCGAGCCCATGCAGCTCAACAGCTTCGTGCTGCCGCCCCAGGATGGCCAAGGCCATCGCCTGGTGTTGGACCTGACCAACGCGACCCGTGTGCCCCGTCAAATCGCCGCTGAGACGGCACCCTTGGTAACTCCGGTAGATAAGGCGCATCCCAAGCGCGACATCATCGTGGTGGTCGACCCCGGCCATGGCGGCAAAGACCCAGGTGCCATTGGCTCCAAGGGCCAGCGCGAAAAAGATGTGGTGCTGTCGATTGCCCAGTTGTTGGCTAAACGCTTGAAGCGCGAAAAGGGTTTTGACGTAAAACTGGTGCGCAACGACGACTTCTTCGTGCCGCTGCGCAAGCGCGTGGACATCGCCCGTCAGCACAAGGCCGATATGTTTATCTCAGTGCATGCCGACGCCGCGCCACGGCTGACCGCGTCGGGCGCCTCGGTGTATGCGTTGTCGGAAGGGGGCGCCACTTCGGCTACGGCACGTTTCATGGCCCAGCGCGAAAATGGCGCCGACTTGCTGGGCGCCACCACCTTGCTCAATCTGAAGGACAAGGACCCGATGCTGGCCGGGGTCATTCTCGACATGTCGATGAATGCGACCATCGCCTCCAGCCTGCAACTGGGTGGCTCGGTATTGGGCAGCCTGCAAAACATCACCAGCCTGCATCAGAAACGTGTGGAGCAGGCGGGGTTCGCCGTGCTCAAGTCACCGGACGTGCCTTCGATCCTGGTGGAGACGGGTTTCATTTCCAACCCTCGGGATGCCCAGCGGCTGGTGACGGCGCGCCATCAACAGGCGGTGGCGGATGGCCTTTTCGAAGGACTCAAGCGTTACTTCCAGAAGAACCCACCCATGAACAGCTACATGGCCTGGGTGCAGGCGCAGAAAAACAGCCAGGTCTAACAGCCGGTCATTCGGCTGCAAGTGAACTTGGCGCTGGCGCCCCCTGAGCTGGAAAACCGGTTGATGGTGGTCCAGCCCACGCGCCGCGTGTAGCCGACCCACGCCTCGCCATCCGATGCCAACCCGGTAAAAAACGTCAGTTGCCCATAACGGCTGTTGGTCTGCGCCCAATAGCGTTTGCCGATCACTTCGAAACCGCGCAGATACGTAGTGCTGCCGACGGTTGCCACGCTATAGGCATTGCCCAACGGGTCCACACAAGCGAGCAGGTTGGCGCTGCGTGTGCAGTTGGCCAACAGGCTGGGTGCCTGGGCGCAGGCAGGCCCGGCGACTGCCAATAGCAGCGCGCACAGCAGGTATTTCATCGAGGTTCTCAACATAGGCAGGTGACCCAGCATTGCGCCCTTCGTCGCGGCGAGCAAGAGGGATTGGCTTATTTGTATTGTTATACTATAACATAAATGCACAGCCCGACCCGCGAACCGCTTCCATGACCGAACACGACCTTTTGGCCCAACCAGCGGCCGACTACATGAATGAGGCCCAGCAGCGCTTTTTCCGCGAACTGCTGCTGGCTCAGCGCGATGACCTGCAAGCCCGTATCGACGCAGAGTTCCAGGCGCTGCGCGAGCAGGAAACCAACAGCGATCTGGCGGATATCGGCAGTGCCGAAGAGCAACGCCAATGGCAACTGCGCCTGCTGGAGCGTGAAAAGAAGCTATTGGACAAGATCGACGACGCCTTGGAGCTGCTGGCTCGTGGCGAATACGGCTGGTGCCGTGAAACCCGCGAACCCATCGGCCTGCAACGCCTGCTGCTGCGTCCCACCGCCACCTTATGTATCGAAGCCAAAGAACGTGAAGAGCTGCGCGAACGCCATAGACGGGCAGTTTGACCGGCCAACCTTGATGAGGAATACCTGATGCCCAATCGTCTCCCTGTGACCGTGTTGTCCGGCTTTCTCGGTGCCGGTAAAAGCACGCTGCTCAACTATGTCCTGCGCAACCGCGACAACCTGCGGGTGGCGGTGATCGTCAACGACATGAGCGAAATCAACATCGACGGCAGCGAGGTGCAGCGTGATGTCACGCTCAATCGTTCGGAAGAAAAGCTGGTGGAGATGAGCAATGGCTGCATCTGCTGCACCTTGCGTGAAGACTTGCTTGAAGAGGTGGGAAAACTCGCCAAAGAAGGTCGTTTCGATTACCTGCTGATCGAATCCACCGGTATTTCCGAACCTTTGCCCGTGGCCGAAACCTTCACTTTTCGCGATGAAAACGAGCAAAGCCTGGCCGACATTGCACGCCTGGACACGATGGTCACTGTGGTCGACGGTATGAATTTCCTGCTCGACTACCAGGCCGCCGAAAGCCTGGCTTCACGGGGCGAAACCCTCGGTGAGGAGGATGAACGTTCCGTCACCGACCTGTTGATCGAACAGATCGAATTCGCCGACGTCATCCTGATCAGCAAGATCGACCTGATCAGCAGCCGTGAGCGCGAAGAACTGATGGCCATCCTCGAGCGCCTCAACGCCCAGGCGGAAATCATCCCGATGGTTATGGGCGAAGTGCCGCTGAACAAAATCCTCAACACTGGCCGTTTCGACTTCGAACGCGCCGCCCAGGCCCCGGGCTGGTTGCAGGAATTGCGCGGTGAGCATGTGCCGGAAACCGAAGAATACGGCATAGCGTCCACGGCTTACCGTGCGCGCCGGCCGCTCCATCCACAGCGGTTTTTCGACTTTATCGACCGCCCCTGGGTCAACGGCAAGCTGTTGCGCTCCAAGGGTTTCTTCTGGTTGGCCAGCAAACATCAGGATGCGGGCAGTTGGTCCCAGGCGGGCGGGTTGATGCGCCATGGGTTTGCCGGGCGTTGGTGGCGCTTTGTGCCGAAAAGCCAGTGGCCTCAGGACGAAGAAAGCGTGGCGGCGATCATGGCTAACTGGCAGTTGAGCACGGGTGACTGCCGTCAGGAACTGGTGTTTATCGGGCAAAACATCGACTTTGCCCAGATGCGTACCGAGTTGGACGCCTGCTTGCTCACCGATGAAGAAATGGCCCTGGGTGTCGAAGGTTGGCGCCAGCTACCCGACCCGTTTGGCCCTTGGTACGAGCAGGTCGCCTGATGCTGGCCCCGGTCATTCCCCTACGCCCTGTCATCCGCCAAAGCTGTGGAGAAACGCCGCTGGCGCTGTCCGACATCCTCAATGATGGCGTCAACCTGGCGATCTGGCAGCGCCAATTGCCCCTGCATATCGCCGAGTTTGGCGCTTTGCTGGTGGCGCTCAATGAACCGTTGGCCGAGTCCTTGGTGGTCGAGTTGGCTAGCGAAGACGCCGTGCCGAACTTGCAAGGTTTTGCGTCCAGCTGTCGCGATCTTGAAGGCTACGATGGGTTTATCGCCGATGTGTCGTGGCTGGTCAGTGCATTCGCCTGCCTGTTGGGCGCCAAGCGCATCGGCGTGCGTTTACGGCTATTGGACAAGGCCATGTGTCCGCGTTTTCACGTTGATCACGTGCCGGTTCGGCTGATCACCACCTACGCCGGTATCGGAAGCCAATGGTTGCGCGAAGGCGTTATGGACCGGCGCAGATTGAGCCAGGCGGATGCCGAGCCCACTGAGCGCATCGAGCAGATCCATTGCGGTGAAGTGGCGCTGCTTAAAGGCACCAAATGGCACGGCAATGAAGGACATGGGCTGATCCACCGCTCGCCAGCGCTCAAGGCCGATGAGCGACGGTTGATCCTGACGCTGGATTGGCTGACATAACCGCGTAGGATCAAACGCTCTACACGGCCTGAACGATGCCTCTCATGTTGCAGAACATTCCTACCCATGTGATTGCAGGGCCCTTGGGCGCCGGCAAGACCAGCCTGATCAAGCACCTGCTTGCCCAGCGCCCGGCCAACGAGCGCTGGGCGGTGCTGATCAACGAGTTCGGCCAGATCGGCCTGGACGCAGCCCTACTCACACAAGACGATGACGGCATCGCCTTGGGCGAGGTGGCTGGCGGCTGTTTGTGCTGTGTGAACGGTGCACCGTTCCAGGTAGGGCTGGGCCGCTTGTTGCGTAAGGCTAAGCCGGACCGGTTGTTTATCGAGCCCTCAGGCTTGGGCCATCCGGCGCAATTGCTCAAGCAACTGCGGCACGCACCATGGCAAGACGTGCTGGCCGTGCAGCCTTGCGTGCTGGTACTCGATGCCCAGGCGTTGGCGGCGGGCAGGCCGTTGCCGCAGGCACAACAGGAGGCGTTGGCCAGTGCCGGTCTGCTGCTGTTGAACAAGGACGAGACGCTGACTGCGGTGCAACGTCAGGCGATTGAAGCGCAATTACCCGATTGCCCGCTCCATTGGACACGCCAGGCGCGATTGCCACTCGACCAGTTGCCTGGTTTGAAAGCGCAGGCCCAAGTAGCGGTGGATAATCTCGGCGTGCCTGAAGCGGTGGGGCAAATGCCGGCGATCTGGAGTGACCCTGGGTTGCCGATCTGTCTGAGTCAGGGCCAGGAGGGCGGCTGGAGCATTGGCTGGCGCTGGCACCCAAGCCAGCGATTCGATGTCAGCCGTCTGCATCAGTGGCTATCGAGTATCGACTGGCGCCGTGCCAAATTGGTCATCCACAGCGTTGACGGTTGGGTGTCCGCCAACGCTGTGGATAACAGCCCACTGCACTGGCAACCCAGCGCTTGGCGGCGCGATTCACGTGTTGAGTTGATCTTCAGCGCACCACAGGACGTGGCCGCATTGCAAAGCGCCCTGGCAGCCTGCCGTTACTGATGTTTCTTGCTGGCGTGGTCCTGGCGCCACTGGCTCAATTCGATGATCTCGGCGCTGGGCAGCGGCTCCTTGGTTTCGAACGGGTAGGGCGCCAGTTCGATCTGCGCGCTGTGGGCGCCGAATTGGGTGATGACCCCGGCATGCCGGGTTTCGCCGGTCACCGTGAACTCGAAATTATAGATACGCGCCAGGCGTCGGCGGCCATTGGCATCCTTGACGAAACCGATGCGTTTGAGCGCCACGGCACCGTCAAGCAGCTCGATATCGAGCTTGGCGCAATGCTGCTTGACCCGCGCCAGCGCCCGTTCGCGCAGGCCGTGGTTGTGCCAAACCCAGGCGGCGCCGGTGGCCAGCAGCATCAAGACGAAGATGTTTCCCAGGGTCAGCATTCCATGAACTCCAACAAAGTGAGCGCAGCTTAACTGTGTCGCCGGTCTGTCGTACAGGCTGCGTTTAGTCGCATACTGCTCGGCCAGAAATTCAACGGTTTTACGGAAATCTCCCGCATGAAACGTACACCTCACCTGCTTGCGATCCAGTCTCATGTGGTCTTCGGCCACGCCGGAAACAGCGCCGCCGTGTTCCCTATGCAGCGGGTCGGGGTGAACGTCTGGCCGCTCAACACGGTGCAGTTCTCCAACCACACACAGTATGGACAGTGGGCGGGCGAAGTGCTGGCGCCGCAGCAAATTCCTGCGCTGGTGGAGGGTATTGCCGCGATTGGCGAGCTGGGCAACTGTGATGCGGTGCTGTCCGGTTACCTGGGCAGTGCCGACCAGGGCCGCGCCATCCTCAGCGGTGTGGCGCGCATCAAGGCGATCAACCCCAAGGCGCTGTACCTGTGCGACCCGGTGATGGGCCACCCGGAAAAGGGTTGCATCGTGCCGCAGGAGGTCAGCGATTTCCTCTTGGATGAAGCCGCCGCCATGGCGGACTTCCTGTGCCCCAACCAACTGGAGCTGGATAGTTTTGCCGGGCGCAAGCCGCAATCGCTGTTCGATTGCCTGGCGATGGCCAAGGCCTTGCTGGCGCGCGGACCCAAAGCGGTGTTGGTCAAGCACCTGGATTACCCAGGCAAACTGCCAGAAGGGTTTGAAATGCTGTTGGTGACGGCTGATGGCAGTTGGCACTTGCGCCGGCCCCTGCTGGCGTTTCCGCGTCAGCCAGTGGGCGTGGGCGACCTGACGTCGGGCCTGTTTCTGGCGCGGGTGCTGTTGGGTGATAGCCTGGTGGCTGCCTTTGAATTCACCGCCGCGGCCGTGCATGAAGTGCTGCTGGAAACCCAGGCTTGCGCCAGTTATGAACTGGAACTGGTGCGGGCCCAGGACCGTATTGCCCACCCTCGTGTGCGCTTCGAAGCCACACCGATCAGCCTGTAAGCACAAAGAACCCAATGTGGGAGCGGGCTTGCCCGCGATGGCGGAGTCTCGGTCAAAGCGATGTCGACTGAACCACTGCTATCGCGGGCAAGCCCGCTCCCACACGTTTTTGAGTTGAGTCGCCGCTTGGAGTTTACGGCGCGTCGGCTTTGATCTCCCGGTAGCGCTTTTCCAGTTCCTGACGAATCTGCCGACGCTGCTGAGCCTGCACAAAGCGGCGCTTGTCTTCGCTGTTCTGCGGCTGCAACGGCGGTACGGCGGCAGGTTTGCGCTGGTCGTCCACGGCCACCATGGTGAAGAAGCAGCTGTTGGTATGGCGCACCGAGCGTTCACGGATATTCTCGGTCACCACCTTGATGCCCACTTCCATCGACGTATTGCCGGTGTAGTTGACTGACGCCAGGAAGGTCACCAGCTCACCGACATGAATCGGCTCGCGAAAGATCACCTGATCTACTGACAGCGTGACCACATAACGACCGGCATAACGGCTGGCGCAGGCATAGGCCACTTCGTCGAGGTACTTGAGCAGCGTGCCGCCGTGCACATTGCCAGAGAAGTTGGCCATGTCAGGGGTCATCAGTACCGTCATCGACAGCTGGGCGTTTCCGGGTTCCATAGCACACTCACGGGTTGTAGGCATTGGTTGGGGGGAGGCACCTCTGCGGGTACTCAAAGTCTTTGCAGCGCCATCCCTAACGGGACGCCGTCAGGCGGCTTGCCGTCACGCGCGCAGCGATCTGTTTCCATATATTGCACCGGCTTTCCAGCAGAAGTCCCGGTGTTACCCTTCAAAAGCCCTTCTCAGGGCTTTTCTTACGATCAAGGCAGACTTTTCCGACCCTTCAAAGGCGAGGCCGGAAGTGGGAAAAGCGCCGGCACCCTCAAGGAGCCCCTCGCCATGCACGCCATCAGCTTTATCCAGGACTTGGCCGTGATCATGCTGGTGGCAGGGGTGGTCACCATCCTGTTTCACCGCTTCAAGCAGCCGGTGGTGTTGGGCTACATCGTCGCCGGCTTCATTATCGGCCCCCACACCCCGCCGTTTGGCCTGATCCACGATGAAGACACGATCAAGACCCTGGCGGAGTTGGGTGTCATCTTCCTGATGTTTTGCCTGGGCCTGGAATTCAGCCTGCGCAAGCTATTCAAAGTCGGGGCCACGGCGTTTATCGCGGCGTTCCTGGAAATCGTGCTGATGATCTGGATCGGCTACGAGATCGGCCGCTGGTTCGACTGGAGCACCATGGACTCGCTGTTCCTCGGCGCGATCCTGGCAATCTCCTCGACCACCATTATCGTCAAGGCTCTCAACGACCTGAAGATGAAAGACCAGCGGTTCGCCCAGCTGATTTTCGGTGTGCTGATTGTCGAGGACATCCTGGGTATCGGCATCATTGCCTTGCTGTCGAGCATCGCCGTGAGTGGCACGGTCAGCTCCGGCGAGGTGTTCTCCACAGTCGGCAAGCTCTCGCTGTTCATGATCGTTGCGCTGGTGATTGGTATTTTGCTGGTGCCGCGCCTGCTGGCTTATGTGGCCAAGTTTGAAAGCAACGAGATGCTGCTGATCACGGTATTGGGGCTGTGCTTTGGTTTCTGCCTGCTGGTGGTGAAGTTGGAATACAGCATGGTGCTCGGGGCCTTTTTGATCGGCGCGATCATGGCTGAATCCCGGCAGTTGATTAAGATCGAACGCCTGATCGAACCCGTTCGCGACATGTTCAGCGCGATTTTCTTCGTGGCGATTGGCTTGATGATCGACCCGCAGATCCTGTTGCAATACGCCTGGCCCATTGCGGTGATCACCGTGGCCGTGGTGCTGGGCAAGATGCTGTCTTGCGGGCTGGGTGCGTTTATCGCCGGCAATGATGGTCGCACCTCGCTGCGGGTGGGTATGGGGCTGTCACAAATTGGCGAGTTTTCTTTCATCATCGCGGCGCTGGGGATGACCCTGCAGGTCACCAGCGACTTTCTGTATCCCGTGGCGGTGGCCGTTTCGGCGATCACCACGCTGCTGACGCCCTACCTGATTCGTGGCGCGGACCCACTGTCATTGAAGATCGCGGCGGTGATGCCCAAGCGTATGAGCCGAGTGTTCGGCATGTATGGCGAATGGCTGCGCAGCATTCAGCCCCAGGGCGAGGGGGCGATGTTGGCCGCGATGATCCGCAAGATCATCCTTCAAGTCGGGGTAAACCTGGCATTGGTGATCGCAATCTTCTTTGCCGGCAGCTTTTTCGCAGGGCGCATCGGTGGGTATCTGGAAGGCTGGGTCAGCGATCAAAGCTGGCAGAAGGCGTTGATCTGGGGCGGGGCGCTGCTAGTGTCGTTGCCGTTTCTGATTGCGGCGTATCGCAAGCTCAAGGCGCTGTCGATGCTGCTGGCGGAGATGA
Organism: Pseudomonas sp. DWP2-2; assembly: GCF_049897065.1. Classification (NCBI taxonomy): domain Bacteria; kingdom Pseudomonadati; phylum Pseudomonadota; class Gammaproteobacteria; order Pseudomonadales; family Pseudomonadaceae; genus Pseudomonas; species Pseudomonas sp. DWP2-2. The sequence continues at coordinate 444,530 of NZ_JAFCVN010000005.1, read as the reverse complement.
GCGTGAAGCCAGAGATGGCCGGGCGTCATACCCAGCGTGTGCGAAGGGTGATTGCGGAGCTGATCCCCCTCTTGTCGCTGCTGGTGATCTTCCTGCTATTGGCAGCCTTGTCGGCCAGTATTCTGCCGACCAACAAGTTGCTGGTGTTGATTGCCGTGGTCACGGCGGCGGTGGCTGCAGTGCTCTGGCGCTGGTTTATCCGTGTGCATACGCGGATGCAGGTTGCGTTGCTGGAGACGCTGGATAACCACAAGGATACGGAACACTGACTGGCGTTGGCGGGGGCTGCTTTGCAGCCCAGCGGGAGCAAGCTCCCTCGCCACAAAAGCCGGTTGCCAGAGGTCAGGGGATTCAGCTTTCCAGCCAGACGTCCCGTGCCCAGTGCCACACCGATTCCCAGGTTTCTTCAGTAACCAGTTCTTCCTCACCGGACCACAGCACGACGGTGCCGTCTTCTTCGACGCAATAGTAGTCGTCGCCGTCCTGGCAGATAGGGATCAGGCTGCGATCAACACCGGCATCCCAGGCGTTGGCGGCAACGTCTGGCAGGTAAGTGTGGGACTGTGGGTCGGTGACGGTCACCGGCTCCAGGCTGCCGTAGACCACGTCACTGACGGTCAGCAAGAATTCACGGAAGACAAAGGGGATGTCGATGAACAGTTGTTCCTCGATTTCCACCAGCAGGTCTTCGTCAGGCAGCTCCAAAGGCACCGGGACCGGTTCGTTGGCTTCACGCAGTTGTTCGATGATTTCTTCCACGGCCGGGATCCTCTTGCTAGATGGCGCGGTTTATAGGGGCGTTTTATACAGTAGCTCGCTATAAGTGCAACCGTGAAATAGAAAACCCCGGACATGTCCGGGGTTTTTGTTACCGCTTGCTCAAACGCGCAGGTATTAGCCGTTCTGGCGGATACCGGCGACCAGCCATGGCTGGTCGTCGCCCTGGGCGCGTTCCATATTCCAGCTTTCGCTGAACACTTCGCCCTGGTCGAAGCGCGAGGACTTCGACACGCCGCTGAAGGTCAGGGTGGCGATAGTCTTGTCGGCACGATCATCCACGCCATCGAGCTGTACGCGCAGGTCGTCGATGTAGGTCGACTGGAAGGCGTCACCGATCTCGGCACGTTCGCGCTTGAGGAACTCCAGCAACTGCGGGGTCACGAACTCGGAGATCTTGTCCATTTCGTTGGCGTCCCAGTGCTGTTGCAGGGACTGGAAGTGGCTGCGGGCCGCTTCGACGAAACGCTCTTCGTTGAACCAAGCCGGTGCGTTGATCACCGGACGGGCGGCAGGGGCTGCCGAACCACCGAAGATCGAACCCATGGCAGGCTTCTGTTCGAACGCTTCACGCTGCATCGGCGCGCCGGCTGGAGCCAGGTGCTCCTGCTGCTTGCGGCGACGGGCGGCGATAAAGCGGAAGACCAGGAAGGCGATGACGCCCATGATCAGGATGTCGAAGATCTGCATGCCCTGGAAGCCGTCGCCCATGAACATGGACGCAAGCAGGCCACCGGCGGCGATGCCGGCCAGTGGGCCCAGCCAACGCGAAGCACCGCCGGCCTTGGCAGCAGCGCCAGCGGCACCGGCTGCGCCTGCAGTAGCCGCAGCACCGCCGGCACCGGCGGATGGAGCCATTTGGCTGGTCTGGTGAGTCGGTGCCGCGCCCGAGCTTTTGCCGCCACCGAAGCGTTTGGCGTTGGCGTCGAGGCTCATCGTCAGGCCGATGCACAACGCCATGGCGATGCTAAGAAAACGTTTCATATAGGGAATTCCCATTTGTGGATTGCACGCGCGCCATGTTGCACAGGTGTCGTGGCAGTGGCTAGCGGCATAATGTTTCGGGCTTTTGCGTAAGACCAAATCCGAAGGGTCTGTAGGACCAATTACAGATATTGGCCCGCACGCCTCTAAAACAAGGCTGGGCCAATAATCTTCATGTTACGCAGTGTTTCATGATGGTGGGCTTATTGTGGCCAGAGATTGCTCCCGCTGGGCTGCGCAGCAGCCCCAAAAAACGGGCGCGCTGCGCACGCCAGCGGAAGCAATCTATGGCCACAGGTGATCAGCTCAGACCGCTTCGAGCTTGGCGTAACCCATCATCAGCCACTTGCTGCCCTCGGCGAAGTTCACCTGCACCCGCGCCTGGGCGCCTGCGCCTTCGAAGTTGAGGATCACGCCTTCGCCGAAGATCGCATGCTTGACCTGCTGGCCCAGGCTGAACGGGGTTTCCGGTATTTCGGAACCGGCAAACATGCTGCTGGAGTTCTGTTGCTGGCCACCGCCGAACGGGCGGCTGACGCTGTTGGACAAGCGTACTTCCTGGATCAGCCCCTTCGGCACCTCACGTACGAAGCGCGACACCTTGTTGTAGGTTTCGCTGCCATACAGGCGTCGGGTCTCGGCGTAGGTCATCACCAGGTTCTGCATCGCCCGGGTAATGCCCACGTAGGCCAGGCGGCGTTCTTCTTCAAGGCGGCCGGGTTCTTCCAGGCTCATCTTGTGAGGGAACAGGCCTTCTTCCATGCCCACCAGGAACACATAAGGGAATTCCAGGCCTTTGGCGCTGTGCAAGGTCATCAGTTGGATACTGTCTTCATGCTCGTCGGCCTGGGTATCGCCGGCTTCCAGCGAGGCGTGGCCCAGGAAGGCGGCGAGCGGCGTCAGCTCTTCGTCGTCCTCGGTGTTTTCGAACGCGCGGGCGGCGCTGACCAGTTCCTCAAGGTTTTCTACCCGGGCCTGGCCTTTCTCGCCTTTTTCCGCTTCGTGATAGGCGATCAGCCCGGACTGCTCGATCACGGTCTGAGTCATCAGGTGCAGCGGCATCTCTGCGCACTTGGCGGCCAGGTTCTCGATCAGCTCGACAAACACCCCCAACGCCCCCGCAGCACGGCCAGTCAGGCCTTTGTTGGCGATCAGCAAGCGCATGGCTTCCCACATCGACACATCGGCATGGCGCGCATGGTCGCGGATCGCTTCGACGGTTTTCTCGCCAATGCCACGCGCCGGGATGTTGATCACCCGCTCCAGCGCTGCATCGTTACCCCGGCCTTCCAGCAAGCGCAGGTAGGCCATGGCGTTCTTGATTTCTGCACGTTCGAAGAAGCGCTGGCCGCCGTAGATGCGGTACGGGATGCGCTCGCGCAGCAAGGCCTCTTCCAGCACCCGCGATTGGGCGTTGGAACGGTACAGAATCGCGATATCGCTGCGGGCCAGGCCGGTTTTCAGTGCGCTTTCAATGGTTTCGACCACGTAGCGCGCTTCATCGTGCTCATTGAACGCCGCGTACAGGTTGATCGCTTCGCCTTCGCCGCCGTCGGTCCACAGCTCTTTGCCCAGGCGCCCGGTGTTGTTGGCGATCAAGGCGTTGGCCGCCTTGAGGATCCCGGCGGTGGAGCGGTAATTCTGCTCCAGGCGGATGGTCACCGCGTCCGGGAAGTCTTCGGAATACTGGTAGATGTTCTCGATTTTCGCGCCACGCCAGCCGTAGATCGACTGGTCGTCATCGCCCACCACCATCAGGCTGTCACCGCCCTTGGCCAGTAGACGCAACCAGGCGTACTGCACGGCGTTGGTGTCCTGAAACTCGTCCACCAGGATATGGCGGAAGCGTTTCTGGTAATGGGCCAGCAAACCGGGGTTGTCGCGCCACAGGTCGAGGGCACGCAGCAGCAGTTCGGAGAAGTCGATGACGCCAGCGCGCACGCAGGCCGCTTCATAGGCCTCATAAATGCTGCGCATTGTGGCCAGGAACAGGTCGCCGCTGGCTTGGATATGTTGCGGGCGCAGGCCCTCGTCTTTCTGGCCATTGATAAACCACTGTGCCTGGCGCGCCGGCCAGCGTTGTTCGTCCAGGCCCAGTTCGCGGATCACGCGCTTGACCAGGCGTTGCTGGTCGTCGCTGTCGAGAATCTGGAAGGTCTGGCTCAGTCCGGCTTCCTGCCAATGCGCCCGCAACAGGCGGTGCGCCAGGCCGTGGAAGGTGCCCACCCACATGCCGGCCGGGCTGATGCCCATCAACTGCTCGATGCGATGACGCATCTCGGCAGCAGCCTTGTTGGTGAAGGTCACCGACAGGATGGAATGCGGGGACGCGTTTTCGACCTGGATCAACCAGGCAATACGGTGCACCAGCACTCGGGTTTTACCGGAGCCAGCACCGGCCAGGACCAACTGACGGCCAACGGGGGCCGCTACGGCCTGGCGTTGGGCATCGTTGAGGGAGTTCAGCAAAAGAGAGAGATCATCGCGCATCGACGCATTCTATGGGCCTTGGGGGGCCTGGGCAAATCCCAATGCCGGATGGTCGATGCAAAACGCCTGCAAGCTACCGACGGGCGAACATTCTGACGGGGGTGATGACCGGTTGGTCATCGCCCGCAGCCCATGCTGTGTCTTGCTCAAGCGGTCTGGGCCAAAGGTTTGCGGCCAATCGCAGCAGGTTTTTTATGACTTGTAGCAGTTTGGCCCAGGCGCTTGCTTGTGTATGCTCCGTCGACGTTTCGGGCTCACCATTATAAGAACACCGCCTATGACCCTTAGCACCGACCTGTTTGGCCCCTCGCCGGCCCCAGCGCAGGTCATCCGTAAACACTATGCAACCGAAATCGCGGTTGAGCGCACGCGCCTGCTGTATCAAGGTTCGTTGCTGCCGACGCTGCTGATGCTGGTCAACGGCCTGGTCTGCGCCTGGTTGCTGTGGAACCCCAATCAGTACCTGCTGGACAGCGTCTGGCTGCTCTGGCTGCTTGCCCTGGTGGCGATGCGCGTGATTCAAGTGGCAGCCTTTGATTCGGCCATGCCCAGCCGGCAGGCCCAGCCCGTGTGGCGCCGTATGTTCATGCTCGGCTCGGCGGTCAGTGGCCTGACCCTCTCCGTTGCGGCCATTGCCCTGGTGCCCACGGACAGCTTCATGCATCAGGCCTGGGTGTTTGGCCTGATCGGCGCCGCCACCTTGTCGGCCAGCGTGGCCTATGCCGTGAGCTTTTGGGCTTACCTGTCGTTTGCCTTGCCGTGCCTGGTGCCGGCCATCGTCTACCTGTTCTGGGATGGCACCCCGCAGCAACAAGGCTGGGGCGTGCTCGGGCTGATCCTGCTGGCGTCCCTGAGCCTGGTCGCGTGGCAGGTCAACCGCCTCATCCAGCGCGGGTTGTTGCGCCGTTTCCAGAACCAGGCCCTGATCGAGCATTTACAGCAGGCGCAGCAACGCAGTGAGCAGTTGAACCAGGACCTGGTGCGCGAAGTCGAGCAGCGCCGCGAGGTGGAGCAGAACTTGCGTGAAGCCCAGGTCGGTCTGCAAGATCGTGTGGCGCAACGCAGCCAGCAATTGGATGCTGCCAGCCTCGCCTTGAGTAAAAGCGAAGCGCGCCTGGCTATGGCCCTGCAAGCCAGTGAACTGGGCCTGTGGGACTGGAACCTGCAAACCGACGAGGTCCACCACACGCAACTCAAGGAGTTGTTTGGCCTGGAGCCCGAATACGTCACGGCGATGCTCAGCCACCTCAAACCGCGCCTGCACCCCGACGATCTGCCACTGCTCAAGCACGCACTGGTAGAGCATCTCAAAGGCCGCAGCGAGGACTATCAGGTGGAGTACCGGATACGTCATGGCGATGGGCATTGGGTGTGGATCGAAGACCGCGGGCGCGCCGTGGAGCGCACGCCCAGTGGCCGCGTCATCCGTATGCTGGGCACGCGCCGCGACATCAGCGCCGGCAAGGCGGTGGAGGAGCAGCAACGCCTGGCTTCGACGGTGTTCGAGGCGGCCAGCGAAGGCATTGTGATCCTCGACCCGAACTACGCGCTGATCGCCGTGAACCAGGCGTTCAGCCGCGTCACCGGTTTCGACATCGACGACATGCTTGGCCGCAACGTCGTGGAACTGCCCAGCAGTCGCGATGCGCGGCGCCACTTCCCGCTGATCCGCCAGGCATTGCTCAGCCACGGCACCTGGCAGGGCGAATTGGTGGAGACGCGCAAGAACGGCGAACTGTACCCGCAATGGCTACAGCTAAATGTGGTGCGTGATGTACGGGGGAACGTCAGTCATATCGTAGGATTCTTCGCCGATCTGTCCGCCCGGCGCGAGTCGGAAGAGCGCATGCGCTACCTCACCCACTACGACGAGTTGACCGGCCTGGCCAACCGCTCGCTGTTTCGCGAACGGCTGCGCGAAGCTCACCAGCGGGTGCGCCAAGGCGGTCGCAGCCTCGCGCTGCTGCATATCAACCTCGACCGCTTCAAATTGCTCAATGACAGCCTGGGCCATGAAGTGGCCGACCAACTGCTGCAGAAAATGGCGCGGCGCTTGATCAACGCGCTGCCGGAGGCCGACACCATTGCGCGCCTGTCCGGTGATGAATTCGCCGTGTTGTTTGACGCCTATGGCAACCTATCGAGCCTGGCGCGGGTGGCGACCCGGCTGCTGGCGAAATTGCGCGTGCCGGTGAATGTGGAGGGGCATGAACTGGTGGTCAGCGCCTCGATGGGCGTCAGCCTGCTGCCTGATAACGCACGGGAGATTTCTGCACTGGTCAGCCAGGCGAATATGGCGATGCAGCACGCCAAGCATTTGGGCGGGAATAATTTCCAGTTCTTCACCGACAGCCTGCAAGCCAGCACCCTGGAGCGTTTGCAGCTGGAAAACCACCTGCGCAAAGCCATCGACGAGCGTCAGCTCACGGTGTTTTACCAACCCAAGCTGTGCCTGGTCACTGGCAAGCTGAAGGCTGCCGAGGCGTTGGTCCGCTGGGAGCATCCGCAATGGGGCATGGTGCCGCCGAGTGACTTTATCGGTTTGGCGGAAGAAACCGGCTTGATCGTGCCGTTGGGCGAATTTGTGCTGCGCCAGGCCTGCTGGCAGGCCTGCGAATGGCAGCGTCAGGGGCTGGCGCCGATTCGCGTGTCGGTCAACCTGTCGGTGCATCAGCTGCGCCAGGGCAAGCTGGTCAGCCTGGTGCGCCAAGTGCTGGAGGAAACCGCACTGGACCCGCAGTACCTGGAGCTGGAACTGACCGAAAGCCAGTTGCTCGACAGCGTTGAACACATCATCGCCACCTTCCAGCAATTGCGCGACCTGGGGGTGAAGCTGGCCATCGACGACTTTGGCACCGGTTATTCGTCCCTCAGCTACCTCAAGCGTATCCCGGTGGACTACGTAAAAATCGACCAGGCCTTTATCCGGGGGCTTGGCCAGGGGCGCGAGGATGCGGCCATCACCCGTGCGATCATCGCCATGGCCCACGGGTTGGCGCTCAAGGTAGTGGCCGAAGGAGTGGAGGATCAGCAGCAGCTGGATTTCCTGCGCGGTGAGCAGTGTGACGAGGTACAGGGTTACCTGATCAGCCCGCCCATGAGGGCCGAAGGGCTGGCGGATTTGTTACGCAAAAACGCAGATTTTTCTTAACGCAGCGTAGGCCGCCTTTATGGCTACATAGCGCCTGCCCGCTGAATCAGAGGGGAGCAGGGCGATTTAGTGATGCATCTAACGGGCAAAACGACAATTCTTGTAGTATAACTACAAGCTTGCTACATCCCTGGCGCCTGCCAATAACAAGAGTCCTGCCCTTTGAACCTGTTGCAACATATCGCCCAGTCGCGCCACCTGTTACGCAAATCGGAACTCAAGGTTGCCGATCATGTGCTGCTTGACCCTGCGGCCGTGATGCACAGTTCCATGGCCGACTTGGCCCACAGCGTGGGCATCAGCGAGCCGACCATCGTGCGCTTCTGCCGCGCCATTGGTTGCTCCGGCTTTCAGGACCTCAAGCTCAAGCTGGCGCAAAGCCTGGCTGCCGGTGCGAGCTTCGGCCAGTTTGCAATCCATGAAGACGACTCCGTCGCCGACTACAGCCTGAAAATCTTCGACACCACCTTGCACACCTTGATGGAAGTGCGTGAGAAGCTCGACCCGGTGGAGCTGCAAAAGGCCGTGACCGCAATGTCCCAGGCCCAGCGCGTCGAGTTCTACGGCTTCGGTGCGTCCGGCGCGGTGGCGGCCGATGCCCAGCACAAGTTCTTCCGCCTGCTGCTGACCGCCGCGGCCTACAGCGACCCGCACATGCAGGCGATGTCGGCGGTGACCTTGAAGCCCACTGACGTGGCCATCTGCATTTCCCAATCAGGTCGTTCCAAAGACCTGCTGATCACCGCCAACCTGGTGCGTGAGAGCGGCGCGTCGTTGATTACCCTGTGCCCGAGCCAGACGCCATTGGCGGAGTTGTCCACGGTGAACCTGGCGATCGACGTGCATGAAGACACCGAAATCTACACGCCGCTGACCTCGCGCATTGCCCACCTGGTGGTCATCGACGTGTTGGCGATGGGCGTGGCCATGGCCCGTGGCCCGAGCCTGGTCAACCACCTCAAGAGCGTGAAGCGCAGCTTGCGTAGCCTTCGCCTCTCGCCAAAATCCGTCAAAGCCCTCGACGACTAAGCCCAGGCCATACTCGGTCAAAGTGTGGGAGCTGGCTTGCTGTGGCGAGGGAGCTTGCTCCCGCTGACTGCGCAGCAGTCTCCGGCTTTTTGGGGGCGCTTCGCACCCCAGCGCAAGCAAGCTTGCTCGCCACAGCGAACCAGCTCCTACAGGGAGTTTGCGTCAATTTCGCAAGATTCATCATCCTGTAATCCCCGCGCCGCCAAACCGTCATCCCCCACGCCCATCCTGTACTCCCCGTACTCGCATTGGGAGACTCCAAATGACCCGGCCCTACGAAGACAGCAACAGCACCGTCAAGACCCGTCGTCAGCAGGAAGACCAGCGCCGCATGGCGTTCCGTCGCGCCATCGAAGACCGTTGCGAGGAGCGCCAGTTGCTCCAGAGCATCAGTGACTACCCGGAACTGCATTGGCAGGCACCCGTGGCTGCCCAGCGAAACGCTCAGCCAGCGCGCTGATCTGCACCCGTTCGCTGCGAATAAAGCCCAGGAACGCATGGGCCACCGGTGACAGGCGTTTAGCCTTGGCCTGCACCAGGCACCAACTGCGGTACAGCGGCAGTTCTTCCACCGGCAGCTCCTTGAGCCCGCCGGTGGCCAGCTCCAGGTTCAAGGCGTGGCGCGTCAGCAATGCCACGCCCAACCCTGCACTCACACATTCACGCTGCGCCTCGGCCGAGGCCACTTCCACCGTCTGGGTGAAGTGCACGCGTTTTTCCTTGAAGTATTCCTCGCAGGCCAGTCGCGTGCCAGAGCCCGGCTCGCGGATGAGCAGGGTATAAGGCTCCAGGTCCTGCAAGCGCAGTGGCCCTTGCAGGCTCAACGGATGATCTGGCAGCGCCACGGCGACAATAGGATTGTTGAGAAACGGCAGGAATTCCAGGCCCATGTCCTGGGGCACCATGGACATGATCACCAGGTCGTCGCGGTTGTCCGAGAGCCGGCGGATCACCTGGGCACGGTTGACCACCGTGAGCTGCAATTGCACTTCCGGATGCTGGCGCTTGAAGGCGGCGAACAGGTGCGGCACGAAATACTTGGCGCTGGACTCCACCGCCAGTTTCAGTTGGCCTTGCAGTGAACCCTGCATGTCCGACAGCTGCATATCGAGGTTTTCCAGGCGCCCGAAGATGTCGCGGCTGGCCCGTTGCAAAGCTTCGGCGGCCTCGGTCATGTAGAGTTTTTTGCCGACATAGTCGAACAGCGGTTGGCCGATCAGTTCTTCCAGCTGGCGAATTTGCAGGCTGACCGCCGGTTGGGTGAGGGACATTTCCTCGGCGGCACGGCTGTAGGAACGCAAATCACACACTTCATTGAAGATCTGCAATTGACGCAATGTCATACGCATCAATGACTTACGCATTTTATAAAGCCTCGGCCCCTTGGTGTTCCAGCCAACTATAAGTCTTTACTTATACACAACCCAATAATTATTGATTTTTGTTAATTCTCCTGTGCGCATAGTGTGTGTCTCGCGACTGTCATGAAACATTTGGTCACGCGCCGGCCCGGCTGCAACGGGTCGAAGCACGCAAATCGGCTCAAGGGAATTTCCAAGTGATAAAAAAGATCCTGATCGCCAACCGTGGTGAAATTGCCGTACGAATCGTGCGTGCCTGCGCCGAGATGGGCATTCGCTCGGTCGCGGTTTATTCGGACGCCGACCGCCATGCGTTGCACGTCAAGCGTGCCGACGAAGCCCACAGCATCGGTGCCGAGCCACTGGCCGGTTACTTGAACCCGCGCAAGCTGGTGAACCTGGCGGTGGAAACCGGCTGCGATGCGCTGCACCCCGGCTACGGCTTCCTGTCGGAAAACGCCGAATTGGCAGATATCTGTGCCGAGCGCGGCATCAAGTTCATCGGCCCCTCGGCAGAAGTGATTCGCCGCATGGGCGACAAGACCGAAGCGCGCCGCAGCATGATCAAGGCCGGTGTGCCGGTCACGCCGGGCACCGAAGGCAACGTTGCCGACATCCACGAAGCCCTCACTGAAGGCGACCGTATCGGTTACCCGGTGATGCTCAAGGCCACCTCCGGTGGTGGCGGCCGTGGCATTCGTCGTTGCAACAGTCGCGAAGAACTTGAACAAGCCTTTCCCCGCGTGATTTCCGAAGCCACCAAGGCCTTCGGTTCGGCGGAAGTGTTCCTGGAAAAATGCATTGTTAACCCCAAGCACATCGAGGCGCAGATCCTCGGTGACAGCTTTGGCAACGTGGTGCACCTGTTCGAGCGTGATTGCTCGATCCAGCGTCGCAACCAGAAGCTGATCGAAATCGCCCCCAGCCCGCAACTGACCCCGGAACAGCGCGCCTACATCGGCGATCTGTCGGTGCGCGCCGCCAAGGCCGTGGGCTACGAGAACGCCGGCACCGTGGAGTTCCTGCTCGCAGAGGGCGAGGTGTACTTCATGGAGATGAACACGCGGGTGCAGGTGGAACACACCATCACCGAAGAAATCACCGGCATCGATATCGTTCGCGAGCAAATCCGCATCGCCTCCGGCCTGCCGTTGTCGGTCAAGCAGGAAGATATCCAGCACCGTGGTTTCGCGTTGCAGTTTCGTATCAACGCTGAAGACCCGAAGAACAACTTCCTCCCAAGCTTCGGCAAGATCACCCGTTACTACGCCCCTGGCGGCCCCGGCGTGCGTACCGACACGGCGATCTACACCGGCTACACCATCCCGCCGTTCTATGACTCCATGTGCCTGAAACTGGTGGTGTGGGCGTTGACCTGGGAAGAAGCCATGGACCGCGGCCTGCGTGCCCTGGACGACATGCGCCTGCAAGGCGTGAAGACCACTGCCGCCTATTATCAGGAAATTCTGCGCAACCCGGAATTCCGTAGCGGCCAGTTCAATACAAGCTTTGTGGAAAGCCACCCTGAGCTGACCAACTACTCGATCAAGCGCAAACCCGAAGAGCTGGCCCTGGCCATCGCCGCCGCCATCGCCGCCCACGCAGGCCTGTGAGGAATATAACAATGAGCAAGAAGATCTTCGTAACCGACACCATCCTGCGCGACGCCCACCAATCGTTGCTGGCCACCCGCATGCGCACCGACGACATGCTGCCGATCTGCGACAAGCTCGACAAAGTTGGCTACTGGTCCCTGGAAGTCTGGGGCGGCGCGACCTTCGACGCCTGTGTGCGCTTCCTCAAGGAGGACCCGTGGGAGCGCCTGCGCCAACTGCGTGCCGCACTGCCCAATACGCGCCTGCAAATGCTGCTGCGCGGCCAGAACCTGCTGGGCTACCGCCATTACAGCGACGACGTGGTCAAAGCCTTCGTGGCCAAGGCGGCGGTCAACGGTATCGACGTGTTCCGCATTTTCGATGCAATGAACGACGTGCGTAACCTGCGCGTGGCCATTGAAGCGGTGAAAGCCGCTGGCAAACATGCACAAGGCACTATCGCCTACACCACCAGCCCAGTGCATACCGTGGAAGCGTTCGTGGCCCAGGCCAAGCAATTGGAAGCCATGGGCTGCGACTCCATCGCGATCAAGGACATGGCCGGCCTGCTCACGCCCTACGCCACTGGCGAACTGGTCAAGGCACTCAAAGCCGAGCAGAACCTGCCGATCTTTATCCATTCACACGACACCGCCGGCCTGGCCGCGATGTGCCAACTCAAGGCCATCGAAAACGGTGCCGACCACATCGATACGGCCATCTCCAGCTTTGCCTGGGGCACCAGCCATCCGGGCACCGAGTCGATGGTCGCAGCCCTTAAAGGCAGCGAGTTCGACACCGGCCTCGACCTGGAACTGCTGCAAGAGATCGGCCTGTACTTCTACGCCGTGCGCAAGAAGTACCACCAGTTCGAGAGCGAATTCACCGCCGTCGACACCCGTGTGCAAGTCAACCAGGTGCCGGGCGGGATGATCTCCAACCTGGCCAACCAGCTCAAAGAGCAGGGCGCTCTGAACCGCATGAGCGAAGTGCTGGCCGAGATTCCACGAGTGCGTGAAGACCTCGGCTTCCCGCCACTGGTAACGCCGACCTCGCAGATCGTTGGCACCCAGGCGTTCTTCAACGTATTGGCCGGCGAGCGCTACAAAACCATCACCAACGAAGTGAAGCTCTACCTGCAAGGCGGTTACGGCAAGGCGCCGGGCACGGTGAACGAAAAACTGCGCCGCCAGGCCATCGGCAGCGAAGACGTGATCGACGTGCGCCCGGCGGACTTGCTCAAGCCGGAGATGACCAAGCTGCGTGGCGAAATCGGCGCATTGGCCAAGTCCGAAGAAGACGTGCTGACCTACGCCATGTTCCCGGATATCGGGCGCAAGTTCCTCGAAGAACGCGATGCCGGCACCCTGGCCCCTGAAGTGTTGTTGCCGATCCCGGAAGCGGGCGGCGTGGCCCGTGCTGGCGGTGAAGGTGTACCGACCGAATTCGTTATCGACGTGCACGGCGAAAGCTACCGTGTGGATATCACCGGTGTCGGTGTAAAGGCCGAAGGCAAGCGTCACTTCTACCTGTCCATCGACGGCATGCCGGAAGAAGTGGTGTTCGAGCCGCTAAACGAATTTGTCAGCAGCGGCGGCAGCAAGCGCAAGCACGCGACCGAACCGGGCCATGTCAGCACGGCGATGCCGGGCAATATCGTCGATGTGCTGGTCAAGGTCGGCGACGTGGTCAAGGCCGGCCAGGCCGTGTTGATTACCGAAGCCATGAAGATGGAGACCGAAGTGCAGGCAGCGATTGCCGGCAAGGTCGCCGCTGTTCATGTGGCCAAGGGCGACCGGGTGAACCCTGGGGAAATCCTGATCGAGATCGAAGGCTGATTACTCAGCCTTCCAACTACCGCTTTAACCTCGGGGGGGCATGTGCCCCCTTTTTTTTGCTGATTTTTTGACCATCAGGCGGTGATTGCCGGGCTCTCCTTGCGTTTGAATTCGACAAAAATGCCCTTCGGGGTGTAGATCAATTCAGGTTCCAGGGTGGTCAGGTTACTGCTGATGGCGCCGAACCTCCCATCAATGGTGGTCGCTTTGGCGATGGGTAGCTGGCGCTTGAGCAACTCGTCGCTCTCTGGCTGTACGTCAAGGTGCAGGGTGGGGTTCCCCAACGTTAATGTGTTGCCGACGTTCAGCACGGAGTGCTGTTGATCCACGCCGATTTTGAAATTCACGCTCGATCCTGGTTTCAGATTCAGATCGTTGGTGATCCTTGTCCGCGCCGTAATCGCGGGGTCGAGCAGCAGGGTGCCGGCTACGTTAAGATTGTCGACGTTACCGCCGGAATAGCTCGCGCCCGGCTCGATATCCATTGTGCCCTTGATCCCACTACGGTTGATCAACGTCGCGTCGCTGTACACCTTGCCTTGTCGGTTGGCGTGCAGTGCACCGGTCAGCTCCCAGGAGCCTTTGCCGACCCACAGATGCTGCATTCTTGTCGCCCCTTCAAAAGTCCCTCCTTCAGCGTCGTCGAGAATCACCTGATTGGTGCCACTGCCCCCATCCACTTCGCCGTTGAAACGGCTGCCTTTCTTGATAATCAACAGATCGTCACCGCCTCCCATGTCGAGGGCTACGCCGTTGCCGCCGGTGATAACGCCCTGATTGGTCACTTCATCGGCTTTATTTCCGTCCAGCTTCACACCCGTGCCTGTTGCACCGGTGATGACCCCTCGGTTATCCAGCCAGACGGAGGTGAGCCCGGAGCTGACCAAGCCATGAACAGGCGCCTTGATCTGTACATCCGGGCTGTTGACGATTTCAACGGCTGTCATGAGGTGGGGGTTAGCCAGATTGGCGTCGCTTTGGGTCAGTTTGGCCAAGTGGTCGATATTCATACCGTGACTGCTCGCTGAGCCTGGGGTAGTCATGAGTTTGATGGTATGGGTATTGAGCAAGCCATTGGACGGTTGGCTATGGGCAGTCTTGAGCTCGCCAGACAACGCTGGCGGGTGTGCAGGTGGCTCTGCTGGTGTGGCCGGGGTGACGGCAGCGGCGAGGGACTGGGTGCCATGGGCAAACAGCATGCCCATGGAAGGGATATACGAGAATGGCGAGATCATGGTTTCCGGCCTCTTCGGTGTAGGAGGCCGGAGTGTAGCGAGCACAATCACCGGCTTAATGTCAGGCGTTGTAACCGGCTTGAGCGTGAAGTTTCCTCAGTTGCTGTCTTAAAACCCCATCTTCCATTCGCCTACCAGCCCATGGTTACGGCTGTTACTGCCGACCTCAGCGGTGTACGCGACGCTCAGTGCCTGATGAGCAGAAAGGCCTATGTCCAACCCCGTGCGCAGGGCCAGGCTGTCGCGGTTCAGCGAGACGCCATCGACGGTGAAATCACTCTTTTCTCCGGTCAGGTCAATCAGTCGGGAAGATTGCTTCACGCTGCTTTGCACGTCGCCGTAGAGGTGCTTCCAGTGGGTGCTCAAATGCGGGGACAGGCTCATGTTGTTATCAAAACGATAAAGGCTGCCCAAGCGAAGCCCCAGGGTGCTGCTGAGGTTTTGCTGGGTTTGCGCACCGACATTCAACGCCGCAAAGCCGCCTTTTTCCTTGAAGCCTTCACGATGGTAGCGCTGGTACCCCAAGCCTGCGAACGGCTCGACGCTTAACGTATCCTTGCCCAGCTGGTAGCCCATTTCGCCAAACACGGTTTGGCTTTGGGCCGTGTATTTGCCTTTGAGTTGCTCGCGATAACCCAAGAAGTCGATATCGACACCGCGTTTGTTTTGCCCGTCATGGTTGCTGTAGATGGCACCCAGGCGCAGAGCCAGCGGGCCGTCCTGGCGTACGGCGTATGCGCCCAGATGCCAGCTGTCGAGCGCTGCTTTGAAACGCTTGTGCTCAAACTCGCTTTCGGATTTGCCTCCCACCACACCGGCACGCCAAGCGTGATCGACTGCCCAGTCGGCGCCCAGAACAACGGCCTTGGTGCTTTGCTGCAACCCGACGCTGCCATATTGGCCGTCAAGTTTGCCGTTGTGGCTGAGGCCTTTTACCCAGATGCGGCCATCGGCATCGTCTGCGACGTTTGCTGGCAGGTCGCGCAGGACCGAGAGCAGCGTGTCGCTGACCTGTTGCGTGCTCATTTGGGTGGCTGCGGCAAGGTTGGCATTCTGGCTGCCCGCGAGTTGTTCGAGGGCCTGAGCGACCTTCCCCGGTGCGAGGTTATTGAGGTATTCGCCGATATTGCCCAGTTCGTACCTGTCCCAGGGGGTGAGTTTGTCTGATTCAAGTAGCGATTTGACCGCCGCGTCCACGGCCAGCGCCAGGCGCTGGCCGTTGCGAGTGTTTGTGTGTTCGGCCAGGTAAAAATCGACGGGGGCGTCTGTCGAAAGGCGATGCAAGACGCCGTCACGATTGATTGACCCGGTCAGTTCTGTGATCCCGGACCGATCGAACACGTGTTCCACGCTTCCCTGCGCTTGGGCAAATTGAATGCTGCTGGCGGCCAGCCCGAAGGACATGACGAGCACGAGTCGCTGTAAGGTGAATGGCATGCAGTCCCAACCTCTTGATTAATGAGGCCGGGAATTTAGGCGAGGTGAGGGGGGGATAACTGTCAGGCCATCGACCCCTGATTTGCGGGAGTTGTCTCTAGTACGGTGCGATTAAAAACTCATCTGCCATTGGCCGGTCAGTGCATGGTTGCGGCTGTTGCCGCCCACTTCGCCTGTATAGCCCAGGCCCAGGCGATGGCGGGCGGATAAGCCCAGGTCCAGGCCCGCTTCCAGCAACAGGCTGTCCCGATCCAGGGCGCTGCCTTGCACATTGAACGCCGTGCCTCCCGCCAGGAAAGCCTGGCCGGTGGTGCTGTCGACATCGCCATAGGTGTGCTTCCAGCCAACGCTGGCGCGGGGTGTGAGGCTGACGCCGTTGTCCAGCTGGCTCAGGTGCGCCAGGCGCAGGCCGAAGGTGCTGCTGAAGTTGTCCTGGGTCTGGCCCTTGACGTGTAACGCAGCGGCGCCGCCTTTTTCTTTATAGCCGTCGCGCTGGTAGCGCTGGTAGCCGAGGTTGGCGAACGGCTCTGCGCTCAAGCGACCTGTGCAAAGGGCGTAGCCCAGTTCAGCAAAAGCCTGCTGGCTGTTGGCGTCATAGTCGCCTTTGGGGCGGTCGTTAAAACCGTTGAAGGCCACCGTGCGTTTACTGTCGCCTTGGTGCCCGCTGTAGGCAGCACCCAGGCGCAAGGCCAGTGGGCCACTCTGGCGCAGGGCATAGACGCCGGCGTGCCAGCTGTCGACGCTGCCGTCCACACCGGCGGTGTCCAGGTCGGTCTTGGAATAACCCCCCAGCACACCCAGGCGCCAGTCGCCGTCCAGCGCCCAATCGGCACCGAGCACTGTGCCCTTGGTGCGTTGGGTCAAACCGTCACTGCCGTGCTCGCCGTCGAGCTTGCCGTAGCTGCCGATACCTTGCAGCCACAGGCGGCCGCGGGCGTTCGGGTCATTGAGGTTGCGCACCTCGGCGGGTACGCCGGTGGCCGCCAGTGCGGGTGTGTCTTTGCCGTCCAGCCCCACCAGCAGTCCCGCACCGCCGCCCACCTGGTGCATGGCGGCGAGCATGCTGTTGCCAACTTGAGCACTGGCATTGAGGGTGGCGCTGGTGAGGCTGGCAGTGCTGCTGCCCGCCAGTTGCTCGATGGCTGCACCGGCTGTGGCGGTGGTGGTATTGAGCAGGGCGTTGTACAGCGGATTGTTCGTGCCCAGGCCCGCCAGGCTGCTGGCGGCGCTGGCACCGTTGGCGGTGCTGGCGAACTGGTTGAAGGCGATGTCGTTACGTGTGTACGTGAGGCCGACCTGAGTGGCGCTGTAATCCAGGGTTGGGGTCAGGAAGGCGTAGTCGCTGGTGACCTTGCCAAACGTGCCGTTGATGCTGCCGGCTTGCAGCACGCTGTAATGGCTTTGCCACGGGTAGGTGCCTTCGCCGGGGTTGACCGCCAGGGTCGCGCCATTAAGGTAAGCGGTGCCGCCGACCTTGATCGGTGCGCTACTGCCGTCGGCGTTGACGCCATAGGCGAGGGTCGAGCCGCTGCCCATGCGCAAGTCACGGCTGATGCTGGCGGTACCCAATGCGGTGTTGGTCTGCAGGGTGCCGTTCATCAGCAGGCTGCCCACCGAGCCGCCGCCGGCATACACACCGCCTGCATCGACCGTCACATTACCGGCAATGCCGCCTTGGTTGACCAGCTTGGCACCGCTGGAAATCTCGCCGCCGTCGCTGAAATCACCCTGGCCGGTCAACGTCCAGATGCCTTGCTTGACCTCCAGCCATTCAAGGTTGCGGCTGTCGCCAAAACTGCCCCCTGCGACGTCGTCCAGGGTCAGTCGGTCGTAACCGCTGCCGCCGTCCACTGTGCCGATAAAGCGGCTGCCATTGCGCAAGATCACGTGGTCGTCACCGCCGCCCAAGTCCAGGGCCAGGCCATTGCTGGCACTGATCGTGCCGCTATTGATGACTGTGTCGGCGTAATTGCCGACGAACTTCACACCAAAGCCATCCAGGCCTTGAATCGTGCCGTGGTTCTCCAGGGTGGTAGTCGCAAGCCCGGGCCCGTCGCTGCCGTCGTCCACCAGGATGGCATTGTTGGCACCACTGATCAGCGCGCCCTGGGCGTTGTAGATAGCGCCGCCGCCCAGGGCGATCCCGTCGCTGCCGTTGGCAAAGCCGTTCTTGTCGACACCCCCGGCGCCGACACCCTGGATGACGCCGTAGTTTTCGATATGGGCGATCTTGTCGATGTCCACGCCGTCACCGTCGCCATCCGGTTGCAGCCCGGAGAACGCGCCGGTGATGGTGCCGTGGTTGATCACAGTGCCGTCGCCATCGGAACCAAAGCCCGAGCCGTTGCGGCCGATCACCGTGCCGTAGTTGGTCAGCGTGGCGCCCTCGTCCGTGGTGATGCCATGGCGGCCACCGGAAATCAGGCCGTAATTGGTGACCGTTACGCCGCTGGCGGAGTCGATGTCCACGCCATCGAACTTGTCATCGCGGGAGAAGGTGTTGCCGGTGGAAATCTCGCCGTAGTTAGTGATAGTGGCGTTGGCGCCGGTCTTCATGCCGTCGCTGGCCTCCCCGCGAATCAAGCCACCGGCACGGTTGATGATGGTGGTGGTGACGTTGCTGCTGCGCAGCGCATCCAGGTCCAGCCCTTGGCCGGTGGCCGAGCGAATGGTGCCGCTGTTGTCGATCAGCACGCTGCCGCTGGCAAAGTTACTGTTGATGCGCAACGCATCATTGGCGCCTTGGATCACCCCGCCGGCAAGGTTGTAAATGCCGTACCTGCGCTCCCCGCTGACACTTCCTGAACTGTCGATACCCCGACCGCCACTGGAGACCAGCTTGCCCGCGTTAGTCACCACCACCCCCGCACCGCGGGTGCCGTCCTTGAGCGTCACCGCCACCCCAGAGGTTGTAATGCTGCCAGGCGCCGACGTGGTCAACGTATCACTGTCCCCCAAGGTTTGCCCCTGGGTGGTAGGCGTGTCGATCTGCAGGGTTTTGGCTGCGGCTGCTTCGATGAAACCACCGCTGGCCAACAGGGTGATGGCGAGCGCGAGGCGTTGAGGAGACGGGGGCATGCTGGGCGACCTTGTTATGGCAAGCGAGTCGACCTGTATAGCGGAGGGGAGTTGCAGGAATGTGTCGAAAAGATGACGACAATGAATATGCAATCTATTGCAGATCCTTGAGCCTATTCAGCCTGAGCGCTGCAATATATTGCACATTCTGCACGTCAACCGCGCCGCACGTAGCCCTTGCCGAAATGCCGCTCCATCCGCGCCTGGATCAATTCGAGCCCCAGGGACATCACCCAATAAATGATCGCCGCCGTCGTGAGCATCTCGATATAGCGGTAGCTTGAGCGGCCATAGGACTGCGCCAGAAACATCACTTCCCACACGCCCATCACGGAGATCAGCGACGAATCCTTGAGCATTGAGATGAACTGGTTAGTGGCCGGCGGGATGATGGTGCGCATGGCCTGGGGGAGGGTCACGTGCCAGAAGATCGCCCTGTCGCGCATGCCCAGGGCCAGCGCAGCCTCGCGTTGACCATGGGGCACGCCGAGGATGCCAGCGCGGAAAATCTCGCTCAGGTAGGCGCCGTAATTCAGTGACAACGCGATGATCCCGGCGACGATGGCGCCTGGCACCAGCCCCAATTGCGGCAGGCCCAGGTAGATCAACAGGATCTGGATCAGTAGCGGCGTGCCGCGAAAGAACGAGGCGTAGAAACTGGCAATGCCGAACGCCACGGCACTTTTGGACAGGCGCCCCAACGCGGTGATAAAGCCCAGCACCGACGACGCGACAATGGCGCACAGGCACAAGAACAGCGTCAGCGCCGCGCCTTGCAGGAAGCCGTTGGGCGCAAGGTGCAGGCCGACCAGGTTGGGCAGCTTGTCGAGGATGATCGAGAACTTCAGGTCAAAGCTAAGGAAGAAACTCGCAAACAGCGCGAACAGCGCCGCCCAGGTCAGGTAAAGCCGTAGGCGAAAACTCATCGGCTTATATCGGCGCCGATCCATTTTTGCGACAGCGCGCTCAAGGTGCCGTCCTGCTTGAGCTGGGCGAAGACCTCACGCACTTTGCTGTCCCACTGCGGGTCGCCTTTCTCGATGGCCACCGAGTTGGGCTCCGAGTACAGCGGCGCACCGGCGAGCTTGAAACGCTTGTCCTGGGTCAGGCGCGGCTGCGCGGTGACCAGGTTGGTGAGGATCGCATCCAGGCGCACGCCAGCGCCCAGGCCCAGATCCTGGAACGCCACGTTGTCGGTGTCGTACGGGGCGATCTGCACCTCCTCGAACGGGTACTGCAACTGCGTGTCTTCGGCGCCTTCGATCACCAGGTTCTTGTTCAGGTAGCTTTCGTAGCTCGAGGCGCTGGTGAGGCCGACTTTCTTGCCGCTCAGGTCCTTCGCTTCGTGGATGCGATCGTCCTTGGCATTGACCACGATCACGGCGGGTGAGGCGTAGTACTCCACCGGGAAGTCGAACACCTCGGCGCGTGCCTTGCTTGGGGTCATGGAGCAAATGCAAATGTCGTAGCGCCCGCTCCAGCGGCCGGCGGCGATCACGTCCCAGGATGGGGTTTCCAGGCGCAACTTCACGCCCAGTTTTTGCGCCACGGCCTTGGCCACGTCCACGTCGAAACCGTCGAGCTGATTCTGGTCATTGAGAAATGAAAACGGTGGATAGCTTTCCATCAGCACGCCGACCAGCTCTTTCTTCTGCTCGACACGATCCAGCGTGGCACCGCCAAAGGCTTGGGTTGAAGCAGCCAACATCGTCAGGCCCAGGGCCAACAGCGGTCTGAATTTCAAAATCGAACACCTGAATAAAAAAGAGGTTGTTATTAACCGAACGGTACGCATTAAATAGTTATAAGAACGACTCTCATAGTGAGTTATTTTCATAAGCATATGAGTAAAAAGCATATGGGCGCAGTAAGCACAGTAATTCTCGATGGTGGCATGGGCCGTGAACTGCAACGCCGTGGCGCGCCGTTCCGTCAGCCGGAATGGTCGGCACTGGCCTTGAGCGAAGCGCCGCAAGCGGTGGAGGCGGTGCACGCGGCCTACATCGACAGTGGTGCTAATGTGATCACCAGCAACAGTTACGCGGTGGTGCCGTTCCACATTGGCGAAGCGCGGTTTGCCCAAGAAGGGCAGGCGCTCGCCGCCCTGGCCGGTGAGTTGGCGCGACGGGCGGTGCAGGCCTCCGGTAAAGCCGTGCAGGTAGCCGGCTCACTGCCACCGCTGTTTGGCTCTTATCGCCCAGATCTGTTCCAGGCCGAGCGCGTCAGTGAGTTGCTCACCCCCTTGGTGAACGGCCTGGCGCCGCATGTCGATCTGTGGCTGGCGGAAACCCAGAGCTCAATCGCTGAAGCGCGTGCGATCCATGCCGGGTTGCCGAAAGATGGCAAGCCGTTCTGGCTGTCGTTTACCTTGAAAGACGAAGACACCGACGAGGTGCCGCGCTTGCGCTCCGGCGAACCGGTGGCGGACGCAGCCGAGGCGGCGGCGCAACTGGGCGTGCAGGTATTGCTGTTCAACTGCAGCCAGCCGGAAGTGATCGGCGCGGCCATTGATGCGGCGCGGGCAACTTTCGAACGATTGGGTGTAGCGATTCAGATCGGCGCCTACGCCAACGCTTTCCCACCGCAACCCAAGGAAGCCACGGCCAACGATGGTCTGGACCCGTTGCGCGACGACCTCGACCCGCCCGGCTACTTGCAATGGGCGGCCGATTGGCAAGCGCGCGGCGCTAGCCATTTGGGTGGGTGCTGCGGCATCGGACCCGAGCATATTGCGGTGCTGGCCCAGAAGTTGGCTGGCTGAGCCTAAGTTCCGAGAGTCGCCACCCTCCAATGTGGGAGCTGGCTTGCCTGCGATGGCATCAACTGGTTTGCCTGATACACCGAGGTGTCTGTATCGCAGGCAAGCCAGCTCCCACACATGTGAGTATTAATCCCGACACTCTGTGAGTGTCTTCAACTGGCCCGAACCACTCTGGTTCGCCTGCGACAACCACGCCTCAAACCCGGCACCGACCTTCGGCCATTCCGAATCCAGGATCGAATACCACGCCGTATCGCGGTTCTGCCCCTTGACCACCATGTGCTGGCGGAACACCCCTTCAAAACTGAACCCCAAGCGCTCGGCTGCGTACTTGGACCGCGCGTTGCCGTTGTTGCACTTCCACTCCAGCCGACGGTAGCCCTGCTCGAACGCATACTTGGCCAGCAGGTACACCGCTTCGGTGCTTTTCGGCGAGCGCTGCATGGGTGCGCCGAAGGTGACGTGGCCGATTTCGATACGGCCTTGCGCCGGGACGATGGACATCAGGCTGAGGATGCCCTGAACCTGGCCCGTCGCACGGTCGATCACGCTGAAAAAGTACGGGTCGCTGTGGGCTGCGTGATTGTTCAACCAGGCGTCGAAGGCACTGCGCTCGGTGAACGGGCCGTAGGGCAAGTAATCCCACAGCTTCGGATCGGCCCCTGGGCCGTCAAGGGCTTGCCACAGTTGATCGGCATGGCGCGCCGGGTCGAGCTTTTCCAGGTGGATAAAACGCCCTTCAAGCAGTTGCGCAGTCGGCGCCGGGACGCCTTTCCAATCAGCGAGGGAATTGATCATGCAGTGCTCCTTAAAGACCTTTGCGAAATTGGATGAAGCCTGGGCGTTCGGCGATGCGCTCATAGAGCTGGATCGCCGTGGCGTTGGTCTCATGGGTCAACCAGTGCACCTTGCAGCAGCCATCGGCCTTGGCGGTGGCGTAGACGAATTCGATCAGCTTGCGACCGACGCCTGTGCCACGTTGGGCTGGGTCAACCAGCAAGTCCTGCAGGTAGCAGGAGTTCTCGATGCTCCAGTTGGAGCGATGGTAGATGAAGTTGACCATGCCCACCGCCTTGCCGTCCTCCCAGGCCAGTGCCGAATGGGTCGGCTCGCTGGGGTCGATCAGGCGTTGCCAGGTGCTTTGGCTGACGGCGTCCGGCAATTCGGTGTTGTAGAACGCCAAGTAGGCCTGCCATAGCGGCAGCCAGGCGGCTTGGTCGGCGGCTGTGACCTGGCGAATGTCGATCAAGCTCATTCTGAAACTCCTTGGGGAATAAAGCGGGCGAGGGTCTGGTCACGTACATCGGCACTGGCGGCCAGGCCGTCACGGACACCGGCCATGTCGGCGGCGCTGCGGTTCTGGCTGAGTTTGCGTTTGCCCACCAGGCGTTCGATCGGCAGGGCAAAGCCGACAATGGCCTTGAGCATGCCGTCGATGTAGTCCGCCGGTGCGTCGCTGACACGCCAGGGTTGGGCGCGGGCGCTTTCATGGCGGTCGGTGAGGGCGGTGACCACCTTGAGCAAGCGCTCGGCGTCGCTGAATACCGCAGGCGTGCCATAGGCGTGCACGGCGATGTAGTTCCAGGTCGGGACCACTTTGCCGTGCTCGGCCTTGGCGGGGTAAAACGCCGGGCTGATATAGGCGTCGGCACCGGCGAAGATCACCAGCGCTTCACCGCCATTTTGCAGCTCGCGCCATTGCGGGTTGGCCTTGGCCAGGTGACCGTACAGCGTGCCATTGGGCCCTTCATCGGGGTTGAGCAGCAAAGGCAAGTGGCTGGCTTGCAGGCCGTTTTCACCCACGGTTACCAACTGCGCCAGACGGGTGTGCTGGATCAGTTGCTGGATTTCGGGCAAGTCATCGAGAGCAAAGGCTCGGGGTGTGTACATGGAGATATTCCTTGGCGAATGCCTGCATCCTAGGCAGGCTATTGGTTCGTTGTAAGAGCCATCTCGCGCTATTTTCATAGGTCCAATATGCCGCCTGTTTCGCCACCGCTGTCCTTCAACCCCGCCGGTATCGAGCTGGACCGCCGCCAGGGCCTCACGCGCCAGCTTTATGAGGCCCTGCGCCAGCGGGTATTGGATGGGCGATTGGTCAGCGGCACGCGGTTGCCCGCAACCCGAGATTTGGCGACAGCCTTGTCGATTTCCCGCAACAGCGTGGTGCGCGCCTACGACCAGTTGTATGCCGAAGGGTTTATCGAGAGCCGGGTGGGTGATGGCACCTATGTTGCCCAATTGCCGATGCCCCAAAAACTATCCACAAAAGTATCCACAGGGTTGTCAACAGGCTTATCCCCAGGGTTATCCACAAAATGGGCAAATTTACCCGAGGATTTGGATGACGAAGTTATCCACAGTGCCGGGTTGGCGCGGGTAAAAGACCACCACCTGCCTCAGCCGCCTTCGGGGCCGCCTCGGGCATTTCGCGTGGGCGTACCCGCCTTCGATCTGTTCCCGTTTGAGGTATGGGCCAAGCTGAATGGGGCGTTCTGGCGCAAACCCGACCTGGAACAGCTGTGCTATGGCGACCCGGCAGGTGATCGCCGCCTGCGCGGTTTGATCGCCGCGTACCTGCGCAGCTCGCGTGGCATGCAATGCACGGCTGAACAAATTGTGATCACCAGCGGCGCACAGCAGGCCATCAGCCTTTGTGCACAGTTGCTGGTGGAGCCTGGGGATGGCGTGGCGGTGGAAAACCCTGGCTATCGCGCGGCCGGCCATGCATTCGCTTTGGCCGGGGGGCGACTGCACGGCGTGCCGGTGGACGGTGAGGGCATGGATTGCCAGGTGCTCAGTGCCCTCAATGATTGCCGCGTGGCGTATGTCACGCCTTCCCATCAGTATCCGCTGGGCGTGGTGATGAGCCTGGCACGCCGCCTGGAGTTGCTGGCCTGGGCCGAGCGTTCAGGCGGCTGGATCGTGGAGGACGATTACGACGGCGAGTACCGCTACAGCGGCGCGCCGCTGTCACCATTGGCCGCGCTGGATCGCAGTGGCCGCGTGCTGTACGTGGGCACCTTCGGCAAGGTGGCGTTCCCGGCGTTGCGCCTGGGTTACCTGGTGTTGCCACCGGGCCTGGTGCAAGCCTTCACCCGGCGCCGCGCGGTGGATGTGCGTCACTCCGAAGTCAGCACCCAGGCGGTGATGGCCGAGTTCATGGCGGCGGGGCATTTCCAGCGGCACATTCGTCGGATGCGCCGTGCTGCGTTGAGCCGACGCAATGCCTTGTTGGCTGGATGGCCAGAGGCATTAGCCGGTGTTGGCCCATTGCCCAACGTTGCAGCGGGGCTGCACTTGACGGTGCGTGTCGACAGCGTGTCCCGCGAGCAACAATTGCTAAAGCAAGCTCATGCAGTCGGTGTAGAGATCAACGGCTTGAGCACCTATTGGCTGCCAGACTCCAGCACACCGCCGGACCAACGCGCCGGCCTGGTGCTGGGGTTTGCTGCCATGCCTGAGTCGGGCATTGCGCAGGCGCTGGAGCGTTTGCGTCTGGCTTGGCTGCCATAAGCCGATCAGGTGTTGAAGAACAGCGATTGGGCCAGTTGGGCGCCGATGCTGCTGCGATGGATTTCAATCATGTCCCAGTCACTGGGGCCGGTGCGCTGATAGGCACCGCCTAGACGTTGTTGCTCGCGGGTCTTGAGGTGATCCTTGGTGAAGTTTTCCAGCGCGGCATCTTTTGTTTCATAGTGAAAGTGCGCGTACCACAGCACAGTGCCGTTTTCTTTGTCGCGAATCTCGTACTCGTCCAGATAGTCCTTTTTGGGCCCCTTGAGGGGGCGGCGGCTGATGACCTTGACGATGCGGATCAACCCTTGGCTGTTGAGCCAGTCAACCCGTTCGGCGGTTGGCGCTTGATGCTTGATCATGTCGATGTAGTGTTTTTTACCAAGCCGATAGAGGCGTTGCGCCGCGTCGTTGAGCTGGCGCTTGGTTGAGGCGGCAGAAGCGTGATCGCTTTCAGTAAGATTGCGCTGGGTCAGGGCTTCTTCGATATCGTTTGAGGCTTTTTCCAGCGCCTTTGCATGATCATCGAACATGTCTTGAATATCCTGCGGCGCATGCCAGGGTTTCCTGGAGAAACCCTGGTATTTACGGGTTTCAGCTTGTTCGCCATCCAATAGCGCTTGCCCCGTGTTGATGCTGGTGTCCAGATCCACAGCTACCGGTGCGCTTGGCTGCGATGGGGCTTTCTGCCGTTTAACCCAGACTCCCGGTGCCTTCTCATGAAACGTGGCGAGCACCTTGCCGGTCATGTGTGCCTTGACGTCGACCAACGAACTGTCTGCTTCGCGGGGCTCACCCATCACCAAGCCGTGATGACGTGTCTTGATCACTTTACGCCTTGGGGCGGGCTCGGCCCTGGAGCTGCCGGGCTTGGGCTGCTGGGCTTTTTTCTCTCGCAGCAGGTAGGCCAGGTCGTGGATGGCCCGTTGGCTGAACTCGCTTATTTGCAGGCGAAAACGTTCGAGGCGGGGTTTGAGCAAGTGCTGCGGGTAATCGGCATGCAGATCCAGCAGGCGTTGGTCGGCGCTGGAAAATTGCTCAACGAGGCTGTTGAGCACCTCGATACGATTATCCAGCGAGGCGCCATTACCGCGTTCAATAATCTCACTGAAACTTTCAACGTTGATTTCGGCTGAATCGACGATCTGGCCCATTCGCTCACGCACGGTGGCTGGAACCTGGCTTTGCGTCTCATCGATACACAAGTAACGACCCAAGCCAATCTCAAGAGATTTGAGTTCAATGAGCGTGAGCTGCGGCAACTCTCGTATGGTTTTACGAATGATAGCCGCGCCTTCATCTCCCAGGGTTTTAAGTTCGTTGAAGCGGTCGTTGATGAATTCCAGCCGCCTGATGATGCCAAGGTTCTGAGTGGACAGGGTTTTTGCGATTTTTGCCTGGTTTTTATAGTCAATGTCTACCTCGGCATCAAGAACCGGCAACGACGCCTTCAAGGCTTTCTTGTAGCTCTTCACCTGTTGCTCCATGGCTATTTGTGTCAGTTGCACCTGTTGTTTCAGGTAACCGCTCATGTTGCTCTGGTAGGTGGGTACGGTGTCGATGATGCTCAAGGACTTCAGCTGGCTGATCGCTTCGTCGTACGCCGCCAGCCGCCTGTCGACCTTGTCGATGAACGCTGTACGCTGCAGGTCCGTGGACGGCCCCGGGGTAGCGTCCAGCGCGGGCTTTGATTCAAGCACGTCCAGTTGTTGACTGGCGGCGACGGCGTCAAAGGCGTTGAGCTGCCTCTTGAGTGCTGCAATGCGCGCAGGCTGATCGACCTTGACCGCCCGCCGGCGGTTTCTAAGACCGCCGCCGCGCAGTCGCAGGCGGATGTCGACAAACCACTGGCCCGCCAGGTTGCCGATCAGCGGCGGGCCTGTACGCAAGGGAGATTTGGAGTCGATGATAATGACACTGTCGTTGTCATCCACGATGACTTCGAACCAGCGCTCACCAACGGGTGCAAACCACCGATCCGCGAGTGGATAGAGATTGAGGTGGCGGCCGGGGGTTTTATTTTGCTCGCCAAGCTTATCGGGTTTGGCAACATTAAAACTGTCGAGTGTTCTGGCCAGTCCCAGGCGACTATGGCTCAGGGCGCCGCGCGTGTGTACGGCACCTTCATGCTTGGCAGGTAGTTGATTGTCGGGAATATCCGGTTGCTGCACGCAGGTATATTTTTTCTCGGCAACCGGCGGTTTGCTCACCGTTTCGATTGTCGTTTGTTCGGATTCAGGCTCAATCCTGGCCGCATCGAACTGCTTTCGAGGTCGCGGATGGCGCAGGGCTATATGCAGAGTCAGCGCCATTCCCAGGTTGAGGAATACATCCACCAACGCAGTCCAGGCCGTTGAGTGGTCATCCTTGTTCACGGCCTCCTCGGCAGCTTGCAGGTCGTCCATGATTTGCCAGATCCAGGCGGCGACTCCCAGGGTGCGGCCCATGAACGGCAGCGCGGCACTGAATATTTGCCAACCTGCATGTCGAAAGGTCGCCCACCGTTTCTGTACGTTGGATACCGACTGGCGTGTTGCCAATTCGACCATGGCATTGGCATTGGCCTTGAACAGCGTCGCTAACGCGTCATTGCCTATTTCTTCGTTGGTCAGCGTCACGGGGCCGCTCATGTACAGCACGGTAAGCGGCTCGACCAGTGCGCGCACCACGGTCCAGGGCGAGGGAAGGGTGTCGGGGAACACATATTGTGCATAGTTGAAGCGTTGCGCGTCGGGCAGCCAGGCCAGCACTGACTCGCGCAAGGTACGGTCATGTTTGATGGCGTACAGCAGGTTTTGCCGCGATGCAAATTGCATCAGCGTCGGTTCGAGCAGGGGCCGATAAAGCACGCAGGGGCCGGCGTCGGAATGCCTCGGGCCGATCACGAACATATTGGCGACCACGTCTTGCTCATGGCCGGGGCGCAAGGTGGGCACAAAGGCCAGGCAGCGAATGACAATGGGCTGCCCATCTACTTTGCGCTCCTGTTCTTCGTTGTGCATCACCGCGGCGATGTAGCGGTAACCGCGTTCATCGACGCCGCCCTGGCCGCGGATTTTCATCTGCAAGGCCAGCAGTGGCAGTTGCACCTGAAGGTGGCGGGTGTAGATCTGCTGTCGATGGCGCGATTGCAGCGGATCATCGAGCAGTTTTTGTTTGACCAGGGCTGGGTAGTTCTGGCCTATATCAATGTCTTCTATGACGTCTTTCAGAAAGCGGTAAGTCAGCCAGGTGGGTACACCGTTGTCCTTGCCGTTGTAGTGCACGGTCGCGTTGCCGGTAGGCAAGCCGGTAAGGTTTTCCAGGGCCAGGTCGATCAGGTCACGACGAGTGATGTCGACGGCACCCGGAATGACAAATGTGCCCCACAGAACCGGGCTTTCAATCACAACCTCGACCTTATCCAGATTCAGACTCACGCCCTTTTCCGGGACGCGGATATGGCTGTGCAACTGAGTCCGGGCATAGTCACGAATAGACGGAATGCCGTCCTGGAATGTTTCGCCGTGGTAATGGGTGTGCAGTTGGGCCAGGTCGATCATATAGCGGCTGTAGGCGGCGGTATCGGAGTCCGTCGCCGAGGTCAGCCAGTCCGGGAGTTGTTGGTGAATCTGGCGAATATTCGACAACTGGTGATCGCTCATCTCTTCGATGCTCGGCACGATCCGGGCGACAGTTGGGGCGGGCGGCTGATCCTGCAGGCCGGCCCCGCCGAGGCTGCCAATGACCTGGATTTGCAGCGAGATCAGCGTGCAGGCCAGCGCATCGAAGAAGTTGCCATCAGGCTCGTACAAGCGCCATTGCAAGGTAGCGTCCTGCTCTGGTGCATTCAGCCTTGCCGGCAGCGAAGCACCGAACTGGGCCAATGACTCGAACGTCTCATACCCGCTCACAAGCGAGTGCGTCAGCACCATCGGGCGGTTCTCGTGTTCGCCCACCAATACGGTAAGGTCCAGGAAGTAGAGGTGGGTAGACTGGCCATCTTCAAGAATATCCACGTCAACCAGGTAGGCATGGGTTTTATAGGGGTCTTTCAGCGAGCGCCTGGCTCGGTCGGGCTCATGAAAAACCGTGCGGGCCATGGCGCATTCGTGCTCATCCAGACCTTGCTCTTCGGTGATGTTCCACACGTTTCTCAACGCGCTGGAGAAGGCCTGCCAGCGTGGGCCGGCTGCGCCATTGGACGCGTTCCAGAAGTCCAGCTGCTGCTCCTGGAACGCGGCGAACAGCAGGTCTGATAACTCGTTGATCAGACGTGCAATGGCATCGATTTTCACCGCGAGGTGTACGGGAGCCGTAGCGTTGGGTTGTAGCGTGAGGAAGTGTTGACCGTCGAGGTAGGTCACCCTGTCGCTGGACAGTGCCTGATGAGCAAGCACCGAGGTGAGTGATTCCACAGTAGCGGGCGCGCGCTCGACGGCGTTACCGACCACCTCCCATTGAGGGCTGACTACCACGGCCAGATCGGGGTCGATATTCAGGTTGGGATACAGCTCTTTGAGTGCAGAGCGCAGTGTGGCGGCGGCAACTTCCCGGGCGGTGGGGCCGGTGGTTAACTGGGTAAGCAGTTCATAGGTACTGGGCGGGCGGTGATTATTAGCGGTGTCATTGGGCATGTGCAGCTCCTCTGCATTCGATGGCCCGGACGGGCTTCGCAAATGAGCAAAGTAGCGAGCTGCGTTGCGTCGAGGGCGGTAGATACGTCGAGGCGCATCTACGCCCGCCAGTGTTTCACGTGCCGGATTTGATCTTGGTCCAGGCTCTGGTCCTGGCGCGCTCCGCATCACGCCCCAGAGGCTTTAACGTATACAACGTCGCCATCGCCGCTTCGGTCGGGTAGAGGTTGGGGTTGTTGCGAATGGTCGGATCGACTCGTTCGGTCGCGTCCTTGTTAGGGTTGGGATAACCGACAAAATCGCTGATGGGCGCAATAACCTCGGGCTGTAGCAAGTAGTTGATAAAGGTATAGGCGTCCTGTGGGTTTTGCGCGCCCTTGGGGATGGCGAGCATGTCGAACCAGATCGGCGCGCCCTCTTTGGGCAGG
Source organism: Pseudomonas sp. DWP2-2 (assembly GCF_049897065.1). Taxonomy (NCBI): domain Bacteria; kingdom Pseudomonadati; phylum Pseudomonadota; class Gammaproteobacteria; order Pseudomonadales; family Pseudomonadaceae; genus Pseudomonas; species Pseudomonas sp. DWP2-2. The sequence goes on along the minus strand of NZ_JAFCVN010000005.1, from coordinate 414,234 downwards.
CGCATGTCCACGGAGACGCCGTTTTTTGCCTCTTTGGCACGGTTGGCGGCCTGGGAGAAACTGCCGGAATAACCCACCGCGACACAGATGTCGCCATTGGCGATGTCGGCCATGTACTTGGACGAGTGAAAGTAAGTGATGTACGGGCGGATCTTCATCAACAGCGCTTCGGCCTTGTCGTAGTCCTTGGGGTTGCTGCTGTTGGGGTCCAGGCCCAAGTGCTGCAACGCCAGGGGCAGGATCTCCGAGGGCGAGTCCAGCAGTGCGACGCCGCATTGCTTGAGCTTGCTGATGTTCTCTTCCTTGAAGATCAGGTCCCAGCTGTCCACGGGGGCGTTGTCGCCCAGGGCCGCCTTGACCTTGGCTGGGTTGAAGCCGATCAGGATGGTGCCGTACATGTAGGGCACGGCGTATTGATTGCCGGGGTCGTTGGCTTCGATCAGCTTCATCAGTTTGGGGTCAAGATGGTTCCAGTTCGGCAACTGGCTGCGGTCCAAGGGCTGGAACACGCCGGCTTCGATCTGTTTGGCCAGGAAAACGTTGGACGGCACCACCACGTCATAGCCGGAGTTGCCGGTGAGCAGTTTGGCTTCCAGGGCTTCGTTGGTGTCGAAGATGTCGTACACCAGCTTGATCGACGGGTGCTGGGCCTTGAAGTCTTCCAGCGCCTTGGGCGTGATGTAGTCGAACCAGTTGTAGACCTTCAGGGTTTTTTCTTCGGCCTGGGCTGCGCCGCTGACAACCACGGCGCACAGGGCGAGCGACTTGAGTATGTTCATTGGGCTGCTTCCTCGAAACCTTCCAGCACGTTGACGGCGTTGATGCCGATTTCTTCCACCGCGTAGCCGCCCTCCATCACGAACAGCGTGGGTTTGCCCAGGCGGGCAATGCGTGCGCCCATGGTCAGGTAGTCCGGGCTGTCGAGCTTGAACTGCGAGATAGGGTCGTCCTTGAACGTGTCCACGCCCAGGGACACCACGATGATGTCGGCGGCGTAGCACTCGATTTCGGCGCAGGCCTGTTCCAGCGCGGCGCTCCAGGCCTGCCAGCCGGACCCGGCCGGCAACGGATAGTTGAAATTGAAACCCGCGCCTTCGCCTTCGCCATGCTCATCGGCATAACCGAGGAAGAACGGAAACTCTGCCTCCGGATGGCCGTGAATCGAGGTGAACAGCACGTCGCTGCGCGCGTAAAAAATGGACTGCGTGCCGTTACCGTGGTGGTAGTCCACATCGAGGATCGCGATCTTTTTGCAGCCCTGATCAAGGAATGCCTGGGCTGCGATGGCCGCGTTGTTGAGGTAGCAATAACCGCCCATCAAATCGCTGGCGGCGTGATGCCCCGGCGGGCGGCACAGCGCGAAGGCACTGTGGGCGCCTTGGGCGATAGCGGCCTGGGCGGTGAGGGCAACTTGTGCTGCGCTGTAGGCCGCTTGCCAGGTGCCGGCGGTGATCGGCGCACCACCGTCGAAGCTGTAATAGCCCAACTGGCCGTGCAGGCTGGTGGGCATCACGCGGCGCAACGTGCGCGCAGGCCAGGTGTAGGGCAACAGATCGCCGTCCTGGCCGTATTCGGTCCAGCGCTGCCAGGCGCCTTTGAAGAAGTCGAGGTAGTCGAGGCTGTGGATACGTTGCAGCGGTGCCAGGCCGAAGTCCAGCGGCGCTTGCACGGGCCCCAGCTCCCGCGTCTTGACCCGTTGCAGCACATGGTCGGCGCGCGAGGGCATTTCGAAGCAGGGCATCAGTTGCCCGTCCATCAGTTCACAGCGGCCATGGTGCAAATGATGATCGTCCGAGTAGATCGTCAGCATGTTGTTGTTCTCCGAAGGCTTTGGGGTATGCCTTGCAGTGTTGCCAGACGCCGGGTTTTGGAGAACGGCAGGAGCGGCCAAAAGGGGATCGATATGGCCAATGTGTCTGTCCGCTATTCGCCCCTTGCTAAGGCCTGAACTGACTCGGCGCCACACCACTCCAGCGCACGAACGCATGCCTGAAGCTCGCGGTCTCGCTGAAGCCCAGTTGCTCGGCGATCCGGTAGATCGGCAGTTCATCCTCCCCCAGCAAATGTTTGGCGCGTTCGAAGCGTAGTTCGTCGAGCAACTCCTGATAGCTGCAGCCCAAATCATGCAAATGCCGGCGCAGGGTACGTGCTGAACAGTTCATCTGCCCTGCCAGTCCCTCCAGGCCCGGAGCGGCATTCAGTTGCGCGGCCAGTAACAGGCGCACACGCCCCAGCCAGGCCTGGCGACCGGTGAACTCGGCATTCTGCCGCCGGCAGCGTTCCACCATGGCGCAGTGGGTGACGGCGTCGGCCAGCGGCAGGGGTTGATCGAGCCAGTCACGGTCGAACGCAAAGGCATTGCTGGCGGCGCCAAATTGCAGCGGGCAGTCGAAGCGTTCGGCGTAGCGTGCTCGATAGTCGGGCGCTGGGTATTCAAAGCGCGCGCCGAGTAATGGCAGTGGTTGGCCGAGCAGATCGTCGCCGATGACTTTCAGCGAGAGCAGGCAGAACTCGACATTGAAGGCGTGCAGGGCTTGATCTTCGCGATAGTCACTGGCGCTGAACCAAACACGCTCGCCGTCCTCCTCCAGGCTCAGTTCAAAAAGTGTTCCCAACAGCGCCGGGTAGCGCAGGGCCAGGCGCAAAGCGTCACCGAAGGTGGCACTGGTGAGCAGTGCATAACCGAGCATGCCGTAGGATGACACATGCATGCGCCGGCCCAGTTCCAAGCCGATACCCCGGCGCAACGCCACGGCGTTGGCGCATACGCGCATTTCCTGATGAGTGGTAATACGCGTATCGGCGCGGCCCAGGTCGGCACTGCTGATGCCACTGCCGGCCAGCAGGGTTTGGCTGGGTATGCCGTCAGGCTTGAACGTCTCCAGTATCAGCGAGACCGCATTGAGGGTGGTCAGGTGTGAATGCAGCATGATCGATTCCAGCCTGGGTTTGCCAGGCTGGAGCAAGTTATGTGCCGTTGCGCGAGGGGATGGTCAATAGACCTCTGGCGGGAAAAACAAGCGCTGGGCTTGCGTCAGGTTGATGGAGCTGCGGTAGTAGTTGAGTTGTTCCTCTGCGTTCAAGTCGGTGATCGTGTCAGCCACCTCTTTGAGCTGTTGTTCTGCTGGTGTTTTCAACCGTGCATGGAGAAATCTGTTAAGTGAAGCGTGGGCGCTCGAGTATTGGAAATGTGCATACCAGAGGGGTTTGCTGGTAGACAGATCAATGACGGCATACTCATCTTGATAGCTCCAAGTGGCGCCCTTGAGGGGCTGGCGGGTCGTGACCTTTTTGATCGCAATTTCGCGGTGGTTAATGAGCCAGTCGACATGGGCAATGGTCGGCGGCTGTTGCTTGATCAGCTTTGCCACGGTTTCAGTGGCTCGTGCGTAAAGTGCTTTTGTGGCAGCCTTGAGTCGTTTGCGCAGGTCTGCGCTGGATTGCTTGGTTTGTGCCGTGACTTTGGCTTTGATCAATGCCTCGTCAATATCTTGCTCGCTGCGCTCGAGCAACCAGGCGTGCTGGTGAAACATGTACTCGATGCCGATGGCCGTGCGCGAGGTATCGTTGGCTTGTTGGCTGGCGCGTTCTTGAAACTTCGGCAATTGGGCGAGTAGTTTCTCGCCCGCGGTGGTGGCGTCGTGGAGCGTGAGCGTTGTGGATGTGGCCTGTGCCGTGGGCGTTTCGATGTGTTCGACCCACATACCCGGAGTCTTCTCATGAAAGGTGGCCAGGACCTGGCCGGTTATCGGGGTCTTGATATCAACGAACCTTGATACGGTCCCTATGGGGTCCAAGCGGGGTTCGCCAATCAACACGCCGTTGTAGCGTGTCTGGATAAATTTTTTCAGCGGCCTGGGTAGCGCAGGGGGAGGGGTGGGCCTGATTCGCGTCAGTTTCTGTTCTTCGTGCAGAGGGACAAGTGCCGCCTTGGCGCGGTTGGCGAACCCTTGCAGCGATCGACTCAGGCGCTCCAGGGGTTGGGCCTGGATCTGTTCGGAGAACTCTTGAGAAAAGTCCTTCAAGCGCTCATCGATGAACTTGAACTGCTCCACTAGATTGCTCAAGGCATCGATACGCTCGTCCAGGCGATATTCGCTTCGCTCATCCAGGGTGTCACGCAGGGTCTGTACCGCGACGTCGGCACTGTCGAGCGTGTTGTTGAGCATCTCCCAGGCATGGGGTTCGGTTGCGAGGGATTCAGGGGTCAGGCACAAGTGACGCGCCAACGTCACCTGCAGGGCCCTGAGATCGTCGCTCATATAGCGGGGCAGTTTGCGCTTGCTCTCCCTCATCACGTCGAATCCGGCCGGGCCGAATTTGCGTAGTTCGGTGAAGCGTGACTGAGCGTAATCCAGGCGTTTGATCATGCTGTCGCTCATCTCGACGATCTGCTGGTAGTCCGCGATATCGCTGGTATGAGGTGGCGGTGCATGGATTGGGAGCTGTTCCAGAACGGGCGAAAGTTTTGAAGTAAAGGGGACGAGTTCTTCGTTTACCCCTGCTTCATTGAGCGCCAGTTGGGCCTGTAGATAGCCAATGGCTTTTACTTGGAATTCAGGCTCCGAGGTGAAGACGGCGATGGTCATCAGGTGTTGCCGTGCTTGTTCGTAGTCTTCCGATTGGCCATCGAGCGTGTCCAGGTAGGCCTGGCGTTTGGCTTGGGCACTGGTACTGGGGGCCTCGTCCATTGCTTTGCGGGTTTCTTGCAGTAGGCGCTGCTGGGTTTTCTTCGCGCTTTCAAACGCTTTCAATTTACTGCGCGATGCGTCGGCTTCGGTGATCGCAAGGTCCTTGGCGGTATTTTTCAACCGATCGGTACTGGGTTTGCGCAGGCGCACCCGGTGGTCGACGGACCATTCGCCCTGAGCGTTGTGAATCAGTATGGGGCCGATGCGGTTGGCCTGGTTGGGGTCAATGACAACAATGTTTTTATCGTCGTCCACTTTCACCATGAACCAGTTTTCGCCGACGGGAGCGTAGTGCTGCTCTCCTGACTGATACAGGTAGCGGTCAGCAGCCGGCTGGTCTATGACGGCGCCGAGGTCAGCGGGCTTTTCTGTTTTAAAGCTTTCAAGCATCGAGGTTTCCAGCGCTGGCGTGCGGTTGATTGCGCCGCTCGTGTTCAGTGCGATCTCGTGATCGGGAGGCGGGGCCAGCGAGGTTCGCTCAGGCAGTTGCTCGACGGTGAAGCTTATCGTGCTGGAGGGGCCCGGCGTTTCAGGCGCAAGCTCGGTCGTCTTGACTTTGGTGGGCTCGATCCTGGCCGGCTCGAACTTAGGTCTGCTGCGCTGTGCGCTGTGTAAGGTGATCGCCATACCCAGGTTAAGCAGCACATCGGTCAGCGCAGACCATTGTGCAGGCTTGTCGCCCTCCTCATGGGCCTGGGCAAAAGTTTCCAGCTGTTCGACGATTTGCCAGATCCACGCGCTAGTGCTTGCGACGCGCCCCATAAAGGGCAGTGCGGCATTGAAGAGCACCCAACCGGCCTGCTTTAGCGTGTCCCAGCGGCTTTCGGCATTCGATACCGATTGGCGGTCCGCCAGTTCAATCAGCGCTTTGGCGTTGCTCTCGAACAGCGTCTTGAACATATCCCCGTTGAGGCTCTCCTCACCAAGACTCACGGGACCGCTATAGGTCCATAGCTCGATGGGGTTTACCAGAAAGTCGGCGATGACCCACGGCGACGGCCAATGACTGGTAAAGACATAATTGGCGTAGTGGTTACGCACCGCGTCCGGTAGCCAGCTAATCACCGAATCGCGCAACGTGCGCGACTGGCTGATGGCATACAGCAAGTTTGCCGGTGATGGGTATTGCAGCAACGCGGGTTCAAACAACGGGCGGTATAGCAGGCAAGGGCCGTCTTGAGCATTTTCTGGGCCGATGATGTACATATTGGTGACGTCATCGTTGCCGTTGATGAGCCGGCGCTTGGGGTTGAAGCTCAGGCGTCGCACCATGATGGCTTTGCCGTCGACGTAATGGTCGCCGCTTTCAGGCTGCATCACAGCCACAACGTAGCGGTAGCCGCGCTCGTCAATCCCGCCCATGCGGCGAATCTTGTGCTGTAAGGCCAGCATCGGCAATTGGACTCGCAGGTGATCGCGGTACAGTTTTTTGCGACGTGACGCCTCGGCCGGGTCATCCAGCAGTTTGCTGCGGATCAATGCAGGGTACGTGACACCGATATTACAGCGGCTGATCAGTGTTTCGAGGTAAGCCACGGTTATCCGATCCGGTATGGATTGGCGGATGTCGCTCAGCAACGTTTTATTACCGGTGGGCAGTGCAATCAGGTTTTGCAGGGCCAGTTCGGCAAGGCTGAACGTGGTGGTTTCGAACTGCCCGGGCACGGTGAAAAGGCCCCATACCACCAGGCTCTTGACCTGGATTTTCAGCTTGTCGAGCTTCAGGTAATGCAGCGTCGGGTGGTCCTTGAGCAGCTCGATTTTCAACTGGTCCAAGGCGAACTGATGAATGCTGGGAATACCGTCATCGTAGGTCTTGCCGGCATTCAGGCTATTGAGCGAGGCCAAGTCCTTGAGGTGGCGTGAATAAAGCGACTGATCGCTGGCAGAGGCATCGGTCAGCCAGTCCGGCAGTTGGGTTTGATACCAGCCTGGGCCCGGCCCTTTGGCGATGGCTTTTTCGGCAGGCATCGGGAGTGTTTGCAGGGGCGGGTGTTTCGCGCTGGGCTGTTTGTAATCCCCGGTTTTGAGGTTTTCCACAGTCTCAAGTTGCAGGGCGATCAGCTTGCAGGCAGCGTGCTCGAAAAAATCGCCGTCAGGTTCATAAAGGCGCCACTCCAGGCGATCAAAAGCCTCCGGTTGCTCCAGGTGATCCTTCAACGAATCGCCTAGCTGTTGGTAGGTGTCGTATTTCTCGTATCCCTTGAAGGGTGAGTAACAGAGGATCAGGGTTTTGTCTTCGGATTTGCCCTCGAGCACGGTCATGAATACTTGGTCGGTGTGCTGCGTCTTGGAACCTTTTACCAGGTCGGCATCAATCAGATAAGCGCGGCTGCCATAAGGGTTATTGCCTTGGCGAGCGGAGCGGGTGGGTGCATGAAACAGCGTTCGGGCCATCGTGCAGTCTTCGTCGGTCCAGGCATCGACGTGTTGCACATTCCAGGCCCCGCGCAGGCTCTGGGTGAGTGTTTGCCAGCGAGGACCGTTGCCGTTGCTCTGGTTCCAGAACGTTACCAGCTGTTCCTGAAAGGCCCGGTAGACCACCGGCGCCAGGGTATTGATCAGATTGGCGATTTCGACAATACGCACGGGTAAATGAAGCGGGGGGGTGGTCAACGGCTTCAGGGTCAGGAAGTGATTGCCCTCGACGCACAGCGTCGGCACCTTGAGGATGGCCTGCCGGGCCAGGATGCTGCTCAAGGTTTCATAGCGTGTTGGCCCTGGCACGATCTGGTCATCGATGAGCTCCCAGGTAGGAGTGCCCATCAGTGTCATGGCCGGGTCGATGTCCAGGTCTGGGTATTTCTCCAGTAAAGACTGGCGCAGCAGTTCGCGAGCGGCTTCACGGAACGAAGGTCCGACGGACAGTTGAGTGGCCAGTTTGTGTGTTTCAGTGTCTGGAGGCGTTTGCTGCGAGGGTGTGGAGCTGGAGGTTGTCATGCGGGCATCCCTGTCTTGCCGATCAATGGAAAAAGCCGAGAGCAGGCTCGGGTTTTCCATGTTAGGTATCAGCAAGCAGGGAATAGCAGTGCTTATGTAGGGCTGTCTTGGGCGTTCAAGCTGGGTTGGTACGCAGGTCCAACTCTACCAGGCGCCGCACTTCCTCGACGGCAAGGCCGGCACCGAGCAGGGCGTGCAACTTGCCGAACGCGGCTTCGCGGGTCATGCCTGCGCCGGACAACACGCCGGCGCCCCGCAAGCGGCTGCCGGCCTCGTAGACATCCAGCTCTACACCGCCTTCATGGCACTGAGTGATGGCGACCACCACCACACCTTGATCTTGCGCACGCTGCAAGCTGGCGAGGAACTGCGGATTATCGCTCGGCCCGGTGCCGCTGCCGAAGCACTCCAGCACCAAGCCCTGAATGCCGCTGCTGATGATTGCGTCTAGCTGTGCAGCGTCGAAACCGGGTATCAGCGGCAGTACGCCGACGTTCGCCAAGGCTTTGGGCTGACGGTAATCCAGCGCTGCCGGCAGGGTTTCGGCACGGGCGAAGTCATCCTTGCGTTGCAAGGCCGCAAACGGATTGCGCCCAAAACTGCGAATCTTCGCGCAGCGGGTCGGTGCCATCAGCGCGCCGTGGAAGTACAGGTGCACACCCGGCTCCAACCCTTCGGCCAAGGCTGTCAACGCACCGCTGACGTTTTCCCAGGCATCGCTGTCGGGCACACCGGCGGGCAGCATCGAACCGGTGAACACCACCGGTGCCGGCAGGCCCAGCAGTTGGAAGCTCATGGCCGCCGCGCTGTAGGCCAGGGTGTCGGTGCCGTGCAGGATCAGCACGGCATCGCAGCCGGCGTCTACCGCCTCGACCACGGCGCTGCGCAGGCGCTGCCAGTAAGCGGGGTTCATGTTGGCGCTGTCGATCAGTGGTGACATTTCCCGGAAGCGCCACGCGGGCAGGTCGGCGTCGGCGAACTGTTCACGCATGCGTACTTCAAAACCAGACGCGGGTGCCAGGCCATTGGCGCTGGCCTGCATGCCAATGGTGCCGCCGGTATAGAGCACCATCACGTTATTAGCTGATTGCATCGAAAATCTCCTGAACGAAAAACGCCGCCGGGCCCAGAGCATGCCCAAGGCCGGGCGGCGTGTCATCTAGCCGTGATTAACGTTGCGCTTGAGCGCTCAGTTCAACTGCCGGGGCCGCTTCGGTTTTCACCGGGTTGGCCGGCCAGGCCTTGCGGTCCAGGTCCAGGTCGGGGAACTGGCTGGAATCGAACACCGGGGTCTTGATACCCGCCGCGCGCTGGTTGTCGTAGTCGTTGAGGATGCGCATGGCAATCTTGAACAGGAACGCCAGCGCGAACAGGTTGACGAACGCGAGCATGGTCATGGTGATGTCGGCGAAGGCAAACACCGTGCTCAAGTTCTCGATGGAGCCCCAGAAAATCAGCACCAGCACCAAAGCGCGATAACCCATCAGCACCTTGCGGTTGTTGCCGACCAGGAAGCGCAGGTTGCTCTCGCCCAAGTAGTAGTTGTACATGATCGACGTGAACACGAACAACGCCAGGGCCACCGAGATGAACATGCGGCCCCAGTCACCCACTACTGCCGCCAGGGAGTTCTGGGTCAGGGCAATGCCGTCGCCTTCAAAGCCTGGGGTGTAGAAACCCGACAGCAGGATCAGCAACGCAGTACAGGTGCAGATCACGAAGGTGTCGAGGAACACGCTGAACGCTTGCACCACGCCTTGGGCGATAGGGTGTTCTACCGACGCCACTGCCGCCACGTTAGGCGCACTGCCCAAGCCTGCTTCGTTGGCGAACACGCCGCGCTTTACACCCATGATGATCGCGCTGCCCACCAGGCCACCGAAGGCTTGGTCGAGGCCGAACGCGCTCTTGACGATGGTCGCGAGCATGGCCGGTACGTGGTCGAATTGCAGCACGATCACGTACAGGGTCACGGCGATGTAGACCAGGGTCTTGACCGGCACCAGCAGGTCGGCGATCGAGGCGATACGCTTGATCCCGCCGATGAACACCAGGCCCAGCAACACCGCCAGCGCGAGGCCGGTGTAGGTGGTGTCGAGGCCGAAGGCGTTGTTCAGCGAGTGGGTGACAGCGTGTGCTTGCAGGCCGTTGAAGGCAAAGCCGAAGGTCACCAGCAGCAGGAACGCCATGACCATCCCCAGCCAGCGCTTGTGCAGGCCGTGCTGGATGTAATACGCCGGGCCGCCACGGTAGGTGCCTTCAGCGTCGGTGCGCTTGTACAACTGGCCGAGGGAGCACTCGATAAAGCTCGAAGACATGCCCACCAGCGCGGTGACCCACATCCAGAACACGGCACCCGGGCCACCCAACGTCACGGCAATGCCGACACCGGCGATGTTACCGGCACCCACGCGGCCGGCCAGGCTGAGCATCAGCGCCTGGAACGAGCTGAGTTGGCCGGCGCTGCTCTTGAGGCTGTCTTTAAACACCGAGAACATGTGGAAAAAGTGACGCAACTGCACGAAACGCGAGCGGATCGTGAAATAACCGCCGAGCCCGACTATGAGCACGATCAGTACTTTCCCTGAGAGGAAGTCGTTGATGACTTCGAGCATGGAGTGTTCCTCGCTGATTTTTCTAATGGCAAACGCAGGACGGTCCGACGCATCGCTCGGCACCAGGCAGTGCACGACGCTCGATCCCCATCCTTTTGCGGGTGTTGTTATTCATGCGCTTTCGCGTGGTTCCCGGGCCTCGTTACCGACAGCCGCAGACGCGAAGAGGGGCGGCACTATACCTAGGCGAGCGTGATCCGTCTGCACGGGGCGATTAAAGGTTTCAGCGCGGTCGCGGAAGGGGAGGAAGGTTTGCGGTGCGATATTAGATTTTTTATGGGCGTCATGGAGCAACCTCAAGGCAAAAAAAAGGGCCTGAAGAACGAGCCTTCAGGCCCTCAAAAGGTGAGAGGTGTCTAGTCCCTCAACCTGGTGAGCGGTGCAACAAACGCTTAGGCCTTCAGCGGGACCAAGCGTGGAGCGATCATGTTTTCCGGGCGCAGGATGTCGTCGAGCATGGCGTCGTCGAGCAAGCCTTCTTCACGCACCAGTTCCAGCACGCCGCGCCCGCTTTCAAGAGCGATACGCGCAATGCGGGTGGCGTTTTCATAGCCGATGTACGGGTTCAGCGCGGTGACCAGGCCGATGGAATGCTCCACCAGTTCGCGGCAGCGTGCTTCGTTGGCGGTGATGCCGACGATGCAGTGCTCGCGCAGCATGTCCATGGCGCGTTGCAGCAGGCGGATCGAGTCGAAGATCTTGAAGGCGATCAGCGGCTCCATCACGTTCAACTGCAATTGTCCGCCTTCGGCTGCCATGGTCAGGGCCAGGTCGTTACCGATCACCTGGAATGCCACCTGGTTAACCGCTTCCGGAATCACCGGGTTGACCTTGCCGGGCATGATCGAGCTGCCTGGCTGGCGTGCCGGCAGGTTGATCTCGTTGATGCCGGTGCGTGGGCCGCTGGACAGCAGGCGCAAGTCGTTGCAGATCTTGGACAGCTTCACGGCGGTACGCTTGAGCATGCCGGAGAACAGTACAAAGGCGCCCATGTCGGAGGTGGCTTCGATCAAGTCGGCCGCCGGTACCAGCGGCTGGCCGCTGATGGTGGCCAGGCGTTGTACGGCCAGGGCCTGGTAACGTGGGTCGGCGTTGATGCCGGTGCCGATGGCGGTGCCGCCCAGGTTCACTTCGGTGAGCAGCTCCGGTGCCAGGGTCTTCAGGCGCGCCAGGTCTTCGCCCAGGGTAGTGGCGAAAGCGCGGAATTCCTGGCCGAGGGTCATCGGCACGGCGTCTTGTAACTGGGTGCGGCCCATTTTCAGCACATGGCTGAACTCGGCGCCTTTGGCGGCGAACGCCTGGATCAGGCTGTCGAGGCTGGCCAGCAGCGCGTCATGGCCCAACAGCAGACCCAGGCGGATCGCGGTCGGGTAGGCGTCGTTGGTCGACTGCGCCATGTTCACGTCGTTGTTGGGGTGCAGGTACTGGTATTCGCCCTTCTGGTGACCCATGGCCTCCAGCGCGATGTTGGCGATGACTTCGTTGGCATTCATGTTGGTTGAAGTGCCGGCGCCGCCTTGAATCATGTCCACCACGAACTCTTCGTGGAAATCGCCGCGGATCAGACGAGCACAGGCTTCGCTGATGGCAGCGTGCTTGGCTTCGCTGAGCTGGCCCAACTCGCGGTTGGCGTCAGCGGCCGCTTGCTTGACCATTGCCAGACCGACCACCAATTTCGGGTAATGCGAAATCGGAACGCCCGAGAGGCGGAAGTTATTCACCGCTCGCAGGGTCTGGATGCCGTAATACGCTTGAGCCGGTACTTCGAGTACGCCAAGCAGGTCTTTTTCGGTACGGAATGATGCAGCAGAGGACATGACGGAAATCATCTCAATATGGACCCGGAACTGGCCGGAACGCTGCGAATGCTAGGCTTGTAGAACTTTTTGGGCCAATGCTGTTAAACACTGGCCTATGCACAAACGGCATAATGTGGATGTGACCCGGTTATCTTGGCGGGCGTGTGTGCCAAAATGGTGCATTCCGTGGGAGGCAGTGATGAACCTTGAGAGCAAGTGGTTGGAAGACTTCAGCGCCCTGGCGGCGACGCGTAGTTTTTCCCAGGCGGCTGAGCGGCGCTTTGTCACCCAGCCGGCGTTCAGTCGGCGTATCCGCAGCCTGGAAGCCGCGCTGGGGCTGACGCTGGTCAACCGTTCACGTACGCCGGTGGAGCTGACGGCGGCCGGGCAGTTGTTTCTGGTGACGGCGCGCACCGTGGTCGAACAGCTCGGTGAAGTACTGCGCCATTTGCATCACCTGGAAGGCGGGCAGGGCGAAGTCATGCAAGTGGCGGCCGCGCACTCCCTGGCCTTGGGGTTCTTCCCGCGGTGGATCGCGCAGTTGCGCAACGAGGGCTTGAATATCGCCACGCGGCTGGTGGCCACCAACGTCGGCGACGCCGTGCACGCCCTGCGCGAAGGCGGTTGCGACCTGATGCTGGCGTTCTACGACCCGGACGCGGCGATGCAAATGGACGCCGAGATTTTCCCGTCGCTGCATCTGGGCAACACCGAAATGCTCCCGGTGTGCGCCGCCGATGCCGAGGGCAAGCCGCTGTTCGACCTGGAGGGCGAGGGCAGCGTGCCGCTGCTGGCCTACAGCGCCGGCGCGTTCCTGGGCCGCTCGGTGAATTTGCTGCTGCGCCAGAGGGCTCTGCGCTTTACCACCATCTATGAAACCGCCATGGCCGACAGCCTCAAGAGCATGGCGCTCGAAGGCTTGGGGATCGCCTGGGTGCCGCAGTTGAGCGTACGTGCAGAGTTGGCACGTGGCGAACTGGTGGTGTGCGGCGGGCCGCAATGGCATGTGCCGCTGGAGATTCGCTTGTATCGCTGCGCGTTGGTGCGCAAGGCGAATGTGCGGTTGTTGTGGAGGAAGCTGGAAGGTGGGGCAGCGCAAAGCGCTTGAGCCCAGCGCATAACACATGTGGGAGCTGGCTTGCCTGCGATAGCGGTGTGTCAGCCAACCTATTTGGCTCTGATCCACTGCTATCGCAGGCAAGCCAGCTCCCACAGGATTTCGTGGTGTATTCGCTGACTCTTAAGTCAATAAAACAGCCACTTTGCGCCGCTAGACAGATGGTCATCCCAGGGGCTGTTTATCTGGATTATTACGGTATACTGCGCGGCCTTCGGCCGGTCCAAACCGGCCTTAATTCGTACACCAAGCCACGCTGGATTTCCCGCGTGGCTTGTTGTTTTTTGACGCGCCTGCGGGCGCCCAGAGAGAAGAGGCACGACGATGAGTGCATTGGTTGGCGTGATCATGGGCTCCAAGTCCGATTGGTCCACCCTTAGCCACACCGCCGATATGCTGGAAAAACTCGGCATTCCGTACGAAGTGAAGGTGGTCTCCGCCCACCGCACCCCGGATTTGCTGTTCCAGTATGCCGATGAAGCAGAATCCCGTGGCATCGAGGTGATCATCGCCGGTGCCGGCGGCGCGGCGCACTTGCCTGGCATGTGCGCGGCCAAGACTCACCTGCCCGTGCTTGGCGTGCCGGTGCAGTCGTCGATGCTCTCGGGCGTGGATTCGCTGTTGTCCATCGTGCAGATGCCGGCTGGCATTCCGGTGGCAACCCTGGCGATCGGCAAGGCCGGCGCGATCAACGCAGCCTTGCTGTCCGCCAGCATCCTGGGCGCCAAGCACCCGCAGTTTCATGCGGTGCTGAAAAAATTCCGTGCTGAGCAGACAGACAGCGTGCTGGACAATCCAGACCCACGCATCGCCTGAGGTTGTTGACGATGAAAATCGGTGTAATCGGTGGCGGCCAACTGGGCCGCATGCTGGCTTTGGCGGGTACGCCGCTGGGGATGAACTTCGCTTTCCTGGACCCGGCGCCGGACGCCTGCGCTGCAGCTCTGGGTGAACACCTGCGCGCTGACTACAGCGACCCGGACCACCTGCGCCAACTGGCCGATGAAGTTGACCTTGTGACCTTCGAATTCGAAAGCGTCCCGGCCGAAACCGTGGCCTTCCTGTCGCAGTTCGTGCCGGTGTACCCGAGCGCCGAAGCCTTGCGCATCGCTCGCGACCGCTGGTTCGAAAAGAGCATGTTCAAGGACCTGGGCATTCCGACCCCGGCCTTCGCCGATATCCAGTCCCAGGCGGACCTGGACGCGGCGGTCGCCAGCATCGGCCTGCCGGCGGTGTTGAAAACCCGCACCCTGGGCTACGACGGCAAGGGCCAGAAAGTCCTGCGCACCGCGGCCGATGTGGTCGGCACTTTTGCCGAGCTGGGCAGCGTTGCCTGCCTGCTGGAAGGCTTCGTGCCGTTCACTGGCGAAGTCTCGCTGATTGCCGTACGCGCCCGTGATGGCGAAACCCGCTTTTACCCGTTGGTGCACAACACCCACGACAGCGGCATTCTCAAGCTCTCCGTGGCCAGCACCGACCACCCGTTGCAGGCCCTGGCCGAAGATTATTCCAGCCGCGTCCTCAAGCAACTGGATTATGTTGGCGTGATGGCGTTCGAGTTCTTTGAGGTCGACGGTGGCCTCAAGGCCAACGAAATCGCCCCGCGTGTGCACAACTCCGGGCACTGGACCACCGAAGGCGCCGAGTGCAGCCAGTTCGAAAACCACCTGCGGGCGGTGGCGGGCTTGCCGTTGGGCTCCACGGCCAAGGTCGGCGAGAGCGCCATGCTCAACTTCATCGGCTCTGTACCGCCGGTGGAGCGTGTGATGGCGATCGACGATTGTCACGTGCATCACTACGGCAAGGCCTTCAAGGCCGGGCGCAAGGTCGGCCACGCCAACCTGCGTTGCAAGGACCGTGCGACGCTGCAGGCGCAGATCCTCAAGGTTGAAGCACTGATCGCCGAACAATAAGCCTGGCTACGGCGGGAACCATTGGGGTTCTGCGTCTCTCTGATTGCAGGATGCCAAAGCCTGACTAGGCTTTGGCATGACTCATACCAATCAGAGGGAAATGCCATGGGTATCATCGGAACCATCTTTATCGGCTTGATCGTCGGCCTGCTGGCGCGCTTCCTCAAGCCTGGCGACGACAGCATGGGCTGGATCATGACCATCCTGCTGGGTATCGCCGGTTCCCTGGCCGCGACCTACGGCGGTCAGGCCCTGGGGATCTACCAGGCAGGCCAGGGCGCAGGTTTCATCGGCGCGCTGGTGGGTGCCATCGTGTTGCTGGTGATCTACGGCCTGATCAAAAAGAAGTAATCAGCCGACAAAGTCCTCTGCGCTGCGCAGGCGCAGAGGGCTAGAATGCTCGGCACTTGTATTTGCCGAGCCTCTCCATGCGCCGTCTTCTGTTAACGCTTCTTCTGCTGGGCTCTGGCCTGGCGCACGCTGGCGAACTGCCGGAAACCGACTGGCTCGACCTGATGCCGCTGTCGGATCAGAAAGCTCTCGAAGCCATGCCCGAGATCGACCACAACTCCCCCGAAGCTCAAGGCACGTTCACCGAAAAGGGTGGCTTGAAGCAGAGCAAGGGCCTGCCTGCGGTGATGTATTCCACCAAGACCGTAGCGGCCATGAACGGCAAGAATATCCGCATTGGCGGCTATCCGGTGCCGCTTGAAACGGACGCCAAGGGCCGCAGCACATTGTTCTTCCTCGTGCCTTACCCGGGCGCCTGCATACACGTGCCGCCACCGCCGCCTAATCAACTCGTGCTGGTGCGCTATCCCAAGGGGTTGAAGCTGGATGATATCTACACGCCGCTGTGGGTCAGGGGCACGCTGAAGGTGGAGACGGTCAATAACGACTTGGCAGATGCCGCGTATGCGCTGGAGGCGGGGAAGGTGCGGGTGGTGAAGGAGTCTGATCTCTAAAGCTCAGAGCATAATCTGTGGGAGCTGGCTTGCCTGCGATAGCAACGCCTCGGTGTTCCTGATACACCCAGTTGCCTGCATCGCAGGCAAGCCGGCTCCCACATTTGATTGGGTTTACAAGGCCAGTGCCGTGATGCTCACGCCTAGAGTGTGGCTTTCGCCGGGCGCCAGGTTCACAACATCGTCCAGCACGTTGGCCGTCTCGATGCACAACATACTCTGCCAGCCGTCATCGGCCATATCGTCGAAAGCCTTGGCGCGTTCGGTCCAGGGGTTCCAGACCACGGTGGATTTCGAGCCTTCGCTGGTGAGCTGGATACGGCGCTGCCAATCGCTATCGACGATGGTCAACTGGGCCGGCGTATTCAGGTAAATGCGGTCTGTTTCGGCGCTGAAGTGCAGCAGCCCGGCTTGCTGTTTCTCGGTCCACCCGTCGGCGGTATCGATGTAGGCCACGCCATCCAGCCCCTCGACCTGCACTTTGCGCACATCGCTCACGGCGAAGTAGGTGTGCAATGCCTGGCTGAGGGTCACGGTGTCGGCGCCGCGGTTGTGGCTGGTCAGGCGGATGTGCAGTTGGTCATCCAACAGCAGGCTCAGCGTCAGGTCTACCTGATGGGGCCAGCCTGGAAAGCCGCCAGCCGGCACCGGCAATACCAAGTCCACTCGCAGCGTCTGGCCGTCGAGTTCGGTGGTGGCCAGTTCCCAGCGGGCGGTGCGCACAAAACCGTGGGCGCCGGCAGGCTGATCACTCTGGCGCATGGCTTTGACGCTTTGCGGGTTGCGGTCGAACACCCCGAACCACGGCCAGCACACCGGTACGCCGGTACGAATGCCTTTGCCCTGCTTGAACACTGCCTCAGGGTTCGGCCAGATCAGCGGCTGTTCGCCCTCGCGCTGGTAACTGAAGATATGCGCACCCTGTTGGGCCACCATCAGCTCGGCGCCGTTGTGGCGGATGCGCCAGCAGTCCAGCTCGTCGATTTTTACCGTCTCAACGTGGGGCGTAGGCATGACAAAGCTCTCTTAGTGGCAGGCAATGGGGCAATTGACCGTTAAAACCCGGCGAGGTTTAACGCGCCCGTGACGGTACCGAGCGCGTGCGGCCGCTGCCATCGATGGCGACGAACACGAATACGGCTTCGGTCACCTTGCGCCATTCGCTGGACAACGGATCGTCGCTCCACACTTCGACCATCATCTGGATCGAACTGCGGCCGATTTCCAGGGCCTGGGTATAGAAGGAAAGCTGCGCACCCACGGCCACCGGCACCAGAAACGCCATGCGATCAATGGCCACGGTGGCCACGCGCCCACCGGCGACCTTGCTGGCCATTGCCGTGCCGGCGAGGTCCATCTGCGCGACCAGCCAGCCGCCGAAGATATCGCCAAAACCGTTGGTTTCACGCGGGAGCGCGGTGATTTGCAGGGCGAGATCGCCTTGCGGGATAGGATCTTCTTGTTCGAGTTCGATCATGCCGAGGGTGCCTCTGACCCGTGACGCTTCATGGGTATTTCAAGTGGATAGCCGTCTTCTCAGAAAAACGTTTCAGCACCAACATACACCGCTCGATGCGTTTCTCGTAAGGCGAACTAAAGGGAAACTCTGCCAAACCGGCTGGACGGCACCCAACAACGTTTTGGCACAGCAGCCCCTCAAGACAGCGGGTCTGGCGCTTGCACCGGCGAGTATATCGAGACCCTGGCGCCACGACGACCTCCCGACGCTCATTTGGTCGGTAAATAGATGCTGTATCGGGGCTTTTGCGCGCAACTGTGCTCCTGGCGCTGTGCTTTTTCGGGCGATTTGCTATCTTGCCAAACCCGCCGCAAGTCACGGGCGTGCAGTCCTTTACGATGATTACTATAAGAGAAGCCTTGCCATGTCCTCCGTGCCCGCAAGCAGTGCGCAACCCTCGCGCCCGCTGACCCGCAACGACTACAAAACCCTGTCGCTGTCTGCCCTGGGTGGAGCGCTGGAGTTCTACGACTTCATCATCTTTGTGTTTTTCGCCACCGTGGTCGGGAAACTGTTCTTCCCTGTGGACATGCCCGAATGGCTGCGCATGATGCAGACCTTCGGCATCTTCGCCGCCGGCTACCTGGCGCGCCCCTTGGGCGGCATCATCATGGCGCACTTTGGTGACCTGCTGGGGCGCAAGAAGATGTTCACCCTGAGCATCTTCATGATGGCCGTACCCACCCTGATCATGGGGCTGCTGCCCACCTACGCGCAGATCGGCCTGTGGGCGCCGGTCCTGTTGCTACTGATGCGCATCATCCAGGGCGCGGCGATCGGCGGCGAAGTACCGGGCGCCTGGGTGTTCGTCTCCGAGCACGTCCCGCCGCGCCACATCGGCTACGCCTGCGGCACCCTGACCAGCGGCCTCACCGCCGGTATTCTGCTGGGCTCGTTGGTGGCTACCGCCATCAATAGCGCCTATACACCGGAACAGGTCTCTGATTACGCCTGGCGGATTCCTTTCCTGCTCGGCGGCGTATTCGGCCTGCTGTCGGTGTACCTGCGTCGTTGGCTGCATGAAACCCCGATCTTCGCCGAGATGCAGCAACGCAAGAGCCTGGCCGCTGAACTGCCGTTGCGCGCCGTGTTGCGCGATCACCGTGGCGCCATTGTGCTGTCGATGCTGCTGACCTGGCTATTGTCGGCCGGCGTGGTGGTAGTCATCCTGATGACCCCGACCGTGCTGCAAACCATCTACCACTTCAGCCCTACGGTTGCGCTGCAAGCCAATAGTCTGGCCATCGTGACCCTGAGCCTGGGTTGCATCGCCTCGGGTGCGCTGGCCGACCGTTTTGGCGCCGGTCGCGTGCTGGTCACAGGTTGCGCACTGCTGCTGGCGACTTCCTGGACGCTGTATCACAGCCTGATGGCCCACCCCGACTGGCTGTTCCCGTTGTATGCCTTGACGGGTCTGTTTGTCGGTACCATCGGCGTGGTGCCCTACGTGATGGTCAAAGCCTTCCCGCCGGTGGTGCGCTTCAGCGGTCTGTCGTTTTCCTACAACGTTGCTTATGCCGTGTTCGGCGGGTTGACGCCATTGGCGGTGTCGCTGCTGATGAAGGAGAGCCCGATGGGCCCGGCTTACTATGTGGCCGTCCTGTGTGTGATGGGGATGCTGGTGGGCGGGTATCTGTGGAAACGCGGCCGCTGAAGCCTGCACATTCAGATAGTGGCCTTTCATCTAATTGTCATATTTCAGACATAGAGTGTTCACACGGCCTGCCGATACTTGGCCCCGATCCAATTATCCCTATCTGCTAGGAGCAAGGCATGAAACTGAAACGTTTGATGGCGGCAATGACTTTTGTCGCTGCTGGCGTTGCGACCGCCAACGCGGTGGCCGCTGGTGTCGATCCGGCAATCCCGGCTTACGTCAAGACCACTGGTGTGTCGGGCAACCTGTCCAGCGTCGGCTCCGATACCTTGGCTAACCTGATGACCCTGTGGGCCGAGGGTTATAAAAAGGAATACCCGAACGTCAACATCCAGATTCAAGCTGCTGGCTCCGCTACTGCGCCACCTGCGCTGACTGAAGGCACCTCCAACCTGGGCCCGATGAGCCGCAAGATGAAGGACACCGAACTGGCGGCCTTCGAGCAGAAGTATGGCTACAAGCCAACCGCTATCCCGGTTGCCGTGGATGCCCTGGCGGTATTTGTGCACAAGGACAACCCGATCCAGCACCTGACCATGGAACAGGTCGATGCGATCTTCTCCTCGACGCGTCTGTGCGGCGCCAAAGCCGATGTGAAAACCTGGGGTGACCTGGGCGTGACCGGCGACCTGGCCAACAAGCCAGTGCAACTGTTCGGGCGTAACTCGGTATCCGGCACCTACGGCTACTTCAAGGAAGAAGCCCTGTGCAAAGGCGACTACAAGCCAAACGTGAACGAACAACCGGGCTCGGCTTCGGTCGTGCAGTCGATCAGCTCCTCGCTGAACGGCATCGGTTACTCGGGCATCGGCTACAAGACCGCCAGCGTG
Organism: Pseudomonas sp. DWP2-2; assembly: GCF_049897065.1. Taxonomy (NCBI): domain Bacteria; kingdom Pseudomonadati; phylum Pseudomonadota; class Gammaproteobacteria; order Pseudomonadales; family Pseudomonadaceae; genus Pseudomonas; species Pseudomonas sp. DWP2-2. Next base: position 394,188 of record NZ_JAFCVN010000005.1, on the reverse strand, counting down.
AAGACCGTGCCATTGGCCAAGAAAGGCAGCACTGACTACATCGAAGACTCCGAAGAAAACGCCCTGAACGGCAAGTATCCGCTGTCGCGTTTCCTCTACGTGTATGTCAACAAAGCCCCGAACAAGCCACTGGCGCCGCTGGAAGCTGAGTTCGTGAAACTGGTGCTGTCCAAGCAGGGCCAGGAAGTGGTGGTCAAAGACGGCTACATCCCGCTGCCAGCCAAAGTCGCCGCCAAGGCCCTGGCTGACCTGGGTCTGAAAGAAGGCAACTAAGCCTGCGATACCTGATGTAGACGCATGCTTTTCTGTGGGAGCGGGCTTGCCCGCGATGCTGGCGACGCGGTTTAGCGTTGAAATCGTGTTGATGGCATCGCGGGCAAGCCCGCTCCCACATAAGCAGTCTGCATCCCTAATTTTTATCCGCTGCCAGCCCTGCTTCGCGGCGGATTTGTTGCGTCACTGCACTGTCATCTTTCTGTCATACAGGATCGCTAGGGTGTGCGCATGAATGATCTGGCCAATTCCACCATGACGACGACTTCCCCTCCCAAGCGCATTGATTTCAATACGCCTGAGCTGCAACGCAAGCGCCGCATCCGCGCGCTCAAGGATCGCTTCACCCGTTGGTATGTGCTGGTCGGCGGCCTCGCCGTGCTGGCCGCCATTACCCTGATCTTCTTCTTCCTCGCCTATGTGGTTGCGCCATTGTTCCAGGGCGCCTCGTTGACCAAGGAAGACGCGTTGACGCCCGCTTGGATGCAGGACGCCGGCAAGCCGTTGATGATCTCCCTCGAAGAACAGAACCAGGTCGCCATGCGGGTTTCCGACAAGGGCCAGGCGCTGTTCTTTGCCGTGGACACCGGTGCCGAGCTCAAGCGTGTCGACCTGCCGATTCCGGCCGGTACCAGCGTTGCTTCCATTGGTGAAGATCAGCCGGGCAGCCCGCTGGTGATTCTCGGCTTGTCCAATGGCCAGTCTTTGGTGTTTCGCCACACCTATAAGGTGTCGTACCCGGACGGCAAGAAAACCATCACCCCAGCGATCGAGTACCCCTACGGCGAAACGCCGATCGTGCTGGATGACACCGGTCGTCCCTTGGAACACGTTGCGCTCAACGCCACCGATACCTCCCTGGTGGTGGCAGGTTCCGCCGGTTCGCACTTGAACGTGCTGACCCTGAGCCGTGAAGAAAACATGATGACCGGTGAGGTCACCAGCGAGCAGAAGCGCGTCGAGCTGCCGCAGATGACCGAGCCGGTGAAGGCGATCTTCATCGACCCACGCCAGCAGTGGTTGTATGTGATCAACGGTCGTGCCCTGGCCGACGTGTTCAGCCTGCGCGACAAGAGCCTCAACGGTCGCTACAAACTGTTGGAAGACGCCGACACGGAAATCACCGCCAGCACCCAGTTGGTCGGCGGTATCTCGCTGATCCTAGGTAACTCCAAAGGCGGCCTGGCCCAGTGGTTCATGGCCCGCGACCCCGATGGCGAACAGCGCCTGAAGCAGATCCGCACCTTCCAGATGGGCACCGCGCCCATCGTCGAAATCAGCGCTGAAGAGCGCCGCAAAGGCTTCACCGCCCTGGATGCTGCTGGCCAGTTCGGCGTGTTCCACAGCACTGCCCACCGCACCTTGCTGGTGGACCCGGTGGTCGACGGCCAGGGTCTGTTCGGCATGTCGCCACGGGCCAACCGTGTGATTGTCGAGGCGGGTGGCAAGCTGCAACCGTTGTTGCTCGACAACCCGCATCCGGAAGTGTCGTGGAGCGCGTTGTGGAGCAAGGTCTGGTACGAGAACTACGACGAGCCTAAATACGTCTGGCAATCCACGGCCGCCAACACTGACTTCGAACCCAAGATGAGCCTGGCCCCGCTGACCTTCGGTACCTTGAAGGCCGCGTTCTACGCCATGTTGCTGGCGGCGCCACTGGCGGTTGCTGCAGCGATCTACACCGCTTACTTCATGGCGCCGAGCCTGCGCCGCAAGGTCAAGCCGGTGATCGAGCTGATGGAAGCCATGCCGACGGTGATCCTCGGATTCTTCGCCGGCCTGTTCCTGGCGCCGTATGTGGAAGGGCACCTGCCGGGCATTTTCAGCCTGTTGATGCTGTTGCCGATTGGCATCCTGGTCGCCGGCTTTGTCTTCAGCCGCTTGCCTGAGTCGATCCGCCTGCGCGTTCCCGATGGTTGGGAAAGCGCGATCCTGATTCCTGTGATCCTGTTGGTGGGCTGGCTCTCGCTGTACATGAGCCCGTACCTGGAAACCTGGTTCTTCGGCGGTGACATGCGCATGTGGATCTCCCACGATCTGGGCATTACCTACGACCAGCGCAACGCGTTGGTGGTCGGCCTGGCCATGGGTTTTGCGGTGATCCCGAACATCTACTCCATCGCCGAAGACGCCGTGTTCAGCGTGCCACGCGGCCTGACTCTGGGTTCCCTGGCCCTGGGCGCCACGCCGTGGCAGACCATGACCCGCGTGGTCATCCTCACCGCCAGCCCGGGCATCTTCTCGGCGCTGATGATCGGCATGGGCCGCGCCGTGGGCGAGACCATGATCGTACTGATGGCTACCGGTAACACCCCGGTGATGGAGATGAACCTGTTCGAGGGCCTGCGCACCCTGGCGGCCAACGTTGCGGTGGAGATGCCCGAGTCGGAAGTGGGCGGCAGTCATTACCGCGTGCTGTTCCTCTCGGCGCTGGTGCTGCTGTTGTTCACCTTCATCATGAACACCCTCGCCGAGCTGATTCGTCAGCGTCTGCGCAAGAAATACTCGTCGCTTTAAGAAAGGTAGAAGTCTGTGAAACAGAACTCCCTGAATGGATGGTTCAAGAGCGGCGCCCCCGGCGTCTGGATCAGCGGTGGCGCGGTGTCCATCGCGGTCATCATGACCATTGGTTTGCTGGCTGTGATTGCGGTGCGGGGCCTGGGCCATTTCTGGCCGGCCGACCTGATCCAGGCCAACTACAACGTGCCAGGCCAGGCCAACCACATCGTGATCGGCGAAGTGGTGCAGAAAGAAGAAGTGCCGCGTGAGCGCCTCAAGAGCGCGGGCCTGCCGGTGCCCGACCAGGGCCCGGAATTCATGACCCGTGAGCTGATCAAGGTCGGCAACCGCGACCTGAACGGCAACGACTTCACCTGGATTGTCGGTGAGTGGCTGAAGGACCAGACCAAGCCTGCGAACCTGATGGCCATCGAGCGTCGTGAGTGGGGCAACTTCTACGGCACCCTGGTCAACGTCAAACAGGACGGCAAGGTGATTGCCGAAGGCGAGGCCGCGTGGCCTGAGCTGCAAGCCCGCGTGGACCGCGTGAACAAGCTGGCCGCTCAGCTCAAGAGCCTGGAAAAAACCGATATTGGCGCGATCAACGCAGGGCTGGAGCGCATCCGCCTGCACGGTCGCAAACTGGAACTGGAAGGCAAGCTCGACGCTGCCGCCCAGGCCGACATGGACGCCGACCGCGCCGAGCTGAACGCCCGCTACCAGGACATCGAAGCGCGCCTGGCCGACCTGCATGCCCAGTTCAACCGCGACGCCCTGACGGCGCGTGACGGCAACGGCAAGGAAGTGGAAATCGGCATCGGCAAAGTGGTGCACGCCTACCAGCCGAACGCCATGGGCACGATGACCAAAATCGGCTTCTACTTCAGCAAGGTCTGGGAATTCCTCAGCGATGACCCACGGGAAGCCAACACCGAAGGCGGGATCTTCCCGGCCATCTTCGGCACCGTGATGATGACCCTGATCATGGCAATGATCGTGACCCCGTTTGGCGTACTGGCCGCGGTGTACCTGCGTGAATACGCCAAGCAGAACACCTTGACGCGCATCATCCGCATCGCCGTGAACAACCTGGCCGGCGTACCGGCCATCGTCTACGGCGTGTTCGGCCTGGGCTTCTTCGTGTATGTACTGGGGGGCTCGGTAGACCGTTTGTTCTTCGCTGAAGCGCTGCCTGCGCCGACCTTCGGTACGCCGGGGTTGCTCTGGGCTTCGCTGACCCTGGCGCTGCTGGCGGTGCCTGTGGTGATCGTGGCCACCGAAGAAGGCCTGGCGCGGATTCCTCGCACCGTGCGTGAAGGCTCCCTGGCGCTCGGCGCGACCAAGGCGGAAACGTTGTGGAAGATCGTGCTGCCAATGGCCAGCCCGGCGATGATGACCGGCATGATCCTCGCCGTGGCCCGTGCCGCGGGTGAGGTGGCACCGCTGATGCTGGTGGGTGTAGTGAAGCTGGCGCCGTCGCTGCCGCTGGATGGCAACTACCCGTACCTGCACCTGGACCAGAAGATCATGCACCTGGGCTTCCATATTTATGACGTCGGCTTCCAGAGCCCCAACGTCGAAGCCGCACGGCCGTTGGTGTACGCCACCGCCTTGCTGCTGGTACTGGTGATCGCCACGCTCAACCTGTCGGCAGTGTGGATTCGTAACCACCTGCGCGAAAAATACAAAGCGCTGGACAGCTAATGCGATCCAATGTGGGAGCTGGCTTGCCTGCGATAGCATCACCGCGGTTTTACTGCAATACCGCGCCGCCCGTATCGCAGGCAAGCCAGCTCCCACAGGGCTCGGTGTCAGGCACAGAATTTGAGTAAGCCGCCCCGGCGGTTCAACGAAATGAATTGGTAGCACAGGGAGCATCCCATGCAACACGAAACCCAATCCCACGGCATCAACATGTCTGCCCTGGGTCGCGACAAGCAGAGCCTGAGCCTGGCCCAGGAAACCGTGGCCATCGAAGTCCCCGGCCTGAGCCTGTACTACGGCGACAAGCAGGCACTGTTCGATGTCAGCATGAACATCCCCAAGCAACGCGTGACCGCCTTCATCGGCCCGTCGGGCTGCGGCAAGTCCACGTTGTTGCGTACCTTCAACCGCATGAATGACCTGGTGGACGGTTGCCGTGTAGAAGGTGCAATCAACCTCTACGGCACCAATATCTACCGCAAGGGCGAAGACGTGGCCGAACTGCGTCGCCGCGTGGGCATGGTGTTCCAGAAGCCTAACCCGTTCCCCAAGACCATCTACGAAAACGTGGTCTACGGCCTGCGCATCCAGGGCATCAACAAGAAGCGCATCCTCGACGAAGCCGTTGAGTGGGCCCTTAAAGGCGCGGCGCTGTGGGACGAGGTCAAGGACCGCCTGCACGAATCGGCACTCGGCCTGTCCGGCGGCCAGCAGCAACGTCTGGTGATCGCGCGCACCATCGCCGTGGAGCCGGAAGTGCTGCTGCTCGACGAACCGTGCTCGGCACTCGACCCGATCTCGACGCTGAAAGTCGAAGAACTGATCTACGAGCTCAAGTCCAAGTTCACCATCGTCATCGTGACCCACAACATGCAACAGGCGGCGCGGGTTTCCGACTACACCGCGTTCATGTACATGGGCAAGCTGGTGGAGTTCGGCGACACCGACACCCTGTTCACCAATCCGGCGAAGAAGCAGACCGAAGACTACATCACCGGTCGCTACGGCTAGGAAGCTGTGGTTCTGATTGCACTGACGCTGCGGTTCTCCGCACCTTACCGGACGCTCCAAGGACGCCAACATGATTAGCAAAGAAGGCCTTACCCACCACATCTCCGCGCAGTTCAATGCCGAGCTTGAGGAAGTGCGCAGCCACCTCCTGGCGATGGGCGGGCTGGTGGAGAAGCAAGTCAATGATGCGGTCACCGCGCTGATCGAGGCCGACTCGGGCCTGGCTCAGCAGGTGCGTGAGATTGACGAGCAGATCAACCAGATGGAACGCAATATCGACGAAGAGTGCCTGCGCATTCTTGCCCGCCGCCAGCCAGCGGCCTCGGACCTGCGTTTGATCATCAGCATTTCCAAGTCGGTGATCGACCTGGAGCGCATTGGCGATGAAGCCACCAAGATTGCCCGCCGCGCCATCCAGCTGTGCGAAGAGGGTGAAGCCCCCCGTGGCTACGTGGAGGTGCGCCATATCGGCGATCAGGTGCGCAACATGGTGCGCGATGCCCTCGACGCCTTCGCCCGCTTTGACGCCGAACTGGCGTTGTCGGTGGCACAGTACGACAAGATCATCGACCGCGAATACAAGACTGCGCTGCGCGAGTTGGCCACTTACATGATGGAAGACCCGCGTTCGATCTCGCGGGTCTTGAACATTATCTGGGTGCTGCGCTCCCTGGAGCGTATCGGCGACCACGCGCGCAATATTTCGGAATTGGTGATTTATCTGGTGCGCGGCACCGACGTGCGGCACATGGGCCTCAAGCGCATGAAGGCCGAAGTTGAAGGCACTGCTGATCTAATCCCTAATGTTCCGGGCGAATCGGACGATAAGTAAGGTTGCCCGAGAAATTAACGCCCGGCCTCTGGCCGGGCGTTTTCGTTTGCGGCATCTGAATTTTTTGCACAGCAGGCGCCATAAAGTCCTTCTGTGACCCGCGAGTTTTGGCAAAATGCCATCAGTCAGGCGTTTTGCAGACGTTTTAATAGGATGAAGGGTCGATGAGTAAAGTCAGTGTGTTGGTGGTGGATGACGCCTCGTTTATTCGCGACCTGGTGAAGAAGTGCCTGCGTAATTACTTCCCCGGGATCAAGATCGAAGATGCGGTGAATGGCAAAAAGGCGCAATCCATCCTCATGCGCGAAACCTTCGACCTGGTGCTGTGTGACTGGGAAATGCCGGAAATGTCCGGCATTGAGCTGTTGACCTGGTGCCGCGAGCAAGCGCACTTGAAGGCCATGCCGTTCGTGATGGTGACCAGCCGTGGCGACAAGGAAAACGTGGTGCAGGCGATTCAGGCGGGGGTTTCCGGCTACGTCAGCAAGCCGTTCACCAACGAGCAGTTGCTGAACAAGGTCAAGCAGGCCCTGCACAAGATCGGTCGCCTCGATGCGCTGATTGCCAGCGCGCCGACCAAGATGAACTCAGCCTTTGGCAACGACTCCCTGAGCGCCCTGACCGGCGGCAAACCCGAAGCGGTCAAGCCGGCCCCGGTGGCGGCGCCCAGCAAAGGTCTGCTCAATACACCGCCAGCCAAGGCCCCCGCAGCAGCGGCGCCGACGGGCAGTCGCGGTCAGGGCCAGTTGCGCCTCGCAAGTGGCACCCAGCAATGCGTGATCAAGGCCTTGAGCATCAAGGAAGCGTTGCTGGTGGTAAAGCGTGGCGAGGTCCTGCCACAAGTACTGGAAAGCGCCGTGCTCGACCTTGAACAGGGCGACAACGCCGAAGTCGCACGGCTCAACGGCTACCTGCACGCCATCGTCGCCTACGAGCCCAAGCCCGACAGCGACTGGTTGCAACTGACTTTCCGCTTTATCGACCAGGATGCGCAGAAGCTGGACTACATATCCCGCCTGATCGCCCGTGGCACGGCGCAGAAGCATTTCGTGCCGGGTGCGTGAAGCACCGCGACGCCTATCCCCTGTAGGAGCGAGCTTGCTCGCGAAAAACGCCAACGATAACGCGTGCTTCCTGAATAAACGCGGCGCCTGTGAGTTTTTCGCGAGCAAGCTCGCTCCTACAGAGGGCGACTGGTCTACAGTCAGTCCAGCAACAGCACCTTGGCCAACACGATCTTCGGCCCTTTCATCTTCTTGATGATGATCCGCAAGCCTTCAACTTCCAGCACTTCTTCTTCTTCCGGCACGCGCTTGAGCGTGTCGTAGATCAGGCCGGCCAGGGTTTCGGCTTCGATGTGGTCCAGGTCGACGCCCAACAGGCGTTCCACCTTGAACAACGGCGTGTCGCCACGCACCAGCAGTTTGCCGGGCTGGTAGGCGAGGATGCCGCGCTCGGCCTTGCGGTGTTCGTCCTGGATATCGCCCACCAGCACTTCCAGCACGTCTTCCATGGTCAAGTAGCCGATGATCTTGCCGTCGGCTTCTTCCACCAGGGCGAAGTGCGCGCCGCCTTTGCGGAACTGCTCCAGCAGTTGCGACAACGGCATATGCCGCGATACGCGTTCCAGTGGGCGGGTCAATTCGGCCAGGTTGAACGATTCGGGGATATGGTCCAGGGCCGCCAGTTCCAGGAGCAAATCCTTGATGTGCAGCAAACCGACAAACTCGTTGCGCACCGCGTCATACACCGGGTAACGGCTGAATTTATGGCGACGGAACAGCGCGAGGATTTCCTTGAGCGGGGCGTTGAAGTCCAGAGTCACCAGGTCTTCCCGGGAGTTGGCCCAGTCCACTACTTCCAGCTCGCCCATTTCCACGGCGGAGGCGAGGACGCGCATGCCTTGGTCGCTGGGGTCCTGGCCACGGCTGGAGTGCAGGATCAGCTTGAGTTCTTCGCGGCTGTAATGGTGCTCATGGTGCGGGCCAGGCTCGCCTTGGCCCGCGATACGGAGGATGGCGTTGGCACTGGCGTTGAGCAGGTAAATGGCCGGGTACATCGCCCAGTAGAACAGGTACAGCGGCACGGCCGTCCACAGTGACAGCAACTCGGGTTTGCGAATCGCCCAGGATTTTGGGGCCAACTCACCGACCACGATGTGCAGGTAGGAAATCACGAAGAAGGCGGCAAAGAACGACACGCCCTTGATCACTTCCGGCGACTGCACGCCGACCGCGCCCAGCATCGGCTCGAGGATGTGCGCAAAAGCCGGTTCACCGACCCAGCCCAGGCCCAGGGACGCCAGGGTGATACCCAACTGGCAAGCCGAGAGGTAGGCGTCGAGCTGGCTGTGCACGGTACGCAGGATCTGCCCGCGCCAGCCGTTCTTATGGGCGATGGCCTCGACGCGGGTGGCGCGCAGTTTGACCATGGCAAATTCCGCCGCAACGAAGAAACCGTTGAGCAGTACCAGGATCAGTGCAAAAAGAATCATGCCGAAATCGGCGAAGAGTGTAGCGAGGGTAATGCCAGGGGAAGGGTCCATGATGGGGTTTTGCAGGTTCCGTGTGTTCAATAAGGGGTGACAGGTAGGCCTGAAAGGCAGGCGCAAGTCGGCCAATGTAGCGGCTGACGGGGCGCTTGCCTAGTGCCCGCTGCCGGGCGGGGCTGCAAAGTCGTGTCGCAGAACCCGTGTGGGAGCTGGCTTGCCTGCGATGGCGGTCTGCCTGCTACCGATAATTTGGCTGACCCGCCGTCATCGCAGGCAAGCCAGCTCCCACAGTGGGCCGTGCTCACTTCCGCTTAATCATCGGCCTCGACCGCTCGCGAACGGTTTACCTGCGCCGGCGGAAAATGACAGGTAAAGGTACTGCCATGCCCCAGCACGCTGCTTATTTCCAGGCGGGCCCGATGGCGCAGCAGCACATGCTTGACGATGGCCAGGCCCAGCCCGGTGCCGCCGGTGTTGGAGTTGCGGCTGGAGTCGACACGGTAGAAGCGCTCGGTCAGGCGCGGCAGGTGCTTGGCGTCGATACCGATACCCGAGTCCTGCACACTCAGGTGCGCGCCGTGCTCGTCGGCCCACCAGCGAATGCGGATATTGCCCTTGTCCTGGGTGTACTTCACCGCGTTGAACACCAGGTTGGAGAATGCACTGCGCAATTCGCCTTCACTGCCCTTGAGCAATACGGTTGGGTCGGCCTCCAGCGTGATCTGCTGCCCGCGTTCGCCCGAGAGGGCCTGGGCATCGTTCTTGATCGTCTGCAACAGGCTCTGCACCGCCACGGGGTGGTTGTCCGAGGGGTAGTCCGTGGCTTCAAGCTTGGCCAGCAACAGCAGGTCGTTAAGCAGGGTTTGCATGCGCGAGCCTTGCACTTGCATCTGCTGCAGGGCGCGGCTCCAGCGCGGGTTGATCTCATCGACATTGTCCAGCAACGTCTCCAGGTAGCCGCAAATCACCGTCAAGGGCGTACGCAGCTCATGGGAAACGTTGGCGACGAAGTCTTTGCGCATCTGTTCCAGCTGGTGAATACGGGTCACATCACGTACCAGCATCAAGTGCTCGTTGTTGCCGTAGCGAGTCAGGTACAGCTGGATGCGCACGCGGTCGTTGGTGGGCGAGGGGATTTCCAGGGCTTCTTCGTAGTTGTCCTGCTCGAAGTATTCCTTGAAGCGCGGGTGACGCACCAGGTTGGTCACCGGCTGGCCGCTGTCCTGGGGCGTCTTGAGGCCCAGCAGAGTCTCGGCGGCACGGTTCCACCATTCCAGGTTGCCGTCGCTGTCGAGCATGATCACCGCGTCCTTGAGCGCGGCGGTGGACTCCTGCACCCGGTCGATCACCGCTTGCAGGCGCCCGCGTACCCGTTGGTCGCGGCGCTGCAGGTGGTAGATGCTGTCGAACACCTCGCCCCACAGGCCATAGCCATCGGGGGGGGCCTCATCGGGTTTGTGCTGGCGCAGCCATTCATGCAGGCGCAGCAATTGTTTGAGGGTCCAGCCCAGGTACAACGCGATGCCGGCGGCCAGGCTCCAGCCGTAATAGCCACTGATCAGCCCGACCAGCAGGCAGGCAGTGATCAACAGAAGCATGTGGCGGATCAGGGTGCCATGCCAGTTCTGGTTCACTTAAACATGCGTCCTTGTCAGCTGTTAAGGGAGGAGGACTGGCTCAGCCTTTGGTAGAAAACCGATAGCCGGTGCCGCGCACGGTTTGTACCAGATTCTCGTACGCGTCGCCCAAGGCTTTGCGCAGGCGGCGGATATGCACGTCCACAGTGCGCTCTTCCACATAGACGTTGCCGCCCCATACCTGGTCGAGCAGTTGGCCACGGGTGTAGGCGCGCTCCTGGTGAGTCATGAAGAATTGCAGCAGGCGGTATTCGGTCGGCCCCATCTCCGCGGGCTTGCCGTCGATGGTCACGCGGTGGCTGATCGGGTCCAGGATCAAGCCGTCGACTTCGATAGGCGCTTCGCCATCGGTCGGGCCGGCGCGGCGCAGCACGGCTTTGAGGCGCGCCACCAGTTCCCGTGGGGAAAACGGCTTGGTGATGTAGTCATCGGCGCCCACTTCCAGGCCCTGGATCTTGTTGTCCTCTTCGCCCTTGGCGGTGAGCATGATGATCGGGATATCCCCGGTCAGCTCGTCACGCTTGAGACGGCGGGCCAATTCGATGCCCGAGGTGCCGGGCAGCATCCAGTCGAGCAGGATCAGGTCCGGCTTGCGGTCGACGATAATGGCGTGGGCCTGCTGGGAGTTCTCCGCCTCCAGGCAGTCATAGCCGGCCATTTCCAACGCGACGGCGATCATTTCGCGAATGGGCGCTTCGTCGTCAACGATCAGAATGCTCCTGCCAACCATGCTCAATCCTCTTGTCATTTAACTGTCTTGCGCCGCATTAGATAACGGAATTATTGCAGTCGTGTGACAGTAATTTAGTCGCTTGGGCAATTAACGGCACTCTGGACTACCCTTTGGGTCCGAATCCTGACAACCACAAAAGGAAGGTTCCGATGACTTACAGCACTGTTTCCTGGAAAACCCTGCTGGTATCTGCGGTGTTGACGCTGCCAGGGTTGGCGTTTGCGGCAGAGCCGGCGATGACTAAAGATGGGATGTTGGTGGACCACAAGGGCATGACGCTCTACACCTTCGACAAGGACGCTGATGGCAAATCAGTGTGCAAGGACCAGTGCGCGACCAACTGGCCACCGCTGAAGGCAGAGTCCACCGACACCAAGACCGGCGATTGGACGGTGATCACCCGCGACGACCAGACCAGCCAGTGGGCCTACAAAGGCAAGCCTGTCTACACCTACAAGGACGACAAGAAAGCCGGTGACAAGACCGGTGATGGCAAAGGTAGCGTCTGGCACATCATCAAGCCTTAAGTCTGCGGCGCTGCTGAGTCCATCGAGCGCAAGCCCCTCCCACATTTTTTTGATGTGCGAATACAATCAAAATGTGGGAGCTGGCTTGCCTGCGATGGCGCCCCAACAATCACCACAGAATCCTCAGCGAACCGCGTAATCCACCACGATCCCGACAAAAATCGCCAACCCCGCCCAGTGATTATGCAAGAACGCCTTGAAGCACTTCATGCGTTCCCTGTCCCGTGTGTACCAGAACTCCCAGACAAAACAGCCCGCTGCCGCCAGCAACCCGAGGTGGAACCACCCGCCCAGCTCGAACCGTGCGCCGGCCAGCAACAGGCACGCCAGCGCCAGGCCTTGCAGGGTGAGGATGATCACGCGGTCAGCGTCACCGAACAGAATGGCGGTGGATTTCACCCCGATCTTCAAATCGTCATCGCGGTCGGTCATGGCGTAATAGGTGTCGTAGCCCACCGTCCACAACAGGTTGGCGATGTACAGCAGCCACGCGGTGGCAGGCAAATGGCCGGTCTCGGCGGTAAACGCCATCGGCATGCCCCAGGAAAACGCTGCGCCCAGCACCACTTGGGGGTAATAGGTGTAGCGCTTCATGAACGGGTAGCTTGCCGCCAGTGCGAGGCCGCCCAGGGACAGCAGGATGGTGCTGGCATTGGTCAGCAGCACCAGCAGGAAACTGATGCCCATCAGCACGGCAAAAAACACCAGCGCTTCCTTCGAACTGATCTTGCCGCTAACCAGCGGGCGTTGCTCGGTGCGTTTCACATGGCCATCGACCTTGCGGTCGGCCCAGTCATTGATCACGCAGCCGCCGGCCCGGGTCAGTACCACGCCCAGCACGAAAATCACGATATTGATCAGTGACGGCGAACCCTTGCCGGCGATCCACAGGGCCCACAGCGTCGGCCACAGCAGCAGGTAGATGCCGATGGGCTTGTCCATGCGCGTCAACTGAATGAAATCCCAGGCCCTGGGGTTCAGGCGGTTCAAGGACTTGAGCAGACGTTGGTACATCAGCAGTTCTCCGGATGATCTTGCAGCGCGTGCCAGAAACTGGGCAGGAAGACTTCCGCCACCAGCACGCTCAGCGCCCCGCGGTCGAAGCGCGAGCGGCGCGCCCACAGATTATCGGCCTGGTCCGCTGTCGGCAGCCAGGCACGAGGGTAGTGACACACTTCAATGGCCTGGCGGGTAAAGGCGCGGTCGCAGAACAGCAACTCGCCCAGCGAGCGGCTGCCCAGTTCGTCCATGTGCAGCCCGTCGCCCTGCAAGGCACTGCGGGCCGCCACGCTGCGGGCGAACACCCAAGGCTGGCCGTGCCCGCGCAAATACACCTCGCGTACCCAACCGATACTGGCCGGCGGTAGGTCCAGGGCGGCGCATTCGTCGTCGCGCAACGGTTGCCAGCCTTCGAACAGCGGCGTCACGCTGAAACCCTCGTTGGACAGCCACGTCAGCCGTCGCGTCAGCGAGCCTTCGTCAAACAGCCAGTTGAGGGTCAAGGGCGTGGGCAAGGGGCTCAGAAGGCTCTGGGTCAGCCATTGGCAAGCATCGGGAAGGGCGATTGAGTGCGGCACGGTGAGTCAGTATTGGCAGCAAAAGAGGCGGCGAGCTTACCATGGCACCCTGGGCTTTTGCCGTGCCAAACCCGTCGTTTGCGTCGAACGTGCTTGCATCTGCCGGCCCCGATCAGTACAAAACGCCCTGAGCCGCGCGGCAACGCTGGATCCATCGACCGCCGGCCAACACGCCTGAACCTGAGGAAGCATGTAATGAAGAAGTGGCAATGTATCGTCTGTGGCCTTATCTATAACGAAGCGGACGGCTGGCCGGATGACGGTATTGCACCAGGCACTCTGTGGCAGGACGTCCCGGAAGACTGGCTGTGCCCGGACTGCGGCGTGGGTAAGTCGGACTTCGAAATGATCGAAATCGCGTAATCCCGAATTTAAGAAACGTACTACAAGGAGAAAGGAATGAACGCACCTGTCGTGATCATCGGCACAGGATTGGCCGGTTACAACGTCGCCCGGGAGTTTCGCAAGCTCGACAGCGAGACCCCGTTGCTGCTGATCACTGCCGATGACGGACGCTCCTACTCCAAGCCCATGCTCTCCACCGGCTTTGGCAAGAACAAGGAAGCCGATGGCCTGAGCATGGCCGAACCTGGCGCCATGGCCGAGCAACTCAAGGCCCAGGTGCGCACCCATACGCGCATCAGCGGCATCGACCCAGGCCACAAGCGCCTGTGGATCGGCGAGGAAGCGGTGAGCTACCGCGACCTGGTCCTGGCCTGGGGCGCAGAAACCGTGCGCGTACCGGTCGAAGGCGATGCGGCTGAGCTGATTTTCCCGATCAACGACCTGGAAGACTACGCGCGCTTTCGTGCCGCTGCTGCCGGCAAACGGCGCGTGCTGCTGCTTGGCGCTGGCCTGATCGGCTGTGAGTTTGCCAATGATCTGATCCTGGGCGGCTATGAAATCGACCTGGTCGCGCCGTGTGAGCAAGTCATGCCGACCCTGCTGCACCCGGCGGCAGCCGCAGCGGTGCAAGCCGGGCTGGAAGGCATCGGCGCGCGTTTCCACCTGGGCCCGGTGCTCAATCGCCTGCAACGCACGGCTGATGGCCTTGAAGCGCACCTGTCGGACGGTGAAGTGATCCACTGTGACCTGGTGGTGTCTGCCATTGGCCTGCGCCCGCGTGTAGACCTGGCCGCAGCGGCCGGCCTGCAAATCAACCGCGGGATCATGGTGGACCGCCACCTCAAGACCTCCCACGCCAATATCTATGCCCTGGGCGACTGCGCCGAGGTGGATGGCCTGAACCTGTTGTACGTGATGCCGCTGATGAGCTGCGCCCGTGCCCTGGCGCAAACCCTGGCCGGCAATGCCACGGCGGTGAGCTATGGACCGATGCCCATCACCGTGAAAACCCCGGTGTGCCCGCTGGTGGTATCACCTGCGCCACGAGGCACTGAAGGCGTCTGGAGTGTCGAAGGGCAGGGTGCCGACATCAAGGCCCTGTGCCGCGATGCCAGCGGCCGCCTGCTGGGTTACGCACTGACCGGCAGCGCTGTCATGGAAAAACTGGCGCTGAACAAAGAACTTCCGCCGTTACTGGCGTAAATACCACCCGTTCTGTCGCAAACATCACGTTCATACCCCGAGAAAGGCCGCCGCGAGACTGGCGCGGCGCCCGAGGGCATGCCATCCTCACTCCCGTCTGCCGCAGAGTAGAGCCTGCGGCGCCTTGGCGCTGCTCCACCAGAGAGCAGCACGGACATAACAACAAAAAACCGTCAAAGAGGCTTCACATATGCGTAAACCAGATCTCGCAGCCGCCATCGCTGAAAAAGCCGATCTCACCAAAGAACAGGCCAACCGCGTCCTCAATGCCGTCCTCGAAGAAATCACCGGCGCCCTGCACCGCAAGGACAGCGTCACCCTGGTCGGCTTCGGCACTTTCCTGCAACGCCACCGCGGCGCCCGCACCGGCAAAAACCCGCAAACCGGTGAGCCAGTGAAAATCAAGGCGAGCAACACCGTAGCGTTCAAGCCGGGCAAGTCGCTCAAAGACAGCGTCAACCCGTAAGTTAAGCGGTACCGTCTCGAAGGGAGGCGGGGCGGTAAAGAAGATGGGCACGCCGACTGGGTCGGGTGCCCATTTTTTGTTGGGTGCTGATGCGTATGCCAGATTAAGCCAGCTCGCCTAATCGCATTTTCAGAGCGTCGATTTGTTCCTCCACTGCGTTGATAACATCGGCACTGTCGCCCCACATATCAAGAAACCCCCATTCGTCATTGGGCGGATCAATCAGTTGGGTCAGTATTGAAATAGCCTGCTCGATCAGGGGTTTGAGTTGTGCCAGATATTCAGCTGGCCATATATAGGGGTTGCCTAGGGTTTGTAATAGATAACAGGCAGCCCTAAAGGCGTCATAACGTTCTTCAGCGGGATCAAACTGGCTGATTTCGTTGATCAAGACCGCAAAATTTTGTTGTTTCCAGAACTCCTGAAACCAGTCCGCGGCTTCATCGTTTTCCCAAGGGTTGTAATTCCAGGCGCCCATTTTTGACTCCTTAGCCACATTTTCCGAAACGTGATGGTTTGGATTTTTCTGTTGCGACCCAGTTGGGGTTTTTGAATAGCTCACGTGTACCGGCAGGCGCTCGAAGGTTGGAGGTTTTCCCGCCGTCTACGCTCCTGCCGCCATTTCGCACAATTTCACTGGCTTCGACCTTGTAGATTTCCTGGGCGGTGGCCCCGTTCATACTGTGTAACTGTACCGAGCTGATTTTGTCAGCCGGCAGTTTTCCAGAAGCGACATGCTGACTCAGTCTTGAGCCGAAGGTTTGATCAGTAGTAGAACCTACATAGAGCTTGCCATTTTTGTCAGTAAATCGATAAACACCGACTGATTTTGCATCCGAGCCAAGCGCCTCCAGGAGCGCTGGGTTCAGTCCAAGAGGATCGATCCAAGTCAGCGGGTTCGAGGCATAAGCGTAAAGATTCAAACCACCTGCCAGACCTATAGGGTCAGGTGTCGTAAAACGGCCAACGTCGGGGTCGTAATACCGCAAGGTATTGAAATGCAACCCGGTTTCTCGATCAAGATACTGACCCTGGAATCGCAGGTTTTGCTCCTCGATGAAGTACGCTTCTCGCACTTCTTCAAGGGGCGCGCCCCATGCTTCGTAGCGCGCTTGCCAAACTATGAGCCCATCAGTCTCAGTGAGGTACTCTGGCAGTCCGTTCAGGTCATTGTGGTAATACCGTACACACTGGTGTTTCCCCGTACCGTCCACTCGAGCTAGCGGGTCATAGCTGTAATTGTCATATAGATAGAGGCTGGTCTGGCTATGCCGATGTTCCTGTAAAAGACGCAAGCCATCCCAGTCGAAGCGTGTTTCTCCCAGGCAGAGCCCATTGGCGTCGTGTTCGGTTTTGCCAACACGCCGCCCCAGAGGGTCGTACACCATCCTCACAATCGTGTTCAGCGCGCCTTTCTGGCTATGTACTTCGATCAGGCGATGCTCGGCATTGTAAGTAAACCGTTGCAACCCGCGCGCCGTGCTGCTTTTCTCGATCATCCGTCCAAGGGTGTCGTACTTGTAACGTTTGTCTTGATAGGTGAGCAGGCGGTTATGCCTTACCAGGCCGCCTTGGGTCGGGCCGTCGAGCAAATTGGCGGCAGCATCATAGGCGTAGGTTTCGCTGCGTCCTGCTTGGTGGTTGACGAGGATACGTCCCGTACTGTCGTAGCCCAGAAGCTCTTGACGGTCAGTACGACGACGCCCGATCAGGTTATCGCTTGGGTCGTAGCAGTATTCAGTCTCAACCAACGGTGGCAATTGCCACGGTTGGTCAATACTACGACGCTGTCGCGAGCGAACCCGTCCACTTCGATCATAGGCGGTACTCGTTTTGAGTTGGCCCTGAGTGCGTTGCACTTCGCGGTGCAAACGATCCCGCTCGAAGTCGCTAATGACCTTACCATCGAGATTCAACTGATGCAGGTGGCCACTGCCGTAGTACAAGCGATTGAGCCACCGACCATCGGGCAAGCCGGTTTGAATCAGGTTTCCCAGTTCGTCGTAACGATGCTGCACAGAACCGGCCGAGCTCTGTTCCTCTAGGAGCTGCCCCATGGCGTCATAGCTGAAACCGAGTGATTGCTCACTCCCATCAGGCGCTGTGAAAGTGACACCGATCAGTTGGTCGCTCAGGTCGTGGACGTAGCTGGTAGTACCATCCGCAGTTATTTTGCTGACCAGGCGTCCAACCGGATCTCGCTGAAACTGGTGCGACAATGGGGCTACGGGTTCGCCTTCCGTCCCCGGCAGGTAATCCACGGCGACGACATCAGCCAGCGGATCATAGGTGTAGCGGCGCCGGCTCTGGTCAAGATCCTGCTGCTGTACCATGCGATCCGCTGCGTCCCATTCAAAGTGATAGCTCTCTCCGTTCTCATTGGTCAGTTTGCGCAGTCGCCCATAGTCGTCATGGTCGAACATCACGCTGCGGTTATGCGCATCCCACCGTTGGTTGACCAAGCCGCGACTATTATAGGCATAGCGTGTGACGGCGCCGCCGGGATCGATGTGAGCAAGCAGATAACCAGTGGCGCTGCGCTGGAACTGTTCCACGCGACCATCCGGAAGCTGGCATTCCAGCAATAGCCCTCGAGGTCCGTACCGGTAGCGCACCGACTCGCCTTCCGCATTGGTCTGAGCCACCAGATTGCCGAACGCATCGTATTGATAACGGGTGGGGTAACCCGAGCAATCTACCGCCTCGACCAACTGGTTCCATTCGTTCCAATGCAGTGTCTTGGTTTTTTCAGTGGCGTCGATGATTTGCACCGGCTGACCGAACCCGTCATACACATAGCGCGTACGGTTTCCCAGTGGGTCGATTTCCTCGACGCAATTGCCACGCTGGTCGTACCGATAATGCCAACTGTTGCCTGCCGGATCGGTTTCCACTTGGGGCAATGCCCAGTGCGCCAGCCATTGCGTGCTACTGGTTCTGGACAGCGGATCGATGACGGCGCTCAGGTTGCCGGACGCGTCATAGTTGAAACGCCACTGGCCTTTTTGCGGATCAATCGCACCGAGCAACTGGCGATCATCGTTCCACTCAAACTGCCACGTATGACCCAGGTTATCGACGTAGCGAGTGATCTGGAACTGCGGGTTCCAATGCCGGGTGCTAACCCGCATCAGGCCGTCGGTCACGCGGGTAATGCCGGCGTCCAGGTCGTAATGGAAGCTGTATTCATCACGCGCATCTGTCCAGTGGCGGCTGACGCGCCATTCCGGGCCGCCTGGCCCAGGTACTTCAGCCCATTGGTAGAAGCAGCGCAGGCCACTCGGCAATTGGTGTTCGACCATTCGCCGGTCATTGTCGTAGGCAAAGCGTCGAAGGGTTGTACCTTGCTCGTCCAGCACTTCAGCCAGATCGCCCACGCTGTCGTAGCGATAACTGACGAGCACATCGCTGCGCGCATCGAAATGGTCCTGGCGCAGGTAACGCCGCTCGATGTAGCTCACACGCCTAGGGTGTTCAGCCGAGTAGTTCAGTTCTACATGCATCAAGTCGTGGGTGTCGCGCAGGCGATACAGTCGGCCCTGACTGTCGTAGTCGAGGAAGATCCGCCCCTCATTGCGATCACCCAGCAGATGCAAGCGCATCCGCGAGTTATTCAGCGGGTCGGGCTCGAACAGGCGATACAGGCCGTCGATGCTCTCGATCAATACCGCGCCGTCGCCACTGCGCCTGACTGCAAGGCCTTGGCCCGGATCGAACGCTCCGCCGGACAGCGGGATGTAACCGATCTCCAGGCGGCGTCCTTGCTCGTCGATGTAGACCAGGTTTTCGTCCGCTTCTATCTCGATCGACACCTCATATGCGACGCTCCAGCCAGCGCCAAATAGGCCGTCCCGGCGTGTGTCGAGGCTGCTGTAAAAGCGCTGCCAATCTATCGGGAGCAATCCCTGTAACGTGAAGTCCAGTTCCTCATCCCCGCCCAGGATCTTGGCTCCCGTCGCGCTGTGCACTGGATTGGGCGAGCCATTCATGGCGCTCTTGAGCGCGGAGGTGACCTTGCTGGTTGCGTAAGAGACGGCGCCCCCCACCAGCAAGCCACCGACCAGGCAGGGCAGCTTGGTCCAGAAACACTTCACATTGCCCCGTAGCGCCATCACCACGGCAATCGCCAGCCCCACCCCTGGCGTTTTCCCGCTACGAATCTCCTGCACCACAATGGTCTCACCACCAATGCGCACATCCGGCGAAATCAAGCCCTGGGCGGTGCCAATCTTGGCGTCACAGGTACTGCGATCACCGCTGCGTGCCGCAGGCTGCCCGTTGATGAACACCGAGCTGGAACCTTCGGCAATAAACTGCAGGGGCATGGGCGGATGCTTGTTGCACGCCACGGTGTCCAGCGGGCACGGCTCGGTGCCGGGGGCGGGCGAGGCGACGGTCGGGCGCCACATCTGCGAGAAAAACTCCCCGGCCATATCCAGGAAGCTCGGCGCTGCCGGCTCGCTGGGCGCGACGGGTACAGCCGTCATCTTGCCTGCGGCGCGGGCGGCCTTTTTGCCATTGATGAATACGTTGTGCGAACCGCTGGTGATGAAGGCATCGATCACCGGCGGGAACACCCAGTTGGCGGCGGACTCGCACCAACTGGATATCTTCAAGTCCGCCCCCGTGAGGCCAGCGGTAATACCGACGACCGCGCCCACCACCAACACCAGGGCTACACCGCCGGTGGCGATGGTTGCACCCGTCGCGAGGAACACCGCCCCGGCAACGGCCAGGCAGCCCACGGTGGTGAGCGCCGCATAGGCGGCCACTTCCAGCACGCCGCCGAGAATATCGGCCATCACCGAGGTGTGCAGCAGTGCGTCGCCTTCGCGGGCCGCCCAAAGATCCTCACTCATTGCTCAGACTCGACTCAGGGCGTGGCGAGGAAGTGGAGTGTGTTTTTCAGCGTTGCCCAGTGTGCCGCTTCGGCAGGGCCCAGGGGCTGGGTCTTGACGTAGCTCAGGGCAATCAGATTGCGGGTACCAGGTATCTGCATCGCCAGCTGATACTGGTAAATGTTGTCGCTGCCTTTGTTGAAGTGGTTCTGCACTTCAAACGCATCGATGTCCTGCGCTGGGCCGACCTTGACCGCTTGTGCAGGGCTATAGCGCAGATCTTTGACCTGCTGCTCGAGTTTTTTCAGCTGGCCTTCAAAATTGCTTTGCAGGCTTTCGCCGTCCGCCAACGGGCTGCGGCTCACCACCAGGGTGGTGCCCAGCTTGGCGAACTTGAGGATATTGATGGAGGTGTCCTGTACCTCGGCGTCGGGAAGGGTGAATTGGGCTTCGTTGATCAGGTAGTTCATGGTGACAAAATCTCGTTATTGACCAGCACCGGGCTTACCGGGGAATTTTGACTCGACGGCGGACTTGATCGTGCTTTGCACGCCCTGGGCACCCGGCGAAGTGCCTTTGTCGCTGCCCAGGTTGATGTCCAGCTTGCCCTTCGTCTGGATCTTGCTGCTGCCGGTGGAAAACAGGTTGAACGAGCCACAGGTCAGGTTGATGTCGCCGCCAGCCTTGAGCTCAATCACGCTGTCGCCGCACACCAGGCGAAGACTCTCGCCGGCCTCGATGGTGTAACTCGTGGCGGCGCTGTCGGACTTGGCACCGCCCACGATCACCGTGTCGTTATTGCGCACAACCCGCAGGCGGTTACTGCCAATGGTCACCGTCTCGTTATGCCCAATACTCTTGTTGCGGTCATGCCCCACCGAGTGGCTTTCATCCACCTCCACCACGATGTCCTGGTTACGCTCGGCATGGATATACAACTGCTCCAACCCCTTCTTGTCCTCCATGCGGATTTCATTGAAGTTGGCCGGCGTTCCGCCCTTGCTGGAGCGGCTTTTCATGCCGCTTTGGGTGGCGTTCTCCGGCAAGTCGTAGGGCACCGTCTGCTCAGCGTTGTACACCCGCCCGGTGATGATCGGTCGGTCGGGGTCGCCTTCGAGGAAGCTGACGATCACCTCTTGGCCGATGCGTGGAATCTGCATCGAGCCCCAGTTCTTGCCGGCCCAGGATTGCGACACACGAATCCAGCACGAGCTGTTCTCGTTGGATTGGTCGTGGCGGTCCCAGTAGAAATGCACCTTCACGCGGCCGTACTGGTCGGTCCAGATTTCCTCGCCCTTGGGGCCTACCACCAGCGCGGTCTGCGGGCCTTTGACGATGGGGCGATGAGTGTTGGCCAGCGGGCGGAAACTCTGTTGGGCGTCGATGCAGGTCAGGCTGCTTTCGAACTGCGCCGAGCCTGAACCGCCACCGCTTTCCAGGCTTTCTTGCACGATGAAGTAACGGCAACCGACGATCAGGTACTCGCGGTTCTGGTCCTGGCGGCTGAAGCCGGTGAGGCTGAACAGATGGCCCGAGCCCAGGCCGCGCGCATTGCCGCTGAACTCGATCTGTTCATGCAGGGTTTGCAGGGCCTCGATGCGGGTGCGCGCATAGTGTTCGCCGTCGGCGCTTTGCACGTAGGTACCGGGGTAGTCGTACAGCGGGTAGTCGCCGGCGGTGTGCGGGCGCGGCATGGCCGAGCGCACGTCGATGCTCGCGCTGGGGCGCTGGAAGTCGTAGTCGTTGAGCTCCAGCGAGCCCGGCTGCACCTCCTGCGCCAAGTGCCAATTGTGCATATGGTCGCGTTCGCGCTGCTGCTCGTCCTTGGGGTAGTAGGGGATCGACGCGTAGCCGGGCACGCTGGTGTGGGCGCCATAGGCGTCGGCCAGCACCAGCACATGGCGGTCCTGTTCATGGCGGAAGAAGTAGTAGATGCCTTCCTGTTCCATCAGCCGGCTGACGAAATCGAAGCTGGTCTCGCGGTACTGCACGCAGTACTCCCACTCGCGATACGGCCGGCTCAGGGCGTCTTCGAAGTCGGAAAAACCCAGGTCGCGGAACACCTGCTTGATGATCTGCGGGATGCTCAGGTTCTGGAAAATCCGGCAGTCGGAGGTACGGCTGAGCAACCACAGCCATGGGCGCAGGGTAGCCTGATAACTGGCGAACTGGCCCTGGTCGATGTTCTGGCTGCAACGGGCGACGATGCCGTGAAAGTACCGCTCGCCACCGTCCGCCAGTTGCAGGCCGACGCTCATCGGTTTGCCCAGCAACTGGTTCAGGTCGATGTTGGCGTCCAGGGACGTCAGTTGCAGCTCATAGTTGAACAGCCGGCCCAGCTCTTCACCGCCGCCCATTTCGTTGAGCAGCAGCACATCCGGCCCCAGGGGGCTGGTGATCTTGGCCAGGCGTGAGGCTTGGTTGAATAGCATCGGTAGTCCCGTAAATACCGTCATCACTGACGGAACCGGATCAACTGTGGGAGCTGGCTTGCCTGCGATAGCGGTGGATCAGTCAACATCCATGCTGAATGTCAGACCGCTATCGCAGGCAAGCCAGCTCCCACACTGACCGTATTCCAACAATAGTTATTCGGTGTCGCTGAAGTCGTAGTGCAATTCATTATCCCGACTGCTGATCCGCACCCCCGCCAGTGCCTTGCCTTCCAACATGCGCGTGAGGAATTCGCGGCTCATGTCCGGCAGCAGGCTGTTGGTGAGGATGGTATCGATCATGCGCCCGCCACTTTCGGTTTCGGTGCAGCGCGAGACGATCAGGTCGACCACTGCGTCGTCATACTCGAACGCGACTTTATGGGTGTTCTCCACACGCTTCTTGATGCGGTTCAGTTGCAGGCGTGTGATCGCCTTGAGCATCTCGTCGCTCAGCGGGTAGTACGGGATGGTCACCAGGCGACCGAGCAAGGCCGGTGGGAAAATCTCCAGCAACGGCTGGCGCAGGGCCTTGGCGATTTCCTCGGGCTCGGGGGTGTTCGCCGGGTCCTTGCAGACGTGGGAAATCAGTTCGGTACCGGCATTGGTGGTCAGCAGGATCAGGGTGTTCTTGAAGTCGATCACCCGGCCTTCGCCGTCTTCCATCACGCCCTTGTCGAACACCTGGAAGAAAATCTCGTGCACGTCCGGGTGAGCTTTCTCCACCTCATCGAGCAGCACCACGCTGTAGGGTTTGCGCCGTACCGCTTCGGTCAGCACACCGCCTTCGCCGTAGCCGATATAGCCCGGTGGCGCGCCCTTGAGTGTGGACACGGTGTGGGCTTCCTGGAACTCGCTCATGTTGATGGTGATGACGTTCTGCTCGCCGCCGTACATGGCTTCGGCCAGGGCCAGGGCAGTTTCGGTCTTGCCCACACCCGAGGTACCGGCCAGCATGAACACGCCAATCGGCTTGCTCGGGTTGTCGAGACCGGCGCGGGAGGTCTGGATGCGCTTGGCGATCATTTGCAGGGCATGGTCCTGGCCGATGATGCGTTTCTTCAGGTGCTGGTCGAGGTTGAGCACGGTTTCCAGTTCGTTGCGGGCCATGCGGCCCACCGGGATGCCGGTCCAGTCGGCGACCACCGAGGCCACGGCCTGGTAATCCACGGTCGGCAGGATCAACGGGGTCTCGCCTTGCAGGGCGGTGAGGCGCTGTTGCAGATCGACCAGTTTTGCACGCAGTTCATCGTTGCCGCTGTCCACAACCCCGGCCTTCTCGCGCAGGGTTGCGCGGGTGGCGAGCAGCTCATCCACCAGGGTTTTCTCTTCGGCCCAACGGCTTTCCAGCGTGGTCAGACGCTCACGTTCGGCGGTCAGCAGCGCTTCGCTATGGGTTTGACGCGCTCCAATGGCAATGCCGATCGCATGCTCACGGGCGATGATTTGCAGCTCGGTTTCCAGGGCTTCGATACGGCGACGGCTGTCGTCCACTTCCGCGGGGACCGCGTGCAGGCTGATGGCGACGCGGGCGCAGGCGGTGTCCAGCAGGCTCACGGACTTGTCCGGCAACTGGCGCGCCGGAATGTAGCGGTGGGAGAGCTTCACCGAGGCTTCCAGAGCTTCGTCGAGGATCTGCACCTGGTGGTGTTTTTCCATTGTGGAAGCCACGCCGCGCATCATCAGCAGGGCCTTGTCTTCCGACGGCTCGGCAACCTGTACCACCTGGAAACGGCGGGTCAGGGCCGGGTCTTTCTCTATGTGCTTTTTGTACTCGGCCCAGGTGGTGGCAGCCACGGTACGCAAGGTGCCACGGGCCAGGGCAGGCTTGAGCAGGTTGGCCGCGTCACCGGTGCCGGCGGCGCCACCGGCACCTACCAGGGTATGGGCTTCGTCGATAAACAGGATGATCGGCTTGGGTGAAGCCTGCACGTCTTCGATGACCTGGCGCAGGCGCTGTTCGAACTCGCCTTTCATGCTGGCGCCGGCTTGCAACAGGCCCACGTCGAGGCTGCGCAGTTCCACGTCCTTGAGCGCAGGCGGTACGTCACCGGCGACGATACGCAGGGCGAAACCTTCGACCACGGCGGTCTTGCCCACCCCGGCCTCACCAGTGAGGATCGGGTTGTTCTGGCGCCGACGCATGAGGATATCCACCAGTTGGCGAATCTCCTCGTCACGGCCCACGATTGGGTCGAGCTTGCCGCTGCGGGCCTGTTCGGTCAGGTCCACAGTGAAGCGCTTGAGCGCTTCCTGCTTGCCCATCGCGCTGGGCGCCATGGCACCGCTGGCCTCGCCAGGGACGCCGGCATTGAAGCCATCGCTGGCGCTCAAGGCATTTTCTGGCGAGTCACCGACGTATTCATCAAAGCGCTCGCTCAGGGCCTCGGCCTTGATCTTGTCGAACTCGCCGGACAAACCCAGCAGCGCATGGCGCAGGCTCGGTGTCTTCAAGATGCCCAGCACCAGATAACCGGTGCGAACCTGGCTTTCACCGAACATCAGGCTGCCATACACCCAGCCGCGTTCCACGGCTTCTTCCACGTGGGACGACAGGTCGGTGATCGACGTCGAGCCACGCGGCAGGCGATCCAGGGCTTCGGTGAGGTCACGGGCCAGGCGCGCCGGCTCCACGTTGAACTGGCGGATGATGCGGTGCAGGTCCGAGTCCTGCAGTTGCAGCAACTGGTGAAACCAGTGGGCCAGTTCCACATACGGATTGCCCCGCAACTTGCAGAACACGGTGGCGGCTTCGATGGCTTTGTAGGCCACGCTGTTGAGTTTGCCGAACAGTGCGGCGCGACTGATTTCACCCATGCTCTGGATTCCTTGAGGTGGTGGCGTGGTCGGCGTAATGCCGGGCCAGGATTAGGTCGTTGGCGTCATGCGCAGGTTGGCCGAGCCAGGTGTTGAAGCCCAGGCGGAACTGGCCGTTGAGTTGCAGCGCCGGAACTTCGGGTTGTTGCAAAACCAGGTTCAAGTCCCAGTCCATTTCATGGCCCAGGTACTCGGCCACCCACGCCACCAGCTCGTTGAACGGCTGTTGGCCGGGCAGCATGCCCATGTAGTCATCCAGCGTGAGCGGGCCCAGGCGGATGCGGAATTTGTGCTGGCGGTCCCACACGTGGCTACCCAGGCAGAAGTCCACGCCCAACTGGTTGGCGCTGACCCCCACGCGGCTGCGTTCGGGCAGTTCCAGCCATTGGCCGACGTATTCCTCGATCTCTACCGGCAGGCCGAAGTACTCGCTGAGGATCGCTTTCAAGCCATCCGGGTAACGGGTTTGCGCCGACAGATGGCCGCTGTAATGCAGCTTCGCGGTATCGGGGATCAGCCCTTGATTGAGCAGGCTCGGCATCCCGCGGCCACTCAGGGCGGCGAGGCGGGCGGACCAGTAGTCATCGTCCGGGCGGTCATGGCTGACCGTTGGCCGCGCCTCGGCCCAGGCCCGATAGAACAGGGTCAGCAAGCGATGGTGGAACACATCCAGGAACTGCTTGCTGGTGCTGTCGGCGTTGTTGCGTTGGCGCTCGCGCACGTACTCGGTGATGTGCAGCGGCAGCGGCCCGTTGGGGCCGCCGAGGCCGAAAAAGAACTGCTCCAACCGCGCCGGCTTGCCGTCGCCACCGGGGTCGACCGAGGCGAGGGTGGCGGGTGCGAAGGTGCAATCGGCCTGCTGCCCCAGGCGCAGCGGGTCATCGGCCAGGCGTAGGGAATGGCCCAGGCGTGGCAGCTCGGGCGTTTCGCACTCGATGCGCCGCAATGCCTGGAAGAAGTCATATTCCCAGGGCTCCTGGTGCATCGCGTCCAGGGTTTTCACAGGGTCGGACGCCGTCCGGGCTTGGCTTTCCATCGCATGATCTCGCCGCGTTCGGTGGTACGGATCACCGTCTCGGTAAAGCTGTTGATCGACACGTAGCGTGCCAGGAAGCGCTCCAGCACTGCACCGAGCAGGAACACGCCGGTGCCGCGAAACGCGTTTTCATCGAACTCCAAGGTGATTTCCAGGCCGCGGCCAAACACAATCGGGCCAGGCATCGGCAGGCGTCGAGTCACCGCCTTGCTGCTGACCTCGCGCAGGCCCTCGATCTGCAATTGCAGGGCGGCGTCATTGCTGTCGCCGTACAGGCGCAGCAGTTCGCGCAAGGCGCCCGCGCCCTGGCCCTCTTCGCTCAAGGACAGGTAGTTGAGCGACAACTGGCTGATCAGGCGCCAGGCCTTGGCGTCATGCGCATGGCTGGCACGCGGGCGGCTTGGCCCGGCGACGCACCGCACGGCCAGTACCGGCGCACTGTCGGCCAGGGTGAAGTCGGTCTTGCCGTTGCCCACGCTCATGAACAGCGGCAGGTCCCGGTTGGTGCACAGTGCCGTCACGCCCAACTGGCGCAGGTCATGGCGATACGGCGCCTGGCGGCTGTCCACCAGGCTGACGAAGGTTTCACTGCCCACATAAGTGGAGCGCGGGCCATTGCGGCGCTGATCGCTGGACAGCACACGCGGCTCGCGGCGCACGCTGTAATACGCTTGGTCGCGGCCATAGCGCGACGGATCGCGCACCGCATAGAACGGCAAGAACGGCTGCTCCGGTCCGGTGCCATGGCCAGTAATGCCGCTCAAGGAGTGAATCTCGAAATCCATCGGCCGCGTACGGTCGGCGATCACGTGGTGTTCATTGACCCGGTCGGACAAATGGATGCGGTCCACGCGCTTGGGGAACAGGTTGATGGCGGGCGTGCAGAACGGCAAGAACTGCGCCGCGCCGACACTGCCTTCCAGGCTCGGTTCGTGGCGGTCGAACAGCACGATCAGTTCCAGCTCCTGGCCGTCACACCGTTTGACCGCACGGCTCAACTCGGCGAACTCAACGAACAGGAAGCGATGGGGCAGGGCGAAGTACTCCTGCAACAGGCGATAGCCCTGGAACGCCCGCGCTACCACCGGCATGGCCGCATCGGCATCATCGAACCCCCGCGAGCGTAACGCGCCCTGGGGCAGGCGCTCGACCCAATCGCCACCGGGCTCGCGCGCAAACACCGCGCAGGCGTTGCCCAGTAGTTGTTCGTAAAGGCGAAACGGTTGTTCATCAGCGCCGCTCAGGTACAGCGGCAAGGTATCCAGGTCGAGGCTGTTGAACGGCAGCTCGGCACCGGTGCGCAGGGTCAGGCGCAGGCCGGCCTTGGCTTTCGGTTCGCTGGCGGCCAGGCGCCCGAGCACGGCGGCGGGGTTGCCGAAATATTCGGCGTTGCTGACCTGCAACGGCCACAGTGTCACCGGGTGCGCGGTGCGGTACTCGCAGCAGGTCTGGGTTTCACGGCCCAGGGCGGCACGCAGCACCGTGTCACGGGGTAGCGGGAAACCGCCGGCCAGGGAGCCTTCATCGGGGTCGGTCTGCAGTTGCACTACGGTCATCGACGGCGTCGGTGCCAGGTAGTGCGGGTAGGCGATTTCCAGCAAGTTGTGGGTGAAGGTTGGGTACTCGGCGTCGAGCTTGAGCTGCACGCGGGCCGTGAGATAGGCGAAGCCTTCAAGCAAACGTTCGACGTACGGGTCGGCGCAGTCCATACCGGACAGGGTCAGCCGACTGGCGATCTTCGGGTATTCCTTGGCGAACTCGGCGGCGCTTTCGCGCACGTGGTGCAGTTCCTGGTTGTACAGCTCCAGCAGGCGCGGGTTCATGGGCGTCTCCGCTGGTCGGCATTCAGCACGCGCACATGGCCGGACTCCAGGTCCACGTCGGTCTGCAACAGCAAACGCAACGGCACCGGCTGTGCCCACAGGTCGCCTTCAATCTCGAAACTCAGGGCGTTGTGATTCATCTCGCCATGGCCCATGCGCGCCTTGACTCGCAATGTGTGGCGCAAAATACGCGGCTCGAAAGTGGCGATGGCCTGGTAAATCAGGGCTTCCAGGGCTTTGATATCGACGCTCGAAGCGCTGTTGCCCGCCAGTGCCGGCAGGCCGTAATTGACCACCGAAGTGCCGGCCGGGGTGTGCAGCGTGGCATCGGTATCGAGTAACGAGGTGGTGTTAAGCAACCACGCCAGGTCACGCAGCACCGAGGCCTTCAATTGGGTCAGGGACAGCACGCGTTTGTCGGCGCTTTCCTTGGGGTTGGTCGGGTCGTCGTCGGTCAACCGGTCCAGCAGGGACGGTTGCAGACGGTCGCGGGAAGCGATTTCAGTTACCACCAAAGCAGCTCCACGGACGGGTTGCGAGAGGGACACAATGGCCGTGGCACCGGGCCACGGCCACAAGGGCTATCAGCGTTTGGTGTTGGAACGGATGTTCCAGCCAAACTTGATGGCGCCGCCGTCTTTGGTGCCGTCGGCTTTCTGCGGCTGGTAGTCGACCATCACTTGGGCAAAGTTCAGGGTGACGTTTTCGGTCAGGCGATCATCGCTGCCCGAACCGCCGGTGCTCAAGGAGGTGACCAGCACTTCTTCCAGGTTGATCACCATGTACTCGACCTGGCTCTCGCCACCGGCCTTGCGCACGGTCAGCTTGACCTTATCGATGTGCTTGCCGCTGGCGCAGTGCATCATCAGGTTGGGCGAAGCCTTGTCGACGTACTTGGTCAGCGACAGGTCCTGGATATTCACCTTGCCCGCGCCACCGCCACCGCCGACGTGCATGTTGCCGGACTGGGACATGCCCCAGCTCCAGTTCAACACATCGATTTCGTCCTTGTGGGCCTTGTCCATGGACTCGCCCTTGATGTCGCCGATCTTGATGAAAATATCAACAGCCATGTTTTCTCCCTGTGTGGCCCATGCCACTTGATTGGGTGATCGTTCCCACGCTCTGCGTGGTAACGCATCCTGTGACGCTACGCGTCACCGGGACGCAGAGCGTCCCGGGCGGCATTCCCACGCGGAGCGTGGGAACGAGCTAGCTCAATCGTTACTTATGCGCTTTTTGCCGAAGGCAGTTTCGATACCAGGCGCAACGACACCGTCAGCCCTTCAAGCTGATAGTGCGGGCGCAGGTAGAACTTGGAGTTGTAATACCCCGGGTTGCCTTCGACTTCTTCCACGATCACTTCGGCCGCCGCCAACGGGTGCTGGGCCTTGGTGGTTTCGGTGGAGTGCGCCGGGTCGCCGTCGACGTAGTTGAGGATCCAGTCCTGCAACCAGCGCTGCATTTCGTCCTTCTCTTTGAAGGAGCCGACCTTGTCGCGCACGATGCACTTCAAGTAGTGGGCGAAACGGCAGGTGGCGAACAGGTACGGCAGGCGTGCGGCCAGGTTGGCGTTGGCGGTGGCGTCCGGGTCGTCGTATTCGGCAGGTTTCTGCAGCGACTGGGCGCCGATGAACGCGGCGAAGTCGGTATTTTTCTTGTGCAGCAGCGGCATGAAACCGTTCTTCGCCAGTTCCGCTTCACGGCGGTCACTGATGGCGATTTCGGTCGGGCACTTCATGTCCACGCCACCGTCATCGGTAGGGAACGTGTGGGCCGGCAGGTTTTCCACTTCACCGCCAGACTCGATGCCGCGGATGCGCGAGCACCATCCGTAGTGCTTGAACGAACGGTTGATGTTCACTGCCATCGCGTAGGCGGCGTTGGCCCAGGTGTACTTGGAGCTGTCGGCGCCGTCGGTGTTTTCTTCGAAAGCGAAGGCTTCCACTGGATCGGTCTTGGCGCCGTACGGCAGGCGTGCCAGGAAGCGCGGCATGGTCAGGCCGATGTAACGCGAGTCTTCCGATTCACGCAGCGAGCGCCAGCCGGCGTATTCCGGGGTGGTGAAGATCTTGGTCAGGTCGCGTGGGTTCGACAGTTCCTGCCACGAGCCCATGCCCATCACGGTCGGCGAGGCCGCAGCGATGAAAGGCGAGTGCATGGCGGCGCAGACTTTCGACAGCTCGCCCAGCAGTTCCACGTCGGGCGGCGACTGGTCGAAGTAGTAGTCACCCACCAGGCAGCCGTAAGGTTCGCCACCGAACTGGCCGTATTCTTCTTCGTACATCTTCTTGAAGATCGGGCTCTGGTCCCACGCGGTGCCCTTGAATTTCTTCAGGGTCTTGTGCAGGTCTGGCTTGGAGATGTTGAGCACGCGAATCTTCAGTTGCTCATCGCTCTCGGTGTTATTGACCAGGTAATGCAGGCCACGCCAGGCGCTTTCCAGTTGTTGGAAATCCTGGTGGTGGATGATTTGGTTGACCTGGGCGGTGAGCTTGGCGTCGATGGCGGCGATGATCGATTCGATCGACTTGATCGCGTCGTTGGACACCAGGTCGGTTTGCGCCAGGGCCTGTTCAGCCAGGGTGCGCACCGCGGTTTCAACGGCTTCGCGGGCACGCTCGGTCTTGGGCTTGAATTCTTGCAGCAGCAGGTTCGCGAACTCGCTGGCTTCTTCGGTGGTACCCAGGATCTGGCTGCCTTCGCGGGCGGTATTGTCCGTCATGATTACTGCTCCCCTGCAGGCTTGGGCGCGCTGGCAAGTGCCTGAAGCAATGCCGGGTCCTTGATCGCCTTCATGATGATTTCTTCAGCGCCAGTCTTGCCGTCCATGTAGGTCAGCAGGTTGGCCAATTGGGTGCGGGCTTCGAGCAGCTGGTTCAGGGAGTCGACCTTGCGGGCCACGGCGGCCGGGCTGAAGTCGTCCATGCTTTCGAAGGTGATGTCCAGGCTCAGGTTGCCTTCGCCTGTCAGCTCATTGGGTACGTGGAACGCGACGCGTGGCTGCATGGCCTTGAGGCGTGAGTCGAAGTTGTCGACGTCCACCTCAAGGAACTTGCGGTCGGCCACGGGTGCCAGCGGCTCGGCAGGCTTGCCGGCGAGGTCGGCCATCACGCCCATCACGAAGGGCAGCTGGACCTTTTTCTCGGCGCCGTAAAGCTCGACGTCGTACTCGATCTGCACTCGAGGCGCACGGTTGCGCGCGATGAATTTCTGAGAACTTTGCTTCGCCACGTTGCTGCTCCTGGTCGCTTGAGCGACGGTGTTGTTACTGCACGGTCCGGCGGCTTACTCGCTGTCGGGGCCGCGCAGGTTTTCAAATTGGGACATGCCATCGGGAATCAGATTGCGCACGATGGCCGCAAAGTCGGCATGTACCAGATTCTTGGCTCGGTTCAACAATACCGGCAGCGGGCTCGAAGGCTCGTGGCGGGTGTAGTACGCAAGGATCTTGTCGAGGCTGCGCAGCACATCGTCGCGGGTGGCGATGTCGCCCGTCGGGCGAGGGGCTGCGGGCGCGGCGGCGTCGACCGAGGGGGCATTGTCTTCACTGACGGCCTCGGGATCGCTGCTGCTGTCGGTGCCTGGCACCGCTTGATTGAGAAGTTGCAGGGCCTGTTTGAGCGGCTGCTTCAAGGCGCTGAGGTCCACGCCCTGGGCGGAACCGACTTGGTCATTGACCTGTTGCTCAATGGCCTCGCACGCCGTGCGCGCCGCGCTCAAGGCGTCGCGGGTGGCTTGCAGTTGTTCGGGGTCGCTGTCCAGGAACGCGGCGTTGAGTTGCTGGTTGCCCAACTGCTCATCGGCAAAACTCTGCAGGCCGCTGGCGTTGAGCGCGGCGCGCAGGCTCACGGGCCCGAAGGTGCGCGAGCGTGTCAGGATGCTTTCGCGCAGCAGCCGAATATTGGTTTCGCAGGTCAGGCCGGTAAGGGCGTTGATGCGCACGGTGGGGTCGTTGTCATCGTCGGCATCCAGGCGCGGATGCAGATCGGCCCAGTATTGGCGCAGCAAGGCGTTGATCAGCGTGAGGACTTCGGCCAGCCCGGCCACACCCTGGAGGGCGAGGGTGCTTTGCAGCAGAAAGTGGGTGATGCGCAGGTCTTTGCTGCGCTGCAACAGGTCGAGGCTTTGCTGCTGGATGCTGCGCCACTCGGGCGGCTCAGCGGGCAGGATCGAGTCGCCCATGCTGCGTTCGGGTTGACCCTTGGCATCACGTTCCAATTGCAGAAATTGCGCGTCATATTCCATGTCCTCGCCACAAGGCGACGTCGCGGAAACGGCGGTGAGCAGCAACGGCACATCCACTGAATTCGATCTCCTTATCGGCCCGCTGGATGGCGGGCAATTCATGCACTAGTTGCGTAATGAACTTTGCATGTTTTCTTGGTCATACACTCAGTGCGCCACTACTGTGCCATCACTGATGTTCAAGAAGTTGTGCATTTTTGGTGTAGTACTTATGGCTTGTCAAGGTAAGCTATTCGCCCTCTGTGACAGATGTGCGGTGTTTAACAACCTGCGCGACTGGCGAGTCGAAAGGCGCGCCCAGAGCGGATTTTTGTCATGGAAGCCAGTTAAGATCAGCGATCATGCTGGTAAAAGCAGATTTTGGCGGTCGTTTGTACGACAGGACGGGACTCTCCAGGGCGGTGCTGCCTCCTGGGTAGACTGCGCGCGATGTATCAGCAAGGAGGCAAGATGTCGCTGTGTTTGACTATCACTAGTTATCACAAGATCACCCCTGGGCAATGCCCCGAAAAGTCCATGGATCAGGGCGTGATGGCTATTGGCCGCAGTTCTGACAATGACTGGGTATTGCCCGACCCTGAGCGTCTCGTCTCTTCGCAACATTGCGTTATTCAATACAAAGATGGCCGTTATTACTTGACCGATAACAGCACCAATGGTGTGGAGTTGGTCAAGGCGGGTATTCGTATGCGTCGGGGTAACAGCGAGCCGTTGCAAGATGGTGAGTTGATCCGCATCGGCGATTACGAAATCCAGGCGCGTATCGACTTCAACGTGCAGGCCATCGACAGCCAGCCATTTGCCGGTGACTCACCCAACAGCTTTGAAGCGCTGATGGGCGCCGTGGCGAGCCAACCTGCGCCCACACCGATGATCGCGCCGCAGTTCCAGGGCGCCTCGGCTATGGAAACCTTGCCAGACCTGTTCGACTTCCTCAGCCCCACCGCCGTGCCGCCGCCCACCGTGGCGGACCATGTGCCGTCCGAGCAACACGATTTTCGCCCCCCGGCTCCAGTGGCCGTACCGGCGCCCGAAAAGCCATTGGTGCAAGGCTCGGTGATTCCCGAAGACTGGGACCTGTTCAGCGACGCGCCCGCACCCGTCGTCAATGCTGCGCCCGCCCCAGCACCGATCCTCCCGCCGCCGCCCGTGGTCGAGCCTGTTGCGCTCCCCGTGGCCAATGCCGAGCCACCACCGGACCTCCTGCAAGCCTTCCTGCGCGGTGCGGGCCTGGACCAGTTGCGCCTGGACAAAGCCGACGCCTGCGCGCAGATGGAAAGCATCGGCCGCAGCTACCGGCTGATGGTCGAGGGCCTGATCGACGTATTGCGCGCCCGTGCCAGCCTCAAGGGCGAGTTCCGCATGCAGCAGACAATGATCCGCCCCGCCGAAAACAACCCATTGAAATTCGCCCCGAATGCCGATGAAGCGTTACTGCTGTTGCTGCGTCATGGCAACCAGGCGTTCATGGCGCCGGACCTTGCCGTACGTGACAGTTTCGACGACCTGCGCGCCCACCAGTTGGCCGTGATGGCTGGCGTGGAAGCGGCGATCAAGCACTTGCTCACGCGCTTTGAACCGGCGCAGCTGGAGGAGCGCATGGGCAAGCCCGGCGGCCTCTCCAGTCTCTTCAATGGTTCGCGCCAGGCCCAGTACTGGCAGCAGTTCACCGAGCTCTACAGCAACATTTCCCGCGAGGCCCAGGACGATTTCCAGGACTTGTTCGGTCGTGAATTCAGCCGGGCCTACGAAGAACACAGTGCACGACAGCGACGCTGAAAACGCCTCGCACCAATGGATAAAACGGATAGCTAAATACGTCATTGAGGACGCAGGATGATTCCCAGGTTTTTACTCGCAGCCGCTACCGTGCTGCTGCTGACGGCGTGTGCCAACGACACTGCCAAACCCCAGGCGGCTGCCGAGGCCGAAGCTGACACGGCCGCCGTTGAGCTGCATTTTCACGCGATTGCCGGGCTTAACCCCGGTGCCAACGGCCAGGCCGCGCCGGTGCGGGTGCGCATTTTCGAATTGAAAAACGCCGCGACCTTTTCACGCTCCGATTACTTCGCCCTGGCTGACCGTGCGCAATCCACCCTCGGCCTCGACCTGCTGGACCAGGACGAAGTGATGGTGCAGCCCGGCCAACAACTGAGCCTGCAGCGCGATCTCGACCCGTCCACGCGCCAGATCGGCTTGCTGGTGGGCTACCGCGAGTTGGACCGTGCGCAATGGCGCACGGTCATCAACGTGCCGCCGCGCCAATACAGCGAATACCAGATCAGCCTCGACGTGCATGCCGTGCGCGCCGACGTCGTGGCTTCCCCATCCAGCCCAGCCCAATAACAAGCAATCGGAGCCCCCATGTCCTGGAACAATCGCGTGGTCTGGTCGGAAGGCATGTTCATCGGAACGCAGCACTTCCAGCAGCATGACCGTTACCTGGAAAACCTGATCGATGCCCGCAGCCGCCCGTTGTCGGCGGGTGCCTGGGGGTTCTCCGAGCTGCTGATCGACCAGGGCCTGCTGGCCCAGGGCAAGCTGGCGATCGTGTCGGCCCGCGGCCTGTTGCCCGATGGCACGCCGTTCAATATTCCCCAGGACGACCTGGCGCCGAGCCCGTTGAATATCGACGACAACCTGCGCGACGGCCTGGTCTACCTGGCCCTGCCGCTCAAGCGTGCCGGCGCCCGTGACACGGTGGACGAGGGCGAGGCCCTGGAAGCCGCGCGCTACGTGAGCCAGGTGCGTGAAGTGCGCGACGACAACGCCCCGTTCGAAAACCGTGCACCGGTGGCCGTGGGGTCGCGGGCGTTGCGCCTGCTGACGGCGCAGGACGGCATCAGCGACTACGCGGCCATCGGCCTGGTACGCATCAAGGAAAAGCGTGCCGACCGTGCGTTGGTGCTCGATGACACTTACATCCCGCCCGTGCTGGACGTGGCCGCGAGCAAACCGCTGACGGCCTTTCGCAGCGAACTGCTGGGCCTGTTGCACCAGCGTGGCGAAGCCCTGGCCGGCCGCGTGGTGGCCTCGGGTGCCGGGGGGGCCTCGGAGATCGCCGACTTCATGCTGCTGCAACTGGTCAACCGCGCCCAGCCGCTGATCCAGCACTTCAGCCAGTTGAGCCCGTTGCACCCGGAGCGCTTCTTCAGCGAACTGGTCAGCCTGGCCGGTGAGTTTTCCACCTTCTCAACCTCCAGCCGTCGCCCCCAGGAATACCCGCAGTACCAGCACGATGACCTGGCCCTGAGCTTCATGCCGGTGATGGCGGCCTTGCGTGAGGCGCTGTCGATGCTCATCGACAGCAAGGCCACGCCGATCCCGATTGTGGAGAAAGCCTACGGCATTCATGTGGCGATGCTGGCCGACAAGACCCTGCTCGACAACGCCAGTTTCATCCTCGTGGTGCGCGCCGATGTGCCCGGCGAAACCCTGCGTGCGCGTTTCGGCCAGCAGAGCAAGGTCGGCTCGGTGGAGCACATCCGCGACATGGTCAACCTGCAACTGCCGGGCATCGGCCTGCTGCCGTTGCCGGTGGCGCCGCGCCAATTGCCTTACCACGCCGGCAGCACCTACTACGAGCTGGACCGTGGCAGCGAGCACTGGCAGCAGCTGAATAATTCCGGCGGTTTCGCCTTCCATATCGCCGGGCAGTTCCCGGGCTTGAACCTGGCCTTCTGGGCGATCCGAGGATAATTGGCGATGCATCCCAATGATGATGACCGCACCCAGTTCATGCCGCGCCCGGGTGGCCGAGAACCTGCACCCGCGCGTGCCGAACCTGCGCCGCTGTCGATGCCGGCTGCGCCGATCCTCACCGGCAAGAGCCAGGGCCTCAACCCGCTGGAAAGTGCCGCCGGCCCGTTGCTGGCGTTGTTGACGCGGTTGCGCAACACCATCGCCCATCCCGCGCCGGCCAGCCTGCGCGCGCAGTTGCTGGCGTACCTGCGCCAGTTCGAAGAACGCGCCGAAGCCGCCGGTGTGGCACGCAATGAAGTGCTGTTGGCCCGTTACGCGCTGTGCACTGCCTTGGATGAAGCGGTGCTGAGCACGCCGTGGGGCAGCACCAGTGACTGGGGTAAGCAGAGCCTGCTGATCACCGTGCACAACGAAGCCTGGGGGGGCGAAAAGGTTTTCCAGTTGCTTGACCACTGTCTGCAAAGCCCACGGGAACGCCTGTACCTGCTGGAGCTGTTGTACCTGTGCATGTGCCTGGGTTTTGAAGGGCGTTACCGGGTGATGACCGACGGGCGCAGCCAGCTGGAAGCCTTGCGCGAACGCACCGCCGCAGCGATACGCAGCGCCCGTGGCGAGCACGAGCGTGAGCTGTCGCCGCACTGGCGCGGTGTGACCGTGGCCCGTGATCGCCTGGCGCAATTCATGCCGCCATGGATTGCCGTGGCGATTGGCTTGGCGCTGCTGTTGGCGTTGCTGTTCGGCCTGCGCCTGAAGCTGGCCTCGGACGCCGAGCCGGTGTTCAAGAATATTCATGCCCTGGGCGAGATCCCGGTGCAGGCCATCGACCGTCCGGTGGCGCAGCCCAAAGTGATTGAGCGCCCACGCCTGGCCGGGTTCCTGGCCGATGACATCAAGGCCGGCCGCGTGGCGGTGGAAGACAAGGTTGACCGCTCTGTGGTGACCATTCGTGGCGATGAGCTGTTCGCCTCGGCCAGCTCCAGCATCGTCGATGACTACCAGCCGCTGATGCTGCGCATCGCTGACGCCATTCGCAAGGTCAAGGGCCAGGTGCGTGTCACCGGGCACAGCGACAACCGCCCGATTGCCACGTTGCGCTTCCCGTCCAACTGGGCGTTGTCCGAAGCCCGGGCCAAGTCGGTGCTGGAGATTCTCGCGGCCAAGACCGGCCAGGCCGAACGCTTCAGCGCCGAAGGCCGCAGCGACACCGAGCCGTTGGCCACCAACAGTACTGCCGAAGGCCGTGCCCGCAATCGTCGGGTTGAAATCACCGTATTGGCGGAGGGCGTCGAGTGAAGGCGTTTTTCAGTTTCATGATTCGCTGGGTGATCCCCGTGCTGGGCCTGATTGCCCTGAGCCTGATCATCTGGTTTGTTGGCCCGCTGCTGGACGTGCTGGTGCCCGAAGGGCGCCGTTGGGCGCTGATCGTGCTGGTGTTTGCGCTGTGGGTGGCCTACCGCGTGTTCCGCATTATCCAGGCCCGTCGCCAGGCCGCCGAAGTGATGCGCAGCCTGGCCGCAGAAACCCCGGTCGACCCCAACAGCGTTGCGACCGCCGAAGAGCTGTCCACGCTGCGCCAGCGCATGGACGAAGCCCTGGCACTGCTGAAAAAGGCCAAGCTGGGCGGCGATGAGCGCCGAAACCTCTACGAGTTGCCGTGGTACGTGATCATCGGCCCGCCGGGCTCGGGCAAGACTACCGCGCTGGTCAACTCCGGGCTGCATTTCCCGCTGGCGGCGCAATTGGGTGCCGGTGCGGTGCGGGGCGTGGGTGGTACGCGCAACTGCGACTGGTGGTTTACCGACCAGGCCGTATTGCTCGACACCGCTGGCCGCTATACCACCCAGGACAGCAACTCCACGGTGGACAAAGCCGCCTGGCTGGGCTTTCTCGATTTGCTGAAAAAGCAGCGTTCGCGCCGGCCGATCGACGGGGCGTTTATCGCCATCAGCCTCTCGGATCTGCTGCTGGGCACCGACGCCGAGCGCGCAGCCCATGCCGCCGCGATTCGCCTGCGCATCCAGGAGTTGTATACGCAGTTGGGCGTGCGTTTCCCCATCTACCTGATGCTCACCAAGCTCGACCTGGTGCCGGGCTTCATGGAGTTCTTCGACAACCTGAGCAAGGAAGAGCGCGCCCAGGTGTGGGGCATGACCTTTGCCCTGGACGACGGTAAAAACAGCGACAGCCCGCTGGCGCACCTGCAAAGCGAATTCGCGGGCCTGGAGCAGCGTCTCAACGAACGCCTGGTCGAGCGCTTGCAGCAGGAACGCGACCCGGCACGACGCGACCTGATCTACGGCTTCCCGCAGCAGTTCGGCGCGCTGAAAGATTGCCTGCAAAGCTTCCTCGAAGGCGTGTTCAAACCCAACGCCTTTGAAGAGCGCGTGTTGCTGCGTGGCGTGTATTTCACCAGCGGCACCCAGGAAGGCAGCCCGATTGACCGCCTGATCGGTGCCATGGCCCAGAGTATGAACCTGGACCGCCAGCACTTGGCGCGCCAGAGCGGCACCGGGCGCAGTTACTTCATCGAAAAACTCTTCACCGCCGTGGCCTTTGCCGAGCGCGGCCTGGTGGGGGTGAACCCGAAAGTCGAGCGGCGCCGCAAGTGGATCGCCCGTGGCGTACTGGCGGCCACCGTCGCGCTGGTGGTGGTGGTCAGCAGCCTGTGGTGGGTGAGCTATCGCGCTAACCAAGCGTATATCGCCCAGGTCGATCAGAAGGTCGCGCCACTGGGCCAGACCGTACAGAACCTGAGTCCGGCACAACGGGAAGTGCTCGCCGTGCTGCCGTTGCTCAACGCGGTGAAGAACCTGGCGGGGGATTCACCGAGCTGGTCCGAAGGGCTGGGGCTGTACCAGGGCGATATGCTCGAAGCCGAGTCCGCCAGCGTGTACCGCAAACTCTTGATCGCCGTGTTCGCGCCACGCTTGGTGACGCGTATCGAAGAGCAACTGCACGGCGGCGGCAACTCGGACTTTCTCTATGAGGGCCTCAAGGCTTACCTGATGCTCGCCGACACCGAGCATTACGACCCGGACTTCATCAAGGCCTGGATCGCCTTGGACTGGGACCGCAACCTGCCCCGCGACCTGCCGGCCGACCAGCGTCAGGCCCTGGCCGGGCACTTGCAAGCGCTGTTCGAACGCCATCCGCCGAGCGCGCGCCTGGACCCACGGCTGATCGACGACCTGCGTCGCCAATTGCAGCAATTGCCGGTAGCCCAGCGCGTGTACGACCGCGTCAAGCGCCAGAAACTGCCCGAAGGTATCCCGGACTTTCGTCTCAATGAGGCCGCCGGTCGCGATGCCGCACTGGTGTTCAGCCGCAAGAGCGGCAAGCCGTTGGGCGAGCCGTTGAGTGGTTTCTTTACTGCCAAGGGCTATCGCCAGGCGTTTTTGCTCAGCAGTCTGAACCAGACCGGCACCCTGGCCGAAGAGCAATGGGTGCTGGGCCATGAACAGGCCGACCAGCAGAACGTGGTGAGCCTGGCCGCCGACGTGCGCCGTTTGTACTTCCAGGATTACCAGCGCCAGTGGGACGCGTTGCTCGCTGACATCGACTTTGTGCCGATCACCA
Organism: Pseudomonas sp. DWP2-2; assembly: GCF_049897065.1. NCBI lineage: Bacteria > Pseudomonadati > Pseudomonadota > Gammaproteobacteria > Pseudomonadales > Pseudomonadaceae > Pseudomonas > Pseudomonas sp. DWP2-2. Next base: position 354,418 of record NZ_JAFCVN010000005.1, on the reverse strand, counting down.
GCGTGGCACAGGCCGCCGATGTGCTGCGGGTGATTTCCGGGCCCACCTCGCCGCTGAAAAAACTGTTGGTGGCGGTCGCCAGGGAAACCGACTTGCAAGCCGAAGACCGCCAACTGGCCGCCAAAGGCGTACCGGTGGTAGGCGGCGTGGACAAGCTCAAGGAGCGCCTCGGCAGTTTGCTGGGCGAGGCACAACCGACGGCGAATGCCCCGGCACCGGCGGATGATCCGGTGACCGCACACTTTGCCGAACTCAACAGCATCGTCAGCAAAAACGAAGGTGAACCGGCGGCCATCGACGGCCTGCTGTCGGACATGAATGCACTGTATGTGCAGGTCAGTGCCATGGTCGGTGCCAGCGGCGATGCCTTGCTCGGTGAGGCCAAGAACCAGGCGGCGGCTGCGGCCACGCGGGTCAGCCTGAACGCCGAGCGTCAGCCGCCGCTGGTGCAGGGCATGGTCAAGTCGGTGGTCAATTCCACCACCAACAGCATGATGGGCGGGGTGCGTAACCAGCTGAACGCGGCCTGGGTCAGTGAAGTGGTCAACGTATATCGCCAGTCGTTGGCCGGGCGTTACCCGATGTCGCCGGGCAGTGCGCGGGACGCCACCCTGGATGACTTCGGCCAGTTTTTCGGGGTGGGCGGGGTGATGGACAACTACTTCCGCAAATACCTGCAGCCCTATGTGGACACGTCGGCACAGACCTGGCGCTGGCAACCGGGGGCGGCGCAGAAGCTGGGGATTGCTCCTGGCGTTCTGCAAACCTTCCAGCGTGCGGCGACGATTCGGGACGCGTTCTTCCGCTCCGGTGGCACCCAACCCATCGTGCGTTTCGAACTCAAGCCGGTGTCGATGGACCCTACCATCACTCAGTTTCTGCTTGACCTGGACGGCCAGCAATTGAGCTACGACCACGGCCCGAGCCGGCCGGTGGCGATGCAATGGCCGAACCCGGGCAGCATTGGCGTGGTGCGTATTTCCATCATGCCGCCGTCGGCCAGTGGTCGCTCCGGCATCACTCTGGACGGCCCGTGGGCCTGGTTCCGTCTGCTGGAGCAATCAGACCTCACTGCAGGCAACTCGCCGGATCGTTTCAACCTGCGCCTGCGAGTCGATGGCGCGAGCATCGCCTATGAGTTGCGCGCCAACAGTGCCTTCAACCCGTTCAAGAGCCGCGTGCTCAGTGGCTTCAGCCTGCCGGAGCGGCTATGACGGCCCTGGGTTTCTACGGCAAGTTGGCCAGCCGCGGGGACTTCGTCAGCCGCGCCTTGCCGCAGAGCTTTATCGGCCCGTGGGACAGCTGGCTGGCAGCGGGTTTGCTCGCCAGCCAGAACAGCCTCGGCGCTGACTGGCTGAATGCGTACTTGGTCAGCCCGTTGTGGCGCTTTGTGCTGGCGCCGGGCGTGTGCGGGCCGGATGCGGCGGCGGGCGTGGTGATGCCAAGCATTGACCGGGTCGGGCGGTATTTTCCGCTGGCGGTGGTGACCTTGCTGGATCACGACACCAACCCGGCGTCGCTGGTGGGCGGTTCGGACGCCTGGTTCGAGCAGGCTGAAACCTTGTTGCTCAGCACCCTCGACAGCGGCGCGACCTTCGAAAGCTTCAACGCCGGGCTCGACGAGTTGGGCTTGCCGGCCAGCGAGCCGCGGGCGGTGGACAGCCGTTTCGCCGGCCTGCAAAGGGTGGCAGCCACCGTGCCGCACCAGCGTATGACCGCACTGGCCGAACAGGCGTGCGAGGGCGCAAGCCTGTGGTGGGGGCGAGGTTCGCAGCGTATCTCCCCCGGTTTATTACGGTGCCAGGGCCTGCCTGCCGCCAGCGATTTTGCGCAGTTTTTGCTCGGACAAGAAGGTGTGGTGTAGATGGGCGTGACGTACGAATCCGCGAGCAAAAGCCATGTGGGCATGGTTCGCCAAGTCAACGAAGATGCCTTTCTGGACCTGCCGGAAAACCGCTTGTGGGTGGTGGCCGATGGTATGGGCGGGCACGCGGCGGGGGACTATGTCAGCAGCCTGATCGTCGATAGCCTGCGCCATGTGCCGCTGGGCCGCTCCCTGGACGAATACTCGGCGGCGCTGCGCAATGACCTGCTGCGCATCAACGCGGCCGTGCGCGAAGAAACCGCCAACCGTGGCGTGACCATGATGGGCAGCACCGTGGTGGTGTTCGCCGCACGCGGCTTGCGCGGGGTGTGCCTGTGGGCCGGCGACAGTCGCCTGTATCGCTTGCGCGACGGCGTGCTGGAAAGCATTTCCCGCGACCACAGCTACGTACAAGACCTGCAAGACAGCGGCCTGCTCAGCGAAGCCGACGCCCGCACCCACCCGCGCTCCAATATCGTCACCCGCGCCATTGGCGTTGAGGCCCAGTTGAACGTCGCCTCGGTGGACCTGTTGATCGCTCCCGGCGACAGCTATTTGCTGTGCAGTGATGGCCTCAACAAGACCGTCGAAGACCATGAAATCCGCGACGTGCTCAGCCATGACGCGCCGGATGAAATCGTGCGCAGCCTGGTGCACTTGGGGCTCAATCGCGGCGCACCAGACAACATCACCACCCTCGTCGTGAAGGTCTCGTCATGAACATCGTCATCCCGGGTTATGACATCGAAGGCGAGATTGGCGAAGGCGCCATGGCCAGCGTGTACCTGGCGACCCAGCGCTCGCTGGAGCGCAAGGTGGCGTTGAAGGTGATGGCGGCAGCGCTGGCGGCCGACCCGAGTTTCTGCGAACGCTTCCTGCGCGAGGGCAAGACGCTGGCGCGTTTGTCACACCCGCACACGGTGACCATCCATGATATCGGCAACGTCGGTGAGCTGTATTACATGGCCATGGAATACCTGCCCAATGGCACGCTCAAGGAGCGCATTGCTGCTGGGCTGACCCCGGAGCAGGGCGTGACGCTGATCCGCCAGATTGCCTCGGCCCTGGGCTATGCCCATGCCCAAGGGCTGGTGCACCGCGACGTCAAGCCGGCGAACATTCTGTTCCGGGCCGATGGCACGGCGGTGTTGTCGGACTTCGGGATTGCCAAGTCGCTGGACGATCGCACCCAATTCACCCAGGCCGGGTTTGCCGTGGGCACGCCGAGCTACATGAGCCCCGAGCAGGCGCGGGGTCAGGAGATCGATGGCCGCGCCGACCTCTACGCGCTGGGCGTGGTGCTGTATGAAATCCTCGTCGGCAAGCTGCCTTACAACGGCACCGATGCGCTTTCCACCGCTCTGGCGCACTTGACTGAACCCTTGCCGGAATTGCCGGTGCATCACGGGCGCTACCAGGGTGTGCTGCGCAAGTTGTTGGCCAAGGACCCGGCGGAGCGTTATCCGGATGCGGCAGCGTTGTTGTTGGCGCTGGATCAACTGCCTGCTGATGAATCGGATGCCACGCTGGTACGGCCGCTGCCGATTCCATTGAGCGTTGATCTGGCGGGCATCACGCCTGTCACCATCGACATTCCGACGGATAAACCGCAACCGCAGCCAATAGTGCGTCAACCGGTGGTCACGCCGACGCAGCACAATGCTCCGTCCGAGCAGCGCCGTGGGCCGGTATTGGCCTTGGCCTCTGTGGCGGTCGCCGTCGCGTTGGCCATTGGCGGCGCCAGCTACTGGTGGTTGAACGGCGGCGATGAACCGGCCAAGCCGCCAGCCGCCGTGGCGCCCAAGGTGACGCCGCCCGTGGCTGTCGCTGAAGTGGATGGCGGTCAGCGCCCGTTGCTGATGGCAGGCAAGAAAACCTTGTTCCAGCGTGTACTCAGCAAACCCGGCGCCCAGCTTTCAGTGGACGCTGGGAGCCCGCCGGGTAGAGCGCTGCCGGCGTTTTCCGTGCTCTACGTGTATCAGCGCAAAGAAGTCGATGGCAGCCCGTGGGTGCGCGTCGGCGCCGCTACCGATGGTCGCAGCGACGGTTGGCTGCCGGCCTCCCAGGTCAGCGACTGGAAACAAAGCCTGGTGCTCAAGTTCACCGAGCGCTCAGGCCGGGCGCCCGTGATGTTCCTGCGCCAGCCCGGTGAGGTGGAAAAACTACTGGCTGACCCTGCTGCAGCGAAAAGCGCCTTGGCCAAGGCGCAGAACAACCGAGAAGACAACCAGCAAGTCCTGGCCCTGGAACCCACCGCCAGCGCGGTACCGCAGAACCAGTTCTACCTGTTGCCGATCTTCGATTCCAAAGAGAGCTTCGACGACAACGGCCAGCCGGTGCAGTTGCTCAACGTGGCCTCCATCGACCCAGGCAGCCGCGCCGCTGCCAGACCGGCCAGCCCGACGCTCAGCGCGAATGCCGACGCATTCCGCACGGCGGTGGTGCTGGTGGTGGACACCACCGTGTCGATGCAGCCCTACATCGACCAGATTCGCGACGTGGTGCATGAGCTACAAACCCGCATTGCCGAGCGCGGCGAGTTGGACAGCGTCAGCTTCGGCATGGTCGGCTTTCGCAGCAGCATCCAGAAAACCCCGGGCCTTGAGTATGTCGCCAAGACCCTGATCAGCCTCGACCAAGGTCGCGACCCGCAGCGCTTTCTGGATATGGCGCGCCAGGTCAAAGCATCGACGGTGTCCAGCCACTCGTTCAACGAAGATGCGTTTGCCGGGGTGATGCAGGCAGTGGACGGCATGGATTGGTCCGGCTACGGCGGGCGCATCATCCTGCTGGTTTCTGATGCCGGCGCGCTGCGCAAGAACGACCCGTTCGCCGCCACCCAGATGAACGAAGCGGAAGTGCGCCAGGCGGCGCTGGGTAAGCAGATCAAAATCTATGCGCTGCACCTGCGCACCGATGCCGGCAAGAAAACCCATGCCGGCGCCGAGAGCCAGTATCGCGTCCTCACCGCCGACGCCAACCCGCAGATCGGCGACCTGTACACGCCGGTGCCAGGGGGCGATGTGCACAAGCTGGGTGAGCGCGTCGATGAGATCGGCACGGTGTTCGCCAACCTGGTGCATCAGGTACGCAGCAACACGCCGCAGCCCGTGCCGTTGCTCAGTGCCGCGCCGAGCCTGGCGGACAAGTCCGCCGCCGTCGGCTATGCCATGCACATGGACTTTCTCGGGCGCAAGACCGCGAGCCAGGCACCGCAATTGGTCAGCGCCTGGACCGCTGATCGTGACCTAACCAACCCGGCGCTGCCAGCGTTCCAGGTGTGCGTGATGTTGACCAAGCTGCAACTCAACGACCTGCAACAATCGTTGAAGTTGATCGTGGATGCGGCGCGCAAGACCCAAAGCTCGCCCAAGGATTTCTTCCAGGAAATCGCCAGCGCCTCGGCCTATATGAGCCGCGACCCGCAGGCCCTGCGCAAGGGCGGCAACCTGGCTGACGGCGGCCTGCTCGGTGAATACCTGGAGGGCCTGCCGTACCGCAGCAAGTCGCTGAACATGACCCAGGACCTGTGGTTGTCATTGAGCGTGGCCGAGCAAGAAGACTTTATCGACGAGCTGGATTCGAAAATCCGCCTGTATGAAACCTTCCATAACGACGTGGCCAACTGGGTCCGTTTCGGCGATGCCGAACCGGGCGATGCGTTGTACCGCGTGCCACTGTCGACGCTGCCGTAATGCTGAACCTGAGTGCGGTGCACAAGAGCCGGGGCGTCGGTAGCCAGCGCTACAGCCTGGTGATCCCTGCGTTGCAGCTGGGCGCGGGTGAGCAACTGGCAATTGTCGGCCCCAGTGGTTGCGGCAAGAGCACCTTGCTCGACCTGCTGGCGCTGGTGTTGGCGCCGGATCAGGTGGGGCAGTTTGCATTCAACCAACACGACATCGGCGCGCTGTGGCGTGCCGACCGGCAATCGGCGCTGGCCGCGTTGCGCAGCCAGCACTTGGGCTATGTGCCGCAGACCGGGGGGTTACTGGGGTTTCTGGATGTGCGCGGCAATATCGCGCTGTCGCGCCAACTGCTGGGCTTGCAGGACGACGGCCGCGTGGCGCGCCTGGCTGAGCAGTTGCAGATCAGCGATCAGCTGGCCAAGCGCCCGGCGGCGTTGTCGGTGGGCCAACGCCAGCGGGTCAGCTGTGCGCGGGCTCTGGCCCATGGGCCGCAACTGGTGCTGGCTGATGAGCCGACGGCGTCCCTGGACCCGCTCAACGCCGAGCGCGTGATGCAGGCGCTGCTGGCCCAGGCCCGCGAACACCGTACGGCCTGTGTGATCGCCACCCATGACGAACCGCTGGCCCGCGCCAGTGGCTTGCAGGTGCGGCGTATCAGTTGCCAGCGCGACCCAGACGGCGGCGTCACCGCAACCCTCGGGGAGGCGTGCTGATGCGCATCGGCCTGGTTGCTTCGCTTGCGTGGCAGGACTACCGCAACGATGGGTGGCTGTCGGCCTGTTCGGTGTTGGCATTGGTGGCGGTTATCGCGCCATTGCTGGTGTTATTCGGGCTGAAATTTGGACTGGTTAGCAGTTTGACCGAACGCTTGGAGACCGACCCCGCCAGCCGTGAAATCATCCCGTTGGGCGGTGGTCGATTCAGCGCGGCGTTTATCGCGCAGCTGGGTGAGCGCAGCGATGTCGCGTTTGCTGTGCCGCGCACACGGCAGATTGCGGCCACGGCGCAGGTGGGCACTTTGACCCTGGAAATGCTGCCGACTGCCGCAGGCGACCCGTTGTTGGCAGGCTTGCCGATGCCCCACGGCCTGGACCAGATCGTGCTCAGCCATACCGCCGCCGAAAAGCTCGCGGCAAGGCCCGGTGATTGGCTGGAAACCAGCTTTGCGCGGCAAGTGGCGGGGCGCGTCGAGGCCCAGCGCACGCGGTTGCAGGTGCTGGCGGTGTTGCCGCTGGAGGCCTTCGCTCGCGAGGGCCTGTTTGCCGATCTGGCGTTGCTGGAGGCAGCGGAAGATTACCGCGATGGCCGTGCGGTGCCGGCGTTGGGTTGGGCCGGTGAAGCGGCGAGCGTGAGTGAACAGCGTATCTACCCGGCGTTTCGCCTGTATGCGCGCAGCCTCAATGATGTGGAACCGTTGCGGGTGTATTTCGCCGAGCAGAACCTGTTGGTTTCAACCCAGGCGCACACCATCGCTCAAGTGCAATCGTTGAGCCGCAACCTGTCGATTGTGTTCTGGATCATCGCCGGGTTGGCGTTGGCCGGGGCGTTTGCGGCGATTTTCGCGGGCACCCTGGCGGCGGTGGCGCGTAAGCACCGTGAACTCTCGGTGTTGCGCCTGCTGGGGTTTTCCACCGCCGCGTTGTTGCTGTTTGTGCTGCTGCAAGCGCTATACAGCGCGGGTTTTGCCGCTGTGCTCAGCGTTGGGCTGTATGGCCTGGCTGAGGCGGCGTTGAACAAGCTTTTTGTGCAGGTGCCAGGCGAGTACGCCAGCCATCTGTTGGCGCGCCATTACGGCCTGGCCCTAGTGGCGGTGCTCGGCGTCAGTGCCGTGGCGGCCGCCTGTGGTGGTTGGCGGGTGGCCCGTATCCAGGCTTCTGAAGGAATCAGAGATGTATAAATTACTGGGCGCCTGCGTGGCGCTGAGCCTGGCCTCGCTGGCCTGGGCTGATGAAGCAAGTGACAAGCTCGACAACCCCAAGCCGTTGCCGGACGACGTGAGCCTGCCGCTGCCCTGCGAAGGCAACATGGTATTCCGCTACGCCTACATTCTGGCCCAGGGCACCCTGGATGACCGTGAAATCAACCTGGGCTACCCCTTTGCCGAAGGCGAGGCGGGTTATCAGCAGTCGTTTATTTCCGGTTACCGCCGCGACTTCATCAACGGCCAGTTCACCCTCAAGGACTTGCCCAAGGACTGGAGCAAGGTCATCGCGCCGCAGATGCCGAAGACCGACGCCAAGACCCCGCTCAAGCCCATGCTGTACTTCATTGGCAAATACGAAGTGACTGCTCGCCAATACGCCCAGGTGATGGCCCAGGCGCAGTCCCTGGCCAGCGGCGAACCGGCGCCGGCGTGTGAGGCGCCCACCGGTATGGCCGGACGTTTGCCCAAGGTGAAACTGTCGCGCTTTGAAGCCGAGCGTTTTTCGGCGGTGTACAGCGCCTGGCTGATGAAATACCACCGCGAACTGCTGCCGGTGAGCGGGCGCGGTGCGTCGGCCGAAGACGGTGGCCTGGGTTTTGTGCGCCTGCCCACCGAAGTGGAGTGGGAGTACGCCGCACGCGGCGGCCAGGCGGTGAGCCGCCAGGACCTGGAAGGCCGGCTGTATCCACGGCGCGCCGAGGGCAGTGAAAGCGATGGCCCGCTGGCCGATTACGCGGTGTTCAACCAAGTGGCTGGCGGCACCGGCCAGGCGGCGCGGTTGATGCCCATCGGCACCAAATTGCCTAACCCCATCGGCATGTTCGACGTGATCGGCAACGCCGCGGAAATGGTCCAGGAATCCTTCCAACTGGTACACGCTGGCCGCCGCCAGGGCACCTACGGCGGCTTTGTGGTCAAGGGCGGCAACTACCTGGAAGGCGAGGGCACGTTGTTCACCGGCATGCGCCGCGAATACCCGCTGTTTGCCGCTGATGGCACCGAGCAAAGCAACGAGACCACCGGTTTTCGCGTGGCGATTGGCGCGTTGTCGGCGCCGCGCTCGCGCTACAAGGAGCTGTTCGCCCAGTGGCAGAAGGAAGGCCGCCTGGCCGCGCTGACCGATGCCATCGACGACGCCCAGGACCCGACCAAACGCCTGGACAGCATCATCGCCGCCAGTGTCGATCCCAAGCTGCAAGCCGAACTGGGCCTGGTCAACGAAGAGCTCAAGCGCAACGTGTCGCTGATCGCCCAGCAACGCGAAGAAGCGGCGGGCAATTTGATCCAGTCGGCGGCGTTGGTGGCCGAGACCATCAGCAACTACAACATCCGCCTGGCCAACCTGCAGAAGAGTCGCCAGCAGGCGGTGGACAGCAAGGACGAGGCCAGCACGCAGCTGTTCGACATGGCCATCACCAATGGACGCAGCGCGTTGGACGGCGCGGTGGCGATTTACATCGACAACCTGGCCACCGGCACGCGCTACACCGATGCGGTGATCCAGGCGCAGTTTCAACGGATCAAGGAAGAGTTGGATCGCAAGCCAGTGCTCGGCAAGAGCCTGGTGACGCGCGCGACACTGTTCGTTCGCCATGTTGGCAACTACCGCAAGCAACAGCGGGCCGACCCGGCAACGATCTTGAAGGAATTGCTCGCAGCGAGCGGTCAGCGGTCTTGATCGTTGGCTGTCTAGCGAGCTTGGAAGGGACTCAGGCGGCGGTGGGCCGTGCTGGGCAAGTCAAACTTAACAGAGATCACATCTATGCTTTTTTCCCGTAAGGCGGTTTCCAAGCGTCACCTGCTGCTGATCGCAGCTGGTTTCAGCACCGTGTTGACTGGTTGCGCTACGTCGCCTGCGTCCAAGGTGGCGTCGAGCACCAAGGTCGAGTACTACCCCAACTGCTATGAGCCGGTGCAGCACCTGCGCGCCACCGATTCGGACATGACCAAGTCGGTCGTCACCGGTGCCGCGATCGGCGCGGCCGGCGGTGCCCTGCTGGGCGCGCTGACCGGCGACAAGGACAGCCGTGGCCGCAATGCCGCGATCGGTGCCGCAGGCGGCGCCCTGGCTGGCGGTGCGGCGGGTTACTACACCGAGCGCCAGAAGCAGATCACCGATGACAACCAGCGCATCGCGTCCTACTCCACTGACTTCAACAAAAGCGCCTCGGACATCGACCGCAGCACCGCCTACGCCAAGGCCTCGCAGCAGTGCTACCAGAGCGCATTCACCAAGCTGGTGGCTGATCGCAAGGCCAAGACCGTCAACGACACCGAAGGCCGCAAGCGCCTGGCGGAAATCGTCGCGGGCCTGAAGGAGTCCAATGACCTGATCGTGACGGTCAACGGCAAAGCCAGCGAAGACCTGAACAACTACACCCAGGCCTACGAGAAAGACCTGCAACAGGTCGGCGTACAGCGCAGCGATGTGGTAACCGTGGCCACCGCCGATACCACGCCAGTGGTCGCTCCGGCCAAGGGCAAGAAAGCCGTCAAGCCAGCCAAGAAGCCGGTGCTGCCGACAGTGCCGAAAGAAGCGGTCACCACCGAACGTAGCATCCAGACCGTGCAGGCCAAGCAAGCTGAAAGCAAGCAGGTCGCCAGTGCGGGCAAGACCCAGATCGAAGCAACCTGCCGCAATCCAAACCTGGCCGACTGGGCGCCAGTACCTTGCCCTAACGTTTAAGTACTTGTTGCTATAAGCGTTAAACGCCAACCGATCTGCGCCTAAAGCGCGAGATCGGTGGCGTTCTTTTTGCAAATCGTTACACTGCTGCGGCCACTCCAATAAATACACCGAGGCCGTGTGCATGAAATTTCGTCTTCTCCTGTGGGTGCTGGGCCTGATGATGGGCAAAGCCAGCCGCACCAACCCCGCCTTCCAGCAGCAACTGGGTGACAAAGACCTGGCCTTCCAGCTGCAGACCCTCGACGGCAAGGTTGCCCGTCACTTCATCGTGAAAGACCAGCGCATCACCAGCCGCTCAGGTGTCCACCCGGCGCCGGCCTTCGCGATTGCCTTCAAGGATGCCGCCTACGGCTTCGCCACGATGCAGGCGAAGAACAAGCAACTGGCGTTCATGACGGGGATTCAGGACAAGTCGATCCAGATCAAGGGCAACCCGGCACTGGTGATCTGGTTCCAGGGCCTGACCAAGTATTTGAAGCCGAAGAAAAAGAAGTAGGTGGTCAGGTAGACCGAGTTGACTTCATCGCAGGCAAGCCAGCTCCCCCAGTGACCGCGTTCCAACTTGGAAATACGGTCAACTGTGGGAGCTGGCTTGCCTGCGATAGCGGTTTAACAGGCAGTGGGCTTACCCCTGGCTGAACTGCGAAGCCAATTCGCGCAACAGCACTTCGGCATCCAGCACTTTACCCACCACGTCCTCGGCCTTCTCGCGGCTCAGGCCCAGGCGCTCAAGCAACGCGTCGGGAATGGATTCATCCGGCCCGGAGCCAATCCCCCGGCTGCGCAACAGGCGCACCGCCAGGCACACCAGGTTCGGATACTCGGCGTATTGCCCGTCATACGTGGGATCGTGCTGGAAGCGCAGGGCGGTGCACAGTTCGTCCGGCATGTCCCAGTAGCGCATCAGCCAGGCGCCGATCTGTTCGCGGCTGATGCCCAGCAAATGTTGCTCGACGTAGCTGTGGCACAGGTGCGGGTTGACCTCCAGGTGGCGGCAGATCAGCGAGAAGTGCGGCGGAAACACGTGGGCCAGCAGCAGGTAGCCGAAGTTGTGCAGCAAACCTGCCAGGTAGGTCAGGCCGGCTTCCGGGCGCTGGGCGCGGGGCATGGCGCGGGTCAGGCCCTCGATCACGGCGGCGGTGTAGATCGACTGGTGCCAGTACGGCGTGGACAGGTGCGGGCGGTCCTTGGGCAGGCTCAGGGTTTTGCCCAGGGCCAGGCCCAGCGCCAGGTTGATCACAAGATCAAAGCCCAGCACGCGCACGATGGCGTCTTCGACTGAGCGGATCTTGCCCGGCGAGGCGTAGTAGGGCGACGCGGCCCAGCTTACGACCTGGGCGGCAAGGGCCGGGTCGGTTTCCACCACGCCAGTAATGTCGTCGATGGTGGCGTTGGGATCCACGCGCAGCTTGATGATCTTCTGCGCCGTGTCGGCCAGCGGCGGAATTTCGATGGTCGCTTCCAAGCGTTGCTGGATACGGCGAGCGGTGAAGGCTTGCATCGCCTGGGTGATTTCCTCGCGGTCATCATTGGGGCGGTCGAGGTTCGGACGGATGTTGCTCAAGGGCTCACCGAACTGCGCGGCGCTGGCCTTGGTGAGCAGGCTCTTGAAGGCGTCGGTGGGGATTTCCAGCAACAGCCCGGCTTCGCCCGAATGCACCAGCAGGCTCGGCTCATTGAGCAAGCGGCCTTCGTACAGGCACGGCGAACTGGTCAGTGGCGGCAAGCCCGGCAGCAGGCTCAGGTCATGCTTGCCCAGCATGCGCTCGACCCGCTCGGGGGCGACAGCCGTGAGGCGGCGACCGGTGAGTTCGGCGAGGCGGTTGAGGTCCAGCAATTGGCTTTGGGGAAACAGCACCATGAGCGCGCCAACCGCATCTTCAAGCAACACCGCCTGGACCTTTCGGGCAGGGTTCAGGCCAGGCTGTTCGATGACTTCCGTGTAGGGGATGGCGAGCTTTGCGAGCAGCGCCCGAATGACCGGCGGGGCGGTCAGTGGGGCTGTGGCGAGGGCAACTTCTGACATGGCCTGATCCAATTTCTTACATTCATTGGAGTATAACCAGCTTGATACGGGTGTTGGTCGGATAAGTGGCGTTTGTGATGAGGTTGGCGGTGTGCTGATTACCCTGTAGGAGCGAGCTTGCTCGCGAAGACCTTCCTGGCGGCGCCGTCATCGTTGGCGTTTTTCGCGAGCAAGCTCGCTCCTACAGGGAAGAGGTCAAACCTGGCCGTATTGCTGGCCGTGGCGCAGCCAGCGGTTGAGCAAGGGGCTGACGTGATCGGGCCAACGCTCGAGCAATGCTTGCGCAGCATCGCGCACGGCGGGCAGCAGGTCGGCATCGCGCATCAGGTCGGCGACCTTGAATTGCAGCAGGCCGGTCTGGCGCGTGCCGAGCATTTCACCGGGGCCGCGCAGTTCGAGGTCTTTTTCGGCAATGACAAAACCGTCGTTGGTTTCGCGCATGATGCCCAAGCGCTGGCGACCGATCTGCGACAGTGGCGGATGATAGAGCAGCACGCAGTGGCTGGCGGCACTGCCCCGGCCAACCCGCCCGCGCAATTGGTGCAGTTGCGCCAGGCCCAGGCGTTCGGGGTTTTCGATGATCATCAGACTGGCGTTGGGGACGTCCACGCCCACTTCAATCACGGTGGTAGCCACCAGTAATTGCAGGTTGCCGGCCTTGAACTCGGCCATTACCGCGGCTTTTTCCGCCGGTTTCATACGGCCATGGATCAACCCCACCTTGAGCTCACCCAAGGCACTGGTGAGGTCTTCATAAGTGGTTTCGGCGGCCTGGCAGGTCAGTTCTTCGGACTCTTCGATCAGGGTGCATACCCAGTACGCCTGGCGGCCTTCGGCGCAGGCACCGCGCACGCGCTCGATCACTTCGACGCGCCGGGTGTCGGTGACCAGCACGGTGTTGACCGGCGTACGCCCCGGCGGCAGCTCGTCGAGGATCGAGGTGTCGAGGTCGGCGTAGGCGCTCATGGCCAGGGTGCGTGGGATCGGCGTGGCGGTCATGATCAACTGGTGCGGGTTCATGCGCCCGCCCACGCCTTTCTGGCGCAGGGCCAGGCGCTGTTGCACGCCAAATCGGTGCTGTTCGTCGATGATCACTAGCGCAAGGTTCTTGAACTGCACTTCGTCCTGGAACAGCGCATGGGTGCCCACCACCATCGGTGCGCCGGCGGCGATCTGCTCCAGGGCGGCCACGCGGTTCTTGCCTTTGAGCTTGCCAGCCAGCCACGCCACCTCCAGGCCCAGCGGTTCGAGCCAGCGCTTGAAGGTGATGAAGTGTTGTTCGGCGAGAATTTCCGTCGGTGCCATCAGCGCCACTTGATAGCCAGCTTCCAGGGCTTGCAGGGCGGCCAGGGCAGCGACCACGGTTTTGCCTGCCCCTACGTCACCCTGGATCAACCGCAGCATCGGTTCTTGCTGGCTGAGGTCGTAGGCGATTTCATTGCCCACGCGCTGTTGCGCGCCGGTGGGCGCAAAGCCGAGGTTGGCCAGGTATTGCGCAGGCAGCCGCGTGGCTCTGGGCATCGCCGGGGCGCGCAGGGAACGCATGCTTTCGCGCAGGCGTTGCTGGGACAGCTGGTGCGTGAGCAGTTCTTCAAAGGCCAGGCGATGTTGGGCCCAATGATGACCGAGGGCGAGTTCGTCCACATCGGCATCGGCGGGCGGGTGATGCAAATACCGAATCGCATCGGCCAGGGGCGCCAACTGATAATCGCGGGCCAGCTCCAGGGGCAACCAATCGGGCAGACTTTGCGGGCCAAGCATCGTCAGGGTTTGCATGCACAACTGGCGCAGGCGTTGCTGGGTCAGGCCCTCGGTCAGCGGGTAGATCGGCGTGAGCGTGGTGTCCACCGGTGGCGGCTCGTCGCCGGTAATGGCGCGGTATTCCGGGTGGTAGATTTCCAGGCCCGATGCGCCAGGGCGTGCCTCGCCGTAGCAGCGCACGCGGGTGCCACGCTTGAGGCCTTCCTTCTGCGCGTTGCTGAAGTGGTAGAAGCGCAGGCTCAAGCCGCCGGTACCGTCCTGCAGGCGCACCACCAGGCTGCGGCGCTTGCCCATCACCACGTCGGCGCCACTGACGGTGCCTTCGATCACCGCGTCTTGCCCAGGGCGCAAATGGCCGATGGGCACCACGCGGGTGCGGTCCTGGTAGCGCAGGGGCAGGTGGAACAGCACGTCCTGAAGGTTCTCCAGGCCGACCTTGGCCAGCTTCTCGGCCATGGCCTCACCGACACCCTTGAGTGCCGTCACCGACACCTGCGACAGCTCAGTCATACCGTGGCTTAGCTCGCAACGGGCGGCTTGGCCACCGAACACAGACGGATCGAGTCCGCGAGAATCTCAATCGCTTTGGGGCGCGGGAAGCTGGCGCGCCAGGCAATCGCTACGGTACGGAACGGCACCGGCGGCGTGAGTGGGCGCACTTCGATCACGCCCTGGGCGTAGTGATGGCTGTCTACCGCAGACAGCGGCAGGATCGAGATACCCAGGCCGGAAGCGACCATATGGCGAATGGTTTCCAGGGAGCTGGATTCCACCGTGGTGTGCTTGGCGCCGTCGTTGCCCTTGGTCAGGGTCGGGCAGGCTTCCAGCACCTGATCGCGGAAGCAGTGGCCTTCACCGAGCAGCAGCAGGCTCTTGTCGTTGAGCAGGCCGGCGTCGATGGTGTCCTTCTTGGTCCACGGGTGGGAGGCCGGCATCAGCACGTAGAACGGCTCGTCGTAGAGCGGCAGGGTCAGCACGTCCGCTTCGTTGAAGGGCAGGGCGATGATGATCGCGTCCAGCTCGCCGTTGCGCAGTTTGTCGCGCAGCACGTGGGTGAAGTTTTCTTCGATATACAGCGGCATCTGCGGTGCGACGCGATGCAGTTGCGGGATCAGGTGCGGGAACAGGTAGGGGCCGACCGTGTAGATCGCGCCGACCTTGAGCGGCGCGGTCAGCTGGTTCTTGCCGGCCTGGGCCAGTTCGCGAATGCTTTGCGCCTGCTCCAGGACCTTCTGGGCCTGGGCAACGATGCCTTCGCCCACCGGGGTGAGGCGCACGGCGCTCTTGCTGCGCTCGAAAATCAGCACACCGAGTTCGTCTTCAAGCTTTTTCACACCCACCGACAGCGTCGGCTGGCTGACGTGGCAACGCTCGGCGGCATGGCCGAAGTGCTGTTCTTGGGCGAGGGTCACGATGTAGCGTAATTCTGTGAGAGTCATAGCGGGCGTCCATGAGGTTGCGGGCCAAGCATACCGGCTGCAATCGATAGACGCACGTTATCAGAACTTTGCTGGGGATTGAGTGGGGAATATCGGAATTTTACTGAGGTATTAAAGCGAATGTGGGAGGGAGCAAGCCCCTCCCACAGTGCTCTCTCAGCGGCGACGCTTGTCGATGTTGTAGACGAACGGCGCGACCAGTTCGACGCTGCCGTTTTTCAACAGGTCTGCCGGTGGCTTGGGTAGCGGCTGAGCCTTGCGGATCATCTCAAGGGTTGCACGGTCCAGGTCGGCGTTGCCGGAGCGGCCTTCCAGTTCGTAGGACAGCACATTGCCTTCACCATCGACCACGAAGCGCAAGCGGTTCATACCTTCCTTGCCACTGCGTTGGGCGCCGGGCGGGTACTTCTTGTACTTCTGCAGATGCGCCAGCAACGTACTTTGCCAGGAAGCCTGGGCGGCCAGCTGCTGTGCCGACGGGCCTGGTGTAGGCTGGGCGGACTTCTGCGCAGGTGCGTTGCTCGGCGGCGTTTCGCTCGGTGGCTCCTCGGAAGGTTTCTCCTTGGGCGGCTCGGGCTTCTTCTCCACCGGCTTTGGCGGTTGTGGCTTCGGCTTGGGCTTGACCGGCTTGGGCACCTGGATCGTTGGCTTGGGCGCCTCGGCCAGCTTCGGCAGGGGCAGCTCTTCGACCGGTGGTGGCGGCGGCGCAACGACCTTGGGCGGTGCTGGAGGCGGCGGTGGCGCTGGCAGCGGCGCCAGGTCGATGACCATGGCGGCGGGTGGCAGCTGGATCGCCTGCGGCGCGGACCATTGGAGCGCGATGATGATCGCGACGGCATGCACGCCCAGCACGACGGCGAGGCTGGTGCCATAACGCGTCAGTTTGTGGCGCGTCGTGATCATTTCTTGGCTGCCGTCTCAAGTCCGACCAGGCCTACCTTGAGGTAGCCGGCTGCCCGCAGGGCATCCATCACGCTCATCAGGTCGCCATAGTCCACGCCTTTGTCGGCCTGGAAGAAGATGGTCGTGTCTTTCTTGCCTTGGGTCTTGGCATCCAGCACCGGCCCCAGGGTTTCAGCCTTGACCTCTTCTTCGCCCAGGAACAGGCGTTGGTCCGCCTTGACGCTGAGGAAGATCGGTTTTTCCGGCCGCGGCGCCGGCTTGGCGCTGGACGCGGGCAGGTCCACCTTGATGTCCACGGTCGCCAGCGGTGCCGCCACCATGAAGATGATCAGCAGCACCAGCATCACGTCGATAAACGGCGTGACGTTGATTTCGTGGTTCTCGACGAGTTCGTCGTCGCCTTGATTCAAATGCAGGCCCATGGCCGATTACCCCACTTTCACCATGTGCGGTTGCGAGCTGCGCTCGGTAGGCAGGTGATCGAGGTCACGGCTGACGAGCAACAGGACTTCTGCCGACGCATCCGATACCTGAGCCTTGTAGCCGGCGATCGAACGGGCGAAGACGTTGTAGATGACCACCGCAGGAATTGCGGCAACCAGGCCCAGGGCGGTAGCCAGCAGAGCTTCGGCGATGCCGGGGGCGACGACGGCGAGGTTGGTGGTCTGGGTTTTGGCGATACCGATGAAGCTGTTCATGATGCCCCACACGGTACCGAACAGGCCGACGAAGGGTGCGGTGGAACCGATGGTAGCGAGTACGCCGGTGCCGCTGCTCATGTTACGGCCGCAGGCGGCAACCAGGCGCTCCAGGCGGAAGCTGACGCGCTCCTTGATGCCTTCTTTTTCACGGGTGTTGGCCGACAGGCGCATTTCTTCGAGTGCGTCGTGCACCAGCAGGTTAGCCAGGGTGCCCTTCTTGGTCGCGGTTTCGCTCGCTTCCTTGAGGGTGGTGGCTTTTTTCAGGTGGACGATTTCAGCGCGCAGACGACGCTTGGCGCCCAACAGCTCGAAGCCTTTGGCAATCCAGATGGTCCAGGTGATGATCGAGGCAATGGCCAGGCCGATCATTACGGCTTTCACCACCACGTCAGCATTCTGGTACATGCCCCATGGCGACAAGTCGTGGGCCATGCCCAGGGTGTTGTCTTCTTCCAGCACCACGCCGGTTTCGTCGGCAGGTGCGGCGGCGCCGGCGGCCTGGGCCGGGTCGGTGGCCACTGGCGCGACGGCAGGCGTTGCCGCAGTAGCGGCATTTTGCTCGGCAGCTGCCGGAGCGGCTGGGGCAGTGGCGTCAGCGAATGCGGCGGTCGGTGCCAGCAGTACGCTGAACAGCATCGCAGCAATCGCACGCCAGGCGCGGGAGGGGCTGTGAAGCTTGGTTGGCGAAGCGGAGTTTGTATGACGTGTCATGCTGGCCGGACCTGAGAGAAAAAATGGGTGATCGTCCTTCCAGACCATTTAGGGTCGAGGACAAATGGGCGGTTATTATTGCAAGTAATTCTTGTTAACTAAAGTGGCACTGTTACTTTATTTCGCTTTTTACTGGCCGTTGATCCACTCGCGCGGCTAATCTGCGCCTTTGAGAATGGAGTTTTATGATGTCTGCGCCTTCTGTTGTGATTGCCGGTTGCGGTGATGTGGGTAGTCGGCTGGCTAGCCAATTGCTGGCCTCGGAATGGGAGGTTCACGGCCTGCGCCGCGATATTTCACGCTTGCCCGACGGTGTGATCGGCATTGCCGGCGATCTGTTCAAAAAGGATTGCCCGGACACCTGGCCGATCGGCGGGGTGGATTATCTGGTGTACTGCGCCGCTGCCACCGACCACGACGAGGCCGGCTATCGCGCCGCCTACGTGCAAGGGTTGCAGCATGTGTTGGAGTGGTTGGAAGACTACGGCCAGACGCCCAAGCATTTGCTGTTTGTCTCCAGCAGCAGTGTGTATGGGCAGCAAAACGGCGAGTGGGTCGACGAAACGTCCGAGACGCAAGCGAAGGGCTATTCCGGGCAGGTGATGCTGGAAGCTGAACAGGTGGCGCTCAACAGCGGTATTCCAGCGACCATCGTGCGACTGACCGGGATTTACGGCCCGGGTCGGGAATGGCTGCTCACTCAGGTTCGCCAAGGCTATCGCGTAGCGGTTGACCCGCCGTTGTATGGCAACCGTATCCACGCCGATGACGCCGCGGGCCTGCTCGCCTTCTTGCTGCGACATGTGGAAAAGGGCGGTTCGCTGGACAAGGTTTATATCGGCGTTGACGATGCGCCGGCACCACTGGCCGAGGTGGTGGCCTGGTTGCGCGAGTACCTGGGTGTGACCGAATGGGCCGAGGACGCCAGTGTGCGGCGTGCGGGGAGCAAGCAGTGCAGTAATGCACGTATCAAGGCGCTTGGCTGGACGCCGACATACCCGACTTACCGGGAAGGCTATGCGGCGATTCTGAAAGGCTGAAGCGCGGCAAAAAATGTGGGAGCTGGCTTGCCTGCGATAGCGGTATATCAATCACATCTTTGTTGAATGTAATACCGTCATCGCAGTCAAGCCAGCTCCAACATTTGGATTTGGGCGAGGCTTTTATTACTTTTCAAGCAACCATTGGCGAGGGCCTGGCGTAAACGAAGGCACTTCATCGGCCTGCGCGGTATTGATCGCCTGGAAGATCTCCAGTTGTTTACCCTTGCGCGTGAAGATCCATGGGTTGCCCTGGCCGTCCAGTTGCAGCCAGATGCTGTCGTAGCCGCCGCTCATGGAGGCGCAATCGCCTGCCAGGCAGAGTGAATAGCGATCAACCCCCGGCAGGCCGGCGACCTTGCCGTCTGCCTGGAACTGCACCGTGGCACCGCTGCCGGTGCCGTCGCTGATCTTCCAGTCGCCGCCCATATAGGCCGCATACAACGCGCGCTCGAAGGTGGCGCCCAGTGGCGCGCCTTCCGGTGCGGGTTCTTTGGCGCGGGCAAACAACTGTTCGGGCTCATTGTCGTTGGCCACTTGCAGCAGTTGCTTGCCTTTGCGCTTGAGTTCGGTGGCTGAGCTGCCATAGAAGTCCACGCTCCACGCGCCGGGCTTTTCACCCGACAACTTGCCTTCCGCCACTTCAAAACCGTTGTAGTAGCGCGCCTGCAAAGCCTTGGTGTTGACCTCCCACTCGAGGTTGGGGCCATAGGACTGCAGGGCTTCACGCAAAGGGCCGCCCTTGGCTGCCGCGTCGATGGCGGCCTGGTTGATCCAGGTACCGCTTACATCCAGGTCGGCGGGGTTGCTGGCACAGCCGCCGAGCAACAGGGCGAGCAACGAGGAGGCTACAAGCGCTTTGCGCATTACGAAATCCTTCTGAAACGAAGTCGGCGCAGCCTGTTTGGGCTGCGCCGGGTGTTTTACTCGATGACCAGAATGGCGTCCATCTCAACCTGTGCGCCCTTTGGCAGGGCGGCGACGCCGATGGCGGCGCGGGCTGGGTAAGGTTGTTCGAAGTACTTGCCCATGATCTCGTTGACCTTGGCAAAGTGGCTGAGGTCGGTGAGGAAGATGTTCAGCTTGACGATGTCCTTGAACGAACCACCGGCAGCTTCAGCCACGGACTTGAGGTTTTCAAAGACCTGCACGGTCTGGGCTTCGAAGCCTTCAACCAGTTCCATGGTCTTTGGGTCCAGCGGGATCTGGCCGGACATGTAGACGGTGTTGCCCGCCTTGATCGCCTGGGAATAAGTGCCGATGGCGGCTGGAGCTTTATCGCTGGTGATAACTGTCTTGGTCATGAATGACTCCTTGTAATGGATCGGTTATGCACGCATGCGGGTGATGCGGATCACACCGGTCAAGGCGCGCAACTTTTTGATCACGCGGGCCAGGTGCACGCGGTCGTGCACGCTGACCACCAGTTGGACCACGCTGATGCGACCATCGCGTTCGTCCATGCTGATTTTCTCGATATTGCCGTCGGCGGCGTTGACGCTGCTGGCCAGCAGGGCGATGAGGCCGCGCTGGTGTTCCAGCTCCACTCGCAGTTCGACGTTGAATTCGCCGGTGACATCTTTGGCCCACGAGAGCTGGATGCATTTTTCCGGGTTGTGGCGGATTTCGGTGATGTTGCGGCAGTTGTCCAGGTGCACCACCATGCCTTTGCCGGCGGACAAGTGGCCAACAATCGGGTCGCCCGGGATCGGCGTGCAACATTTGGCGTAGCTGAGCACCAGGCCCTCGGTGCCGCGAATCGCCAGTGGGCCTTCGGGGCTCGGCAACTGTTCGCCTTCGCCCAGCAGGCGGCGCGCAACCACGTAGGCCATGCGGTTGCCCAGGCCGATATCTTCCAACAGGTCTTCGATGGTTTCCTGGCGGTACTCGTGGAGCATCGCTTGCACGCGCTCTTGCGGAATCTTGTCCAGGGCGCTGTCGAAGCCGTTGAGCACCTTGTTCAGCAGGCGTTCGCCCAGGCTGATGGATTCGGAGCGGCGCTGCAATTTCAGCGCGTGGCGAATATGCGTACGTGCCTTGCCGGTGACCACAAAGTTGAGCCAGGCCGGGTTCGGGCGAGCGCCCGGTGCGCTGACGATCTCCACCGTGGAACCGCTTTGCAGCGGTTCGGACAGCGGTGCCAGGCGCCGGTTGATGCGACAGGCGATGCAGCTGTTGCCGACATCGGTGTGCACCGCGTAGGCAAAGTCGACCGCCGTGGAGCCTTTGGGCAGCTCCATGATCCGGCCTTTGGGCGTGAACACGTAGACCTCGTCCGGGAACAGGTCGATCTTCACGCTTTCGATAAATTCCAGGGAGTTGCCGGCACGTTGCTGCATTTCCAGCACGCCCTTGACCCACTGGCGCGCACGGGCATGGGTGCCTTTGGGCTGCTCGTCGCCGCTGGACTTGTACAGCCAGTGGGCGGCAATGCCGTTGTTGGCCATTTCTTCCATTTCGCGGGTGCGGATCTGGATCTCGATCGGCACGCCGTGCATGCCAAACAGAGTGGTATGCAGCGACTGGTAGCCGTTGGCCTTGGGAATTGCGATGTAGTCCTTGAAGCGGCCCGGCAGGGGCTTGTACAAATTATGTACAGCGCCCAGTACGCGATAGCAGGTATCGACCTTGTCGACGATGATCCGGAACGCATAGACGTCCATGATCTCGTTGAAGGCCCGACGCTTGCCGCGCATCTTTTTGTAGATGCCGTAGATGTGCTTCTGCCGGCCGCTGACCTCGCCCTCGATTTCGTCAATCGCCAGGCAATGGCTCAGGGACTCTTCGATCTTGTTGACGATTTCCTTGCGGTTGCCCCGTGCGCGCTTCACCGCCTGGTAGATGCGCGCCGAACGCATGGGGTGCATGGCTTTAAAGCCCAGGTCTTCGAATTCGATACGAATGGCGTGCATGCCCAGCCGGTTGGCGATGGGCGCATAGATTTCCAGGGTTTCCTTGGCGATGCGCCGGCGCTTTTCGCCGGACAGCACTTCCAGCGTGCGCATGTTGTGCAGCCGGTCGGCCAGCTTGACCAGGATCACCCGAATGTCTCGGGCCATGGCCATGGCCATCTTCTGGAAGTTTTCCGCCTGGGCTTCGGCCTTGGTCTCGAAGTTCATCTGGGTCAGCTTGCTGACCCCATCGACCAGTTCGGCCACGGTTTCGCCAAATTGCGCACTGAGCGCTTCCTTGGCAATGCCGGTGTCTTCGATCACGTCATGCAGCATCGCGGCCATCAGGCTCTGATGGTCCATGTGCATGTCGGCAAGAATATTGGCCACCGCAAGAGGATGGGTGACATACGCCTCGCCGCTACGTCGGCGTTGGCCGTCGTGGGCTTGTTCGGCGTAGAAATACGCTCGGCGAACCAGGTTGACCTGGTCTGCGCCGAGGTAGGCCGATAAGCGATCGGCGAGGGCGTCTATGCTCGGCAAAGTGTGAACTCCTGCCGATGGCTGTGACCCCGCGCCGTGCTACGTCGACCAGGCATAGGCTTAGACGTCCTCGTTGGACTCGCCTTCGAACGCTGCAAACAGCGGTTCGTCTTCAACGATTTCGGCGTTGGCGATGAACTCGTAGCTCATCAGGCCTTCAGCGATTTCACGCAGGGCTACAACGGTAGGCTTGTCGTTTTCCCACTGGACCAGAGGCTCTTTGCCGCCAGTGGCCAGTTGACGGGCACGCTTGGTAGAGAGCATGACCAGCTCAAAGCGGTTATCCACGTGTTCTAGGCAGTCTTCAACGGTTACGCGGGCCATGGTATTCCTCGGAGCGAATGCAAGATGCGCGCTGCCCGGTTGGGCGAGCGGACTGAGCAGTTTAAAAAATCACCAGCGTTTAGGGAAGCGCTGATTTTTCGCAGGCCTTCGCAAAACCGCTACAAGTGCCAATGTAAGGCCCTTGCAGCTGTTTTGGGAAGAGTCAATCAGCCGAGCAATTCGGCGAGTAATTTGCCGAAACGCTGCTGTTGGCGCTTTTGCTGCAGTTGGTTGGCGCGGAAAATCGCCTTCAAATCATCCAGGGCGTGGGTAAAGTCGTCATTGATGATCAGGTAGTCGTAGTCGACGTAGTGGCTCATTTCGCTGACGGCTTCACGCATGCGGCCCTCGATGATCTCATCGCTGTCCTGGCCGCGGTTGGTCAGGCGTTGGTGCAGGGCTTGGAGCGATGGCGGCAGGATGAAGATGGAGCGCGCCTTGGGCATCAGCTGGCGCACTTGCTCGGCGCCCTGCCAGTCGATCTCCAGGATCAGGTCGTGGCCTTCGTCCAGGGTCTGTTGCAGGTGGCTCTGCGAGGTGCCGTAGAGGTTGCCGAACACTTCGGCGCGCTCCAGGAAGTCACCGTGTTCGATCATCTTGACGAACTCGGTACGCTCGACGAAGTGATAGTGCACGCCGTCCACTTCGCCCGGGCGCATGGCGCGGGTGGTGTGCGAGACCGAAATGCGGATCTGCTCGTCAGCGTCGGTCAAGGCCTTGACCAGGCTGCTCTTGCCCGCGCCCGAAGGGGCGGAAATGATGTAAAGGGTGCCGGTGCTGTGGGTCATGGAGGGTGCCTTACTCAATATTCTGTACTTGTTCGCGCATTTGCTCGATCAACACTTTGAGGTTGACCGCCGCCGTGGTGCTGCGCGGGTCGAACGCTTTGGAGCCCAGTGTATTGGCTTCGCGGTTGAGTTCCTGCATCAGGAAGTCCAGGCGCCGACCGGCGGCACCGCCGGACTTGAGTACGCGGCGCACTTCAAGGATATGGGTGCTCAGGCGGTCGAGTTCTTCGGCCACGTCGCTCTTCTGCGCGAGCAGGACCATTTCCTGTTCCAGGCGCGTCGGATCGAGGTCGGCCTTCATGTCGGTGAAGCGGTCGAGGACCTTCTGGCGCTGGGTGGCGAGCATCTGCGGTACCAATTCGCGCAGGGTCACTACGTCGGCTTCGATCGATGTCAGCCGCTCGTTGATCAGGCGCGCCAGTTCGGCGCCTTCGCGTTCACGGCCGGCCTTGAGCTCCTTCAGGCCCTGGTTGAACAGGGCGAGGGCTTCGGCATTCAAGGCCTGTGGGTCTGCCGCGTCGGCCACCAGCACGCCGGGCCAGGCCAATACTTCCAGAGGGTTCAATGCGGCTGGCTGTTTGATCAGGCCGGCGATGGTTTCGGCCGCGGCCACCAGTTGGGCGGCGCGGTCTCGGTCGACCTGCAGCGGCTTGCCGGTGGTTTCTTCGGTAAAGCGCAGAGTGCATTCCAGCTTGCCGCGGGAGATGCCCTGGCGCAGCGCTTCACGAACCGCGCCTTCAAGGTCGCGGAACGACTCCGGCAGGCGCAGGTGCGGCTCCAGGTAACGGCTGTTGACCGAGCGCAGTTCCCAGCTGAGGGTGCCTTGGGCCCCGGCTTTTTCGACACGGGCGAAGGCGGTCATGCTGTGCACCATGGAGGTACCTCGCGATGCAGTCCCGCAAATACGGGCTGATGGGTAAATTGAAGCCGACAGGCTGCGAAGGCGCAGGAGTGTAGCGCAGTGGGGCGGGTGCGCCAAAACAATGGCCGATCGCCTGACCATTCGTAACCGAATTTTTTAGAAGTGCCTCGAACCGGCTTGCGGCTCTATAATGCTCGGCAGTTTTTCGTCCTCAGTACAGGTATCCCCTATGAAACGTCCAAGTGGTCGCGCTGCCGATCAGCTCCGCTCGATCCGCATCACCCGCAACTACACCAAACACGCCGAGGGATCCGTACTGGTCGAGTTTGGCGATACCAAGGTCATCTGCACTGTCAGCGTCGAAAACGGCGTGCCGCGCTTCCTCAAGGGCCAGGGCCAGGGTTGGTTGACCGCTGAATACGGCATGCTGCCGCGCGCCACTGGCGAGCGTAACCAGCGTGAAGCCAGCCGTGGCAAGCAAGGCGGGCGTACCCTGGAAATCCAGCGCCTGATCGGCCGCTCCCTGCGTGCCGCCCTGGATATGTCCAAGCTGGGTGACGTCACCCTCTACGTCGACTGCGACGTGATCCAGGCTGACGGCGGTACCCGCACGGCGTCCATCACCGGCGCCATGGTGGCCCTGGTCGACGCTTTGAAAGTCATCAAGAAGCGTGGCGGCCTGAAAGCGGGTGACCCGCTCAAGCAGATGATCGCCGCTGTGTCTGTTGGCATGTACCAGGGCGAGCCTGTGCTGGACCTCGACTACCTGGAAGACTCGGCCGCCGAGACCGACCTCAACGTGGTCATGACCAGCACCGGTGGTTTCATCGAAGTGCAGGGCACTGCCGAAGGCGCGCCATTCCAGCCGGCTGAGCTGAACGCCATGCTGGCCTTGGCCCAGAAAGGCATGACCGAAATCTTTGAATTGCAGAACGCCGCGCTGGCTGACTGAGCCGGCCCAAGGAGAAACGCCATGAATGACAGCCAGTTGCCGGTTCCGGCACCGTCCAAGGAAGTACGCCAGTGGGCAATGTTGTGTCATTTTGCGGCATTCCTGGGGTTGGTATTTCCCTTCGGCAGCTTGCTGGGGCCGTTGATCCTGTGGCAGTTCAAGAAGGACATGGACCCGCTCATCGATGACCAGGGCAAGGAGGCGCTGAATTTCCAGATCACCGTGGCGATCGCCTGGCTGGTGTGCCTGTTGCTGGGCTTCGTGGTCGTTGGCTTCTTGCTGATGACCGTGCTGGTGATCGGGGCGTTGATACTGACGATCATCGCCGGTATCAAGGCCAACAAAGGCATTGCCTATCGCTATCCGTGGACCTGGCGCCTGGTCAAGTAACCGGGCGGCCACAAAAAAACCGACATCACTGTCGGTTTTTTTGTGCCTGGAAAAAGACCTCAGATGGTCAATGTCCAGTCGTAGTCCACGATCAGCGGCGCGTGCTGCGAGAAGCGCGGCTGGCGCGGCAGGCGTGCACTGCGTACGAACCGGCGCAGACCTGGGGTCAGCAGCTGATAGTCGAAACGCCAGCCCAGGTTGAGCATCTCAGCCTGTTCGTTATCTGGCCACCAGCTGTACTGGTCGCCTTCGCGGCTGACTTCACGCAGGGCATCGACATAGCCCATGTTGCCGACAATCTCGTCCATCCAGGCGCGTTCTGGCGCCAGGAAGCCCGGGGATTGCTGGCTGTCGCGCCAGTTCTTGATATCCAGCTTCTGTTGCGCCACGTACAGCGAGCCACAATAAATGTACTCGCGACGTTTGCGTCGCTGTTTATCCAGGTAACGGGCGAAATCGTCCATTAGCTTGAATTTCTGGTTCAAGTCTTCATCGCCGTTCTGCCCGGAAGGAAGCAGCAAGGTCGCGATGCTGACCTTGTCGAAATCGGCTTGCAGGTAACGCCCGTAGCGGTCGGCTGTCTCGAAGCCGAGGCCGCTGATGACCGCCTTGGGTTGCAACCGCGAGTACAAAGCCACGCCACCTTGGGTGGGCACTTCGGCATCGCAGGCATAAAGGAAGTAGCCATCCAGTTGGAAGGCTGGGTCGTCCAGTTCAAAGGCGGAGGCACGGGTGTCCTGCAGGCAGATGACGTCGGCATTCTGTGCTTGCAGCCAACTGAGCAAACCACGCTCGACTGCAGCCTGAATACCATTAACGTTCACACTGATGATCCGCATAAATGGCCCCAAAAATCGCGTGCGTGTATGATACACGCCGTCCACCCAATTAGCTAAATCCGTGGTATCTGAGGCTTTTTTCATGCAGGCGTATCAGCGCGATTTCATTCGTTTTGCCATCGATCGCGGCGTTTTACGCTTCGGTGAGTTCACCCTCAAGTCCGGGCGCACCAGCCCGTACTTCTTCAATGCGGGCCTGTTCAACTCAGGTTCGGCCCTGGCTCAGCTGGGCCGTTTCTATGCGGCAGCCATCGTTGAGAGCGGTATTTCCTTCGACGTACTCTTTGGCCCGGCCTACAAGGGTATTCCCCTGGCAGCGGCGACGGCGATAGCCCTGGCGGAGCATCACGGGCAGGACTTGCCGTGGTGTTTCAACCGTAAGGAAGCCAAGGCCCATGGTGAAGGTGGCAGCCTGGTAGGCGCGCCATTGACCGGCGATGTGCTGATCATCGATGACGTGATCACCGCGGGTACTGCTATCCGTGAAGTGATGCAGATCATCGCTTCCCAGGACGGCGCCAAGGCTGCCGGTGTGCTGATCGCCTTGAACCGCCAGGAGCGTGGCAACGGTGAATTGTCGGCGATCCAGGAAGTGGAGCGTGACTTCGGCATTCCGGTGGTGAGCATCGTGTCGTTGAACCAGGTGTTGCAGTTCCTGGAAGACGACCCGCAGCTCAAGCAACATTTGCCGGCTGTGCGTGCATACCGCGAGCAGTTCGGCGTCTGACACTGAATCCTGTGGGAGTGGGCTTGCCCGCGATAGCGGTGTGTCAGGCGGTGCATTTTTGCATGTACTGTCGTCATCGCAGGCAAGCCAGCTCCCACATTTGAACTGTGTACAAACAAAGGCCCCGCTCAATTCAATTGAGCGGGGCCTTTTGCTTTGCAGCGATCAAGGGCGCTTGCGGTTACTGATCAACGTACCGACACCGGTATCGGTGAAGATTTCCAACAGTATTGCATTTGGCACGCGGCCATCCAGGATCAGCGAGCTGCCGACGCCGCCCTGCACGGCTTCCAGTGCGCAACGGATCTTCGGCAACATGCCGCCGTAGATGGTGCCGTCGGCGATCAGGTCGTCTACCTGCTGGGTAGTCAAGCCGGTCAGTACCTTGCCTTCCTTGTCCATCAAGCCGGCGATGTTGGTCAGCAGCATCAGTTTCTCAGCCTTCAGTGCTTCCGCCACCTTACCGGCTACCAGATCGGCGTTGATGTTATAGGACTCGCCATTAGCACCCACGCCGATCGGCGCAATTACCGGGATGAAGTCGCCCTTGACCAGCAGGTTGAGCAAATCGGTGTTGATGCCGATGACTTCGCCCACCTGGCCGATGTCGATGATTTCCGGCTGGGTCATCTCCGGCGTCTTGCGGGTCACGGTCAGTTTCTTGGCGCGGATCAGTTCCGCATCCTTGCCGGTCAGGCCGATGGCGCTGCCGCCGTGGCGGTTGATCAGGTTGACGATGTCTTTGTTGACCTGGCCGCCGAGCACCATTTCCACCACGTCCATGGTTTGCGCGTCAGTGACACGCATGCCATCGATGAAGTGACTCTCGATCGACAAACGCTTGAGCAGGTCGCCAATTTGCGGGCCGCCGCCGTGGACGACCACGGGGTTGATCCCCACAGCCTTCATCAGCACGATGTCGCGGGCAAAGCCGGTTTTCAGCTCATCGCTTTCCATGGCATTGCCGCCGTACTTGATCACCAGCGTCTTGCCGACGTAGCGTCGAATGTAAGGCAACGCTTCGGACAGGACCTTGGCGGTGTTGGCAGCGGCTTCGCGTTCGAGGGTCATTCAGGGCTCCGGGCAAAAATCAGAACGGTAATTGGAGATCAGGGGCAACACGTTTCAACTGGGCGTGGAACACGTCCTTGATGCGCTGCAACTCAGCCTCGGTATCCGCCTCGAAACGCAGGACCAGCACCGGTGTGGTGTTGGACGCGCGAACCAGGCCCCAGCCTTTGGCGTAATCGACTCGCACACCATCAATGGTGGTCAGGTTGGCGCCTTCACCCCATTGCGCATCGTGCAATGCGTCAATGATGCTGAATTTGCTCTCCTCGGTCACATGGATATTGATCTCTGGCGTAGAAATATCATTCGGGAAGGTCTGAAACAGCTCTTCGGCCGTGGATTTCTCCTTGCTGAGGATCTCCAGCAGGCGAGCGGCACTGTAGATACCATCGTCAAACCCGAACCAACGTTCTTTGAAGAACACGTGACCGCTCATTTCACCGGCCAACAGCGCGCCGGTTTCCTTCATTTTCTTTTTGATCAACGAGTGACCGGTCTTCCACATTAGCGGGCGACCACCGTATTCCTTGATCAATGGCGTCAGGCGACGAGTGCATTTCACATCGAAGATGATCTCGGCGTTGGCATTGCGCGCAACCACGTCTCGAGCAAACAGCATCAACAGGCGGTCCGGGAACACGATCTCGCCGGTTTCGGTCACCACGCCCACACGGTCGCCGTCGCCATCGAAGGCCAGGCCGACGTCGGCGCCCACTTCCTTGACCTTGGCAATCAGGTCTACCAGGTTTTCCGGCTTGCCTGGGTCCGGGTGATGGTTGGGGAAGTTGCCGTCCACTTCGCAGAACAGTGGGATCACTTCGCAGTTCAGGGCTTCGAGCAATTGCGGGGCAATCACACCCGCTGCGCCGTTGCCGCAGTCCACCACGACTTTCAAGCGGCGGGCGAGCTTGACGTCGCGAGTGATTTCATCGGAGTAGCGCTGGAGGATATCGACCTTGGTGATGCTGCCGGTGCCGCTGGTCAAGTCGTTGGTCTTCAGGCGGGTGTGAAGGGCCTGGATCTGTTCATTGGCGAGGGTGTCGCCAGCGATGACGATCTTGAAGCCGTTGTAATCCGACGGATTGTGGCTGCCGGTGAGCATGACCCCGGATTTGCCCGCCAGTACGTTGGCGGCGTAGTACAGCGCGGGGGTTGGCACCAGGCCGACGTCGCTGACATGGCAGCCGCTGTCAGCCAGGCCCTGGATGAGTTGCTCGACCAACTCCGGGCCGGACAAGCGGCCGTCACGGCCTACCGAGACGTTGGGTTCGCCTTGGGCCAGGCTCTGGGAGCCGATGGCGCGGCCGATCCAGTAGGCGGTTTCGGCGGTCAGGGTCTTGGGGACCACACCACGGATGTCATAGGCGCGAAAAATGCTGTCGGGAAAGGTCGGGGCTACGCGGGCTGCGGTACTCATCGCGGGGGAAACTCCATCTGAAAGGGGGCAAGGCGGGCCTGATGTGGCTGGCCGGCAGGCTCAAACTGAAGGGTATGACGGCGTTTTCGGCAGAGAGTTCGTGGTGTAAAAATGCCATCGGCGCTTCGGCGCTAGCATTATTTTTACGTAGTCCCTTGATTTCATTAAAGAAATCTCGATGATTATTTCCGCGCATTCTTCATCCTGAAAAGCCGGGCGGCGGTGCGTGGCCGGACGATTGCGCCCGGCCACGTTCAGCTTAGTCAGTGACTGCCGGAATGCCCAAAACCGCCTGCACCACGTTGGGTTTCGTCGAATTCCTGTACCAATTCGAAATGCGCCTGCACCACCGGCACCAATACCAACTGGGCAATGCGCTCGCCGACGGCGATGTTGAAAGCAGTCTGGCCACGGTTCCAGCACGACACCATCAACTCGCCCTGGTAGTCGGAATCGATCAGGCCGACCAGGTTGCCTAGCACGATGCCATGTTTATGGCCCAAGCCGGAGCGCGGCAGGATCAGCGCCGCCAGGCCAGGATCGCCGACATAGATCGACAAGCCAGTGGGAATCAGGATGGTCTGGCCCGGCTCAAGGACGGTGTCTTGCTTGAGCATGGCGCGTAGGTCCAGGCCGGCGGAGCCCGGCGTGGCGTAGGCCGGCAGAGGGAATTCGCTGCCGAGGCGTGGGTCGAGAATCTTGGCTTGCAAAGCGTGCATGGACATTAAACCTGGTTCAGCCGTTGGGCGATAAAAGAGATCAGTTGGCGGGCAATCTTGCCCTTGCTGGTCTGGGCGAAAAGGGTGGCGTGCAGTTCACGGTCGATCACGCTGCACGCATTTTCCTCGCTGTTGAAGCCGATGCTCGGGTTGGCGACATCATTGGCAACGATCAGGTCGAGGTTTTTGTCTTTCAGTTTGCGTGCGGCGTAGTCCAGCAGGTGCTCGGTCTCGGCTGCGAAGCCGACGCTGAACGGACGGTCCGCACGGGTAGCGATGGTGGCCAGGATGTCCGGGTTACGCACCATTTGCAGGAGCAGGCCGTCGCCGCTCGTAGGGTCTTTCTTGAGCTTCTGCGGGGCCACGACCTCGGGTCGGTAATCCGCAACCGCTGCCGAGGCGATAAACAGGTCGCAGGGAATGGCGGCTTCGCAGGCCGCCAACATGTCCCGGGCGCTGACTACGTCGATACGCGTAACGCGATCAGGGGTCGGCAAATGTACCGGGCCGGTTATCAGTGTGACCCGTGCGCCTGCCTCGACCGCAGCTTCTGCCAACGCGAAGCCCATTTTTCCTGAGCTATGGTTGGTGATGTAGCGCACCGGGTCGATGTTTTCCTGGGTCGGGCCGGCGGTGATCAGCACGTGCTTGCCGGTCAGGGCCAGATGCTGGAAGCACTCGGCGGCGCACTGCGCCAGGTCGGTGGCTTCGAGCATGCGGCCCAGGCCGACGTCGCCGCAGGCCTGGCTGCCGGAAGCCGGGCCGAACACCTTGAGGCCGCGGGTTTGCAGGAGTTGGGTATTGGTCTGGGTGGCCGGATCGCGCCACATGGCCTGGTTCATGGCCGGTGCGATAGCGACGGTGGCGTCGGTGGCCAATACCAGGGTGGTGAGCAGGTCATCGGCAATGCCCTGGGCCAGGCGGGCGATCAGGTCGGCAGTGGCCGGGGCTATCAGCACCAGGTCGGCCCATTTGGCCAGTTCGATATGGCCCATGGCGGCTTCTGCGGCCGGGTCCAGCAGGTCGAGGTGAACCGGGTGGCCGGACAACGCTTGCATGGTCAGCGGGGTGATGAACTCACTGCCACCACGGGTCATGACCACGCGCACTTCGGCGCCCTGGTCCAGGAGCCTGCGAACCAACTCTGCGCTCTTGTAGGCGGCAATGCCGCCGCCGACGCCGAGAACGATGCGTTTCCGATACAGACGCTGCATTGGTTTGCCTTTCCAGTTCAGTGATGCCAGTTCAATGACACCTGCGATGACCCCTCCCCAGGTGAAATCGCAGGCAAAAAAGAGGGCCCTACGATAACACAGCGCCCGCCGGGCAACAGCGGAGCAGATACAGGGAGGTGGGATGAGTATTCGTGATTGGCCCGTGGCAGAGCGTCCACGGGAGAAGTTATTGGAAGGCGGCGCGGCGAGCCTGTCCGATGCCGAGCTGTTGGCGATCTTCCTGCGTACGGGGGTGGCCGGCCGAAGTGCGGTGGATCTGGCGCGCCATCTGTTGGCCCAATTCGGTGGCCTGCGCCCGTTACTGGAGGCCAGCCAGACGTTGTTCAGCCAGCATCTGGGGCTGGGGCCGGCGAAGTTTGCCCAGTTGCAGGCGGTGCTTGAGATGTCCCGGCGCCACCTGGCCGAGCGCTTGCGGGCTGACTCTGTGCTGGAAAGCCCGCTGGCCGTGCGCGAGTACCTCAAGGCACTGCTGCGCCATGAGCCCCATGAGATCTTCGGCTGCCTGTTCCTGGACTCCAAGCATCGGGTGCTAGGGTTCGAGGTCATGTCCCAAGGCACGATCGACGCTGCGATTGTCTACCCGCGACAGGTGGTCAAGCGCGCCTTGGCGTACAACTCGGCGGCATTGATCCTGTGTCATAACCATCCGTCGGGAAGCACGGAGCCCAGCGCGGCTGATCGAAAATTGACCAAGCTGCTGCAAAAGGCGCTGGACGTGGTGGATGTGCGGGTGCTGGACCACATCATCGTGGGCGATGGTGACCCGCTGTCGATGGCTGAATACGGTTGGCTGTAACGGCCCTGCCTCTGTAGGAGCGAGCTTGCTCGCGAAAAACCAGAGGGCCCCCGTGGGGTGTCAGGTTTTTCCGCGTCATCGTTGACGATTTTCGCGAGCAAGCTCGCTCCTACAGGTGGGGGGTTGTGCCTTAGGGCTTGAGGCTGACTTTCGAATAGTCCTGGCGCCCGAACGGGCTTACCAAGTACCCCTGGATGTTCTTGCGGGTCAAGGCAAACGCCGTCGGATGCGCCAGTGGCAGCCACAGCGCCTGTTGCTGGATCTGCGCCTGGGCCTGCTGATACAGCTTGCTGCGCACACCTTGCTCACTGGTGGTTTTGCCCGCGCTGATCAACTTATCCAGGGTGGGGTCGCAATAGCGGGCAAAGTTGGTGCCGGACTTCACCGCTGCGCATGAGAACTGCGGCGTCAGGAAGTTATCCGGGTCGCCGTTGTCGCCGGCCCAGCCCATGAACAGCAAGTCGTGCTCGCCGGCCTTGGCGCGGCGGATCAACTCGCCCCATTCGATCACGCGAATCTCGGCCTGGATGCCAACCTTGGCCAGGTCGGCCTGCAACAGTTGGGCGCCGAGGTTCGGGTTGGGGTTCAGCAGGCTGCCCGTAGGGCGGGTCCATATTGTGGTCTTGAAGCCGTCCTTGAGCCCGGCGCGGCCCAGCAGCGCCTTGGCTTTGGCGAGGTCCTGCGGGTAGCCTGGCAACTCCTTGGCATAGCTCCAAGTGTTCGGCGGGTAGACACCGTTGGCTGCTTCGGCGGTGCCTTCGAACACGGCCTTGAGGTAGCTGCCCTTATCAAAGGCCAGGTTGATCGCCTGGCGCACTTCGGGCTTGTCCAGCGGTGGGTGCTGGCTGTTGATGGCGACGAACGCGGTCATGAAGGCGGCGGTTTTTTCCACCTTCAGCGCCGCGTCTTTTTCGGCCTCGCCCACATCCAGGGGCTTGGGTGACAGGGCGATCTGGCATTCATCGCGGTGCAGCTTCTGCAGGCGTACGTTGGCGTCCGGGGTGATGGCGAAAATCAGGTTGTCCACCGCCGGTTTGCCGGCGAAGTAGTCCGGGTTGGCCTTGTAACGCACCACGGCATCTTTCTGGAAACGCACGAACACAAACGGGCCGGTGCCGATTGGCTGGCTGTTGAGCTTCTCGGGTGTGCCGGCCTTGAGCAATTTATCGGCATATTCAGCCGGATAGATCGACGCAAAGCCCATGCTCAGTGCTGGGAGGAAGGTGGAATCGGCATGGTCGAGGGTGAAGCGTACGGTCAGTGGGTCAAGGGCGTCGATTTTCTTGACCAGTGCCGGCAATTGCAGGGACTGGGCGTGAGGAAAGCCGCTCTGGGCGATCTTGTGCCACGGGTTGGCCGGGTCGAGCATGCGCTCGAAGCTGAAGCGTACATCTTCGGCCGTCAGGGTGCGGCTTGGGCTGAAATAGCTGGTGCGATGGAATTTCACATCGGGGTGCAGTTTGAAGGTGTACGTCAGCCCATCGGGCGACACTTCCCAGCTATCTGCAAGGCTCGGTACCAACTTGCCACTGGCCGCGTCGAATTCCACCAAACGGTTCATCAGCACGTCGGCCGAGGCGTTGGTGGTGGTCAGTGAGTTGTACTGCACCACATCGAACCCTTCGGGGCTGGCCTCGGTGCATACGCTCAAGTTGGTGGCCGCAACGGCCATCGGCGCAATAAAGAGAGGGGCAAGCAATAGCGGTAGGGCAGCGAGGCGCATATTCGGTTTCCTGTGCAGATCGAAGGCCCATCTGCGAGTGCAGTCTGGAAAAAGCCTACCGTAGAGGTCTGATTGATAAATGACTAGCCCATTTTTGCCTGTGCTTTTGGCCAAAATGCTGTTTTGATGGCGCCTCAGCGTGTTTCGCCGTGCACTTCCCTGTGACCGCAGACGTTGTAAATCATTCTGTGCGACGAGCGGTCGGCTGTTACAGCGGCCCCTCCTGGCAGCGGTTCAGGCACTTGTGGCCAAGATTTACGCTGCTAAAAGTACACAGGTTGTTGTTGCACTGGGGTCTTTCTGGTATAAAGCAGCGCTCTTTTCTAGGGGCCCGGTTCCTTCACTGTAGGTGTAGCCGGTAAGACCCTAAAGAAACGCGGCGCCTGGCGCCAAATGACTGAGAGATTAAGCGGCCAACCCATGCCGGGTTGGGCATGTGGTTTTAGAGGGCTGAGGCATGTCGAGAGTCTGTCAAGTTACCGGTAAGGGTCCGGTGACTGGGAATAACATTTCCCACGCAAATAACAAAACCCGTCGTCGTTTCCTGCCGAACCTGCAGCATCACCGCTTCTGGGTTGAAGAAGAGAAACGTTTTGTTCGCCTGCGTGTATCTGCTAAAGGCATGCGTATTATCGACAAGCGTGGCATCACTGTCGTGCTGGCCGAAATCCGCGCCGCTGGCAAGATCTAAGGAGCTCTATCATGCGTGAATTGATTCGAATGATCTCTAGCGCCGGTACTGGTCACTTCTACACTACCGACAAGAACAAGCGTACTACCCCGGACAAGCTCGAAAAGAAAATGTTCGACCCGCGCGTTCGCAAGCACGTGATCTACAAAGAAGGCAAAATCAAGTAATTGATTTTCTTCCTTGTGAAAAAAAGCCCGTATCTCACGATGCGGGCTTTTTTTTGCCTGATCGTTCCCACGCTCTGCTGATCGTTCCCACGCTCTGCGTGGGAATGCCGTCTCGGACGCTCAGCGTCCCGTTGTCGATCAATCAATGATCAGGCTTTCTCTTCAAACACCACGTAGATCTTGCGGCACGCTTCCAGCACTTCCCAGGTACCACTGAAACCGGCAGGGATCACAAAGCGGTCGCCGGCCCGCAGTGTCTTGGCATTCCCCTCGGCATCGCGCAACACCGACACGCCTTGCACGATCTCGCAGTACTCATGCTCGGTGTAATTGACCTTCCACTGGCCCACTTCACCTTCCCAGACGCCCGCGTTCATCTGGCCGCATGGGCTGTTGTAGTGGTTGTAGAGTGTCTGTTCGGGGTCGCCCTTGAGGATTTTCTCGGCGGCAGGGCGGTAGCGTTCGGGGGCGGTGTTGGCTTGGCTGAAATCGACGATGTCCTGGATGCTCATGTGCATTTCCCGTCTGGCCTGCAGTTGGAGAGCCCAAAGTCTATGTTTATTAAAATGAACATCGCAAGGGCGTTTGCCGCCGTTATGTCAAATATATTGAAACATCCCCAGCCGCTGGTTTAGGGTGGCAGCTGCCTTGAGCCGAACAGCAGGCTGGCCGGGCAAGCATTCGTGATGGCGCCGGGATAAACCTCCCAGGCCCTTGTATTCAATAAGAGGAGGACACTCGCATGACCACCCTGACCCGTGCCGACTGGGAACAACGCGCCAAGGCTCTGAAAATCGAAGGCCGCGCCTATATCAATGGCGAATACACCGCCGCCGTTTCCGGTGACACCTTCGAATGCATCAGCCCGGTGGATGGGCGCTTGCTGGCCACTGTCGCCAGCTGTGATGCCAGCGATGCCCAGCGCGCCGTGGAAAATGCGCGTGCCACTTTCAATTCCGGCGTGTGGTCGCGCCTGGCACCAGCCAAGCGCAAGTCCGTCATGATCCGTTTCGCCGCGCTGCTCAAGGCTAACGCCGAAGAGCTGGCGCTGCTCGAAACCCTGGACATGGGCAAACCCATCAGCGATTCCCTGAACATCGACGTCCCCGGCGCGGCGCAAGCCCTGAGCTGGAGCGGCGAGGCGATCGACAAGATCTACGATGAAGTCGCCGCCACGCCCCACGATCAACTGGGCCTGGTGACCCGCGAGCCCGTCGGCGTCGTTGGCGCCATCGTGCCGTGGAACTTCCCGTTGATGATGGCCTGCTGGAAACTCGGCCCGGCGCTGTCTACCGGCAACTCTGTCATCCTGAAGCCGTCCGAAAAATCCCCGCTCACCGCCATCCGCATCGCCGCGTTGGCCGTTGAGGCTGGTATTCCAAAAGGCGTGTTCAACGTGCTGCCTGGCTATGGCCACACGGTAGGTAATGCGCTGGCGGTGCATATGGACGTCGATACCCTGGTGTTCACGGGCTCGACCAAGATCGCCAAGCAACTGTTGATCCGCTCCGGCGAATCGAACATGAAGCGTGTCTGGCTGGAGGCTGGCGGCAAGAGCCCGAACATCGTGTTTGCCGACGCGCCGAACCTGCAAGCGGCGGCCGAATCCGCCGCCAGCGCCATTGCCTTCAACCAGGGCGAAGTCTGCACTGCCGGCTCGCGCCTGCTGGTCGAGCGTTCGATCAAAGACACCTTCCTGCCGCTGGTGATCGAGGCCCTCAAGGGCTGGAAACCCGGCAATCCACTGGACCCAGCCACCACTGTGGGTGCATTGGTGGATACGCAGCAGATGAACACCGTGCTTTCGTACATTGAAGCCGGCCACGCCGACGGCGCCAAGCTGGTCGCGGGTGGCAAGCGCACCCTGGAAGAGTCCGGCGGCACCTACGTCGAGCCGACGATTTTCGACGGCGTGACCAATGCCATGAAGATCGCCCAGGAAGAGATCTTTGGCCCGGTCCTGTCGGTGATCACTTTCGACAGCGCCGAAGAAGCCATCGCCATCGCCAACGACACCCAATACGGCCTGGCTGCGGCGGTGTGGACGGCGGACATCTCCAAGGCACACTTGACGGCCAAGGCTCTGCGCGCCGGCAGCGTGTGGGTTAACCAGTACGATGGCGGCGACATGACTGCACCGTTCGGTGGTTTCAAGCAGTCGGGTAATGGCCGCGACAAGTCGCTGCATGCATTCGACAAGTACACCGAGCTGAAGGCGACCTGGATCAAGCTCTAAGCAACACTGCTGATCCCCCTGTAGGAGCGAGCTTGCTCGCGAAGAACCTGAAGGCGCCGCGTTTATCCAGCATGAACGCGTCATCGTTAACGTTTTTCGCGAGCAAGCTCGCTCCTACAGTCGTTTTGCGAAGCAGAATTATTCACAGGAGCGTGGCAATGCGTTGGGCGACATATTTCGCCGTGCTGGCGTCGGTACTCAGCGTTGGCCTGGCTCTGGGTGTCAGCATGCCGTTGGTATCCCTGCGTCTTGAAGGCTGGGGTTATGGCAGTTTCGCTATTGGCGTGATGGCGGCGATGCCGGCATTCGGCGTGCTACTGGGGGCCAAGGTCTCCAGCCGTATGGCGTCCTGGCTCGGCACTGCCAACCTGATGCGCCTGTGCCTGTGGGCCGGTGCGGTGTCCATCGGCTTGCTGGCGATCCTGCCCAGCTACCCGGTGTGGTTGGTGCTCAGGCTGATGATCGGGGTGATTCTGACCATCGTATTTATCCTGGGTGAAAGCTGGATCAACCAATTGGTGGTCGAGCAGTGGCGTGGCCGGCTGGTGGCGCTCTACGGCTGTAGCTATGCCTTGAGTCAGTTGTCGGGGCCGTTGCTGTTGGGCCTGATTGGCACCGACCATGACTACGGCTTCTGGGTCGGCGCGGGCCTTTTGGTGCTGGCGCCGCTGCTGTTGCTGGGACGTACCGGCGCGCCGACGGCGGATTCGTTCAGCGTGACCTTTGGCGACCTGTGGCGCTTTTGCCTGGGCCTGCCGGCGATTGCCTGGGCCGTGGCGTTGTTTGCTGCGTTTGAAGCGATGATCCTGACGCTGTTGCCGGTGTACTGCCTGCAACAGGGTTTTACTGCCGAGATCGCCTTGGCGATGGTCAGCACGGTGGTGGTGGGCGATGCGTTGCTGCAATTGCCCATTGGCGCGCTGGCCGACTACCTGCCGCGACGTACTCTTTTTCTGGCCTGTGCACTGCTGTTGCTGGCGTCGAGCCTGGCGGTGCCGTTATTGATGCACACGTTGCTGATCTGGCCGGTGTGGGTGCTGTTCGGTGCCAGTGCCGGTGGGTTGTTCACCTTGTCGCTGATTTTGATTGGCGAGCGCTACCGCGACGATGCGTTGGTGCGTGCCAACGCTCACGTGGCGCAGCTGTGGGGCATTGGCTGCCTGATCGGGCCGCTGGTGGCAGGAGCGGGCAGCCAGTGGATCAGCGGGCATGCGCTGCCGCTGCTGATGGCGGCCGGGGCGCTGGGGTTGGTGGTGCTTTTGCTGCGCCAGGGGGCTTTCGGCGCCGCGCAGCCGGCCTGACCTTGAAATGCAATCAATTGTGGGAGCTGGCTTGCCTGCGATAACGGGTTGCCCGTCGCTTATGTGTTACCTGGCACACCGCTATCGCGGGCAAGCCCGGCTCCCACAGGTGATGTGCAGTGTTTTTTAGAGCATGCGTTCCAGGCCAACGCGTGTGGCGAACCAGGCATTGAACCGTCGCCACCAACTGCCCGGTTCGCGGGTCAGGGTGTGCATCTGGCCGTTGTCTTCTGTCACCCACACCACCTGGCCGTCCTGCAGTTTGGCCTCATAGCTCAACGCCGGCGCCATACCTTCCAGCGCTAGGTTGCGCACGTGTTCGGCCAGCTCTGGGCTGTCCACCAGTACGCCAACTTCGGTATTCCACAACACTGAGCGCGGGTCGAAATTGAACGAGCCGATAAACGACTTTTCTCGGTCGAAGATCATCGCCTTGCTGTGCAGGCTGGAGTCCGAGCCGCGCAAGCTGCCATGCCGAAACAGGTGCGGGCCGCTGCTTGCGCTGGGGTCGCCCGGTTGCCGGCGCAGCTCATAGAGCTTTACCCCGTGCTCCAGCAGCGCCTTGCGATACGGCGCATAACCGCCGTGCACGGCCGGTACGTCGGTGGCTTCGAGTGCGTTGGTCAGCAAGCGCACCGAAACACCCGCATCGGCACGCCCTGTGAGGTAGACCAGCCCAGGTTGGCCCGGTACGAAGTAAGCCGAAATCATGATCAGCTCATGGCTGACACCCGCCAGCTCTGGCGCCAGCTGAGTGGTCAGCAGCAGTCGGGGGTCGGGGTCGGCCTTGGCCAGTACCTTGCTCGGTGCGTCCCACAGCGCCTGGTTCCAGGCCCAGATTAACTCGCGGCGCCAGAGGTCCATGCGGGGCTGGGTCTGGTAAGTGCGCAGGCGGTTATACAGTGCGTGGTTCTGCTGACGGGACTGAGTCAGGGAGGCTTCAAGGCGCCCGCGGGCGACGGCGAGGTCGACCTTGGAGGGTTTGTTCGAGACGAAGTCATCGATAGGCTTGCTCAAGGCGCTGTTCCAGTACTGGTCGAAGCTGTGACCCAATTGCTCGGCCACCGGCCCGATGCTGAGCATGTCGATGTCGGTGAAATTCAGGTTCGGTTCGGCGTCGAAATACTCGTCGCCCAGATTGCGCCCGCCAACGATGGCCACGCTGTTATCGGCCAGCCACAGCTTGTTATGCATGCGCCGGTGTTGCAGTGACAGGTTGAATACACGGCCCATGGCGCGCGTGACGCCGGTGCTACGGCCCAGATGCAGCGGGTTGAACAGGCGTATATGCACCTTGGGATGGGCGGCGAGGGTGGCGATGATCTGGTCGAGGCCATCGCTGGTGGTGTCGTCCAGCAAAATCCGCACGCGCACCCCGCGGTCGGCGGCCTTGAGCAGTTCGTCCACAAGCATGCGTGTACTGATGCCGTCGTGCACGATGTAGTACTGCAAGTCGAGGCTGGTCTGGGCGTTGCGGATCAACTCGGCACGTGCCATGAAGGCTTCACTGCTGTTGGGCAGCAAGCGGAAGCCCGAGCGTCCTTGGTAGGGGGCGGCCTGGGCCTGGATCGAGCGACCGAACGAGGAGTCCTTCGCCGGCAGGGCATCGCTGGGGATGCGCGGGGTGTCGACCGTGGCGCAGCCGCCCAGGGCCAGGGCGGCCAGCAGGCAAAACGGTAAAAGCCGTCGAATCATCAAGGAAACTGCTTCCAGGTCAGGGCGGTTGTGGCATATGACGGCATTTGCTCGGGAAAGGTCAGTCCGCCGTCTCTTGCAGCATCTTGCGTGCAGCGGCACCTACCTTGCGCACGGCCTCTTCAATCTGCGTCGTTGGCTTGGCAGCGTAGTTCATGCGCAAGCAGTTACGGTACTTGCCGGAGGCGGAGAAGATGCTGCCTACCGCCACCTGTACACCTTGTTCCACCAGCACGCGGTTGAGCTTCAAGGTGTCGAAGCCCTCCGGCAGCTCAATCCATAGCATGAAGCTGCCTTGGGGCCGGCTGGCGCGCGTGCCAGCGGGGAAATAACGGCTGACCCAATCGAGCATCAAGTCGCGATTACGCTGGTATTGGGTACGCATCCTACGTAAATGAGGCTCGAAATGACCGCCTTTGAGGAATTCGGCAATGGCAATCTGCGGCTGCGTGGCCGTAGAGCCGGTGCTGATGTATTTCATGTGCAGCACCCGCTCCAGATAGCGTCCCGGTGCGACCCAACCAATGCGCAGGCCGGGCGCCAGAGTTTTGGAGAACGAGCTGCACAGCAGCACACGGCCGTCTTCGTCGAAGGATTTGATGGTGCGCGGGCGTGGGTAGCTGTAGGCCAACTCGCCATACACATCGTCTTCGATAATCGCCACGTCAAAGCGCTGGGCCAGGGTCAGCAAGGCGCGTTTGCGCGCTTCCGGCATGATGTAGCCCAAGGGGTTGTTGCAGTTTGGGGTGAGCTGGATGACTTTGATCGGCCACTGTTCCAGCGCCAGCTCCAGGGCCTCCAGGCTGATGCCGGTGAGCGGGTCGGTGGGGATTTCCAGGGCTTTCATGCCCAGGCCCTTGAGGGTCTGCATGGCACCGTGGAAGCTGGGCGAATCCACCGCGACGATATCGCCGGGCTCACAAATGGCGTGAATGCTGGCGGAGAGGGCTTCGTGGCAGCCGGTGGTGATCACGATGTCTTCGGCGCTCAGTTGGCAGCCGGAGTCCAATGACAGCCGGGCGATTTGCTCACGCAGTTCCATACAGCCGAGGATATTGTCGTAATACAGCCCCGGCAGGTCTTGGCGCCGGCTGACACGGGCGAGGCTACGCAGCAACGGCTTCAAGGTAGGCGACAATACATCCGGCATGCCTCGGCCCATCTGTATGACGTCTTTGCGCGGCACCGCACGAATCAGTTCCAGCACCAGGTCCCATTGGGAGATTTCCACTGGTCGTTGGGCCGGGCGGCCTATCTCGGGCAGTGCCGGCAGTTCACGGCCCACCGGAACAAAATAGCCCGACTTGGGCTTGGGCATCGCCAGGCCGTTGTCTTCGAGCAACCGATACGCCTGCTGCACGGTGCTCAGGCTCACCCCATGTTCCACACTCAAGGCCCGCACCGAGGGCAGTCGATCGCCCGGACGATAGAAGCCCTGTTCAATACGGGTGCCGAGCAATTCGGCGAGGTTGACGTAAAGGGTCATGGTGGTCGCTCCCGAGGGACCAGTACAGATAGGGGAAAAATACAGGATTCAGCCACGCAAAGGCAGCATCTGTATGTATTTAATAAGAGTTGGCTGAATCTGTAATGGTTCTGGCCCCCCACGCATGCTGATCACTCAAGGCAACAGGCCAATGAGGGGCAGTCAAATGAGCGGCATGAGCGATGTACGGCTGGCGTTACGCAGTCAGGAACTGGACGTGGCGCAGGAGCAGGTGATCACTGCCTCGGCGCCTGGCCGCTGGAATCTGTTCTGGCGCCGTCGCCATACGCGCAAGGCCCTGCTGGACCTGAGCCGCGAGCAGTTACGCGACATCGGGCTGACCGCCGATCAGGCGCGCCGTGAGGGTTTGAAACCCTTCTGGCGCGATTGATCAGAGCAGTTCTTTGAGGCGGTGCCAGAGCATCCCCAGGGCCAGCAACGGCGAACGCAGGTGTTTGCCGCCGGGGAAGGTGATGTGTGGCACTTGGGCGAACAGATCGAAGCGCCCCTGTTGCTGGCCGCTGATGGCCTCGGCCAGCAGCTTGCCCGCCAGGTGCGTGGCGTTGAGGCCATGGCCGGCATAGGCCTGGGCGTAATACACGTTGGGTTGATCGGCCAGGCGGCCAATCTGCGGCAGGCGGTTGGCGCCGATGCCGATCATGCCGCCCCATTGGTAGTCGATTTTCACGTCTGCCAATTGGGGGAATACCTGCAGCATCTTCGGCCGCATGTAGGCGCCGATGTCCTTGGGGTCTCGACCGGAGTAGTGGCAGGCGCCGCCGAACAACAGGCGACGGTCGGCGGACAGGCGGAAGTAATCCACCGTCACACGCTGGTCACACACGGCCATGTTCTGCGGTAACAGACTGGTGGCTTGCGCCTCGCTCAAGGGCTCGGTGGCAATGATGTAGCTGCCGGCGGGCAACACCTTGCCGCTCAGTTGCGGGTTGAGCCCGTTCAGGTAGGCGTTGCAGGCCAGTACCAGGGTCTTGGCGCGCACAGTGCCTTGGGCGGTGTGCACCTTGACCTCAGGGCCATAGTCGATACGGGTCACTTGGGATTGCTCGTACAGCGCCACGCCCAACTGCTGGGCAACGGCAGCCTCACCCAGTGCCAGGTTCAGCGGGTGCAGATGGCCGGACCCCATATCGATCATGCCGCCTACATAGCGATCAGAGCCGATTACGGTGCCCATCTCGCTGGCTTGCAACAGGCGCACTTCGTGGCGGTAACCCAGGCTGCGCAGCTCTTCGGCATCCTCGGCCAGGCCCTGCAGGTCGCGGGGTTTGTTGGCCAGGTCGCAGTAGCCCCAGGTCAGGTCACAGGGGATCTGGAAGCGCTCCACACGCTCGCGCACGATCTCCACGGCTTCCAGGCCCATCAGCTTCATCTGGCGCACGCCGTCGCTGCCGATCACCTGGGTGAACTGATCCAGCCCGTGGCCGACACCGCGAATCAACTGGCCGCCATTGCGCCCGCTGGCGCCCCAACCGATTTTGCGCGCCTCCAGCAACACCACGCGAAAGCCGCGCTCGGCCAATTCCAGGGCGGTGTTGAGCCCAGAGAAACCCCCGCCGATCACACAGACATCGGCGTTCACCTCACCGGTCAGCGTCGGGTAATCCGGTTGCGGGACGCTGCTGGCGGCGTAGTAGGAAGCGGTGTGCCGGGCGCTGGCGGTCATGGGGAACCTCCCTGTCTGGAAAATTTGACGCAGGATACAGTGGTCGCACGACGCTGTCTGCGCGGGGCTTTTTGCGTCAGAATCCACGTCTATTCGCCGTTCGGTATGGGTTTCGATGAGTTGCAACAGTCAGAAAATCAGCGCGCTGCGTCGCCAGATTCCTTCGTTCGAGTGCGTCCCCGGTTGCCACGACTGCTGTGGGCCGGTGACCACCTCGCCCGAGGAAATGTCGCGCCTGCCGCGCAAGACCGCTGCCGAGCAAGAGGCGGCGATGGACGAGCTGAACTGCGTGCACCTTGGGCCCAAGGGTTGCACGGTGTATGACGAGCGGCCGCTGATCTGTCGCCTGTTC
Source organism: Pseudomonas sp. DWP2-2 (assembly GCF_049897065.1). Classification (NCBI taxonomy): domain Bacteria; kingdom Pseudomonadati; phylum Pseudomonadota; class Gammaproteobacteria; order Pseudomonadales; family Pseudomonadaceae; genus Pseudomonas; species Pseudomonas sp. DWP2-2. The sequence goes on along the minus strand of NZ_JAFCVN010000005.1, from coordinate 310,785 downwards.
GGCACTACCAAGACCTTGCCGTGCCCTAATGGCCGCCGGCCAGTGGAGCTGATTCATCCGCAGGTGGAGAAGCAGATTCATGAGTACATGGCGAGTACCCGGCAGGTGTTGGTCTAGCGGATGTACTCGGTTAAAACCAAGGGAGCAGGCAAGCCAGCTCCCACATTTGGCCGTGTTGTGTCAGTGGGTCAGTCAGGGATCGGCAGGTTCAGGCTCTCTTTCACCTCTTCCATCACGATATAGCTCTTGGATTCCCGCACATGGGGGAGTTTGAGCAGGATATCGCCCAGCAATTTGCGGTACGAAGCCATCTCCGAGATCCGCGCTTTCACTAGGTAGTCGAAATCACCCGACACCAGATGGCACTCCAGCACGTGAGGCAGTTTCAGCACGGCTCGGCGAAATTCTTCAAAGGTGTCACCCGACTTGTAATCCAGGCTGATCTCGACAAATACCAGCAAACTTCCCTTCAAATGCTGGGGGTTGAGCCGTGCGTTGTAGCCCATGATGATCCCTTCGCGCTCCAGGCGCCGCACGCGCTCGGTGCAGGGCGTGGTGGACAGCCCGACCTTTTCCCCCAGCTCCGTGAACGAGATGCGCCCGTCGGTTTGCAGGATGCGCAGGATATTGCGGTCGATCTTGTCCAGCTCCCGCTTGGTCTGGGTGTTGGTACGCATAGGGGATACGCCTCTGTCAAAAGGGTTTTTGCCAAGAATTGTCGCCAAATATAGGCATTTATATAGTGAAATGCACTGCCGATTGTTTTTTACACTGCGCCCATCATTGCTCGAATAACACACGTCAGCGGCTGAGCCCGCGATGAGGATATAAAAATGCGCGTTCTGGTCTTGGGTAGCGGCGTCATTGGGGTGACCAGTGCCTACTATTTGGCGCGGGCCGGCTTCGACGTTGTGGTGGTTGATCGTCAGCCTGCCGCTGCCATGGAAACCAGTTTCGCTAATGCCGGTCAGGTGTCCCCTGGCTACGCGTCGCCATGGGCCGCGCCGGGTGTGCCGCTCAAGGCCATCAAATGGCTGCTTCAGCGCCACGCGCCGCTGGCGATCAAGGCCACCGCCGATATCGACCAATACCTGTGGATGGCGCAGATGCTGCGCAACTGCACGGCTAGCCGCTACGCGGTGAACAAGGAACGCATGGTGCGCCTGTCCGAGTACAGCCGCGACTGCCTTGACGAATTGCGCGCCGAGACCGGCATTGCCTACGAAGGGCGCAGCCTCGGGACTACCCAACTGTTCCGCACCCAGGCCCAGCTCGATGGCGCCGCCAAGGACATCGCCGTGCTGAAAGAGTCCGGCGTGCCATTCGAATTGCTCGACCGAGCCGGCATTGCCCGGGTTGAACCGGCCCTGGCCAGCGTCACCGATATCCTCGCGGGTGCCTTGCGCCTGCCCAACGACCAGACGGGCGATTGCCAGATGTTCACCACGCGCCTGGTCGAAATGTGCAAACAATTGGGCGTGGAATTCCGCTTCGAACAAGACATCCAGCGCCTGGACTACGCAGGCGACCGCATCAACGGTGTGCTGATCGACGGCAAGCTGGAAACTGCCGACCGCTATGTACTGGCTCTCGGCAGTTACTCGCCCAAGTTGCTCAAGCCATTGGGGATCAAGGCGCCGGTGTACCCGCTCAAGGGTTATTCGCTGACTGTGCCGATCACTAACCCGGCAATGGCGCCGACCTCGACCATTCTTGATGAAACCTACAAAGTCGCGATCACCCGTTTCGACAACCGTATTCGCGTCGGTGGCATGGCTGAAATAGCCGGTTTTGACCTGTCGCTGAACCCGCGGCGACGTGAAACCCTGGAGATGATCGTCAACGACCTTTATCCTCAGGGCGGCGATCTGGCCCAGGCCAGTTTCTGGACCGGCCTGCGCCCGACCACCCCGGACGGTACACCGATTGTGGGTGCCACGCCGTTCAAGAACCTGTTCCTGAATACAGGCCACGGTACCCTCGGTTGGACCATGGCCTGTGGTTCGGGTCGCTTGCTGGCCGACCTGATGGCGAAGAAAACGCCGCAGATCAGCGCCGCAGGCCTCGATATTTCCCGTTATGGCAACCACCAGGAGTCCGCACAACATGTCAATCCAGCGCCAGCTCACCAATGAGCGCATGAGCCAGATCGTTGTCCACAGCGGTACCGTGTACCTGGCAGGGCAAGTTGGCGACGACATGAGCGCCGGGATTGAGCAGCAGACCCGTGAAACCCTGGTCAATATCGAGCGCTTGCTGGACCTTGCCGGTACCGACAAATCCAGGTTGCTGTCGGTAACGATCTACCTGAAGGACATCGACGCCGACTTCGCTTTGATGAACGCGGTATGGGACAAATGGCTGCCCAAAGGCGTCGCCCCGGCCCGCGCCACTGTGCAAGCCAAGCTGTGCGAACCCGAGATTCTGGTAGAGCTGTCTGTCGTGGCTGCGCTGCCTTAACAATGATCCCTCTCCCGGTGCCGGCGTTGTTGGTCGGCACCGGTTTTTTATTGACTTTGCTGCCTAGAAGCCTGCCGCCATGCGTCCAGCCCGTGCCCTGATTGATCTCCAAGCCCTGCGCCATAACTACCAATTGGCCCGAGAAGTCACCGGGGCCAAGGCCCTCGCCGTGATCAAGGCCGATGCCTACGGCCATGGCGCGGTGCCCGTGGCCCAGGCACTGGAGGCGCAAGCCGACGGGTTCGCGGTGGCGTGCATCGAGGAAGCGCTGGAACTGCGCGCCGCCGGCATTCGTGCGCCGGTGTTGCTGCTGGAAGGTTTTTTCGAAGCCGACGAGTTGCCGCTGATCATCGAGCAGGATTTGTGGTGCGTGGTGCATTCGCTTTGGCAGTTGGACGCCATCGAGCAAGCTCGTTTGAGCAAGCCGCTGACAGTGTGGCTGAAGCTGGACTCGGGCATGCACCGTGTGGGCCTGCACCCCAAGGATTACCAGGAGGCGTATCAGCGCCTGCTGGCGAGTGGCAAAGTGGCGAAAATCGTGCTGATGAGCCATTTTGCCCGCGCCGATGAGCTCGATTGCGTCAGCAGCAACGAACAAGTAACGGTGTTTGAGGCGGCGCGCCAGGGGCTGGCGGCTGAGGTCAGCCTGCGCAACTCACCGTCTGTATTGGGCTGGCCAAGCGTGTCCAGCGACTGGGTGCGCCCCGGTATCATGCTTTACGGCGCAACGCCCTTTGGCGAAGACCAGGCCCTCGCCGCGCGCTTGCAGCCTGTGATGACCCTGGAGTCCAAAGTCATCTGCGTGCGCGAGTTGCCGGCCGGTGAGCCGGTGGGCTACGGCGCCAGGTTCGTCACGCCCAAGCCGATGCGCATCGGCGTGGTTGCCATGGGTTATGCCGACGGTTACCCACGTCATGCGCCGACCGGTACCCCGGTGCTGGTCGCTGGCCAGCGCAGCCGGCTGCTGGGGCGCGTGTCCATGGACATGCTGTGTGTCGACCTCACCGACTTGCCCCAGGCGGGCCTTGGTTCCACCGTAGAGTTGTGGGGCAAGCACATCCTCGCCAGTGATGTTGCCGTGGCCGCCGAGACCATCCCCTATCAGATTTTCTGCAATCTGCGCCGAGTGCCAAGGCTCTATAGCGGCGCTTAGCCGCCGGCAACGAACCGAGCACACCGGGATTTAGGCCCAAGTGTTGTAAATACTGAACGCTGTCGCCATGATAACGCTCAATTACAACAAAGCCTGAATCCTAGGAGGCTCCTGCATTGGACGTCGGCGAACGACTGCAATCCATCCGTAAACTCAAAGGTCTTTCCCAGCGTGAGCTCGCCAAGCGTGCGGGCGTCACCAACAGCACCATTTCGATGATCGAGAAAAACAGCGTCAGCCCCTCGATCAGCTCCCTGCGCAAGGTGTTGGGCGGTATCCCCATGTCCATGGTCGAGTTCTTCTCCGAAGAAGTGCTCCAGGAAATACCGACGCAGATCGTCTATAAAGCCAATGAGCTGATCGACATCTCTGACGGTGCCGTCACCATGAAACTGGTGGGCCGGGCGCGCCCAAGCCGGGCCATCGCATTTCTCAATGAAATCTACCCTCCGGGTGCCGACACGGGCGAAGAAATGCTCACCCATGAAGGCGAAGAAACCGGAATTCTGGTGGAAGGGCGCCTGGAATTGGTGGTCGGTCTTGAAACTTTTGTGCTCGAAGCGGGCGATAGCTACTACTTTGAAAGCACCAGGCCTCATCGTTTTCGCAATCCGTTCGACGTGCCGGCGCGACTAATCAGCGCAGCCACACCCGCGAACTTTTAAGAATAGAGGCGCCCTGCCAGCGTTGCAGAGGTTCCCGCAGCTGTACACCGTGAGGCCGAATCTCCCTTTATTTAATAGGGTTGTTTCGGCCAGGCGGGCTAACCGTTATACTTTCGCCGCCTGCGAAACCGTGGCCGCAGGCGTGAATAGCCACCATTGAGGGTGAACGCGTGAACCTAATTATGAAAATGCTGGCTGCACCAGCAACCGTACTGGCCCTATGGGCTGTCAGCGCTCAAGCTGCGACCAATGATGACATTGCCAAGCGCCTGGAGCCTGTGGGCCAGGTTTGCGTCCAGGGCCAGGAATGCAAGGGCATGGAAGTTGCCGTGGCAGCCGGCGGCGGCGGCGCGAAAACCCCCGATGAGATCATCGCCAAGCACTGTAATGCGTGCCACGGCAGCGGCCTTTTGGGTGCGCCAAAAATTGGCGACACCGCCGCATGGAAAGAACGCGCCGACCATCAAGGTGGCCTCGATGGCATCCTGGCCAAGGCCATCACCGGTATCAACGCCATGCCGCCCAAAGGCACCTGCGCTGATTGTTCGGATGACGACCTCAAGGGTGCGATCAAGAAGATGTCCGGGCTGTAATCGGCCGATCTTCGTCAAAAATGCCGCTTACCAGCGGCTTTTTTGTGCCCGCGATTTGGTATTCAGGCTGTTCATTGCAGCAAAGACCCGGCAAGCTCGGTCCAACCCCTAATTCATGGAATGTTCGGGAGCAGTCGGATGGTGCAGTTGTGTTCAATCGAGCAAGCAGTTGACGACGTACTGGAGCGCCTGCCGGCGCATATCCACATGGGCATGCCGCTGGGGCTGGGCAAGCCCAATCTGTTCGTCAACGCGCTGTACCGGCGCATCGCAAAATTGCCCGAACGGGCGCTGACGCTCTATACGGCCTTGAGCCTGGGCCGTCCTACGCAGGGTGACGGTCTTCAAAAGCGCTTTATCGAACCTTTCATCGAACGAGTGTTTGGCGACTACCCCGAGTTGGATTTCCTCGCGGACCTGCACAAGGGCAGCCTGCCGAGGAATATCCGTGTGCAGCAATTCTTCATGCAGCCCGGCAGCTTGCTCCACAGCGCCGCGGCGCAACAGGATTACGTCAGCAGCAACTACAGCCATGCGGCCCGCGACATCAATGCCGCCGGCCTGAACCTGGTGGCGCAATTGGTTGCCAGTAGCAGCGAGCATCCCGACCGCCTGAGCCTGAGCTGCAACCCGGATATCACCCTCGACCTGATGCCCATGATCGCCAAGCGCCGCGCGGCTGGGGAGACCATCCTGGTCGTCGGCCAGGTCCATAGCGATTTGCCCTACATGCCTGGCGATGCCGAGTTGGGCATGGATGAGTTCGACTACCTGCTGGATGAAAAAGACAGCACCACGCTGTTCTCCACTCCGAACATGCCGGTGGGCTTTCAGGATCATTTTATCGGCCTGCATGCCAGCACCCTGGTGCGTGATGGCGGTACGTTGCAGATTGGCATCGGCTCCATGGGCGATGCACTGACGGCTGCCTTGCTGGCGCGCCAGGCCGACAACGAAGCCTATCGCCTGTTGCTCACCGACTTGGATGTGTACCAGTGGGCGCCGTTGATCAGCCGCGAAGGCGGCGTCGAGCCGTTTGCCCGTGGCCTTTACGGTTGCAGCGAGATGTTCGTCAACGGCCTGCTGGTATTGGCGGATGCCGGGATCGTGCGGCGCAAGGTCTACCCGGATGTGGCGACCCAGATGCAGGCCAACGCGGGCACCCTGGACGACGCGGCGCAACCCGATGGCGTGTCGATCCATGGCGGTTTCTTCCTGGGGCCTCGCAGTTTTTACCAGCGCTTGCAGGAAATGACCCATGCCAAGCGCCAGGCATTCAACATGACCCGCATCAGCTACATCAACGAGCTGTACGGCCAGGAAGAACTCAAGCGCTTGCAGCGCCTGGATGCGCGGTTTATCAACAGCGCCATCATGGTCACCTTGCTCGGCGCGGGCGTGGCCGATCAGTTGGAAGACGGTCGCGTGCTCAGTGGCGTGGGTGGGCAATACAATTTCGTGGCCCAGGGGCATGCGCTGGAAGGTGCACGCTCAATCCTGATTTTGCGCAGCTGGCGCGAGTCGGCGGGTGAGGTCAGTTCCAATATCGTCTGGGAGTACGGCCACTGCACCATTCCCCGGCACCTGCGGGATATCGTCATTACCGAATACGGTATTGCCGACTTGCGCGGTCAGACGGATGCCAAGGTGATCGAAGCGTTGCTGAACATCACTGACTCAAGGTTCCAGCACGACTTGATTGAGCAGGCGCAAAAGGCCGGCAAACTGCCCAAGGATTTCCAGTTGGATCCGCGTTTTGCCGACAACACGCCGCAGCGGCTCCAGGCGATTCAGGCCAGGCACCGTCGCTTGTTTCCCGAATACCCCCTGGGCAGTGACTTCACGGATGAGGAGCGGGACTTGTTGCGGGCGCTGAACTGGCTCAAGAGCAAATTCAAGCTCACGGAAATTCTGGAGTTGGGCAAGGCGGCACTCGACGCGCCGGAGCCGGAGGCGTTTCCCGAGCATTTGCAGCGGATGCGCTTGGATAAGCCGGAGGGCATCAAGGAAGACCTGTATCAACGCTTGCTGCTGGCCGGACTGCAGGCCACCGCCCACTGACAGCGCAACGCAAAACCTAATGTGGGAGCAGGCAAGCCAGCTCCCACACAGTGATTACTCGATAAAGGTCACGACACCACCGGCCAGCGACTTCACCCGCGCCAGCGACTCAACCCGATAACCCTGTGCATCCAGTTCTGCACGCCCACCCTGGAACGACTTCTCGATCACAATGCCCAAGCCGGCTACGGTCGCGCCGGCCTGCTTGATGATCGAGATCAGCGCCTGGGACGCCTTGCCGTTGGCCAAAAAGTCATCGATCACCAGCACGCGGTCGCTGCTGGTCAGGTGGCGCGGGGAGATCGCCACGGTGCTTTCGGTTTTCTTGGTGAAGGAATACACCGTGGCCGACAGCAGGTTTTCCGTGAGCGTCAAGGATTGTTGCTTACGGGCGAAGATCACCGGCACACCCAGGTTCAGCCCGGTCATGATCGCCGGGGCAATGCCCGACGCTTCGATGGTGACGATCTTGGTGATGCCCGAATCCTTGAACAGTGCGGCGAACTCGTCGCCGATCAGTTTCATCAGTGCCGGGTCGATCTGGTGGTTCAGAAAGGCGTCAACCTTGAGGACCTGATCGGAAAGCACGATGCCTTCTTCGCGAATTTTCTTGTGCAGTGCTTCCACGGAAAGCTTCCTCTAATGGCGCGTTGTGCGCCGAAAGTAGATTAAAAAGTAGTCGATTCTAGCGCTTTAACATCGCGCGTATATCCGCCAAGGCGGTGTTGCCGCGAACGGCCTTCACCTCGGTGGGAGTGTCGTCATTGCCTTCCCAGGCCAGGTCGTCCGGCGGCAGTTCATCCAGGAACCGGCTGGGGGCACAATCGATGATTTCACCGTATTGCTTGCGCTTGGCTGCAAAGGTGAAGGCCAGGGTCTGACGTGCGCGGGTAATGCCCACGTAGGCCAGGCGGCGTTCTTCCTCGATGGTGTCGGCTTCGATGCTGGAGCGGTGCGGGAGGATTTCCTCTTCCATGCCCATGATGAACACGTAGGGAAATTCCAGGCCCTTGGACGCATGCAAGGTCATCATCTGCACGCCTTCGGCACCGTCTTCCTCTTCTTGCTGGCGCTCGAGCATGTCGCGCAACACCAGCTTGCCGATGGCGTCCTCGACGGTCATCTCGCCGTCTTCGTCTTTTTCCAGGGTGTTCTTCAGCGCCTCGATCAGGAACCAGACGTTGCCCATGCGGTAATCGGCGGCCTTGTCGCTAGAGCTGTTGGTGCGCAGCCAGTTTTCATAGTCGATGTCCATGACCATGCTGCGCAGGGCGCTGATCGGGTCTTCGCCGGCGCACTGCTCGCGGACCTTGTCCATGAAGCGCTTGAAGCGTGACAGGCGATCAGTGAAGCGCGTGTCCAGGTGTTCGCCCAGGCCGATTTCGTCGGTGGCGGCGTACATCGAGATCTTGCGTTCGGTGGCGTAGTTGCCGAGCTTTTCCAGGGTGGTGGAGCCGATTTCCCGGCGCGGCACGTTGATCACGCGCAGGAAGGCGTTGTCGTCGTCCGGGTTCACGATCAGCCGGAAGTAGGCCATCAGGTCTTTGACTTCCTGGCGTCCGAAAAAGCTGTTGCCGCCCGACAGGCGATACGGCACCTGGTGATGCTGCAGCTTCAGCTCAATCAGTTTGGCCTGGTAGTTGCCGCGATACAGGATCGCAAAGTCGCTGTAGGGCCGGTCGGTGCGCAAGTGCAGGCTGAGGATTTCCACGGCGACGCGCTCGGCTTCGGCGTCTTCGTTGCGGCAGCGGATCACACGGATCTCGTCGCCATGGCCCATCTCGCTCCACAGTTGTTTTTCGAACTCGTGGGGGTTGTTGGAGATCAGCACGTTGGCGCAACGCAGGATGCGGCTGGTGGAGCGGTAGTTCTGCTCCAGCATCACCACTTTCAAGGAGGGGTAGTCTTCCTTGAGCAGCATCAGGTTTTCCGGGCGGGCGCCGCGCCAGGCGTAGATCGACTGGTCGTCGTCGCCCACCACGGTGAACTGGTTGCGCGTGCCGATCAGTAATTTCACCAGCAGGTATTGGCTGGCGTTGGTGTCCTGGTATTCGTCCACCAGCAGGTAACGCACCTTGTTCTGCCACTTCTCCAGGATGTCCTTGTGCTCCTGGAAAAGCTTGACTGGCAGCAGGATCAGGTCGTCGAAGTCCACAGCGTTGAACGCCTTGAGCGTACGCTGATAGTGGGTGTAGACGATGGCAGCGGTCTGCTCCTTGGGGTTGCGTGCAGCTTCCAGGGCTTCGGCGGGCAGGATCAGGTCGTTTTTCCACGAGCCGATCATGTTCTTGATTTCGTCGACGCCGTCGTCGCCCGCGTATTCCTTCTGCATGATGTCGGTCATCAGGGCCTTGACGTCGGTCTCGTCGAAGATCGAGAAGCCGGGCTTGTAGCCCAGTCGCACATGCTCATTGCGGATGATGTTCAGGCCCAGGTTGTGGAAGGTGCACACGGTGAGGCCGCGGCCTTCGCCGCCTTTGAGCAGGGTGCCGACCCGCTCTTTCATTTCCCGTGCCGCCTTGTTGGTGAAGGTCATGGCGACGATGTACTGGGCGCGGATGCCGCAGTTCTGGATCAAGTGCGCGATCTTGCGCGTGATCACGCTGGTCTTGCCGGAGCCTGCACCGGCGAGCACCAATAGAGGGCCGCCGACGTAGTTCACGGCTTCTTGCTGCCGGGGATTGAGTCGGGACATACGGAATTTCAGGGGTCGTTGTTCAAAAGGGCGGGCATTTTAACAGGCTGGAAAGATTCTGCTGCCATAGAACGACGGTGTGACGTACCACTCGATCTAAATTTGCCGGTTTTGCTACTTTGCCGCAGGATGTTAAGGATTATTCGAGACTAATATTTACAGTCTGCGTGTTTGATAACACCTATCATTTGTCATCCTTTGTCATTGTCAGGCCGCACGTCATAATGGCACCGCTAATGAAATTTTGCAGAGTCTAGGGAGTTAGCGTGTCTACGCCTGTCGAACCCTTGCGTTTGCTGCTGCTGGCCGATGAGCCCGAGTGGGCAGCGTTGTTGCGCGAGTGCCTGGAGCCGATGGGCGAAGGGGCTGTGCTGATCAGTGCGCCCAACTGGGACTCGGTAAGCCGCCTGTTCGATGACGACCAGGGTGCTGTGTTATTGACCACGCCCAGCCTGCAGCCCGGCCCCGGCCGGTGCAGCCTGCCGTGTGTATTGCTGCTGGAGCAGGAGCCACTGGTGTCGCCGCTGGGTGTCAGCGATTGGTTGGTGTCGGATGCATTGGACGCCGACACCTTGCGCCGCTGCCTGCGCCATGTGCGCGAGCGCGGCGTGCTGGAAAACACCTTGCAGCGCCTGGCCGAGCAAGACCCGCTCACCGGTATTGCCAACCGTCAGGGCTTCCAGACCTTGCTGGCCGCCCGGCTGGCAGAAAACGAAGGCCGTGGCCTGGCCCTCGGCCATCTGGACCTGGACAATTTTCGTCATGCCAACGATGCCCTCGGCCATCAGGCGGGCGACCGTTTGATCCTGCAAGTGGTGTCGCGGCTCAAGAGTCAGCTCGAAGCCGGGGACCAACTGGCGCGCCTGGGCAGCGATGAGTTTGCCTTGTTGATCGATACCCGCCGGGCGCCCCAGCGCGCCGAATGGATGGCCGAGCGCATCACCGAAGTGATGGCCGAACCCTATTGGGTGGATGGCGAAAGCCTGTTGATCGGTTGCAGCCTGGGCATGGCCCATGCTCGAGCCCGCGCTGGCGCCGACCCGTTGATGTGGCATGCCCATATCGCCATGCAGCAGGCCAAAAGCACCCAAGGCTGTACCTTTCATATCTTCAATGAACGCATCAACCGCAACGCGCGCAGCCTGGCCGACCTGGAAAGTGAACTGCGCCGGGCTTTGCGTCGCGATGAGTTGGAGCTGCATTACCAGCCGCGACTGGACCTGGACGATGGTCATATCGTTGGCCTCGAAGCTCTGGTGCGCTGGCGCCACGGTGAACGCGGCTTGTTGCCGCCTAGCGAATTCGTGCCGCTGGCCGAACAGAGTGGTCTGATCGTGCCATTGGGCTACTGGGTGATCTCCCGAGCTCTGCGCGACATGCAAGACCTGCGTGAACGCGGCCTGCCGCCGCTGCACATGGCGGTCAACCTGTCGTTTCGCCAGTTCCAGGACAGTCAGTTGCTGTCTACCCTCAGCCGCCTGATTGCCGAGCGCGGCGTGGAAGCGCAATGGCTGGAGTTCGAATTGACCGAAACCGCCGTGATGCGCCGCAGCGACCTGGTCAAGCAGACCATGGACGCCCTTGGCCGGCTGGGTGTGCGGTTTTCCCTGGATGATTTCGGCACCGGTTTTTCGTCGTTTGTGCACCTCAACAGCCTGCCGATTGCCTTGTTGAAGATCGACAAGAGCTTTGTCGGCGGCATGGAAGAGCGCGAAGAAAACCGCAAGCTGGTGCACGCCATGATCAACCTGGCCCACAACCTCAACCTGGAAGTGGTCGCCGAAGGCGTGGAAACCCCTGAGCAGCTTGAGCTTTTGCGCTTGTTTGGGTGCGACCAGGTCCAGGGTTACCTGATCAGCAAGCCGTTGCCGCTGCCCGAGCTGGTGGAATACCTGATGTTCGGGCAAAGCCAGCAGGCGCTGTTGGGTTAAGCCTTCAAAGTGGTTCAAATGTGGGAGCTGGCTTGCCTGCGATAGCGGTCGTTCAGCTAATAATGATTAGCCTGACACACCGCTATCGCAGGCAAGCCAGCTCCCACATGTGCCGCGTGTACTCGCTAGTCAGGCAGGGCCGCTCGGAATCCAACAGGAGCATCCGGCTCCTGCCGAATCATCCGCTTCATTTTCGCCTCAAATGCCCAGGTCAGGCTCACCGCCGCACACGCCAGGCCCAGTGCCAGGCCCCACCAGACGCCTGTTGGCCCCCAACCCAGGGTGAACGCCATCAACCAGGCTGACGGTGCGCCAATCAGCCAATAGCAACCCAGGCCCACCAGGAAGGTGGTCTTGGCGTCCTTCAAGCCACGGATACAACCCATGGCTATGGTCTGCACGCCATCGAACAATTCAAACCAGGCGGCGACGGCCAGCAGGCTCACCGCCAGGACGATGACGTCATGGAACGCCGGGTCGTCATGGTCGAGGAACAGTCCGATCAGCGGGTCGGAAAACAGCCACAGTACCGCCGCAAACCCCAACATCACCATGGCGCCGAATCCTATGCCCACTCGTCCGGCCAGGCGTGCCTGCAGCAACTGCCCGGCGCCGTAATGCTGGCCGATGCGCATGGTCACCGCGTAGGACATCCCCGCCGGCACCATGAAGGCCACCGAGACAATCTGCAGGGCGATCTGGTGTGCCGCCAACTGCGTGCTGCCCATGGTGCCCATGCACAACGCCGCAAAGGCAAACAACCCGACCTCTACCGCATAGGTGCCGCCAATCGGCAGGCCCAGGCGCCACAGCTCGCGCAGGTAGTGGGTATTCAGGCGCAGCAGGCCTGTGCCCAGCGGGTAGGCGGCGTAGGTGCGGTTGCTGCGGATGTACCACATCAGTGCCAGCGCCATGCCATTGGCGACGATGGCGGTCACCAGGCCGATGCCCATCAGGCCCAGTTTCGGCAGGCCGAACATGCCTTCGATCAGCGCATGGTTGAGCAGGTAGTTGACCACGGTGCCGCACAGGCTGATCACCATCACCGGGGTGGCCTTGCCGATGGCGCTGGTAAAGCCGCGCAGGGCCATGAAGCTCAGGTAGCCGGGCAGGGCAAAGGGCAGGATCGTCAGAAATTGTCCGGCCGCATGCACGTTGGTTTCGGTCTGGCCGAACATCAGCAGCACCGGCTTCAAGTTCCATAACAGCAACGCCGCCGCCAGGGCCATCAACCACGCCAGCCACAGCCCGGCCTGGGTCAGGCGAGTGGCGCCGTCGATATCGCCCGCGCCATGGCGAATGGCGACCAGGGTGCCCACGGCTGCGATCACGCCGATGCAGAAGATCGCCACGAACGAATAGCTCGCCGCGCCCAGGCCTCCGCCGGCCAGTGCCTCGGGGCTCAAGCGCGCCATCATCAAGGTGTCGGTCAGCACCATCAGCATGTGCGCCAACTGTGAGGCAATCAACGGCCCTGATAGCCGCAGAATGGCCCAGAGTTCGGTACGTGCCGGATGTTGCATGATCATCACACTCGAATGGTCAGGAAGGTAGGGAAGGGTTGATTCTCGGCGCATTCAGCGCATTGCACAAAAGGATAAAAGCGATCGTTGGCATGATTAAAACTCATGCATGAGCGATTCTGGTAGGGTCTCCAGATTGCCCAGTCGGAGCTTTCAGCATGTCTCGTCGTCTTCCTCCTCTTTATGCTTTGCGGGCATTTGAAGCCGCCTCCCGTCACCACTCGTTTACCCGTGCGGCTGAGGAATTGTCGATTACCCAGAGTGCGATCAGCCGGCATATCCGTACGCTCGAAGATTATTTCGCCTGCCGATTGTTCCAGCGCAGCGGGCGCACGTTGCAGCTCACGGAAGCGGCGCGTTTGTTGCTGCCAGGCGTACGGGAAGGCTTCGCTGCCCTGGAGCGTGCTTGCCATACTTTGAATGCCGAAGATGACATCCTGCGTATGAAGGCGCCGTCCACCTTGACCATGCGCTGGCTGCTGGCGCGGTTGAGTCGCTTCCGCGCGTTGCAGCCAGGCAATGAGGTGCAACTCACCAGTGCGTGGATGAGCATTGATGAAGTGGACTTCAACCAAGAGCCATTCGACTGCGCGGTGTTGCTCAGCAACGGGCACTTTCCGGCGGACTGGGAGGCCAGTTATCTGTTTGCGGAAATGCTTATCCCGGTGGGAGCGCCGAATCTGTTGGACGACGGTCCCTGGGACGTGACGCGGCTGGCAACCGCCGAACTGCTGCACCCGACGCCTGACCGCCGCGACTGGCGTTACTGGCTGCAGCGCATGGGGTTGTCATCTCACGTTTCACTCAAGGGTGGGCAGGTGTTCGACACGCTTGAATTGGGCATGATAGCCGCCGCCCGAGGCTATGGCGTCTCCATGGGGGATTTGCTGATGGTGGCCGAAGACGTGGCGCAGGGACGCTTGAGCCTGCCGTGGCCTACGGCCGTGGCCAGTGGGGAAAGCTACTACCTCGTGTGGCCGAAAACCCGTCCGGGTGGCGAACGTTTGCGACGGCTGGCGGAATTTCTTCAGGGTGAAGTCAAGGCGATGGAATTGCCTCAGGTTGAACGCCTCGATTGAGTAGGGCCGGACCGTTTGTGCAATCGTTTGCGGGATACCCCTGTGATTCGCTCAAGTATTGCCAAATGCCGCCGAAGAAAGGTGTTGGAACCCTCGTGCACTACCGTTTCCCACTAGATAATTTGCCGAGCAGCGCTATGAGATCAGGATGATCCTGGCCTCGGCCAGGAGCTGTCATGTCTCAACCTCGTGCCCGGATTGCCTCCCAGTTAGGCCTTGCACTCGCCGTGATTCTGGCTGTCGTGATCAGCGGCAGTACGGTCTTTGCCCTGCGTACCCTCGACTCCGCCAACCTCGCCACCCGCGAGGAACACTTGGCCAGCGAGGCGCGTTTGCTCGCCGACCAACTCAACACCTTCCACAGCACCTTGCGTGAAAGCACCCAGCGTTTGAGCGGGCTGTTTGAAAAGCGCTTCGGCGCCGGCTTGAGTGTGCGTGCGGACCAGCCCGTGGCCGTGGCCGGCGTGCAGACGCCGAGCCTCTACTTGGGCAATGAGGTGCTGAACAATAACTTCGAAGAGGTGGATGAGTTCAAGCAGATGTCCGGTGGCGTGGCCACGGTGTTCGTGCGCAGCGGCGACGACTTTATCCGCGTCAGCACCTCCCTGACCAAGCAGGACGGCAATCGCGCCATTGGCACCGTGCTCGACCGTCAGGGCGCGGCCTACCAGCGCGTTGTGAGCGGCCAGACCTACATCGGCCGTGCCGTGTTGTTCGACCGCTCCTACATGACCCAATACAGCCCCGTACGTGACAGCAGTGGGCAGGTCATCGCCGTGCTGTTCATCGGTTTCGATTACACCGATGCCCAGAACGCCCAGTTTGAAAACCTCAAGCGCTTCCGTATCGGCCAGACCGGCTCCCTCGCGCTGCTGGATGAGCAAAAGCACTGGCTGGTGCCGCCGGCTGGCGTGCAAGCGCCGGATCAGGCGATTGCCGTGATGCTCGACCTGGCGAAAAAGCCGGGTGCTGGCCGTTTCTGGAGCGACAAAAACGAAGATCTCTATAGTGTCTCGGTGCCGTTTGAAGGCGGCCCTTGGGCGGTGGTAGCGAGCATGCCCAAGGCTGAGATTCGCGCAGTGACCTGGGAAGTCGGCATCCGCCTGGTGATCGGCAGTGTGCTGGCGATGTTGCTGGCAGTGGGCGCCACGGTGTGGCTGTTGCGCAGCAAGCTGGCGCCATTGAGCGAGCTGGTGCGCCAGGCCCAGGCCCTGGGCGCGGGCGATTTGAGTGCGCGGCTCAATGTGTCCAGCCATGACGAAATCGGCCAGCTGGCGCGTAGTTTCAACCAGATGGGTGAGGCGCTGTCGACCATGGTGTCGCATATCCGTACCGCCGCCGAACAGGTCAACAGCCGCGCCCAGGCGCTGTCGGGCTTGTCCGGCGGTGCCTATGAAGGCATGGAGCAGCAGTCCGGCGAGATCACCAGCATGGCCGGTGCGGTGGAAGAGTTCAGTGCTACCTCGCTGAACATTGCCGACAACATGGGCAACACCGAGCGCCTGGCTCAAGAGAATGCCCAGCAAACCCGTATCGGCCGCAGTTCGATGCAAGAGGCGTCATCGTCCCTGGAACATATCGCCACTGCGCTGAACAGCACCGCTGCCGTGATCAACACCCTGGGCCAGCGTTCCCAGGAAATCGGCGGGATCGTCGGCGTGATTACCGCCATCGCAGAACAGACCAACCTGCTGGCGCTCAACGCTGCCATCGAGGCCGCGCGCGCCGGCGAGCAAGGCCGTGGCTTCGCCGTGGTCGCCGACGAAGTGCGCAACCTGGCTTCGCGCACCCGCCAGGCCACCGATGAAATCTCCGGCATGATCCAGAGCATCCAGCAGGAAACCGGTAACGCCATCAGCACCATGGAGCACGGCAATGCGCTGATGCAGGAAGGCCTGTCGCGCAACGCCGATGTGGCCTCGGCCCTGGCGCGTATCGACGAGCAAAGCCGCTCGGCCGGCCAGCAATTTGCTGCGATCACCACCGCCACCCAGGAACAGAGCAGCACCGCGACCTTGCTCAGCAGCAACCTGCAGAGCATTGCGCTGGCCAACAGCGAGCAGCGTGAAGTGGTGTCCAACCTGGCGGTTACCGCCAAGGAACTGGAGACCTTGGCGGCAGGCTTGCGTCATGAGGTGGATCGGTTTCGTTGAGGCTCAGGCCTCCCCAAGCCCTGGGTCTACGCGCTTGCCAATGTCCTTGAGCCGCGCCAGTTGGTCGACCATGCCTGGCGCTTCGTCCAGGCTGGTGACGAAGGTCCACAGATAGGTCATGACGGCGTAGATGTGGCCGGCCTTCACCGCTGGGGACATGGCCAATTGGCTGATCGCAACCACGAACAGTAAGGCCGCGGTCATGCCGATAAACAGGAACGCCGCAGCCTCGCGGTCTGACAGCCAGATGCGCAGGCGTGACAGCACCTGGTAGTGGCGTCGCAGGGTCGGCGCGCCGACCTTTTCGACCAGGCCGATTTCTTTTTCCAGGCGGTTGTTCAGACGTTCGTGCAGCGCCTGATTGCGCTGGGCAAAACGCGGCAACAAGGTGATGCACAGCAGCAGGGCCGCCAGGCACGCCATGCCTACCCATGGCTCAATCACGATCAGCATCACTGCCGCGCCCACAATCGACACCAACGCCGTGGCGATGATAGGCACGTGCTTTTCAAAGAAGTCGACAAACTCCCGAGCAAGTACTACCCGTGCCGCCGATTTCGAGGTGCTGTGGTTCTGTTGGCGCTGGTTGAGAATGACCGGCACCGCAAGGTCCGCGTAGATGCGCGTGAACGTACGGGTGTCCAGCGCCCGTCTCGCCGCCCCAACGGCCCAGAACGCCATGACCACGGCGGCATACAGCAACGCACTGGTGGTATCGCCACGGATAATCGAATCCACCGCGAACCCGGCAAACAGTGGGTAAGCCAACAACAGCGCGTTCTCCAGCGCCACCAGCGACAAGGTGCAAGACAGCTTGCCGGGATAGGCTCTGGCAATAGCCTTGAGGGTCTGGCTGGCAGACTGCTGGCCGATTTTCTTGCTTTCTTCGATCAGAATTTGTGGGGTGACGGATGTCATGGGTGCACCAGAGGAGTAATAGACGCTATTATTGAGCGACTGCTCAAGTATCCTTGAGCGATCGCTCAAAAAGCAAGCGCCGCTTATCTGCTCGTGCTCGAAGGAATTGCCCATGTCGCGTACCGACCGTAAAGACCAGATCATCGCCGCCGCCCTGGAGCTGTTTCGCAGCAAGGGTTTCGCCGATGTATCCACCCGTGACCTCGCCGAACATGCCGGCTTGTCGCGCAGTCATGTCTATCACTACTTCAGCGACTGGAATGAACTGCGCCGCGAAGCCTTCGTATGCTTTGCCAATGAGCAACTGGATGAAGTGCGCGAGCCGTTGGCCGATGCGCCACCCCTGGAGGCGCTCGTGGGTTTTTTGCGCGACTGCCTGCCCAGCACCGCTGACGCCGGCTGGGCGCTGTGGCTCGACGCCTGGGACGAGGCCATGCATGACGCGCAAATGACCCAGGCTTATCTGGTAATCAACGCCCAATGGCAAAGCATGCTTGCCGAGGTGATCGAGCGGGGCGTTGCCGATAGCGTCTTTCGCTGCGAGTCGGCTCAACGCGCTGCACGGCAGATCTTCGCCCTGGCGATGGGCTATGCCGATGACCTGATGCTCAAGCCTTCCGCAGAGTCCGCAGAAGCGGCGCTGCAAGAAGTGCTGGAAGTGGCGAGGCTGCTGCTGGATTTTGCCTGACAAGTGCTAGCCATTTGCGGCTGGTCGGTACTGCAACGCCTCCGCCAAATGATGGCGGGCGATGCCTTCCACTTGCTCAAGGTCCGCCAGGGTGCGAGCCACCTTGAGCAATCGATGGGCTGCGCGCAGTGATAATGTCAGCCGCTCACACGCGCTTTCCAGCCAGCTTTCATCGGCTTTGGCCAACTGGCAGTGTTCGCGCAGCCGGGGCAGATCGAGGAATGCATTGGCGCAACCCTGGCGCTGGTGCTGGCGTTCCCGGGCTTGCGCCACCTGAGCGGACGCTTGCGCGGTGGTATCACCGGCTTGTTGGGCGGGGTTCAGCGCAGTGACCTCCCGCGCGACTGTCAGGTGCAAATCAATCCGGTCCAGCAACGGCCCGGAGAGCTTGTTGCGATAGCGCTGGATCTGCTCCGGTGTACACCGACAACGCCCGCTGGGCTCGCCCATGTAGCCGCAAGGGCAGGGGTTCATCGCCGCGACCAGTTGAAAGCGCGCCGGGAAGCGCACCCTGTCACGGGCGCGGGATATCACGATATGTCCCGATTCCAATGGCTCGCGCAGCACCTCCAGCACCTTGCGATCGAACTCTGGCAGCTCATCCAGGAACAACACCCCGTGATGGGCCAGGGTGATTTCCCCCGGTTGTGGCTTCGAGCCGCCACCCACCAGCGCCGGCCCGGATGCCGAGTGGTGCGGCTGGCGAAACGGGCGGTTTGGCCAATGGCTCAGCGGTGCCAGGCTGACCACGGACTGGATCGCGGCCACTTCCAGCGCTTCCTGCTCGCTCAACGGCGGCAGCAAGCCCGGTAGCCGGCTGGCCAATAAAGTCTTGCCGGTGCCCGGTGGCCCGCTGAACAACAGGTTATGCGCGCCCGCCGCCGCGATCAGCAATGCTCGCTTGGCCGCGAGTTGGCCCTGCACTTCACTCAGGTCTGGGTAAGGCTTGTTCAAGTACAGCAAGCCGTCGGACCTATAGGGCTCAATCGGCACATGCCCATTCAAGTGCGCCACCACTTGCAGCAAGTGATCCACCGCAATCACCTTCAACCCCGACGCCAGGCACGCCTCCTCGGCATTGGCGCGCGGCACTATCACGGTGCGCCCGGCCTTGCGCGCCGCCAGCGCGGCCGGCAACACCCCCTTCACCGCGCGCACCTCGCCGGACAGCGCCAATTCCCCAAGGCATTCCACGTCATCGAGCATCAACGCCGGCACTTGCACACTGGCTGCCAGGATGCCCAGGGCAATCGCCAGATCAAAACGCCCGCCGTCCTTGGGCAGGTCGGCGGGCGCGAGATTGAGCGTGATGCGGCGGGCCGGATATTGCAGCGCCGAGTTGAGGATGGCGCTGCGCACGCGATCCTTGCTTTCCTTCACTGCAGTTTCGGGCAAACCCACGAGAGTGAGAGACGGCAGACCATTGGCCATGTGCACCTCGACGGTGACAGCGGGGGCTTCTACACCGACCTGGGCGCGGCTGTGGACGATGGCGAGGGACATGCTCGTTCCTTGAATGGGAGGGCCGCTTCCTGCGGTTTTTTCAAGGGTAGACGAGGTGGGATGGAGCGGGGCGGAGAGGTTTTACAGAACGTATCCGCACGGCAATGCAAAACAGAATGTGGGAGCTGGCTTGCCTGCGATCACGGTGTGTCAGCAAAGAATCATCCGCTGATAAACCGTGATCGCAGGCAAGCCAGTTCCCACAACAATCGCGTTCACTCGGCAGAAGGTGGCGCCAACCGTGCTTCAAGTTCAGCCACCTTCGCCTCCAGGCTCTCCAGCCGCGCACGTGTGCGGGCCAGCACCACCATCTGGCTGTCAAACTCTTCCCGGCTGACCAGGTCGAGCTTGCTGAAACCACTCTGTAGCAAAGCCTTGAACTGGCTTTCGATTTCATTGCGGGGCAGCGGAGTGTCGCCGCTGAACAGGCGAGAGGCGTGGCCGCTCAGGGCGTCGAGGAAGTCTTTGGGCGCGAGCATTGGACATATTCCGGAAAACAGTTGGTCGGCAGTGTACCACGCAGCGTCTATAGTCATTTTCACGCCCCGCTGCGCACGGTTTTCGCGCATTGGGGCGGGCGGCTGCGCACTGTTTTGATGCGCATTGCGGCCGCACAGGCGCCCCGTAGGTGGGCATAAGCGGGCAAAGGATTGATTTCGGTGGTTTTTACGGAGCTGGCAAGGTTTCTGCTTAGACGATCATGACCCATGCACTGATGCAGTCGCTGTGACGAATGCAGTGCGCCGACGGATCCGGGGTACAGGGCTCGTCACCAGTGGTTCGCTGGCGTCGCGACGGCAAATGCCGAGGCGACGATGCGTTACAAAGCCAGGCACTGCGCTTAGACTTGAGACGGGTTTGTTTTCCTGGGGCAAGTCCACCAAATTCGGGAGAGAGTTTTCATGAAGCTAGTCACTGCCATCATCAAGCCGTTCAAGTTGGACGATGTACGCGAGTCACTGTCCGAGATCGGCGTGCAGGGCATTACCGTTACTGAGGTCAAGGGCTTCGGTCGGCAGAAGGGTCATACCGAGCTGTATCGCGGCGCGGAATACGTGGTCGATTTCCTGCCGAAGGTGAAGATCGATGTCGCCATTGACGACAAGGATCTTGATCGGGTTATCGAGGCGATAACCAAGGCGGCCAACACCGGCAAGATCGGTGACGGCAAGATCTTCGTGGTCAATCTGGAACAGGCTATTCGCATCCGTACCGGCGAAACCGATACCGACGCAATCTAAGCCGCCAAACCCCAACGCCCCAGGAGAAAACAATATGACTCTGCGTAAATTCGCAGGGCTCGGAGCCCTGCTGTCCATCGTAATGCCAAGCCTGGCCATGGCGGCAGATGAAGTGGCTGCTCCAGTCCTCAATTCCGGCGACACCGCCTGGATGCTTACCGCCACCGCGCTGGTGCTGTTCATGACCATCCCTGGCCTGGCGCTGTTCTACGGCGGCATGGTCCGCTCCAAGAATATTCTGTCGGTGATGATGCAGTGCTTCGCCATCACTGGCCTGATCAGCATCCTCTGGGTTGTCTACGGCTACAGCATCGCGTTCGATACCACCGGTATGGAACAAGGTGTGGTCAACTTCAATTCCTTCTTCGGCGGCATGGGCAAGGCGTTCCTGGCGGGTGTCACCCCAGCCAGCATCACCGGGCCGGCGGCGCTGTTTCCGGAAGCCGTGTTCATCACCTTCCAGATGACCTTTGCCATCATTACTCCGGCGCTGATCGTCGGTGCTTTCGCTGAGCGTATGAAGTTCTCCGCGATGCTGATCTTCATGGCTATCTGGTTCACCCTGGTCTATGCGCCGATTGCGCACATGGTCTGGAGCGGCAATGGCGGCCTGATGTGGGACTGGGGCGTGCTGGACTTCGCCGGCGGCACCGTTGTGCACATCAACGCGGGTGTGGCTGGCCTGGTGGCGTGCATCGTGCTCGGCAAGCGCAAAGGCTTCCCCACCACCCCGATGGCCCCGCATAACCTGGGCTATACCCTGGTGGGCGCGGCCATGCTGTGGATCGGCTGGTTTGGCTTCAACGCCGGTTCCGCTGCGGCGGCCAACGGCACCGCGGGCATGGCGATGCTGGTAACTCAAATCGCTACCGCAGCTGCGGCCCTGGGCTGGATGTTTGCCGAGTGGATCACCCACGGCAAGCCAAGCGCACTGGGTATCGCCTCGGGCGTGGTCGCCGGCCTCGTCGCCGTGACACCAGCGGCTGGCACCGTGGGCCCGATGGGCGCCCTGGTGATTGGTCTGGTCGCCGGTGTGGTGTGCTTCTTCTGCGCGACCAGCCTCAAGCGCAAACTGGGTTATGACGACTCCCTGGACGCCTTCGGCGTGCACGGTATTGGCGGTATCGTCGGTGCGATCCTCACCGGTGTGTTCGCAGCTCCGGCTCTGGGCGGCTTCGGCACCGTGACCGACATCGCGGCCCAGGTCTGGATCCAGTGCAAAGGCGTGGGCTTCACCGTGATCTACACGGCGATTGTGACCTACGTCATCCTCAAGGTGCTCGACATGGTCATGGGCCTGCGTGTCACCGAAGAAGAAGAGGCGGTCGGCCTCGACCTGGCGCAACACAACGAGCGCGGCTACAACTTGTAACTACGCGAAAAAAACATGCCCGGCTTGCCGGGCATTTTTTTGCCCGGCGTTTGTCTGTGGCTAAAGGTGCATGGGTTTTTTATCGACTTTGTGATGGGATCCACACTGCACTTTTAAGGGTGCAAATGTCTTACAGGCATGAAGGCGTATTAGGCACTTTGTTTTTTCCCAGAGCGCGCTAGAATGCGCGCCGATGGGCGGAGAACTGTATGTGGCAACAGACCCTGATTACCCTGCGGGCCAAGCCCCGGGGCTTTCACTTGGTAACGGACGAGTTGCTTGCCGGCTTGCCTGAGTTGAGGGCGTGCCGTGTGGGCCTGTTGCATCTGTGGCTGCAGCACACCTCGGCCTCGTTGACCGTCAACGAGAATGCCGACCCGGCGGTTCGCCGTGACTTCGAGCGTTTTTTCAACCTGCTGGTGCCACAAGGTCGCGCAGGGTTTGAACATAACGACGAAGGTCCGGATGATCTGCCGGCGCACTTCAAGGCCAGTCTGCTGGGCTGCCAGCTGAGTTTGCCGGTCAAGGCCGGCCGCTTGGCGATAGGGACCTGGCAAGGTGTTTATCTGGGCGAGCACCGTGATCATGGCGGTGCTCGTAAAGTCCTCGCCACCTTGCATGGTGAAGGGGCATAAGCCACTGGTGATCCAGTGGATGTTGATTTTTTTCCGGCAACCTCGACAGAGGGTGAAGCTGGGCTATAACTAATCTGCTTTTCGCAAGTCATGAGGTAGAACATGAGCGACGATGATCTGGAACAAGACGACCTCGAAGTAGGTGATGAAGACGACACCGAAGACGGTCTTGAAGTTGCGGCCGAAGACGTTGCTGAGGACGTCGATGACAGTGTTGGCGATGACGCGGCTCCCAAAGCCAAAGGCAAAGCCAAGGCGGCTGTGTCGGTAGACGAGTTGCCGAGCGTTGAAGCCAAGAACAAAGAGCGCGATGCCCTGGCCCGTGCGATGGAAGAGTTCCTCGCTAAAGGCGGCAAAGTGCAGGAAGTCGAGGCCAACGTGGTGGCTGATCCACCGAAGAAGCCGGATAACAAGTACGGCAGCCGACCTATCTGAGGTCTGCCTCCTGCTTGTAAGAAAAGCCCGCCGTCGCTGCGGGCTTTTTCATGCTTGGAGCAATTTACCGGTTTGCTGCAATACCCTGTGGGAGCTGGCTTGCCTGCGATAGCGGTCTATCTGCGAGCCCTGTGTTGACTGATCCACCGCTATCGCAGGCAAGCCAGCTCCCACATTGGGGGCAGTGTTAGCTCCAGCGACTCAGCAGTGGCGGTAACTCCGTCAGGCTGCGAATCTGCGCATCCGGGCGCTTGTCACCCTCCCAGGCCTTGCCCGTGGGGTTGAACCACACTGCCCGCAGTCCCGCCTGCTGCGCGCCGGCGATGTCATCCCCAGGATGATCGCCCACATGCACTGCCGCGCTGGCGTCCACACCGCCACGTTGCAGTGCTTCATGAAACAGCCGTGCATCCGGCTTGGCGATGCCGATATCTTCAGCGCGCAGGGCAAAGTGAAAGTAGTCCGCCAGGCCCACACGCTGCACATCGGCATTGCCATTGGTGATCACGCCGAGCAGGAAGTGCTGGCGCAGCGCCTTGAGCATCGGCTCGGCTTCCGGAAACACGGTGAGTTGGTGGCGTGCGTGGATGAACGCTTCGAAGCAGACATCCGCCATCTCTGTGGCCTCAGGCTGGGGATAACCGGCCTCCTCGAACGCATGCATCAACACGCGATGACGCAGCAGGCTGATACGGTGTTTGAGTTCGGGATGACGCTGCAGCACCTGCTGGCGCAGGCTGGCAAAATGCTCAAGGGGCAGGTCGCCGACCTTGGACGCGTGGGTCGCCAGCCATTCGCGCATCGACGCTTCGGCGCTGATGATGACGGGTACGTTGTCCCAGAGGGTATCGTCCAGGTCGAAGGTAATCAGCTTGATACTCATGAGTCGCCGCCCTTGATGCGTTTGGCCCGTGGATGGGCGCTGTCGTACACCGTTGCCAGGTGCTGGAAGTCGAGGTGGGTGTAGATTTGCGTGGTCTTGATATCCGAGTGCCCGAGCAGCTCCTGCACGGCGCGCAGGTCCTGGGAGGATTCGAGCAGGTGGCTGGCAAAGGAATGACGCAACATGTGCGGGTGCAGATTCTGCCCCAGCTCGCGCTCGCCGGCAGCCTTGACCCGCAGTTGAATCGCGCGCGGCCCCAGGCGCCGGCCTTGCTGGCTGACAAACACGGCATCGTCTGCAGGGTTGGTCAGAAGGCGTAGCGGCAGCCATAGCTGCAAGGCTTCGCGGGCTTTCCTGCCCACGGGCAGTACGCGCGTCTTGCTGCCTTTGCCGAGCACTTGCACCAGGCCATCGGCGAGGTCCAGCTGATCGAGGTTCAGGCCCGTCAGCTCCGACAGGCGCAGGCCCGAGGAGTAGAACAGCTCCAGGATTGCCTGGTCGCGATGGGCCAGGAAGTCATCCTCGACGGCACCGTCGAGCAATTGCAGGGCGCGGTCTGTGTCCAGGGTCTTGGGCAGGCGCCGTTCGCCTTTGGGCGGTGACAGGCCATTGGCCGGGTCGTGGTCGCACAGGCCTTCGCGATTGAGGTAGTGATAGAGGCCGCGCACCGCCGATAGCAGGCGAGACAGGCTGCGGGAGGATTGGCCCTGTTGGTGCAACCGGGCGACCAGGCTGCGCAGGGCCTGGATATCCAGGGCCTTCCAACTGCTGACGTGCTGTTTTTCGCAATAGGCCAGGACCTTGTTCAAGTCCCGCCGATAAGCTTCCAGCGTGTGGGACGACACCTGGCGCTCATTGCGCAGGTGAGCGCAGTAAGCGTCCAGTTGCCGCTCCATGATCAGCGCACCGCGCGCAGGGTGGTGGTGTGGCGTGGCAGGACGCGGCCCAGCACTTCGGCGATATAGGTCAGGAACAACGTGCCCACCGAGCTTTTGTAGTGCGCCGGGTCGCGGCTGGCGATGGCCAGTACCCCGTGCAAGCCTTGATGGCTGAGGGCGATAACGGCCGTAGAGCCGATCTGCTTGCGCTGTTCGGCGCCAAATAGGAAGTCCAGCTCATGCTCGCGCAAGGTGCCGCTGACGGTCTTGCCTTCGGACAGCAGGCCACCGATGGCCGTCTGCGCTTCGCCACCTGTGACCCAGCGCCCCACCGGCATCGGGTTGTCGCTGAACAGGATCAGGCTGACGAAGGGCACCTGGAAATCCTCGCGCAGGCTGTCTTCCACGGCGATCACCGTTTCTTCCAGGCTGGCGGCATCCATCAGGGCCAGAATCAGGCGGCGGGTCTTGTCGAACAAGCGGTCGTTGTCGCGGGCCACGTCCATCAGATGAGAGAGTCGGTGGCGCATTTCAATGTTGCGCTCGCGCAGGATCTTCATTTGCCGCTCCACCAGCGACACGGTATCGCCGCGCTGGTGGGGGATGCGCAGGGCCGGCAGCAGTTCTTCGTGCTCGACGAAGAAGTCCGGGTTAGCCTCAAGGTACGCCGCGACAGCAGCGGCCTCCAGGCTTTCACTCGGGGTAGCGTGTGCGGGTACTTGAGGCTTATCGGTCATTAGCTTGGCTCACTCATAGACGGACCTGTCCTTCGTATACACGCGTGGCTGGCCCGGTCATCATCACCGGGTGGCCAGGGCCTGCCCATTCGATGGACAAACGTCCGCCGGGCAGGTCGATCAACAGTGGCGAATCCATCCACCCCTGGCTGATCGCGGCCACGGCAGCGGCGCAAGCACCGGTGCCGCAAGCCTGGGTTTCGCCGGCGCCGCGTTCCCATACGCGCAATTGCGCACGGTTACGGTCGATCACCTGCAGGAAGCCCACATTGACCCGTGCCGGAAAGCGCGGGTGATGTTCGATCTTCGGCCCCAGTTCATGCACGGGGGCGTTATTGATGTCGGTGACCCGCAGCACCGCATGGGGGTTGCCCATGGACACGGCGGCGACCTCCACGGTTTTGCCCTCCACATCCAGTGGGTAACTGAGGGCCTGCTCGGTGGCCTGGAACGGAATATCCGCCGGCACCAGGCGTGGGGCGCCCATGTTGACGCTGATCTGGCCATCATTGCGGATGTCCAGTTCGATCACGCCACCCTTGGTTTCGACGCGAATCTGGCGTTTGGCAGTCAGGCGTTTGTCGAGCACAAAGCGCGCAAAGCAGCGCGCGCCGTTGCCACACTGTTCCACTTCGGAACCGTCGGAGTTGAAGATCCGGTAACGGAAATCCACCTCCGGGTTGCTCGGCGCCTCGACCAGCAGCAACTGGTCGAAACCGATCCCGGTGTGGCGATCGCCCCACTGTTTGGCGTGCTTGGGCAGGATGTGCGCGTGCTGGCTGACCAGGTCGAGGACCATGAAATCATTACCCAGCCCGTGCATCTTGGTAAAACGCAGCAGCATGGCTTACTCCGGCAGCAGGCTTTCGCCAGCATACAACTCGGCTACCGTCTCGCGGCGACGCACTTCAAATGCTTGATCACCGTCCACCAGCACCTCGGCGGTGCGCCCGCGGGTGTTGTAGTTGGAACTCATGACAAACCCGTAGGCTCCGGCCGAATGCACGGCCAGCAGATCACCTTCTTCAAGCGCCAACTCACGATCCTTGGCCAGGAAGTCGCCGGTCTCGCAGATGGGCCCGACGATGTCATAGGCGCGGGCGTCGCTTGCGCGCGGCGTCACGGCGGTGACATCCATCCAGGCCTGGTACAGGGCCGGGCGGATCAGGTCGTTCATCGCCGCATCGACGATGGCAAAATCCTTGTGCTCGGTGTGCTTGAGGTACTCGACCTGGGTCAGCAGCACGCCTGCGTTGGCGACGATGTAGCGGCCTGGCTCGAACATCAGCGTCAGGTCGCGGCCTTCGATGCGTTCGCGCACGGCCTGGATATAGTCGGCAATCAGCGGCGGCTCTTCATCGCGATAACGCACGCCCACGCCACCACCGAGGTCGATGTGGTGCAGGTAGATGCCGCACTCGCCCAGACGGTCGATCAAGGCCAGCAGGCGGTCGAGGGCATCCAGGAACGGTGGCAGGGTAGTCAGTTGCGAGCCGATATGGCAGTCGACACCCAGCACTTCCAGGTTCGGCAGTTGGGCGGCGCGGATGTACACGTCCTCGGCGTCGGCGATGGCAATGCCGAACTTGTTTTCTTTGAGACCGGTGGAGATGTACGGGTGGGTGCCGGCGTCGACATCCGGATTGACGCGCAGGGAGATCGGCGCACGCACACCCATCTCGGCGGCGACCATTTGCAGGCGCTCCAGCTCGTCGGTGGATTCGACGTTGAAGCAATGCACGCCGACTTCCAGGGCGCGACGCATGTCTTCGCGGCTCTTGCCGACGCCAGAGAAGACAATTTTGTCCGCCTGGCCGCCGGCGGCCAGTACGCGTTCCAACTCGCCACGGGACACGATGTCAAAACCAGCGCCAAGACGCGCCAGGACATTGAGTACACCCAGGTTGGAGTTGGCCTTGACTGCGAAGCACACCAGGTGCGGCACGCCGTCGAGAGCGTCGGTGAACGAGCGGTATTGAGCTTCGATATGCCCACGCGAGTACACATAGGTCGGGGTGCCGAAGCGCTGGGCAATCGCGGACAAGGCCACGCCTTCCGCGAACAGCTCGCCGTCCCGGTAGTTAAAAGCGTCCATAAGTTTCCCTTAACTTAGTAGGTGTCGTGCTTATGGGCTTTTGACGGCTTTTGCGACGATTGCGCCTGTTCGTTTGGATCTTTGCTGTCATCCGGCAGGTACAACGGGCCTTTCTGGCCACAGGCACTAACGAGGCAAGCGACCGCGACGAGCGCAGCAAGGGAAGAGATCAGGCGCTTCATGGCGAAATCCTTGAATATGCATTAATTGCGCCCGAGTATACCGACCACCCGCCAGCTTGCCTATGCGCCGCACCACCCGTCCGGCGGGGGTTTGCCGAGACAGTAGGGAAGCAGACTACGATGCCTGGGGATATTTCGTACCGTCATCCGTGATGAAATCAGTATCCTTTGCAATCGGCGAAGCTCGCCCGTATCGTGCGGCGCTTGAGCAAAACCAGACACTTTTGAGGTTGCCACAATGAGTTTGACCGAAGCCCGTTTTCACGACCTGGTGGATGCCACCCAAGAGAAGCTGGAAGATATTTTCGACGACAGCGGCCTGGACGTGGACCTGGAAAGCTCGGCCGGTGTGCTGACGGTCAAGTTCGAGAGCGGCCAGCAATTGATCTTCAGTCGCCAGGAGCCGCTGCGTCAGTTGTGGCTGGCGGCGCGCTCCGGTGGCGTTCACTTCGACTACGATGAAGAAAGCGGCAAATGGCAGTGCGACAAGAGTGAAGAGTTGCTGGGTGAGATGCTCATGCGCCTGGTTCAGGAATACACCGGCGTCGAGCTGGATTTCGACGAGATCTGATGGTGAGTGAGCCTGTAGCCGTACGCCCGCCCAAGCCGCTGTTCAGCAATGTCAGCCCGGCGGTGCCGTCACCTTGTATCAGTTTGTGTCGCCTGGACGAGCGGAAAGTCTGCCTTGGCTGCTTTCGCCATGTGGAAGACATCCGGGAATGGCGCTCTGCCGACGATGCGCGGCGCCGGGTGATCTGCGCCGAGGCCGAGCAGCGCAAGGCGAGCACCTGACGGCGTCTTGTTTATTTGTGTCGCTGTGGTAGTGTCCGGATACACCTCCATTCATCGAGGTCCGTGAGAACCCCGCCTTTTCCTGGCGGGGTTTTGCTTTTTTGTGCAGAAAAAAGGAGTCTGCCTGAATCATGACCACCGCACCGTCCATCATTCTTACCCGTCTTGACGTGCAGCGTCTGGAGCAACTGATCGACCGCTTGGGCGACGAGTTTCCCGGCGTCGAAGCGTTGCAAGCCGAACTCGACCGCGCCGAAGACGTGGTTGGTCACGATGAAGTGCCTGCGGGTGTCGTGACCATGAATTCCAGCGTGCATTGTCGTGAACAAAGCAGCGGCAAGGACTATCACCTGACGCTGGTCTACCCCAAGCACGCGAACGCCGACGAAGGCAAGATTTCGATCATGGCGCCCGTGGGCAGCGCATTGCTTGGCCTGCAAGTGGGCCAGCACATCGACTGGCCGGCGCCTGGCGGCAAGACCCTCAAGCTGGAATTGCTCAGCGTCGAAGGCCAGCCCAAAGATGGCGGCGCCTTCCCGCTCTAAACCTGATCCAAGGCCGCATTGAGTGACTGTTCCAGTTCGGCTTTATAGCGCAGGTACAGATTGCTTGGGCTTTGCACATCACCGAGCAGCCCCGACAGATCCAGATCAGTGATATAGCCGCGGTAACGCTCGGTTTCCCGACGTTGCCCGACGATCTCCCGGGCGACCACTGCAAACAGCTGGTCGCCAAATTCCAGTTCGGAAAACTCCCGCTGATTACAGTACAGGGTGATCCCTACCTGGCCTGGCGCGCCTTTACCGATGATGGCCTGCACGTCATAAAACGCCTTGTTGGCCGGGTCTTGCGGGGCCGGTCGTGGCTCCACGCCCCGCGCCCGGCCGTTGCCCGATGGCAACAGTTGGTAGTACAGGATCTGTACTTCGCCCGCAGGTTGCTGGGTGTCCAGGGACAATAGCGCTTCCCGACGGTACAGGATCGATTGCAAAAAGCGTTGCAGTGGGGCCAAGAGGCTTTGCTCATCATGAAACGGCAAGCGCTGTTGCCAGAGCGCGTTGAATTCGTCGAGCACATAGACGTCGGCGAAGCCTTCATTGACCCGGTAGAACACCTGCACACACTCGGCTTGGCCCATGGGCAGCAGCAGCGCCAGGTCGTGGTCTTCCAAGGCCATGGCGTCCAGGTGCCACGGGCTGTAGCTGGCCAGCTCCTCGCTAAGGTAAGCGATCAGCGCGTCCTGAGTCGGCAGTGATACATGGGTGGCTTGGCCCGGTACCAGTTCCATGACGTGATAATGCTGCTGCACCTGGAGCAGGTAGCGATGATTGCCTTGGCCGAGCAGCAGATGCTGCGCGGTGTCGAATACCTCTTCCACCCGCTGGGCAATGAACTGTGCCCGGTTGTGACAAAAACAACGCACTCGCAGGCGTGGCAGATGGTTCGATGGCAATTGGTTGAGATAGTCGCGCAGGCAGTCGAGCAGGGCGTGCGGGCCGTCATAGCGGCTGACCATCACTTCGTTCCAGCTGTTGAGTGTGACTTGGTCCAGGGTCAGCACCAGGTTGTCGCGCACGCCGGCATAGCTCAGGGAGTCGGTGCGCTCCGTGGTCATCAGAATATTCAGGTCGCGATGATGCTTGAGCGGGTCAACCCCGACGTTGATCAGCAGCAGCACCTCTTCTGGCACTGCCGGGCGCAGCAAGCGGACCTCGTCGACACTGGCCAGGGGCAGGGTGATGGTCTGTTGCAGGCTGCCCAGCAGGTTGAACAGCTCGAACTCGGTCATGTCACTGGTGCCGGGGTGCAGCGCCAGGCGGGTGCTGCTGTCGATCACGCCGTTGCGATGGCACCAGGTGAGCATTTCCAGCAGGTCGCGGCTGCGTTTGATCGGTGCAAAGTGTTCCCATTCGAGAGCGGTAAGGTTGCCGTTATACAGGCCCCAATGGTGTTGGCCCGGCTCCTTGCGGTTGGGCGACTGCACCAGAGTCAAGGTATCTTCGGCCAGGTCAGGGGCGATGCCGGGGTTGATGAACTCGACCTTGCCGGCCTTGCGCTCGAACGCCGCGTACAAGCGGCGGCCCAGTACATTGAGTTCGCGCTTATTGACCGCGCTGGCGGTCTGTTCGCTGCGGGTGAACTGCGTGAGGAAGCGGTAGCTGTAGTTCAACTCATTGACCAGAGCACGGCGCTCGGAGGCGACCTGGCGCACTTTCCATTGGCTGCGGCTGTCCAGCAGGGCCAGTTGGCGCGTGTCCCAGCTCCACTCATGCGCCAGGCGTTCCAGCAGTTGCCGTTGCCAACCGGCGGTGCGCTGGCCGGCGCTGAGCTTGCGGTTGACCTTCAGGTACAGGCTGCGCCGCACCAATTCCAGGCGCTCCAGCTCGTTGCGGGCCTTGAGGTACTCCTCGATACGGCGGTAGACCATGATGTACGGGTCCAACTCATCCAGGTCTACCTGATGGCTGAACACCGCCTGTTTGAAGCGCAGGCTCAGGCAGCGCACGTTCGGGTGTTCGCTGGCGTAGACCTCGGTCAGCAGCAGCTTGAGCACCGACTTGTAGGGCGACTCGATGCCCTTGAACAGTTGCCACAGCCCGGCACCGATAAACTCCCCTGGAGGAATATGAGCCAGATGGCCGAGGTCGAGGGTTTCATCGGTGCGGATAAAACGCTTGGACACCAGGGTGTGAGTAAATTCGGCGTAGCGGCCTTCTTCGTAGACCGGCACCAGCCACCAGATGGGCGTGCGCCCGGCCAGCCAGATCGCGGTGCGATAGAACTCATCCAACAACAGGTAGTGCTGGGTGGTGCCGCAGTCGTCGGAACTCAGTTGCGTATCGCGATCACCCAACACAAAGCGCGTCGGGTCGATCAGGAAGAAATGCGCTTCGGCGCCCATGCCCAAGGCCCAGGTTTCCAGCAGTTGGCACTTTTTGCGCAGCTCGGCCAGCTCGGTTTCGCTCAAGTCGGGAGCGTGGCACACCCACACGTCCATATCGCTTTGATCGGCCTGGGCCAGGGTGCCAAGGCTGCCCATCAGGAACAAGCCGTGGATCGGCGTAGGCGGGTTGCCGTGGCGCGGTTTATAGGAGAACGAACGGGTCAGGCGTTGGGCATCGGCCAGGGCCTGGGCGTCCGGTTCGAAATTCGACAGCCCGGCCGGCGTGCTGCTAGAGACATAGCCCGGCAAGAGCGGGTGATTGACGTGGAAAAACAGCGGCAACAAGGCCAGCACGCTTTGCTGACGTGGCGTCAGCCCCTCGACGGCCCGGGACATGCGGCCTTGATTGAGGGTCATGAAACGCGCGCGCAGTTGGGTCAGCACCTTGCGGTCGATGCCTTCGTCCAGATCGGGGCGGATTTCATGGGTGCGGGTCATGTCGAACTCGTTGGCTCGCAGGGCCCGACGCGGGCGGCCATGCAGGAGTTTACAGACAGTAGCGTAGGAGTTTTAGAGGGAAATGGCTTTTTGGCGTCAGAATTCTGTATGCCGCGCAGCAGTGCCCGCGGAATCCGCAGGCGGCGGACTCCATGGGCAGTATCAGGTATCAGGCGGCTTCTTTGGTGCTGGCAGTGGTGAGGATGGTCAGCAGGGTTTGGGCTTGCTCGGCAGCGTCCCGGCCAAGACTCGTCAGGTAGCCCCCGTCCGGTTGGTCGATCAGCCCTTTGGCATGGAGGCGCTTGGCAGCGGCGATGGCAGTGGGGGCGGCAGTCTGATGGACTTTCAAGCCTTCCTTGGTGCTGTCCAAGGGGAAGAGTACAAGGATTTCCAGTTCGGCAACCAACTCAGGGGTATACGACATAAGGACTCCAGACTTTCTAAAATTTATTAGAGGCTAGCAGGCCATAAGGTGAACGCACTTTGCCGAACTGTCCAGCGTGTTGCTGCGTGCCGGGGTTATTCCTTTTCCGGCGGCAGCTCGGGCAGTGCCCGCAGTGCCGTTTCATACCACTCGGTATTGAAGGCGCGGTCATCTTCGAGCATGGCATCGATCTCGAACGCCAGCACGTGAGCCATCAGATTCAGGATATCTTCGCGCTCGTAACCCACCAGGGTCAGTTTGTTGAACGTAGCCTTGGCCGCTGGCGGGTTATCGCTCTCGATCTGGTTCTCGATGGCTTCGATCAGCGTGGTCTCGGTGAATTCTTCTTCGTCGTTGTCGATATCGGTCGGCTCGCTCATGGCAGGCTCCTCAAGGAAAGGGCGTCAGTCTACCCCCATTCAGGTGGGTGATGCTGCTGGTCAGGGTGCCCTCAAGGATCTATAACTCTTGCAGCCAACCCCACACCCGGCCTGGAGGCTTTGCGATGCTCAAGCTTTACGGATTTTCGGTCAGCAACTACTACAACATGGTCAAGCTGGCGCTGTTGGAGAAAGGACTGCCCTTCGAAGAAGTGCCTTTTTACGCCGGGCAAACCCCCGAAGCTTTGGCGGTCAGCCCCCGCGGCAAAGTGCCCGTGCTGGGTGTGAAGCAGGGGTTCATCAACGAAACCAGCGTCATCCTCGAATACCTCGAGCAGAGCCAGGAAGGCCCGGCGCTGTTGCCCGCCGACCCGTTTGCGCGGGCTCAGGTGTTGGCGTTGTGCCGTGAGATCGAGCTGTACATCGAACTGCCTGCGCGGGCGTGTTACGCCGAGGCTTTTTTCGGCATGACGGTGCCGGAGGCGATCAAGGAAAAATCCAGGGCCGAGCTGCTGCTTGGGATGGGTACGTTAGGCCGGCACGGTAAGTTTGCGCCTTATGTGGCAGGTGAGAGCTTCACCCTCGCGGACCTGTATTTCATGTACAGCCTCAGCCTGGCCTGCGGTGTGGGCGAAAAGCTGTTTGGGCTGGACCTGCTGGAGCAGTTGCCGAAGGCGAAGGCATTGTTGGCGCGCCTGAATGAGATGCCCAATGCGCAGAAGGTAGAGGCGGACAGGCAGGCGGCGATGCCGGCGTTCATGGCGATGATTGCGGCCAAGAAATAGAGTCGCTTTTGTGGCGAGGGAGCTTGCTCCCGCTGGAGTGCGAAGCGCTCCCAAGATTTTGGGGCCGCTGCGCAGCCCAGCGGGAGCAAGCTCCCTCGCCACAGTTTTAGCGGCTGGCGAGCAATGCCTTGCCGCGCACGACCGCCGCCTTGACCTGTGCCGGCGCAGTGCCGCCCACATGGTTACGGGCATTCACCGAGCCTTCCAGGGTCAGCACGGCAAACACATCCTGCTCGATCTGGTCGCTGAACTGGCGCAGTTCTTCCAGGCTCATTTCCGCAAGGTCCTTGCCGGTGTCCACACCGTACTTCACGGCGTGGCCAACGATTTCGTGGCAGTCACGGAACGGCAGGCCACGGCGCACCAGGTAGTCCGCCAGGTCGGTCGCGGTGGAGAATCCGCGCAGTGCCGCTTCACGCATGATCGCGTGCTTGGGCTTGATCGCCGGGATCATGTCGGCAAAGGCGCGCAGCGAGTCGCGCAGGGTGTCGGCGGCGTCGAAGAGCGGTTCCTTGTCTTCCTGGTTGTCCTTGTTGTAGGCCAGTGGTTGGCCTTTCATCAGGGTCAGCAGGCCCATCAGCGCGCCAAACACACGGCCGCTCTTGCCACGCACCAGCTCTGGCACGTCGGGGTTTTTCTTTTGCGGCATGATCGAGCTGCCGGTGCAGAAGCGGTCTGGCAGGTCGATGAACTGGAATTGCGCGCTGGTCCATAGCACCAGCTCTTCGGAGAAGCGCGACAGGTGCATCATCGCGATGCTGGCGGCGGCGCAGAATTCAATGGCGAAGTCACGGTCCGACACGCCGTCCAAAGAATTGCCGCCCACGGCGTCAAAGCCCAGCAGTTGTGCGGTGTACTCACGGTCGATCGGGTAGGTGGTGCCGGCCAGTGCAGCGCTGCCCAGCGGCATGCGGTTGGCGCGCTTGCGGCAATCGACCAGGCGTTCGTAGTCGCGGCTGAGCATTTCGAACCAGGCCAGCAGGTGGTGGCCGAAGGTCACGGGTTGTGCGGTCTGCAGGTGGGTGAAGCCGGGCATGATGGTGTCCGATTCACGCTCGGCCTGCTCCAGCAAGCCTTTTTGCAGGCGGGTGATTTCGCCCAGGATCAGGTCGATCTCATCGCGCAGCCATAGGCGGATATCGGTGGCGACCTGGTCGTTACGGCTACGGCCGGTGTGCAGTTTTTTGCCGGTCACGCCGATGCGATCAGTGAGGCGTGCCTCGATGTTCATGTGCACGTCTTCGAGGTCTACGCGCCAGTCGAACGTCCCTGCCTCGATCTCACCGCGGATGGTGGTCAGGCCGTCGATAATGCTGTCACGCTCGGCGTCGGTCAGCACGCCGACCTTGGCCAGCATCGTAGCGTGGGCGATGGAGCCCATGATGTCGTGGCGGTACAGGCGTTGATCGAAGGTGACGGAGGCGGTGAAGCGCGCGACGAAGGCGTCGACGGGTTCACTGAAGCGGCCGCCCCAGGACTGGTTGGTCTTGTCGGTGCTCATGGATTCGCTCGTGATCTGCTTAAAAGAGGCATGAAGGTGTGCAGGCGATCATAACAGGGTTGCCCGTGGAGGCGGTGCTGCGGGTGGTCGGCAATTTTTTTGTGTAAGAGATGGCTAAGTGCCTTGCCGCCGACCGCATCCAGGACGAGACTGGTGACAGGTACTTATTGAAACGATATTTGACGATTGAGCAATGTCGCCTCACTGAGCGTCTACAGTTGGACTGATAGTGTGTGAATGCACCAAAGTCGGGTGATGCGGTCATAACCAGACTATCCATTAAACAGGGGGGTATTCGGATTGTTTATCAGTGAACCCTACGACGATGCCCGAATGCAGCGGGTCTTGGGCGCTATTGAACAGGTCCGGGTAAATTTGGGTGCCATTCTCAGGGCACTTTTTGCCGCTCGCGCTAGTCTTAGCGTGGATCGCTGTGACGTCAGTCACCGCACCTGTCTACGCTATCCTTGTGCGAGACTCACGCAGGAATCCAGCGCAATATGAATGTCCTGATCGTTGATGACGAACCCCAAGCCCGCGAGCGACTGAGCCGTCTGGTCAGTGAACTCGAGGGTTATTCAGTCCTTGAACCGAGTGCCACCAGTGGCGAGGAGGCGTTGACGCTGATCGACAGCCACAAGCCCGATGTAGTGCTGCTCGATATCCGGATGCCGGGCTTTGATGGCCTGCAGGTCGCCGCCCGCCTGAGCGAACGCGAATCGCCGCCTGCCGTGGTGTTGTGTGCGGCGCAGGATGAGTTTTCTGCACAGGCGCTGGAAGACAGCGGTGTCAGTTTTCTCGTCAAGCCGGCCACTGCTGAAGCCTTGCTCAAAGCCTTGAAAAAAGCCGAGCGTCCCAGCCGCGCCCAACTGGCTGCCTTGACGCAACCGGCTGCGCAAAGTGGTAACGGGCCACGCAGCCATATCAGCGCGCGTACCCGCAAGGGCATCGAACTGATCCCACTCGGCCAGGTGGTCTACTTTATTGCCGATCACAAATACGTGACCTTGCGCCACGAGACCGGTGAAGTGTTGCTCGATGAGCCGCTCAAGGCGCTTGAAGACGAGTTTGGCGAGCGTTTCGTGCGCATTCATCGCAACGCGCTGGTCGCCCGTGAACGTATCGAGCGCCTGCAGCGCACGCCCCTGGGGCACTTTCAGTTATTCCTGAAGGGGCTCAATGGTGATGCGTTGATCGTCAGCCGACGCCATGTCGCGGGCGTGCGCAAAATGATGCAGCAGCTTTAGCCCAAGGGCTGCGGCGCGGTCTGCATTCCTTATCCCGGTGCGGCGTGGCCAGGGAGGCCCCGCACTTGCTGATTCAAATCAAAGCGTATTTGCCTGAGCTGTTATTATCCGCCGTATCTATTCAGTACGGATTGATCCATGTCCTCTCGCGAAATCCGCATCGCCACCCGTAAAAGCGCCTTGGCCTTGTGGCAGGCCGAATACGTCAAAGCACGCCTTGAGCAGGCCCATCCCGGCCTCAAGGTCTCCCTGGTGCCCATGGTCAGTCGCGGCGATAAGCTGCTGGACTCGCCACTGTCCAAAATCGGCGGCAAGGGCCTGTTCGTCAAGGAATTGGAAACTGCGCTGCTGGATAACGAAGCCGACATCGCCGTGCATTCGATGAAAGACGTGCCCATGGACTTCCCTGAAGGCCTGGGCCTTTTTTGTATCTGCGAGCGCGAAGACCCGCGCGACGCCTTCGTTTCCAACACCTTCGCGTCTCTGGACGAATTGCCGCCAGGCAGTATCGTCGGCACCTCCAGCCTGCGTCGCCAGGCCCAGTTGCTGACGCGGCGTCCCGACCTGCAGATCCGCTTTTTGCGTGGCAACGTCAACACGCGCCTCGCCAAGCTGGACGCCGGCGAATACGACGCGATCATCCTCGCCGCTGCCGGCCTGATCCGCCTGGGCTTTGAAGACCGCATCACCTCGGCCATCAGCGTCGAAGACAGCCTGCCCGCTGGCGGGCAGGGCGCAGTCGGCATCGAATGTCGCACCGCCGACAGCGAAATTCACGCACTGCTCAAGCCTCTCGATCACGCGGACACCGAAGTGCGTGTTACCGCCGAGCGTGCCTTGAACAAACACCTCAACGGTGGCTGCCAAGTGCCCATCGCCTGCTATGCCGTACTCGAAGGTGAGAACCTGTGGCTTCGTGGCCTGGTCGGTGATCCGGACGGCGGTAACCTGCTGACCGCCGAGGTGCGTGGGCCGCAGCGTGATGCCACGGCCCTGGGGATTCAGGTTGCCGAGGAACTGCTGGAAAAAGGCGCGGGTGCCATTTTGCAAAAAGTCTATGGCGAGGCCGGCCCGCAGTGACCAAATGGCGAGTGCTGCTGACGCGGCCTGCCGAGGAGTCGACGGCCGTGGCGGCGTTATTGGCCAAGAGCGGCATTCACAGCAGCTGCCTGCCTTTGCTGGAGACCGAAGCCTTGCCGGTGACTGCTGAGCAACGCGCGGTATTCGGCGCGCTGCCGCGCTATTGTGCCGTCATCGTGGTGAGCAAGCCGGCTGCACGCCTGGCGTTGCAGCGGTTGGGGGACATTGTGCCGCCAATGCCCTGGTTCAGTGTCGGCGCGGCGACGGCACAGATACTGGCCGATCATGGCCTCAAGGTTCACTATCCCGCCACTGGCGACGATAGCGAGGCCTTGCTTGAACTGCCCGCCTTGCGCGAGGCTATTGCACTGCCGGGCGGCCGGGTGTTGATCCTGCGCGGCGAGGGCGGGCGTGAGTTGCTGGCAGAGCGTTTACGCGAGCAAGGTGCTAGTGTCGATTACCTGGAATTGTATCGGCGTTTTCTTCCGGTGTATGAAAAGGGCGCGTTGATGCAACGCATCCAGTTGGAACGCTTGAACGGCCTGGTGGTCAGCAGTGGGCAGGGTTTTTTACACCTGCACGCGTCAGCCGGCCCCGATTGGCCAGAGGTGGCACAGCTGCCGTTGTTCGTGCCCAGCCCGCGTGTATATGAAATGGCGCGTGCTGCGGGTGCAGAAAAAGTTGTGGATTGTCGCGGCGCGAGTGCCGCGGCTTTGTTAGTGGCGTTAGGGAGCTATCCCGTTCCCACTCTCTGATACGCAAAGGACGGATACGTGAGCGAAACAGCCTTGCCTAAAGATGAAGCTCAGCCCGCGCTTGATGCGCCGGTCGAGACACCGGTCAGCGCGCCACGCCGTGGCAATGGCCTGGCCGTCGTCGCCTTGCTGTTGGGCGCTGCGGGCGTAGCCGCCGGCGGCTGGGGGATCTGGCAGGTCCGTGCCCTGCAAGCCAGCAGCCAGCACCAACTGGGCCAGGTGCAGACCCTGGATGACCAGTCCCAGAGCCTCAAGCAAGGCCAGCAACAGCTGGCCGCCCGCCTGGCGCAGTTGCCGGGTGCGGATGAGCTGGAAGAGCGTCGCCGCCTGGTCACGCAGTTGCAGGGAGATCAGCAGCGCCTCAACCAGCGTCTGGAAACCGTGTTGGGTGCCAGCCGCAAGGACTGGCGCCTGGCCGAGGCCGAGCATCTGATCCGTCTGGCCAGCTTGCGTTTGTCCGCCTTGCAAGACATTAACAGCGCCCAGTCGCTGGTCCAGGGTGCCGACGAGATTCTTCGCGAACAGAGCGACCCAGGGGCTTTCGCTGCACGGGAGCAATTGGCCAAGAGCCTGGCCGCGCTGCGCAGCACCGAGCAACCGGACCGTACCGGCCTGTACCTGCAATTGGCTGCCTTGCGTGACCAGGTGGTGCAACTGGCGGCGATTGCCCCGGAGTATCAGCTCACGGAGCCTGCTTCCCAGGGGCGCCCCACCAGCGATACGCAGAACCAGTTGAGCCAGTGGTGGGAGCAGATCTCCCGTTATTTCCGCATTGACTTCAACCCGGATGACAACATCCGTCCCTTGCTGGCAGGCCAAGGCCTGAACCAAGTGCGCCTGGCCTTGAGCCTGGCACTGGAGCAAGCCCAATGGGCTGCGCTTAACGGCGAGGCGGCCGTCTACAGCCGCTCGTTGGGGGAAGCGCGCAGCGTGTTGCAGGACAACTTCAACCAGGACAACCCGCAGAGCAAGGCGATGCTGGCGCGCATTGCCGAGCTTGAGCCCAAGGCCGTGTCCGTGGTCACGCCTGACCTGGCCGCGAGCCTGGCCGCTGTGCAGGCGTACCTTGAGCGTCGTCATCTGTCGGCCGACGAAGCCAAGGCCGCGGCTGGCAAACCGGCGACCCAGGAGTAGAGCTGATGAAGCGTTTCTATGTGATCCTGGTGCTCGCAATTGCGCTCGCCCTGGCCCTGGGTGTAGGCATTTCGAAGCACACCGGCTACGTGTTGATTACCTATCCTCACCTGCTGCATTACGAATCAAGCCTGTGGGCGACATTGGTGGCGGTGTTTGCCATCGGCCTGGCGATTTATCTGGTCCGCGTGTTGTGGAGCCTGGTCACCACATCCGGTGGCGTGGTCAACCCCTGGTCACGGCGCAATCGCAGCCGCCGTGTTCAGATCGCTATCGAGCAAGGCCAGATGGACCTCGCCGAGGGACGTTGGGCCAGTGCGGAGCGCCACTTGCACCGCGCCGCCGAAGCAGAGCGTCAGCCGCTGCTGTATTACATCGGTGCCGCCCGTGCGGCTAATGAACAGGGCCGTTATGAGGAATCCGACGGCTTGCTGGAGCGCGCTCTGGAGCGCCAGCCCCAGGCCGAACTGGCCATTGCCTTGAGCCACGCGCAATTGCAGATGGATCGAGGTGATACGGAAGGCGCGCTGGTCACTCTTCAGGCGATGCATGAGCGTCACCCGCATAACGCGCAAGTGCTGCGACAACTGCAACGCCTGCATCAACAGCGTGGCGATTGGTCGTCTGTGATTCGCCTGCTGCCTGAGCTGCGCAAGGACAAAGTCTTGCCCGCCAATGAACTGGCCGAGCTGGAGCGTCGCGCCTGGGGCGAGAACCTGAGCCTGGCGGCCCAGCGTGAAGAGCAAGGCGAAGCAGGGTTGCAGTCCTTGGAACGCGCATGGGAGCAACTGACCACTGCCCAGCGCCAACAGCCACAACTGGTGTTGGCGTATGCCGACCAACTGCGTCGATTGGGCGCGGATGCCAAGGCCGAAGAAGTGCTGCGTGGTGCTCTCAAGCGCGGTTATGACAGCCACTTGATCCGGTTGTACGGCCTGTTGCGCGGCAGTGATCCTGCGCGCCAATTGAAGTTTGCCGAAGGCTGGCTCAAGGACCACCCAGGCGATGCCAGCCTGTTGCTGACGCTGGGCCGTCTGTGCCTGCAAAACAGTCTGTGGGGCAAGGCGCGGGATTATCTGGAAAGCAGCCTGCAAGTGCAGCGCAATCCCGAAGCCTGCGCCGAATTGGCTCGCCTGCTGGCCCAATTGGGCGACACCGAGCGCAGCAACCAGCTGTTTCAGGAAGGCTTGGGATTGCTCGACAATCGCCTGCTGTCTTCGCCGCTGCCGGTGCCTGCGCGAGCTTGAAGTAGGAAAGGGTGAGTGGGTTGGCTCGGACCGATCCGACACCCGCTCCTTCAACGCTTGAAAACACTCGGTTTAACTGGCCTTGTTACTAATTCCTACTTGTTGTAACTGAATTTCCTCGGGCCCGTGGCGGGATGTCCTTATGTTTTCGAGGAAATGTCTGCTCTAGGGCGTATTGAAAGGGGTCGGGCCTTTCCTCTACCGTAGCGACCTATCTCTTGCAGTGCGGATAAACAATGTCTTTGGCCCCTTTACGCTCTTTGTTTTTCCTGGCGTTCATGGCGGGTGCGCTGACGTTGGGCGCGTCTTTCTACCTTCAATACGGCGCGCTGCTACGACCTTGTTTTCTATGCCAGGTACAGCGCCTGTTCCTCGCGTCTTTTGCCTTGATCAACCTGATTGCCGCGCTTCATAGACCTGGGCGTTCCGGCCATTGCCTCTACGGGCTGGCGAGCATGGCCTGTGCGTTGCTGGGCGCCATCACCGCAGGCAGGCAAGTGCTGTTGCAGAACAGGCCGGCAAGTCAGGTCGGGGATTGCTGGCCCAGCGTGCAGCATATGCTTGAAAACCTGTCTGTCTGGCAGGCAATGCGCTCGGTGTTCAATGGCACGGTCGATTGTGTCGAAATCAACTGGACGCTGTTTGACCTGAGCCTGCCTGAGTGGAGTCTGTTGTTCTTCGTGGCGATGCTGATCCTGGGGTTCATGCAGGTGTCACGGTTGTTGTTCGACAGGCATTTGCGCCTCGCAACGCCTTGAAAACGAGACTCAGGTTGTAGGAGCGGATTAAACACTTGTATGAACATTCTCTCCTGCGTACCTTGAAGCCATAGTCATGCGGGCATAATCTGGCCCGCACGCGTTATCCAAACCGCTTGTCAGACACGGCCTTGTCCGTCTGCTGCTTCATCCTTGAAGTGTTGCGCAGGTACAGAGCTGCGGCGCCCCAATAGGGAAGAGAGATCATCATGTTGGAAAGTTGTCAGAATGCTCAGGAACGCTGGGGTGGGGTGCACAAGCTGATCGACAGCTGGTTGAAGGCACGTCACGAACTGGTTCGGGCCTTTGATGCTCTCGGCGCCAAGCCCGAAGCGTTGGCTGAGAATCGCAAGCCGTTGCAGGAGTTCTGTGAGGTGTTGGTGGACTACGTGTCTGCCGGCCATTTCGGCGTCTACGAGCAACTGACCAAGGAGGCCGAAGCCTTCGATGATCAGCGTGGCCTGGAGTTGGCTGAGACGCTTTATCCGCGCATTGATGTGATCACTGAAAAGCTGCTGGCGTTCACCGACCTGTGTGATGCCGGGAAATGTGTCGCGGAAAAATTCAAAGAGTTGGGGGCGCTGTTGCATGAGCGTTTCGAGCTGGAAGATTGCTTGATCGAAGTGCTGCACAACGCTCATAAGGAAGAACCCGCCACCCAGGCTTGAAGCTGGTGGCGAGGTAAGAAAACGGTGCGCATGTCGCACCGTTTTTTTATGGGTCAGTGGCGAGTGCCGAGTAGTTCGATCTCGAACACCAGCGGCGTATAGGGGGGGATCAACTCACCTGCGCCGTCTGCGCCATAGGCCTGGGCTGAAGGAATCACCAGACGCCATTTCGCACCCACCGGCATCTGTTGCAATGCACTGCTCCAACCGCTGATCACGCTGTTGAGGCGAAACCATTGCGGTTGCGTACTTTTGTCGAAGACAGTTCCATCAGGCAGTCGGCCCACGTATTTAACCTGCACTTCATCGCTGGCCAACGGCTTGTTGCCAGTGCCCGCTACCAGCTCGGTGAGCAGGATCCCATCGGCCAACTGACGAACCCCGACGGTGGCTTTTTCCTTTGAGAGAAATTGCTGCTCGGCAGCGAGTGCTTTTTCGCTTTGAGGTCGTTGGGCGTCGGCGGCGTTCTGCGCTTCGTGCTGTGCGAGGATCTGTTCGATGCGCGCGTTATCCAGCGCCAGTGGTTTGCCCTGGTAGGCTTGCTTGAGTCCGTCGAGCAGAGCCTGTATCTGCAGGTCGGGGACTTCCTGGCGCAACCGTTCGCCAAGGCTTGCGCCCAGGCTATAGGCAAGATCGTGTGGGGTTGCGGCGGTGGTGTTTGAAGAGGGTTGCTCGCTTGCATCGGCCACGCAGATCGCCAAGCCGAACACTAGAAAAAGGTAACGCGACATGGGCATTCTCCCGGCGAAAGTGCGACGGATTATGCCAGTGCGGCTGCGTAAAAAGTGACGTGGTTTTCCGTTATATCGATAAGAATTTTCGCACGTTGCAACGCAACGCAAACGATACTGTCAACATGCCCTAGCGGCGGTAAGAGCAGAGGGCTAGTATGAGCCGCACCCACGTCAGCCAGGAGGTAAACCATGTCGGCCAAACAGAAGCCTGTAAATACCCCGTTGCACTTGCTCCAACAACTTTCGGGCAGCCTGCTCGAACATCTGGAAAGCGCGTGCTCCCAAGCCTTGGCTGATGCAGAAAAACTGCTCGCCAAACTGGAAAAGCAACGCGGTAAAGCGCAAGAAAAACTGCACAAGTCCCGCACCAAACTGCAAGACGCCGCCACTGCCGGCAAGTCCAAGGCGCAAGCCAAAGCCAAAGGCGCGGTCAAAGAACTTGAAGAGCTGCTGGATGCTCTCAAGGATCGCCAAGCCGAAACCCGCAGCTACATTTCCCAACTCAAAAAAGACGCTCAAGAAAGCCTGAAATTGGCCCAAGGCGTTGGCCGTGTGAAGGAAGCCGTAGCTAAGGCACTGGGTGCTCGTACGCCTGCAAAAGTAGCCGCGAAGCCAGCCGCTAAAACTGCTGCCAAGCCAGCCGCTAAAACCGCTGCTTCCAAACCAGCCGCCAAGCCAGCCGCTAAAACCGCTGCTTCCAAACCAGCCGCCAAGCCGGCTGCTAAAACTGCTGCTGCCAAACCAGCCGCTAAGCCAGCTGCTAAAACTGCTGCTGCCAAACCAGCCGCTAAGCCAACTGCTAAAACTGCTGCTGCCAAACCAGCCGCGAAGCCAGCCGCTAAAACTGCTGCTGCCAAACCAGCCGCCAAGCCAGCTGCTAAAACTGCTGCTGCCAAACCAGCCGCGAAGCCAGCCGCTAAAACTGCTGCTGCCAAACCAGCCGCTAAGCCAGCTGCTAAAACTGCTGCTGCCAAACCAGCCGCTAAGCCAGCTGCTAAAACTACTGCTGCCAAACCAGCCGCTAAGCCAGCCGCTAAAACTGCTGCTGCCAAGCCAGCCGCGAAGCCAGCTGCTAAACCTGCTGCTGCCAAACCAGCTGCCAAGCCAGTCGCTAAAACGGCAGTTGCCAAACCGGCCGCTAAACCCGCTGCTGCCAAACCAGCCGCTAAGCCAACTGCTAAACCTGCTGCCGCTAAACCGGCCGCGAAGCCCGCTGCCAAGCCAGCGCCCGCAAAGCCAGCTACTCCAGCAGCACCCACTGCTACTCCGGCAGCAGCCACCGCTCCAACTGCATCGGCCAGCAGCACCCCTGCACCGGTAGCGCCAAGCACCACCCCAACCAGCGCTTCCTAAGTGTTGGTGGCCATGGCGCGCAATTGCAGCAGCGCGTCGTGGTCAAGGTTGGCGGCTTCGGTCGCCAGGCCTTCAAGCCATTCTTGCTGACCCGGCACCTCATTGATCGGCCACGCCTGCGCCAGCGCTTCCAAGCGCGCCAGCAGCGTTCTTTCGGCCTCCAGTTCCAGCGTCTTGACCTGCTCTCGTAGCAATGCCAATTGCGCATCCTGCTGGGCCAAGGCTCGCCATTGCCCGCGCATTTGTCGCAAGGGTTCGACAACCTGCACCCGCCACGGCTGGGCAATCTGCTGCAGTGCCTGAACCCGTTCGGGCTTATATGCCACACCTCGCCATTCCAGCCACGCACCACACAACAACAGGCACACGTCTGCCCCTTGCTCCTGCAAGCGCAGGCAAGCGGCCTCCACGCCCGGGCGGGCATAGGTCGAAAGGGCAAAGCTCCACAGGTCAGCGCACATATTCACACCCAAGCCAGCGGCCAACGAAGCTGGTAGACTCCGCCGCCATTATGATCCGACTTCAAAGCCTAACATTACAGCGTGGCCCGCAACGTCTTCTCGAAGACGCCGAGCTGACCCTGCACGCCGGTCACAAAGCCGGCCTGATCG
Source organism: Pseudomonas sp. DWP2-2 (assembly GCF_049897065.1). Taxonomy (NCBI): domain Bacteria; kingdom Pseudomonadati; phylum Pseudomonadota; class Gammaproteobacteria; order Pseudomonadales; family Pseudomonadaceae; genus Pseudomonas; species Pseudomonas sp. DWP2-2. The sequence goes on along the minus strand of NZ_JAFCVN010000005.1, from coordinate 266,054 downwards.
GAGCCAATGGCGCCGGCAAATCCACGTTGTTCGCCTTGTTGCTGGGTGAGCTGACCCCGGATTCGGGGGACTGCCTGCTGCCGGCCGACTGGCGCATTGCCCATATGCGCCAGGAGATCGACACCCTGGACCGTATCGCCATCGACTACGTGCTCGATGGCGACCTGCGCCTGCGCCAGGTGCAGCACGACCTGGCTGAGGCCGAAAAAGCCCAGGACGGTGCCGCACAGGCGCGCCTGCACTCGGAGCTGGACAGCGCCGACGGCTATACCGCCGACGCCCGTGCTCGCAAGATGCTCGCCGGCCTTGGGTTTACCAACGAACAGATGGACCGTCCGGTCGCGGACTTCTCCGGTGGCTGGCGTATGCGCCTGAACCTGGCCCAAGCGCTGATGTGCCCCTCGGACCTGTTGCTGCTCGACGAGCCGACCAACCACTTGGACCTCGATGCGATCCTGTGGCTGGAAGACTTCCTCAAGAGTTACCAGGGCACCTTGCTGCTGATTTCCCACGACCGGGATTTCCTCGACGCCGTGGTCGATAACATCGCCCATGTCGAACAGAAGAAAATCACCCTTTACCGTGGCGGCTATACCGCGTTCGAACGCGCGCGTGCCGAACGCCTGGCCCAGCAGCAACAGGCCTTTGAAAAGCAACAGGCGCAACGTGCGCACATGGAAAGCTACATCGCACGGTTCAAGGCCCAGGCTACCAAGGCCCGCCAGGCGCAGAGCCGGATCAAGGCCCTGGAACGCATGGAAGAGCTGTCGGCGGCCCACGTCGATTCGCCGTTCGACTTTGTCTTCCGTGAGTCGGTGAAGATCTCCAGCCCGCTGTTGGACCTCTCGGACGCTCGCCTTGGCTATGGCGACAAAACCATCCTTGAGAAGGTCAAGCTGCAGCTCACGCCGGGCGCACGCATCGGTTTGCTCGGCCCAAACGGCGCAGGCAAGTCGACATTGATCAAGAACCTTTCGGGTGAGCTTGAGCCGCTGGCCGGCCGCCTGACCCGTGGCGAGAACACGGTGGTGGGTTACTTCGCCCAGCACCAATTGGACTCGCTGGACGCCAAGGCCAGCCCGCTGTTGCACCTGCAACGCCTGGCGCCGACCGAGCGCGAGCAGACCCTGCGCGACTTCCTTGGCGGTTTCGACTTCCGTGGCGCGCGCATTGACGAACCTGTGCTGAATTTCTCCGGTGGCGAAAAAGCCCGACTGGCCCTGGCCCTGATCGCGTGGGATCGCCCGAACCTGTTGCTGCTCGACGAACCGACCAACCACCTGGACCTGGAAATGCGCCTGGCGCTGACCATGGCCCTGCAGGAGTTCAGCGGTGCGGTATTGGTGGTGTCTCACGACCGTCACCTGCTCAAGAGCACTACCGACAATTTCCTGCTGGTCGCCGACGGCAAGGTCGAAGAGTTCGACGGCGACCTGGACGACTACGCGCGCTGGCTGACGGAATACCGCCTGCGCAATGCGCCGGCCAGCAACACGCCGGTCAACCCGGACAAGACTGACAAGAAAGCCCAGCGCCAGGCCGCCGCCGCGCTGCGCCAGCAGTTGGCGCCGCACAAACGTGAGGCCGACAAGCTGGAAGCCGAACTGGGCAAGGTGCATGAGCGCCTGGCCAAGATCGAAGCCAGCCTGGGCGACAGCGCCGTGTATGAGGCGGCGCGCAAGGACGAGCTGCGTGACCTGCTGGCCGAACAGGCCAAGCTCAAGGTGCGAGAGGGGCAACTGGAGGAAACCTGGATGGAGGCCCTCGAATTGCTCGAAACCCTGCAAGCGGAGCTGGAGGCGCTGTCCTGATGGAAGCGTTGCAATTGCCAGTCCCGGTGCAATGGATCGAGCCCATCTGGATTGGCGTGCAAATCCTGCTGATCCTGCTGGCCGGCTACCTGGCCCAGCGCTTTGTCGCCAAAGGCCTGACACGCCTGGGTGAGCGCTACCCGCTCCCGCCGCAATTGCTGATGCCCCTGCGCGGCGGCTTGCGCTGGCTGATCATGGGCAGTGCACTGATCTTTGTATTGGGCCGCCTGGGTGTGTCGGCCACGGTGTTGTGGACGGCCCTGTCCGGCTTTGTCGCGGTGGCGGCCGTGGCGTTCTTCGCCATGTGGTCGGTGCTGTCCAACTTGCTGTGCGCGATCCTGATCTTTACCGTCGGGCCGTTTCGCCTGGGTGATATCGTCGAGCTGGTGGACACCGTCGACAAGCCGGGCGTGAAGGGCCGGGTCGTGGCGATCAACTTGCTCTACACCACGCTGATCGAAGTCGAGGAAGCCGGGACCAACAGCGCGATGGTGCAGGTGCCCAATAGTCTGTTCTTCCAGCGCTCGGTACGCCGTTGGCCCGGCTCTGGCACCAACATCCTGTAGGAGCAAGCTTGCTCGCGAAGACCGTCAACGATAACGCAGCGCTTGCAGTCAGCCCGCATCGCCTGTGCATTTTTCGCGAGCAAGCTCTCTCCTGCAGAAATCTGTAGCCAGCCTTTGGTCGCTGGAGTTAGCTTAAGGCACAACCGCTAACTCCCTTGCGAGGTGTGCAATGGCTCTCGATACATGGCTGGCCTTTTTCCTGGCCAGTTGGATCATCTCCCTTTCTCCTGGCGCCGGTGCCATCGCCTCGATGTCCAGCGGCCTACAGTACGGTTTTGTGCGTGGCTACTGGAACGCCATCGGCCTGCAACTTGGCCTGGCGATGCAGATTGCTGTGGTCGCCGGTGGTTTGGGGGCCATTCTGGCGGCCTCGTCTACTGCGTTCTATGCGATCAAATGGTTCGGCGTGGCCTACCTCGTGTACCTTGCCATCAAGCAATGGCGCGCTTTGCCCATGGACATGACCGATGACGCCGCCGTACGCCCGATCGGCAAACCGATGGCGATGATGTTCCGCGGCTTTCTGGTCAACGCCAGCAACCCCAAGGCGTTGGTGTTCATGCTGGCGGTGCTGCCGCAGTTCGTGAACCCGCAGGCGCCGTTGTTGATCCAGTACCTGATCCTTGGTGCGACCATGATCAGCGTCGATATGATCGTGATGGCGGGCTACACAGGGTTGGCCTCGAAAGTCTTGCGCCTGTTGCGTACGCCTAAACAACAGAAACGTGTGAACCGCACCTTTGCTGGCTTGTTTGTCGGCGCTGCCGGTTTCCTTGCCAGCCTGCATCGCGCCACGGCCTGACCAAGCGACTGGCTCAAAAATGTGGGAGCGGGCTTGCTCGCGAATACGGTATATCAGTCAAAGAAAATAGTGACTGAAGCACCGCATTCGCGAGCAAGCCCGCTCCCACATTGGTTTTAGGGTGATAAGAAATAACACCTTGAGTCGAATCCATTAAAGCTCAACAATAGTGTTACTTCGTATTTCCACTTGAGATTCATTCATGACCGCCCCTTTCCGCTTTCTCGCCTGGCTGCTGTTGCCGGCATTGCTGTCGTGCAGCCTCAATCTGTCGGCCGCGACCGCCGAGGGCGCGCCGCAAGCCCTGCATTTGCTTGACTACATTGGCGCCGACTACCCACCGACGGTAGAGGCGGGCAAGGTGGTGGATGACTCTGAATACCGCGAACAAGTCGAGTTTCTCGGGGTATTGCAGGGGCTGGTGGCGGAGTTGCCAGACAAGCCTGAGCGCGCCGAGCTGGTAAAGGGCGTTGATGAGCTGCTGGCCGCGGTCACTGCCCACCAGGACGGCGCGAGCGTTGCCCGCCAGGCTCGTCAATTGGGCGCCAAGCTGGCCGTGGCGTATGAAGTCAGCCAGGCCCCGGCCATCACGCCGGACCCGACGCGCGGCGCGCCGCTCTACGCCCAGCATTGTTCGGTGTGCCACGGCACAACGGGCGCCGGCGATGGCCCGGCAGGCGTGGGCATGACCCCACCGCCGGCTAACCTGCGCGATGCAACGCGCCTGGACCGCCTGAGCCTCTACGCGATCTATAACACCCTCGGCCTGGGCGTCGAAGGCACCGACATGCCGTCGTTCGCTGACCAATTGGACGACCGCCAGCGCTGGGACCTGGCAACCTATATCGCCGGCTTCACGGCCGACCCGGCCGCTGCCAAAGGCGAGCAGACATTCAACCTCGCCGACCTGGCCCGCCAGACCCCCACTGAAGTACTCGCCGCTGACGGCCCTGACGCTGCCACGACATTCCGCGCCCAGCGTGCGCAGCCGCCGCAGGTTCAGCGTGGCCCCGCGCAGTTGCTCGACTACACTGCCGCCACCCTGGACAAGAGCCTCGCGGCTTTCCGCAACGGCGACCATGAGCAGGCTTACGATCTATCCGTCGCAGCCTACCTGGAAGGCTTCGAGCTGGTGGAAAGCTCCCTGGATAACGTCGATGCCAATGTGCGCAAAGACACCGAGAAGGCCCTGATGGCCTATCGGCAATCGTTGCAGGACGGCTTGCCTATCGAGCAGGTGCAGCAGCGCTTGGATGCAGCCAAAGGCAAACTCACTGAATCGGCTGGTTTGCTGGGCGGCGATGGCCTGAGCTGGTCGTTGAGCTATATCTCCGGCTTGCTGATCCTGCTGCGTGAAGGCCTGGAAGCGATTCTGGTGCTGGCCGCGATCCTCGCCTTCCTGCGTAACACCGGCCAGCAATCGGCGGTGCGCAGCGTCAACGTCGGCTGGGGCCTGGCGCTGTTGGCAGGTTTGGGTACCTGGGCCTTGGCGGCCTATGTCATTGACGTCAGCGGCGCCCAGCGTGAGTTGCTTGAGGGCTGCACGGCGTTGTTTGCCAGTGTGATGGTGCTATGGCTCGGCGTGTGGATGCACGACCGGCGTCACGCGGCGGCCTGGCAGGACTACATCAAGAGCAGCCTGGTGGGCGGCGGTGGGCGTTTCGGGTTTGCCGTGCTGGCGTTCTTCTCGGTATATCGCGAACTGTTCGAAGTGATCCTGTTCTACGAAACCCTGTGGCTGCAGGCCGGCCCTGCCGGGCACAACGCGGTGCTGGCCGGTGGTGCCACGGCGCTGGTGCTGCTGGTGGGCCTGGCCTGGGTGATCCTGCGCGGTTCGGCGAAGTTGCCCCTGGCGCTGTTCTTTGGCATCAACGCCGCGTTGCTGTGTGCGCTGTCGGTGGTGTTCGCCGGGCACGGTGTGAAAGCCTTGCAGGAAGCGGGCATTTTCGGCACGCGGCCAGTGGCGTTCTTTGACTTCGACTGGCTGGGCATCCACGCCGATGCGTACTCGTTGGGGGCACAGGCCGTGGCGATCCTGGCGATTGTGGTGTTGTATGGCCGTAGCCGCCTGACCGAAAAGCACCGGGCGGCGGCGTAGCATGCGCGTGTGGATCGACGCCGACGCCTGCCCTCGGGCGGCCAAGGACCAAGTGGTGAAGTTTGCCCTCAAGCGCCAGTTTGAGGTGGTGCTGGTCGCAGGGCAAAGCCAGATCAAGCCTAGCTTTGCCTGTGTGAAGCTGATCGTGGTGCCCAGCGGGCCGGATGCCGCCGATGATTACCTGGTGGAGCACGCCGTGCCCGGCGAACTGGTGATTTGCAGCGACGTGCCCTTGGCCGATCGACTGGTGAAGAAGGGCATCACGGCCCTCGACCCGCGTGGCAAGGAGTTCAGCCCTGCGAACATGAGCGAGCGGTTGGCGGTGCGCAACCTGTTCACCGACCTGCGCGAGCAAGGCCAGATGGGCGGCGGCCCGCCGCCCCACAGCGAAAAGGACAAGCAGGCGTTTGCCAATGCGCTGGACCGAATTCTTACCCGCTTGATGAAACCAGCCTGACCTGTGGCGAGGGAGCTTGCTCCCGCTGGGCTGTGCAGCAGCCCCAAAGCCGTCGTCAGTGTTTTATCTGAATCACTGCGTCAGCTTAGATGGGGCTGCTTCGCCACCCAGCGGGAGCAAGCTCCCTCGCCACAGGTGCATTCCCCATCAGTCAGTCGTTTTCGTGGGTTAATTCCAATACCCGATCCACCAGCTTGTTGATGCCTGAGGCCACCTCGCTGATGTTCTTGCCCAGCATGTAGGCCGGTGTACTCACCAGCTTGCGCGCCTGGTCCTCGACGATGTCCTCCACGGTGCATTCGACGTGGGTGGCGCCCATCTTGTCCAGGGCTGCGGCGGTGTCGGCATCGTTGCCGATGGTGCAGGTCACGCCAGGGCCGTAGATCTTGGCGGCCAGGGCCGGCGAAATGCAGATCAACCCCACCGGCTTGCCCGCTTCGGCAAAGGCTTCAGCCAGTGCCAGCACCTGGGGGTTGATGCTGCAGCCGGCGCCTTCCACGGCAAAGTTCGACAGGTTCTTGGCCGCGCCAAAACCGCCCGGCACGATCAGCGCGTCAAAGTCTGCGGCGTTGGCTTGGCCAATATCCTTCACGGCGCCTCGGGCGATGCGCGCGGATTCCACCAGCACGTTGCGCGATTCGGGCATTTCTTCGCCCGTGAGGTGGTTGATCACGTGCAACTGCGCTACGTCGGGTGCAAAGCATTCCACTTGAGCGCCGCGCTGGTCCAGGCGCAGCAGGGTGATCACGCTTTCATGGATCTCTGCGCCGTCGTACACGCCACAGCCGGAAAGGATCACTGCAATCTTTTTGCTCATGGGCATTTCTCCTGATTCATGGCGTTAAATGTCTACTAATTTGTAACCTCTTGCCAATGGGAACTCACGTCGCTGCACCTAATCTTGATGTAACAAAAATAGACCGGACTAGCCCATGGACTTTGTGCCTTACGCAGTACCGTTTTTTATTGCCCTGATCGTGGTCGAGTTGCTGGCCGACCGTTGGCGTGGCGTGCGCAACTACCGAGTGGCGGATGCCATCAACAGCCTCAGCACCGGAGTGCTGTCCACCACCACAGGCTTGCTCACCAAGGGCGTGGGCCTGCTGACCTACGCGTTCGCCATCGAGCACCTGGCGCTGTTCGAATTGCCTGCCCAGAGTGCCTGGACCTGGGTGTTTGCCTTTGTGTTCTATGACTTCTGCTACTACTGGCTGCACCGCATGGGTCATGAGCGCAACATACTGTGGGCCGCGCATTCGGTGCATCACCAGAGCGAGGACTACAACCTCAGCACCGCTTTGCGCCAGACCAGCACCGGTTTCCTGCTGAGCTGGATCTTCTACTTGCCCCTGGCGGTGGTTGGTGTGCCACTGGTGGTGTTTATCAGCGTGGCGTCGCTCAACCTGCTGTATCAATTCTGGGTCCATACACGCCATGTTCCCAAGCTTGGCTGGTTCGAATGGTTTTTCGTCACACCGTCCAATCATCGGGCCCACCATGCGCAGAACGCTCTCTACATGGATCGCAACTACGGCGGGGTGTTCATTATTTGGGACCGACTGTTCGGTACCTTCCAGGAGGAAGACGATAACGAACCGTTGATTTTCGGTGTGACCACACCCTTGGCCAGCTGGAACCCGCTGTGGGCCAACCTGCAGTTTTATGCGCAACTCTGGAGTGACGCCCGGCGTACTGAGCGTTGGTGGGACAAGCTGCGTATCTGGTTCATGCGCACCGGCTGGCGCCCGGCGGACGTCAAGGCCAAGTACCCGATGGCCAAGCCGGACCTGAGTCAGTTCCGCAAATTCGAGGTGCCGCTGGATGTGCGCCAACAGGTCTACATCGCCTTGCAGTTTGCGGCCTATGTAGGGTTTGGCAGTTATCTGATGAATTTCGGTGAGGGCTTGCCCTCCACGGCGCTGGTCCTTGGCTGGGGCACGATGGCGCTGGGGTTGTTTACCCTGGGCGTGGCGCTGGAGAATCGCCCATGGGCGCTGAAGGCCGAGCTGGCGCGCCTGGCGCTGAATGTTCCCTTGGTATGGCTGGCGCCGCTGGTGGGGTTGTGGCCCGCCAGCAACCTGGGCTGGCTGGGCCTGGCGAGCTACAGCCTGCTCAGCATCATCGGCCTCTACTGTTGCAGAAGCCGGCTTACTCGGTTGGTGTCTTAGGCGTTTCGACCGAGGCTGGCTCGTTAGCCAGCCGAGCCTTGGCCTCGGCACAGGCTTGGCGGGCGATGCGGGCATTCTTGAAGCGACGGCGCAGCCACAGGCCAAAGCCCAGCACCAGCAAGGCGGCCAATACCCACAACTCGTATTTCTTGACGCTGCCGAGCATTCCTTCCAGCACTGCGCCGAAGTGATAGGCTGCCGCCCCCAGTGCCGCGGCCCAGATCGCCGCGCCAATACCGTTCAGAACCAGGTAGCGCAACGGTGGGTAGCCGGACAGGCCAATCGCCACGGGCATCACCGTGCGCAACCCGTATACGAAGCGGAAACTCAATACCCAGATATCCGGATGCTTGCGGATATGTTCCAGTGCCTTGTCGCCCATCAGTTGCCAGCGCGGCTTGCGCGCCAGCAACTTGCGGCCGTGCTTGCGCCCCATGTAGTACCAGAGCTGGTCGCCGGCGTAGCTGCCAAAAAAGGCAACGACCACCACCAGGTTGATATCCATGTAGCCACGGAACGCCAGGAAGCCTGCGAGTACAAGGATGGTCTCGCCTTCGAAGAACGTGCCGAGAAAGAGGGCAAAGTAGCCGAAGTCATGCAGAAATTGTTGAAGCATGGTCTAGGGTGCTGGCGAAATGAACGCGCAGCCTACGCCTTCACGAAGATTCATGAAAGTATCGAGATGTGTCACGAAGTGAACAATTCCTACGCAAATGACGAATGGGACTACAGGTCGTGTCGATAAGCACAACTGTCATTCATTCGTCATAATGGCCGCTTATAACTGCAACGCTCGCCCGTAAACACGGGCTCAGGAGTCTGTCGTGAGCTTTACCCCTGCCAATCGCCTGTTCCCCGCCACCCGTCTGCGTCGCAATCGTCGTGATGATTTTTCTCGTCGCCTGGTACGTGAAAATGTACTGACCACGAATGATCTGATCCTGCCGGTTTTCGTGCTCGACGGTGAAAATCGCCGGGAAGCGGTGGCGTCGATGCCGGGTGTGGAGCGTCTGACCATTGACCTGTTGCTTGAAGAGGCGGCGAAGTGGGTCGAATTGGGCATCCCGGCGCTGGCGCTGTTCCCGGTGACCCCGGCCGAACTCAAGACCCTGGACGCCGCCGAAGCCTGGAACCCCCAGGGGATTGCCCAGCGTGCCACCCGTGCCCTGCGCGAGCGTTTCCCGGAGCTGGGCGTGATCACCGACGTGGCCCTGGACCCTTTCACCACCCACGGCCAGGATGGCATTCTTGACGAAGACGGTTATGTTCAGAACGACATCACCGTCGATGCACTGGTCAAGCAGGCGTTGTCCCACGCGGCTGCGGGCGCCCAGGTGGTTGCACCGTCGGACATGATGGACGGACGCATCCAGGCGATTCGCGAAGCCCTTGAGCTGGCCGGTCACGTCAATGTGCGGATCATGGCCTACTCGGCCAAATACGCCAGCGCCTACTACGGCCCATTCCGCGATGCGGTAGGCTCGGCGCTGAACCTGGGCAAGGCCAACAAGGCCTCGTACCAGATGGACCCGGCCAATAGCCAGGAAGCCCTGCACGAAGTGGCCACCGACCTGGCCGAAGGCGCCGATATGGTGATGGTCAAGCCGGGGATGCCTTACCTGGACATTCTTTACCGGGTCAAAGAGGAATTCAAGGTGCCGACCTTTGTCTATCAGGTCAGCGGTGAATACGCCATGCACATGGCGGCGATCCAGAATGGTTGGTTGAGTGAAGGGGTGATCCTCGAATCCCTGACTGCCTTTAAACGTGCCGGCGCTGATGGCATTCTGACCTACTTCGCCGCCCGCGCCGCCCAATTGCTTAGAGAGCAACAATAGCCCTCACAGGAACACTCGATGAATACCGAAGGACTCTCAGAAGTTGCCGTAAAAGACGCTCACCCGGTGGTTGAACAAGTCGCCCAGACCCCGCCGGAGCTGGAGCCTGCACCGCCTGCGGTGGTGGCCGAAGCGCCTGCGCCGGCGCCAGTGCCAGTGGTCACCAACCTGGATGACAGCAGCCTGTACATCCACCGCGAGTTGTCACAACTGCAATTCAACATCCGCGTGCTCGAGCAGGCGCTGGATGAGTCCTACCCCTTGCTGGAACGGCTGAAATTCCTGCTGATTTTCTCCAGCAACCTGGACGAGTTCTTCGAGATCCGTGTTGCCGGCCTCAAGAAGCAGATCACCTTCGCCCGTGAGCAAGCCGGTGCCGACGGCCTGCAACCGCACCAGGCCCTGGCGCGTATCAGTGAGCTGGTGCACGGCCATGTGGACCGCCAGTACGCGATCCTCAACGACATCCTGCTGCCGGAGCTGGAAAAGCATCAGGTCCGCTTCATTCGTCGTCGTCACTGGACCGCCAAGATCAAGACCTGGGTGCGCCGTTACTTCCGGGACGAAATTTCGCCGATCATCACGCCTATCGGCCTCGACCCGACGCACCCGTTCCCCTTGCTGGTGAACAAGAGCCTCAACTTCATCGTCGAACTCGAAGGTATCGACGCTTTCGGCCGCGATTCGGGCCTGGCGATCATTCCAGCGCCGCGTCTGTTGCCTCGGATCATCAAGGTACCGGAAGAGGTAGGGGGCGCTGGCGACAACTATGTATTCCTGTCGTCGATGATCCACGCGCACGCCGATGACCTGTTCCAGGGCATGAAGGTCAAGGGCTGCTACCAGTTCCGCCTGACTCGTAACGCCGACCTGGCGTTGGACTCCGAAGACGTTGAAGACTTGGCCCGTGCCCTGCGCGGCGAACTGTTCTCGCGGCGCTATGGCGATGCGGTGCGCCTGGAAGTGGCGGACACCTGCCCGAAACATTTGTCGGACTACCTGCTCAAGCAGTTCAACCTGGCCGAGTCGGAGCTGTACCAGGTCAACGGCCCTGTAAACCTGACGCGCCTGTTCAGCATCACCGGCTTGGACAGTCACCCGGAGCTGCAATACAAGCCGTTCACTCCGCAGATCCCGAAACTTTTGCAAAACAGCGAGAACATCTTCAGCGTGGTGAGCAAGCAGGACATCCTGCTGCTGCACCCCTTCGAGTCGTTCACCCCGGTGGTCGACCTGCTGCGCCAGGCTGCCAAGGACCCGCACGTCCTGGCCGTGCGCCAGACCCTGTACCGCAGCGGTGCCAACTCGGAAATCGTCGATGCGTTGGTGGATGCTGCGCGTAACGGCAAGGAAGTCACCGCGGTGATCGAGTTGCGGGCGCGCTTTGACGAGGAGTCCAACCTGCAACTGGCCAGCCGCCTGCAAGCGGCCGGTGCGGTGGTGATCTACGGCGTGGTCGGCTTCAAGACCCACGCCAAGATGATGTTGATTCTGCGCCGTGAGGCCGGTGAAATTGTGCGTTACGCCCACTTGGGTACCGGCAACTACCACGCCGGCAACGCGAAGCTCTACACCGACTACAGCCTGCTGACATCCGATGACGCGCTGTGTGAAGACGTCGGCAAGTTGTTCAGCCAGTTGATCGGCATGGGCAAGACCTTGCGCATGAAGAAGCTGCTGCACGCGCCGTTCACCCTCAAGAAGGGCATGCTCGACATGATTGCCCGCGAGACCCAGTTCGCTCTCGACGGTAAACCGGCGCACATCATCGCCAAGTTCAACTCGCTGACCGATCCTAAGATCATCCGCGCGCTGTACAAGGCCAGCCAGTCCGGTGTGCGCATCGACCTGGTGGTGCGTGGCATGTGCTGCCTGCGCCCCGGCATTGTGGGCGTGTCGCATAACATCCACGTGCGCTCGATCATCGGCCGCTTCCTGGAGCACACACGCGTGTTCTACTTCCTCAACGGCGGCGAAGAGCAGATGTTCCTCTCCAGCGCCGACTGGATGGAACGCAACCTCGACAAGCGTGTGGAGACCTGCTTCCCGGTAGAAGGCAAGAAGCTGATCATGCGGGTCAAGAAGGAGCTGGAAAGCTACCTGACCGACAACACCCATAGCTGGAGCCTGCAGTCGGATGGGCGCTACGTGCGTAACACGCCGACCGGCAACCAGAACCCGCGCAGCGCGCAGGCGACGTTGCTGGAGAAGTTGGGTAGCCCGATTCTGACGGTGAACTAGCCCAGGCATACGCAATTCCATGTGGGAGCGGGCTTGCTCGCGAATGCGGTGTGTCAGTCAATGCATCTGGTGACTGATCCACTGCATTCGCGAGCAAGCCCGCTCCCACATTTGTTCTGCAGAATGCTTTTAGATTTGCTTAGCGCAGGTTCAGGCTGAAACCTACCCGCGTCAGCCATTCCGCTTCCTGGGCGAAGTCCGCCTGGGTCAGCTGGTTTTCATCCAGCCAGCCTTTGGGGAACATCACTTCCAGGCTATCGCCATCGGCGTGCAGTTTGACCTGGGGCATTTCCTGGGTGCCGCGGATGTGGTGGAACAGGATTGCAAAGCGCAGCAGCGCGCACAGGCGGATCAGCTTGATGCCGTCTTTACCGAATTCGGCAAACTTGTCCTTGGGAATGTTGCGGCGATGGCCGCGCACCAGCAGCGCGAGCATCTGTTGGTCTTCCCGGGAGAAACCGGCCAGGTCCGAGTGTTCGATCAGGTACGCGCCGTGCTTGTGATAATGGTAGTGAGCGATGTCCAGGCCGACTTCATGCACCTTGGCTGCCCAGCCGAGTAACTCGCGCCAGACGCCGTCCTCCAGGTCCCAGTCCTCAGCCACCTGGTCGAAGGCGTGCAAGGCTTTGCGCTCGACGCGGGCGGCTTGCTCCAGGTCGACGTGGTAACGCTCCATCAGCGAGCTGAGGGTGCGTTCTCGCACGTCTTCATGGTGGTGCCGGCCCAGCAGGTCGTAGAGCACGCCTTCGCGCAGGGCGCCGTCACAGTGGTCCATGCGTTGCAGTTCGAGGGCGTCGAAGATGGCTTCGAGAATCGCCAGGCCCGCAGGGAAAATGGCGCGACGGTCGGGCTTGATGCCGTCGAAGTCGATTTTCTCTGCATCCCCCAGCTTGAACAGCTTGCGCTTGAGCCACGCCAGGCCTTCGGCGTTCACCTCACCGGTGCCATGGCCACCGGCCTTCAAAGCCAGGCCAATGGCACGGATGGTCCCGGACGAGCCGATGGCTTCATCCCAGGTCAGGCGGTGCAAGGCATGTTCGATGCTCATGATTTCCAGGCGCGCTGCGGTGTAGGCCTGGGCATAGCGCGCCGGAGTGATCTTGCCATCCTTGAAATAACGCTGGGTGAAACTCACGCACCCCATCTGCAGGCTTTCACGCAATAGCGGTTCGAAACGTTGGCCGATGATGAACTCGGTGCTGCCACCGCCAATGTCTGCCACCAGGCGTTTGCCGGGCGTGTCGGCCAGGGTGTGGGACACGCCGAGGTAGATCAGGCGTGCCTCTTCACGGCCCGAGATGACTTCCACCGGGTGCCCGAGGATTTCCTCGGCGCGATGGATGAATTCGTTGCGGTTGCGCGCTTCGCGCAAGGCGTTGGTGCCAACGATACGCACCGCGCCAGGGGGCATGCCGTTGATCAGTTGCGCGAAACGCTTGAGGCAATCGAGTCCGCGCTGCATGGATTCTTCATTGAGCTTGCGCTCGTCGTCGATCCCGGCGGCCAGTTGCACCTTCTCGCCGAGCCGCTCAAGGATGCGGATCTCGCCGTTCTGGGCCTTGGCCACGACCATATGAAAGCTGTTGGAGCCCAGGTCGATGGCGGCGATCAAGGACAGATTCTTGGCTTGGGATTGCGGCATGGTTTGGGGGTCTCGGTCGATAACCTTGCCATCGTGCCACGATCGACGGCTGGCGCCAACGCGTAGTGCCAGAGGAATTTTCCCCAATCACTCATCAGAAATTGTGAATGCCGCTTGTAGGAGGTGGTTGCGATAGCTGTGTTATTGGGTCAGGAGTCGCTGTAGTTCATAACTTGCAGTGTGCGTAATTTCTGGATGGTCAACTTAGTCCTACATGTGTATGCATATTTGTCTTGGTTTTTTGTGTTTGCTCCTACAGTAAACAATCTAAATGTGAGCCGTTTTCGCAGAGCTGTCTTACGTTGATTGAGGTATTTTTCCGGCTTAATTATTTATGTGTGGCGCCGATACTGCCGGTCGGCAATTAAGCCGTGGCGGTAATTATTTGTCGCTCAGGGCTTGTACAAGGGGGTAGTTATGCGTGTGGGGTTAAACAAGTGAACACCTCACATCGCTGACTATAGGTGCTGTTTTTACATATTCAGGAAATTAAGGTGCTCAGATGAAGAGCAAAGTGTCAGTGCCGGCGGGACTGCTTCTGGCTGCTGTAGATTTAAGCGTCGAAGCAGCCAATCTACGAGTGAAGGGTATTAATGGCCCCGCCCGTTGCAGTTTAACACTATGAGTTCGATGGCAAGCAGCCTGCGCTAGAGCTGTGTTATTTCCGACAGTTGTTGTGTCGGCAGTTTTAGTGATGAGCGATATTGGTTTTTTGCTAGCGAATCCATTTCTACGTCTATGCAGGATGTAAGATCATGAAAGTAAAGTTTGTTTTGGTGGCAGGTATGGTGCTTTCGGTGGCTAGTCTGAGTGCTCAGGCCTCAGAGTTGCGCGTAAAGGGGGCCATTGTTCCTGCCAGTTGCAGTTTTACAATGACTAATGCCGTTTTCGATTATGGTGATATCCGGCCGTCGAGCCTAAGCGAAACTCAGTATACGCGTTTGACGGCGAAGTCTACGCCGTTCGCTGTTAAATGCGAGGGAAGTGCACTTACTGCGGTTGGGCTCAAGGCAGTGGATAATCGTTCATCCAGCAAAGTGCCAGGTATCGTTAGCTCAATAGACCAGGGCTACACTGATAACTACAACTATGGATTGGGTTTGTCGTCCAAAGGACAAAAAATAGGGGGTTATGCCGTACATGTTCAAAACTCTATTGCTGATGGGCGAACCGTCCGTACAGTGACTTCCGCAGACAATGGCAATACATGGACGAACTATCGAAGTAACGCGTTGGGTCAAGGCGGCGATGTCATTGCCTGGTGGGGTGGTTCAGGAGCGCAAACACCACTTAAGGTTAATTCGGTATCGGGGAATATTCAGATTATCACCTTTATTAATAAACAGTCCGCGCTCGATGTGGGCAGTAAAATCGAGTTGGACGGTCACGCAACCTTGGAGCTTCGTTACCTCTAGGCTCCTATTCGTACTTCCTTGATCAGATAATTCGCATCGGTGTGTGGGTGATAGCGCAGGCCTAATTGTCATCGGGTTTGATCTGATATTTATCGTTATGTTGAGAGTGCTAAAAATGAATAAGACGATGTTTGTAATGAGTGTCGCGTGCTTGGCGTCCCTTGGTTTTCATGCTCAAGCTGCTGACCTGAGTGTGAAAGGAACGATTGCCCCCGTCAGCTGCAGTTTCACGATAACCAATTCGGTTTTTGACTACGGAAGGATTGACCCGAATTCCCTGAGCCCGACGCGTTATACACAGTTGGCTAAAAAGACAACGCCTTATTCGATCAAGTGTGCCAGCAATGTCAAGACAACGGTGGCGATCAGGGCGTCGGACAATCGTGCAAGCTCTCGAATTCCCGGCATGATGCTCAGTCTTTTTGGCAGTAATTATAAAGATATTTATAACTTCGGATTGGGTGCTACGTCCCAAGGGCAAAAGATTGGTGGGTATCTGATCCACCTACGTAATTCTGTGGCGGACGGTGTAGCGGTGGGGATTGTTGGTTCCGAGAATAATGGCGGATATTGGCATACGAATAGCACCCAAGCCGTCGGCCATACCTCCAACCTTACGGCTTGGCGGGCAGGAAATGTCTACGCACCTATCAAGCTTAATACGGTGGCAGGCCAAATTGAAGTGTTGCCTGTTATCAATAAAACATCAGAGTTAAATATGAGTAATCAGATTAATCTGGACGGTCAGGCTACTTTAGAGCTGCGCTATCTATAACTAGGTTCGGAAAGGGGCCGAGCAGAGCCACGCTTTATTAAGCGGGCTTTGTGTCGGCCAATATTTCTTTCGCAAAGCCTGTGCGCACAAGTGGGTAGTGAAGTGATGGTTAAAAGATTTCTTAAATCATGCTTGTTAATAGGTTTTTTCTTGCCGGCGGTGCTGTTCGCCGACGGTATGCGTCCTGATACCACCGTCATTGTGCTACATGAGGCAGAAGGTGAAGTCAGCATTAACGTCACCAATACGGATAGCAGTCCGGCACTGCTGCACTCGGTTATCGAGGATGTCCCGGAAGATACCGAGCAACTGATTGTTGTCACCCCACCGGTCACACGTGTGGATGCAGGAGAGCGTCAGATGGTGCGGTTTCTTTCAATAGGCACCGAACCACTCAAGACCCAGCGCCTGAAGCGTGTGTCCTTCGAAGGAATTCCTCAGGCACAACCTGGTTCCGGTGCGACCATTGGTATCAGCCTTCGGCAGAACCTTCCGCTGATCCTGCATCCCAAAGGCTTGCCAAAGAACGATGCGCCTTGGGAGCTACTGACCTGGCATCTTCAGGCCAACGTCTTGAGTGTGCGCAACGACAGCCCCTACGTAGTTCGCTTGGCGGCAGACGTCCGTCTTAATCCGCAACGAGTGACGGCCAGCCTTGCTCGTACCTACGTGCTGCCTGGCGAAGTATTGCAGGTGGCCTTGGACAAGCCTGTACCCGGTGCGACCTCGGTCACCCTTGAACCCGCGACCGTCTACGGCTTCGCTGTCGATAGCTACGATGCGCTGCTCATCACGAATGCGCCGTGACCGTTCATGAACACAACCAATGGCAGTTTCGGTGCAGTTCCCGACGACTTGAATCATGTACAAAAGCGTGAGGCGCTTTTCAGGCGAAACGGGCTGAGCCTGTCGGTGTGCATGGCAATGATGGCGGTGGTGGTCACGGATGCTTCTGCCGCCCGTGTATCGAGCATTTCCGGGTTCGACTTGGAAACGCTGCAGGCGCGTGGTATCAGCCCTTCGGTTGCCCACTATTTTCGTCATGCGCCACGTTTCAGTGAGGGTGTGAGGGTCGTGGACCTGCACGTCAACGGTGAGCGGATAGGCTTGACGGATGCTCGGTTCGATAAAGAAGGTGAGCTATGCTTTACCCGCAGTTTGCTTGATCGTGGCAGCTTGCGGGTACCTTCCTCGGTGATCGACAAAAGTGTCCCCCCCGAGCAAGCCTGTCATGACTTCAAAGCCGAATACCCTGAGACAGTAACGACATTGCGTCCTGGCAACGAAGAGGTGTCGTTGGTGGTGCCTACGCAAGCGCTGCGAGACGTTCAGCGAGACTCCGGCAGCTATGCGCGCGGAGGCACGGCAGCGCTACTCAATTACGACGTCCAGGCAATCAACAGTCATTCCAGGGCGGATACCTATCGGTATCTTTCAGCCTCCACAGAGGTGGGCTTCAATTTTGGCGATTGGATTGCCCGCAGCCGCCAGCTTTATATTTCCAACGATCGCCGCACAACGGCCGAACACCTTTTCGCCTATGCACAACGGGATTTCTTGCCTTTGGCTTCGACCTTCCAGGTCGGTCAGATATCGAGCAATAACCCGGTGTTTGGGGGAGTACAACTGACGGGCGCGCAGATTTTTCCCGATGGTATTGAAAGTGGTGGCAGTCACAATGGCGTGGTAGTCGAGGGGCGAGCCCTGAGCCAGTCAAGGGTGGAAGTACGGCAATCCGGCGCGTTGATCTATACCACGGTCGTTCCTGAGGGGCCTTTTACGCTGACCAATCTGCCCTTGCTCAACGGCACCAGTGACCTTCAGGTCACGGTGATAGAGACCCAGGGCGGGCAGCGCAGTTTTATCGTGCCGGCTGCTACGTTCCGCGCAGTGGTCCCCGTGAAGTCTGGATATACAGCTTCTTTGGGCAAGATCCGCGAGGTGGAGGGGAGAGGGGCCAAAGAGCCCCTGCTGGCCATGGCCAGTGGTACGTGGGCTGTGGGCAAGGACAGCGCGGTCAGCGCAGGGGTACAAGGTACCGATAGCTACAATGCGGTGGGGCTTGCCCTGGACAGCAGCTTTTCCCAGCGCTTTTCCCTGGGGGTGCGTAACAACTTGTCCCGGGATCATTCAACAAACGTACAAGGCGCGCGCAACAGTGTGTCTGTGAGCGTCGGCCTGCCTGCGAATGTACAGATGTCCTTGAGTGCTACTGCGCAGACACCGGGCTATCGTGACGTCATCGATACAGTGACGCCTCATGTAAACGATGTGGATGGCTCGCGATTCAAGAACCAGTACACCGTAGGATTCAGTTGGGCGGACCCTCAGTTGGGTGGCTTCTCCATCGGTTATAACCGGGGGGCCGATTTCAAGAGCCGGATTACCCAGAATATCTACGGCACGTGGAACAAGAGTTTCAGATATGCCAGCGTCGGTGTGACCGTGGACTCTCAGATTGGCCAGTCCAACAGTGCCGATGACCGGAACGATGACGGACTGGGTATTCGACTGCAGGTCAGTGTTCCCCTGGGCCGTGATCGGAGCCTCAGCGCATTCGCTCGACGTCAGGGAGAGCGCTCCAGTATCGGCACTGCCTATGATGAGCGTGTCGACGAGACGCTGAACTACCAGATACGCAGCGACAGAGACTTCGCAGGGCATCGTGAGCACACCCTGGGCGGCACGCTCAACGCGTCTTCTCGTTACGCGCAAGTGGGGCTGGGGCTGAATCGTGACTCGTCCAGCACCAGTTACTCCGGGCAATTGCAAGGGGCGGTGGTCGCCCATTCTGAAGGTTTCACATTGTCGCCGTATCGGGTTGAGGACACGTTTGGCGTGGTCTCGGTGGGCGAGGTTGCCGGTGCTCGTCTTACCACACCTCAAGGGCCGGTTTGGACCGACCCGTGGGGCAAGGCTGTGATCGCCAGTTTGCCGGCTTATCAGTCGAGCGTGTTGGAGCTGGAAGGCAAAAGCCTACCTCGCCAGATGGATATCAAGAACGGTACCAAGGTCCTGGAAGCGGGCCGTGGGTCCTTCAACAGGGTCGATTTCGAAGTAATCAACGTACGCCGGGTACTGCTGCGCGCTACGGATATGCACGGCAAACCATTGCCTCAGGGCGCTGCCGTGCTGGGGCCAGAAAATGCATTGCTGACCACGGTGGTTGGGGATGGGATGATTTTTCTCAGCAACGTCGACGCGCCCCAGGCCCTTAAAGTCTCTTCCAGCACAGTGTCCTGCGCGCTGCAGCTCGACCTTCCGGAGCAAACCTATAATGGCAAATTCTACGAAACCGCTTCGGCGGTCTGTCGGTGAGATGGCCCGCATGAACGAGTGGCGTATCGGGTGCCTCAAAGGCTTGGGGCTGTTGTTGAGCTGCCTTTTATTGGCAGCGCCGGCAAGCGCTGCGAACTGCCGCCTGTCCCTGAGCCAGCCCATCATCGATTACGGCCTGCTTCGCCCAGGCGAACAGCTCGAAAACCGGGGTGCTTCGCTGGGGAAGCGTATGGTACGTCTGAACGTGATCTGCGTGGAGGCTGCGGTGATTGCGCTACGTTTTCAAGGCGTGCCGGCCAATGAGACTGGCTACAGGTTTGGCCGCCAGGGCTTTTTCAACCTGACGCTTCAGCATCCTCAACTCGACGGTAAACCCATCGAGTTAGCGCAATGGCACAACCCTACCGAACGGGACGCCCAGCTACGCCCAGGCCAATCTCTGGTAGTGCTGGTCGGCGGAGCTCCTGCCAGAGGCCACGCTTTTTCGGCGCAGGTGCAAGTAGACACCTGGCTATCGAGCGCAGCCACTGCTGTTGGCAATAAAACCACATACGAGGGCAATGGGCGTTTCGAGCTGGTGTCCGGTGGCTGAGTCCTCAGGCAGGTGATCCATGGCTGCCGATGAAGTTTGCCAGCTCGGCAGATTGCGGATGTGCAAACAGCACTTTCGGATCGCCCACTTCATGCACCTTTCCCTGGTGCATGAACACCAACTTATCCCCAACCTCCCGGGCAAAACGCATTTCGTGGGTCACCATGATCAGGGTCATGCCGTCTTTAGCCAGTTGGCGCACCACGCTGAGCACTTCATTGACCAGCTCAGGGTCCAGGGCCGATGTGATTTCATCGCACAGCAGCACTTTGGGTGACATGGCCAGTGCGCGGGCAATGGCGACT
Source organism: Pseudomonas sp. DWP2-2 (assembly GCF_049897065.1). NCBI lineage: Bacteria > Pseudomonadati > Pseudomonadota > Gammaproteobacteria > Pseudomonadales > Pseudomonadaceae > Pseudomonas > Pseudomonas sp. DWP2-2. Next base: position 246,065 of record NZ_JAFCVN010000005.1, on the reverse strand, counting down.
CGCTGTTGCTGGCCACCGGACAGTCGATCAGGGAAAGCGTCGAACTTCTCGCCCAGGCCTACCCGTTCCAGCATCTGCTTTGCCAACTGCACCGCTTTGGCCTTTGGCACTTTCTGCACCACTTGCGGCGCCAGCATCACGTTCTCGCCCACGGTCAGGTGCGGGAACAGATTGAATTGCTGGAACACCATGCCGACCTTCTGCCGCAGGCTGCGCAGGTCGGCGCGGGCCGCGTCGAGGTATTCACCATCGACTTCGATGACGCCGTCGTTGATCGACTCCAGACCATTGAGGGTGCGCAGCAAGGTGGACTTGCCCGAGCCGCTGCGGCCGATGATTGCCACCACCTGGCCTTCGTCCACCGTCAGGTCGATGCCCTTGAGCACGTGGTGATCGCCGTAATATTTATGCAGGGCAGAAATTCTAAGCAGAGGCATGCAGTCTCCTTTCCAGGTAGCGCGCACTGAGGGACAAGGGGTAGCAAAGCAGGAAGTAACCGAGGGCCACCAGGCCATAGACCATGAAGGGTTCGAAGGTGGCGTTGGCGAGCATGCCGCCCGTCTTGGTCAGTTCGGTGAAGCCGATGATCGAGGTCACGGCGGTGCCTTTGACCACCTGCACCGAGAAGCCCACTGTCGGCGCGACAGCAATACGTAGCGCCTGGGGCAAGATCACGTAGCGCAGTTGTTCAAGCGGGTTGAGGGCCAGGCTGGCCGAGGCTTCCCATTGGCCGTGGGCAATTGAGTCGACGCAGCCGCGCCATATTTCAGCCAGGTAAGCGCTGGTAAACAGGGTCAACGCAATCGCCGCTGCCAGCCAGGGCGATATGTCCACGCCGAGCAGGGCAACGCCGAAAAACACCAGGAACAGCTGCATCAGCAGTGGCGTGCCCTGGAACAGTTCGATATAGGCGCGGGCAATGTTGCGTGGGAACGCTTTGCGGCTGATGCGCAGGGTCATCACCAGTAAGCCGATCAGGCCGCCGCCCACAAACGCCACTAGTGATAGCAGCAGCGTCCATTGCAGGCCGGTAAGCAGGTTGCGCACGATGTCCCAGAACGAAAAATCACTCATCGGCTGTTCCTCATGACAAACCGTCGGCCGATCCAGTTGAGCAACTGGCGAATCATCAGCGCCATGCACAGGTACACCAGGGTGGTCAGGGCATAGGTTTCAAAGGCACGGAAATTACGCGACTGGATAAAGTTGGCGGCAAAGCTCAGCTCTTCAGTCGCGATCTGCGAACACACCGCCGAGCCGAGCATCACGATGATGATCTGGCTGCTCAGGGCTGGCCACACCTTGCCCAGGGCTGGTAGCAACACCACATGGCGGAACGCCTCGAAGCGCGTCATTGCCAGCGCCGCGGCCGCTTCCAGTTGCCCCCGTGGGATGGCCTGGATACCCGCACGTATGATCTCGGTGGAGTACGCCCCCAGGTTGATTACCATCGCCAGCACGGCGGCTTGCCATTCGGTGATTTTCAATCCCAGGGACGGCAGTCCGAAGAAGATGAAGAACAGTTGCACCAGGAACGGCGTGTTGCGGATCAACTCGACATACACACCAAAGAGCCACGCAAACGGCTGGATCTTCCACGCCCGTACCACGGCGCCGACAGTGCCCAGGGCCGCACCGAGGGTGGCGCCAATGGCCGTCAGCTCAAGGGTGAACAGCGCGCCACGCAGGAGCAGGTCGGTATTGGCCAGCACCGGCACAAAGTCGAATTGATAGGCCATCGTTGAGCTCCGCGTCAGAGGTCGGCAGGCAGCGGTTCTTTGAGCCACTGCATGGCGTTTTTCTCCAGGCTACCGTCAGCCTTGGCTGCGACCAGGATCTGGTTGACCTTTTCCAACAGCGCCGGCTCGTTCTTGTTCGCGCCCACGTATACCGGCGAGTCCTTGAGCTTCACCTTCAGCGCGGGTACGCGTTTGGGGTTGCGTTCGCTGATGGCCACCATGACCACGTTGCCGCTGGCGATCAAGTCGACCTGGCCGGCCAGGTAGGCGGCGATAGTGGAATTGTTGTCTTCAAAGCGCTTGATCGTGGCTTCCTTGGGCGCTACCGCTGTCAGCTCGATGTCCTCGATGGCGCCACGGGTCACGCTAATGGTCTTGCCCTTGAGGTCGTCGAGGCTGGCGATGGCGGCGTCAGGCGGCCCAAACACGGCGAGGTAGAACGGCGCGTAGGCGTTGGAAAAGTCGATGACCTTTGCGCGCTCGGGGTTCTTGCCCAGGCTGGAAATCACCAGATCGACCTTGCCGGTGGTGAGAAACGGGATGCGGTTGGTGCTGTTCACCGGGGTCAGTTCCAGCTTGACCTTGAGTTGGTCGGCCAGCAGCTTGGCGGTGTCGATGTCCAGGCCACGGGGTTGCATGTCAGGGCCCACCGAGCCAAACGGCGGAAAGTCCTGGGGGACGGCAACCTTCAGCGTGCCACGAGCGACGATGTCATCCAGACCATTCGCCTGGGCGGGTGCCTGGCTCAGCATAAGGCTGGCAAACAGGGCAGTGAGCAGGGCGCTGTAGCGCTTGGTCATGGCAACTCTCCGAAAAAGGCGAAGGAATTTTCTGAATTTGCCCAGTGCACAGCCCATGCCAGCACCGTTCGGATCGTCTGCAAGGCTGATGTTTATTGAGATGCACAGGTCTTACTGGTCTGAACAGTTGCCAGGGTTTTCGCACCCTTTTCGAGCGCTGACAAAAAGCTGCGAGCCCCTTTGGGGCGTGGCTTGCAGCCGGCCATAAATAGTTTTACAACGGGTCACGCAGATATCGGGAACCTGTGCATTTTATGAATTCCATTGCCCAAGCCGTACCGGAAGCGGCCTTGCAGGCCATCCGCAAACTCATCAAGGAGCAAGGCTTCGGGCCGGGCGATGCGTTACCGTCCCAGCGCGACCTGGCCCTGCAATTGGGGGTGAGTCGGGCTTCGTTGCGTGAGGCGCTGTCATCGCTTAGCGCCTTGGGCGTGGTCAGTGTGCAGGCGGGCAAGGGCGTGTTCGTGCAGGACGTGCAAGAAGCGCCAGGCTTTGCCTGGCCCTTCGCGGCGCAGGCTACGCCGCCGGATATCTTCCAGCTGCGCTACGCATTGGAGGGGTTTGCGGCGGGGTTGGCAGCAATGGCACTGACCATCGAGGCGCTGGACAGCCTGGAGGATAATGTCGAAGCCATGCACAGAGTGCTCAAGGCGGGTGACTTCGAAGCGGCCGCTCGCCTGGACTTCGAATTTCACCAGTGCATTCTGCTGGCCAGCGGTAACCAGGCAATGGTGAGTATCCTCAGTGCCAGTGCCGAGGTGTTTTTGGAGAGTCAGAAACTACCGTTCATCCGGCCGGAGCGGGCCATGGAAACCTGGCAGGAACATCGCAGGATCCTGCGCGCCCTGGCCCGCCGCAACAGTACGACGGCGCAGAAAACCATGCAGGAACATATACGTAATGCTGCGTTGCGCACGGGCATTGCGTTCGTGACGCCCGTTACGTCGTGAGTGGGGTCATACCCACACTCATTCAACTTCATAGCAAGACTCAATCAGACGCGGCTTCCTGAACAGGGGAAGGGCGGCTATGATGGGCAACGTTTTTTTTGCTTACAATCCGGAGACATCCATGAGCAACGATCTTATCAAGCACGTCACCGACGCGACCTTTGAGGCCGAAGTACTCAAGGCTGCCGGCCCGGTGCTGGTTGACTACTGGGCTGAATGGTGCGGCCCTTGCAAAATGATCGCTCCGGTCCTGGACGACATTGCAACCACCTACGAAGGCAAGCTGACCGTTGCCAAGCTGAACATCGACGACAACCAGGAAACTCCGGCCAAGCATGGCGTACGTGGTATTCCTACGCTGATGCTGTTCAAGAACGGCAATGTTGAAGCGACTAAAGTGGGCGCGCTGTCGAAGTCCCAGTTGCAAGCTTTCCTCGACGCGAACATCTAAGCGTCGTCAAAAAAGCCCCGCAAATAGCGGGGCTTTTTCGTAAAGCAGGGCTAGACGCTCCGAAATCCAGGTGGTACATTCGGCCCCGCAGTGGTTTCTCCACTGCCCCCTGCAAGCCGTCGCCGACGCATTCCTTTTCGATTAGTACGCGATCCTGTCGCCTTCTCTGCGGCGCGGCCTCATTAAGCCAAAAGCTTAATTTCCCCCCTCCATAAATGATTACGTCATTCCTATATGAATCTGACTGAACTCAAGCAAAAGCCGATTACCGACCTGCTCCAATTGGCCGAAGAAATGGGCATAGAAAATATGGCCCGTTCGCGCAAGCAGGACGTGATTTTCTCCCTGCTCAAGAAGCACGCGAAAAGCGGCGAGGAAATCTCCGGTGATGGCGTGCTGGAGATCCTCCAGGACGGCTTCGGCTTCCTCCGCTCTGCAGACGCGTCCTATCTCGCCGGCCCAGACGATATCTACGTCTCGCCGAGCCAGATCCGTCGCTTCAACTTGCGCACTGGTGACACCATCGTTGGCAAGATCCGTCCTCCGAAGGAAGGCGAGCGTTACTTCGCCCTGCTCAAGGTCGACACGATCAACTTCGACCGCCCAGAGAACGCGAAAAACAAGATTCTCTTCGAGAACCTGACCCCGCTGTTCCCGACCGTGCGCATGAAGATGGAAGCCGGTAACGGCTCCACCGAAGACTTGACCGGTCGTGTGATCGATCTCTGCGCTCCGATCGGCAAAGGCCAGCGTGGCCTGATCGTCGCACCGCCGAAAGCCGGCAAGACCATCATGCTGCAGAACATCGCCGCGAACATTGCACGTAACAACCCTGAAGTTCATCTGATCGTGCTGTTGATCGATGAGCGTCCGGAAGAAGTGACCGAAATGCAGCGCACCGTGCGCGGCGAAGTGGTTGCCTCGACGTTCGATGAGCCGCCAACCCGCCACGTGCAGGTTGCCGAAATGGTGATCGAAAAGGCCAAGCGCCTGGTCGAGCACAAGAAAGACGTGGTGATCCTGCTCGATTCCATCACGCGTCTGGCCCGTGCCTACAACACCGTGATCCCGAGCTCCGGCAAGGTGCTGACCGGTGGTGTCGATGCCCACGCCCTGGAGAAACCAAAGCGTTTCTTCGGCGCTGCGCGGAACATCGAAGAAGGCGGCTCGCTGACCATTATCGCCACCGCGCTGGTTGAAACCGGCTCGAAGATGGACGAAGTGATCTACGAAGAGTTCAAGGGTACCGGCAACATGGAACTGCCTTTGGACCGCCGCATCGCTGAAAAGCGTGTGTTCCCGGCGATCAACATCAACCGCTCCGGCACCCGCCGCGAAGAGTTGCTGACCGCAGACGACGAACTGCAGCGTATGTGGATCCTGCGCAAGCTGCTGCACCCGATGGACGAAGTTGCGGCCATCGAGTTTCTGATCGACAAGCTGAAAACCACCAAGACCAACGACGAGTTCTTCCTGTCGATGAAACGCAAGTAATACAGCGTTTCAGGTCCAAAAAAATGGCGTCCTTAATCGGACGCCATTTTTTTTGCGTCGAGATTCTGCGATTTTTGTGGCATAAGTATCCGTTAAGTAACAAAAATTGACGCGTGACTTCGCTCATCCCTTTCGTCGCAGACTGACCACATTCTTATGACCACCCTTGCTTACCGCAGAGACATCGATGGCCTGCGTGCCATTGCTGTCCTTGCAGTCGTGTTGTTCCACTTTGGTGTCCCTGGCATTACTGGCGGTTTTGTTGGCGTTGACGTCTTCTTCGTCATCTCAGGTTTCCTGATCACGTCAATTATCTGGCGTGAGCGTCAAGCTGGACGCTTCAGCTTCATCGACTTCTGGGCTCGTCGAGCCCGGCGTATCTTGCCGGCCCTGTTTGTGATGATCGCCGCGACACTGGCAGTGGGTTGGTTTCTGTTGGCGCCCAAGGACTATGAGGAGTTAGGGCGGTCTGCGCACTATCAGGTGACCTTTACGTCGAACCTGTTGTTCTCGCGTCAGCATGGCTACTTTGATGCCTCATCCGACATCAAGCCCTTGCTGCATACCTGGTCGCTTGCAGTAGAAGAGCAGTTCTATATTTTCTTCCCATTGCTGCTGACGTTGCTTTCCAGTCGGTTGAAGCACTGGCGCCTGGCATTGTTCGCGGTACTGTTGGTGTCGTTTGGCATGAGCGTCTGGGCGGTTCAGCATGAGCCGCAGAAAGCCTTCTTCCTGTTGCACCTGCGGGCCTGGGAACTACTGGCCGGTGCAATGCTGGCGGTGCAGCCCAAGCGTGAATGGCGCGCCTCGCCGGCCTTGGCTCAAGGGGTCAGCCTGGCTTCCCTGGCATTGATCCTCATCGCTGTGCTGGGCTACGACGCGAAAACGCCGTTCCCAGGTGCGACCGCGTTGTTGCCCGTGCTGGGGGTGGTCGGGTTGATCTGGGCCAACGGTCAGCAACAGACCTGGGTCGCTCGCCTGTTGGGCACACGGATCATGGTGGGTATCGGGCTGATCTCTTATTCCTGGTACCTCTGGCACTGGCCGGTGTTCGTGTACGCCAACTATGCCGCGGTGGATGGCTTGAGCGCGCTGGAGCTGGCGGGGCTGATGCTGCTTTCGCTGGTGCTGGGCTATCTGTCCTGGCGCTTCGTGGAAACGCCGTTCCGGGAAAAACGTTTGCTGGCTTCGCGTAAGGCGATTCTGGCGTCAGCCATGGTCGGCATTCTGGGGTTGGGCTTCACTGGCCTTGCGATACGCGAAGCTGACGGCGTGCCTTCGCGCTTGTCCGAACAGGCGTTGCGTTTTGCCCAGGCCAAGAAGTGGAGCCCTGACCTGCTGGCGTGCATGGCCGACAAAGATACGCCCGATGAACGCTTGTTCTGCCATTTCGGCCCGAAAGGCCAATCTGTTTCAGCGCTGGTATGGGGCGACAGTCACGCCACCGCGCTGATACCCGCACTTAAAGAGGGCGCTGATCGCCACGATATCAGCCTGGTCGAAGCCAGTTTTGCCGGTTGTATTCCCCTCGATGGCCTGGAGAATATTGCCCGCTGCGCGCATTTCAATCGTCGCGTCGAGAAGGCCATGTCCGAGCAGGCTTTCAGCGATGTGGTGTTGGCCGCTCGCTGGAGCCTGTATGTGTACGGGCAAATGTCCGGTGACAAGGAGCATGCGCTCAAAGACCCCGGCACCGGCCAGTATGTGCGTGCCGTCGCCGAACAACGCTTTGCCCAGGGCTTGCGCGAGCGCATCCAGGGCTTGCGCGCTGCCGGGCACAAGGTCTGGCTGGTCAAGGAAGTGCCGCTGCAGGAAATCATCGTACCTTACCGTCTCAGCCGCCTGGCCATGATGAACCGCCCCGTGGACGGTGAAGGGCTCGCCGTGGCCGAGCATGTAAAGCGCCAGGCCTTTATCACGCACTTGTTTGATGAGTTGGCGGCGGCCGACAGCGGTGTCGCGGTGCTGGACCCTGCACCTTTGCTGTGTGGCACCGACGGTGTATGCCGGGTCGAACTCAATGGCCGAGCGCTGTATACCGACGATAACCACCTTTCAGACGTCGGCGCGCGACACATCGAAGCCTTCCTGGAGCCGTTGTTCAGTTCGTTGCAATCACGCGGATTGACGGCCAATTAAGCTGCCAGCCGCCCTCAGAGCAGGTAGGATGTACGCCTATTTTACGGGTGGCATGGTTAATGAAATTCAAGGATCTTCGGGATTTCGTGCAGCAACTTGAGCAGCGCGGAGAGTTGAAACGTATCCAGATGCCGATTTCTCCGGTGCTGGAAATGACTGAGATTTGCGACCGCACCTTGCGCAAAAAGGGCCCGGCGCTGTTGTTCGAAAACCCGACCGGCTTCGATATTCCGGTGCTGGGCAACCTGTTCGGCACTCCCGAGCGCGTGGCCTTTGGCATGGGCGCCGAGTCCGTCAGCGAACTGCGCGAGATCGGCAAGCTGCTGGCTTTTCTCAAGGAGCCCGAGCCGCCCAAGGGCTTGAAGGACGCCTGGTCCAAGCTGCCGATCTTCCGCAAGATCATTGCCATGGCCCCCAAGGTGGTCAAGGACGCGGTGTGCCAGGAAGTGGTCATTGAGGGCGACGATGTCGACCTGGCCATGCTCCCGGTGCAAACCTGCTGGCCCGGCGACGTCGGCCCGTTGATCACCTGGGGCCTGACCGTCACCAAAGGCCCGAACAAGGACCGCCAGAACCTCGGTATCTACCGTCAGCAAGTCATTGGCCGTAACAAAGTGATCATGCGCTGGCTGAGCCACCGTGGCGGCGCCCTCGACTTCCGTGAGTGGTGCGAAAAGCATCCCGGCAAGCCGTTCCCGGTATCCGTGGCCCTGGGTGCCGACCCGGCGACCATCCTCGGCGCGGTCACGCCCGTACCTGACAGCCTCTCCGAGTACGCTTTCGCCGGTTTGTTGCGCGGTAATCGCACGGAGCTGGTGAAGTGCCGCGGTAATGACCTGCAAGTGCCGGCCACCGCCGAAATCATCCTTGAAGGCGTGATTCACCCAGGTGAAATGGCCGATGAAGGCCCCTACGGCGACCACACCGGTTACTACAACGAAGTCGACAGCTTCCCGGTGTTCACCGTCGAGCGCATCACCCATCGGGTCAAGCCGATCTACCACAGCACCTACACGGGTCGTCCGCCCGATGAGCCCGCCATCCTCGGCGTGGCGCTCAACGAAGTGTTCGTGCCGATCCTGCAAAAGCAATTCCCGGAAATCACCGACTTCTACCTGCCGCCCGAGGGCTGTTCGTATCGCATGGCCATCGTGACCATGAAGAAGTCGTATCCGGGGCATGCCAAGCGGGTAATGCTCGGCGTATGGTCGTTTTTGCGACAGTTCATGTACACCAAGTTCGTTATTGTCACCGACGACGACATCAATGCCCGGGACTGGAACGACGTGATCTGGGCCATCACCACGCGCATGGACCCCAAGCGCGATACGGTGATGATCGACAACACGCCTATCGACTACCTCGACTTCGCGTCGCCGGTATCGGGCCTTGGCTCAAAGATGGGCCTGGATGCCACGCACAAATGGCCGGGCGAAACCACGCGTGAGTGGGGCCGGGTGATCGTCAAGGATGAAGCTGTCACTGCGCGGGTCGATGCGATCTGGAAAGAATTGGGAATAGATTGATGCGTGTAACCCTGCAACCTTCCGGTGCTGTGCTGGAGCTGGCTCCTGGCGAGCGAATCCTCGAAGGCGCCCGTCGCCTGGGCTATGAGTGCCCTCAAGCCTGTCGCAATGGCGTGTGCCATGTCTGCGCGGCGTTGCTGGTGGAGGGCCGGGTACGCCAAGCCGGGGAAGTGCGCGATCATGGGGAGTTCTACACCTGTATCGCCGAGCCCCTGGAGGATTGTGTGGTGCTGTGGGATGGCGTTCTGGCGCCGGGAGAGTTGCCGTTGCGCAAATTGTCGTGCCAATTGATCGAGTGTGCGCAAGTGGGTGGCGATGTGTGGCGCGTGCGCCTGCGCGCCCCGGCTGGCAAGGCGGTGCGTTATCACGCCGGGCAATACCTGATGATCGAGCGGGACAACGGCGAGAAGTCAGCGTTTTCCCTGGCCTCGGCGCCCCATGCCGGGCGTGAGTTGGAGTTGCATGTACTGGCACGGGAAGCCAGCGCGCGCAGCCTCATCGAACAGTTGCAGCGTAACCAGATGGCGCGCGTCGAGCTGCCGTTTGGCGACACTCACCTGGCTGAACTGCCAGACGGGCCACTGGTACTGATGGCCGCCGGCACCGGCATGGCGCAGATGAACAGTCTGATCGAGCATTGCCGCGCTTCAGGTTTCAAGCACCCGGTGCATCTGTATTGGGGCGTGCGTCTGCCGGAAGATTTCTACGAAATCGAGCATTGGGATCAATGGCTGCAATTACCCAACCTGTTCCTGCACAAAGTCGTCAGCGACCTGTGTGGTTGGGAAGGGCGCTGTGGTTTGCTGCATGAGGCAGTGTGCGAAGACATTGCCGACCTCAATAGCGTGCACGTCTACGCCAGCGGTTCGCCGGCGATGATCTACGGCACGCTGGACGCACTGGTCAGCGCCGGCATGGATGCGCACCGGATGCGCGCCGACGTCTTCGCCTACGCCCCAAGGCCCTGAAGCCTTGCGCTGAATAATGTAGGAGCAGGCAAGTCAGCTCCCACAGGGGACAGTGTCGTGTCAGAAGCGCACGCCAGTTGTCACCATTGCCGCGTTGAACCCGAGCAACACCAACTCCGCCGCCACCGGCCCGTAATGCGCGCCCACCGACGGAATGATCACCGGCGCCACACCGAATCGGTTCAACGGGATCTTGTCGCGGTAGTCGCCGCGATAGCCCTGAAGCAGCCCGCCGGTCAATTTTGCATACACCGGATAGTCGGCCAGGTCATAGCGCTTGCCCGCATAGGCGTAGTACGAGCGCTGGCGGAACGAGTTGCGAAAAGTCACCCCACCATACAACAGCCCCGATGCCTCGTTGCGTTCCAGGCCGATCAAGTCCTGCTTGTTGTTGTGCTCGGGGTCGGGTGCGAAGTGCCGGGTGTAGACACTGGTCTGGGCGTACCAGAAGCCTTTGTCGTCGTTGGCGAGTGGGGTTTCGCTCGCCAGCGCGGTGGTGGCTTGGGCCAGGAACAACAGCCCAGGCAATCGAAATTTTTTCATGGGGCGACCTCGATAGTCGATGTAATGAACGGCTAAGTGGGTCGTTATGTGCGCGCTAGTTTGACGGCATGGCGCCCGCCCAGGCTGAACCGGGGCTGACAGTAGCGGGATTAACCGTCCAGATCCTGACGAGTGGCGGCGTTGATTAATGCCCAGTGGCACTTTTTCGCCGTACGGTTACAGCGCTGCGTTTTATTACGGTAAAGTCGCTCACAACTGGTAACACTCAGGAGGCGCACCGCATTTCGCCATGACCGCCATTGAAACCGATCTTCTGCAATTGGCTTACCCTCCGCGCCTCGATCTTGGGCCGCAACTCACACACGAACAGTTGATGAGCTCGATGCAAGCCACCATGGCGCGGCATAAGGGCGGGCCGGTGTGGCTATTTGCTTATGGTTCACTGATCTGGCGCCCTGAATGTTCATCCACCGAGCGCGTACGGGCACGGGTCCACGGTTATCACCGGGGCTTGTACCTGTGGTCCCATGAGCATCGGGGTACGCCGGAATTGCCGGGGTTGGTGTTCGGGCTGGACCGCGGTGGTTCCTGCAGCGGGTTCGCCTACCGTTTGCCGGACGATCAGTTGGAGGCCTCGCTGTATGCCCTGTGGCAACGTGAGATGCCTTACCCCTCTTACCGGCCGCACTGGCTCAGCTGTCGGTTACAGGATGGCAGTACCGTGCAGGCGTTGGGGTTTGTGTTGGAGCGGCATTTGCCCAGCTATGCCGGCAACTTGCCCGATATCGTGCTTAACCATGTACTGCAAAGCGCTTGCGGGCGTTACGGCACGACTCGCGATTATGTCGAGCAGACCGTGAACGCCCTGCGTAGCCACGCCATGCCAGATAAAAACCTGGAGGCGCGGCTCAAGCGTTGTGCCAAGGGTTGCCCGGGCGATTAACGCGCCGAGCTGACACTGTTGGTGTGCCACAGCGTGGGGATCAGGAACGCGATCGCCAGTACGCACGCACCAATCAGCAGCACGAAACCACCGTCCCAGCCGAAATGGTCGACCGTGTAGCCCATGGCCGCACTTGCCGCTACCGAACCGCCCAGATAACCGAACAGACCGGTGAAGCCCGCTGCGGTGCCGGCGGCCTTCTTCGGAGCCAGTTCCAATGCCTGCAGGCCGATCAGCATCACCGGGCCGTAGATCAGGAAGCCGATGGAGAACAGCGCAATCATGTCGATCATCGGGTTGCCCGGCGGGTTGAGCCAGTAAACCAGGGTGGCCACTGTCACCAGGGCCATGAACACGATACCGGTCAGGCCGCGGTTGCCACGGAAGATCTTGTCCGACATCCAGCCGCACAGCAGCGTGCCCGGGATACCTGCCCACTCGTAGAAGAAGTACGCCCAGGACGACTTATCGACCGTGAAGTGCTTGGCTTCTTTCAAGTAGGTCGGCGCCCAGTCCAGTACGCCGTAGCGCAGCAGATAGACAAACACGTTGGCGAAGGCGATGTACCAGAGCATTTTGTTGCGCAGCACGTACTTGACGAAGATTTCCTTGGCGCTGAATTCGTCTTCGTGGCTGGCATCGTAGCCTTCCGGGTAATCGTTCTTGTACTTCTCGATAGGCGGCAGGCCCACCGATTGCGGTGTGTCGCGCATGGTGATGAAGGCAAACGCTGCCACCGCCAAGGCCACGGTGGCCGGTACATAGAACGCCGCATGCCAGTCGTTGAACCACGCCATGCCCAGCAGGAACAGCGGGCCGATCAAGCCACCGCCGACGTTATGCGCCACGTTCCAAACCGACACCACGCCGCCGCGTTCTTTCTGCGACCACCAGTGCACCATGGTCCGCCCACTTGGCGGCCAGCCCATGCCCTGGGCCCAGCCGTTGATGAACAGCAAAATGAACATCATGGTCACGCTGGACGTTGCCCAAGGTGCGAAACCGAAAATGAACATCACCCCCGCCGAAACCAGCAGGCCAAAGGGCAGGAAATAGCGTGGGTTGGAGCGGTCGGACACCAGGCCCATGAGGAACTTGGACAAGCCGTAGGCAATCGCAATCGCCGACATTGCCAGGCCCAGTTCACCGCGGGTGTAACCCTCGTCGATCAGGTAGGGCATGGCCAGGGAGAAGTTTTTACGCAGCAGGTAGTAACCGGCGTAACCAAAGAAAATACCCGCGAAGATCTGCCAGCGCAGCCGTCGGTAGGTACTGTCTATTTTTTCTTCAGGCAAGGGCGCCTGGTGTGCGGCAGGACGAAAGAAAGCAAACATTCAAGAGCTCCAAATTTCTTGTTTTGACTGCGGATGCGAATGTTACAGTTTCGTTACCGAAAATAGCATCGCCTCTTATCTGCAAACACAGGAAACGAGAGCAATTGCATGTTCTTTTACGAACATGTCGCCTATAGATAAGTGATGGTCGTGGTTAGGTCCTAAGACCGCGAAGTAACTACTGTGGGAGCTGGCTGGCCTGCGATGACGGTCTTTCAGCTTCATCTGTAGCAGCTGACTCACCGCTGTCGCAGGCAAGCCAGCTCCCACATGGATTGCATTTCAGGTGTGTTATCGGGTTTGGACAACTATTTTACCCACTGCCTTGCGCTGCCCCAGATCATTGATCGCCTTTGCGGCCTGTTCCAGCGGATACACCTGTGACACCAACGGCTTCAACTTGCCCTCGCCATACCACGTGAACAACTGCTGAAAATTCGCCGCGTTATCCTGCGGCTGGCGCTGGGCAAACGAGCCCCAGAACACCCCGACCACCGCTGCGCCCTTGAGCAGCGCCAGGTTCACCGGCAGTTCAGGAATACGCCCACTGGCGAACCCCACCACCAGCAGCCGCCCATTCCAGGCGATCGAACGAATGGCCTGGTCAAACAGGTCGCCACCCACCGGGTCGTAGATAACATCGGCGCCATTGCCATCGGTCAGACGCTTGACCTCATCCTTGAGGCTGGCTTCGCTGTAGTTGATCAGCTCATCGGCGCCAGCGGCCTTGGCCACTGCGAGCTTGTCGGCGCTACTGGCGGCGGCAATCACCCGGGCGCCCATGGCCTTGCCGATCTCCACTGCGGCCAGGCCCACGCCGCCGGACGCACCAAGCACCAGCAAGGTCTCGCCGGGTTGCAGGTTGGCGCGTTGTTTCAGCGCATGCATGGAGGTGCCGTACGTCATGCTGAAGGCAGCGGCGGTGTTGAAATCCATGCTCGGCGGGATCGGCAGCACGTTATAGCCGGGCACCGCGACCTGCTCGGCAAAGCTGCCCCAGCCGGTCAGCGCCATCACACGGTCACCGACTTTCAGATGGCTGACTTTCTCACCCACTTCACTGACCACGCCTGCCGCTTCGCCACCGGGTGAGAACGGAAAGGGCGGCTTGAACTGGTAGTTGCCTTCGATGATCAGGGTGTCCGGGAAATTCACCCCGGCCGCGTGCACGTCCAACAGGATTTCGTTCTTCTTGATCGCGGGGCTGGCGATCTCTTCCAGCACCAGGGTTTCGGCGGGGCCGAAGGCTTTGCACAGCACAGCTTTCATCGGACTATTCCTTTTGGCGTCGTGGCCGATAAGTGTAGGAGGGAACGCCCGTGGGTCAACGAGCATGCCCGCGCCTGATAAGCCCCCATAAGCTTGTGCTCAGCCTTGCTAGCGTTATGCTACCCGGCAACCGAATTCGAGGAATGAACTGTGAAAGCGTGGATCCTGTTGATGCTTGCCCTGACGTTGCCGATGGCAGCCCAGGCCGAAGAAGCCAAGGAAGGCGAGGCGCCGAAAGTCAGCTACATCAGCCTGACGCCGCCGTTCGTGGGCAATTACGGCCTGGATGGCACGGCCAAGCTCAAGGTCTACAAGGCCGACATTGCTCTGCGCGTGACCGGTGATGAGGCGGCGAAGTTGGTCAAGGCCAACGACCCGTTGATTCGCAACCAACTGGTCGCGCTGTTTACCCAGCAGACCAACGAGACCATGAGCAGTGTGGAAGGGAAGGAAAAGCTGCGTCAGGAAGCGTTGAAGCAAACGCAGCAGGTGATGAACGATGAAACCGGCAAGCCAGTGGTAGAAGACCTGCTGTTCAACAACCTGATCATCCAGTAGGAGCGAGCTTGCTCGCGAAAAACGTCAACGATAACGCGTGCTTCCTGAATAAAAGCGGCGCCTGTGAGTTTTTCGCGAGCAAGCTCGCTCCTACAAGAAGCCAGGTCAGTTAAAGCAAATGAAGGACCACCGCCCACTGTTGCGGTGTGACCGCCATGACCGAAAGCCGGCTGCCTTTCTGCACCAGCGGCATTTCAGCCAGTGCAGTTTGCTGCTTTAGATAGCCGAGCCCCAGCACCTTGGGGAAGGTCTGCACGTGCGCGACATCGATCGCGCTCCACGGGTTTTTCTCCGGGGTGGCCTTGGCGTCGAAATAGTGGCTTTCTGGTTCCAGCGCAGTGGGGTCCGGATAGGCGGCCCGAGTGATTTTGCCGATGCCGGCAATCCCTGGCTCCGGGCAACTGGAGTGGTAGAAGAAAAACTCGTCGCCCACGGCCATGGCGCGCAAAAAGTTGCGGGCCTGATAGTTGCGTACCCCGTCCCAGCGCGCTTCGCCGAGCTTTTCCAGGCCTTTGATAGAGAGTTCGTCGGGCTCGGATTTCATCAGCCAGTAGGCCATTGTTGGGCTCCTGAAAAAGGCATTGGGCAAGTTGTCGGGCAATTGCGTGACAAACCGACAGTCGGTTGGCGTCAAGGTTTGCGTGTTGGTTCACGTTACCGCAGAATGCGCGCTTTTAAGCTTGACGCAGCTGCAACGGACTACTTTGGAACGTTGTTGTCATCGTGTACGAGGTGCCTGAAAGGGGGGCAATCGATGCAACGTAAGCCGGATTTACTATGGATTTTGGTTATTTTGTTTGGTCTGGGCGTCGTGACCACCGGTTATGCCCAGAGCCTGTGGTCGAACAAGACCGATGCACCGGTTGAACTGGCTCAGCAGCAGCCACAACCGTTCAAGCGTTAACTCAAGCATTCACCAAGGCGCCGCTGTTTCCAGCGGCGTTTGTGCGTCATACCACTGCGTATCAGTCACCGTCCCCGCCAACGGCACATCCCAACTCGCCTGCGCCAGGCGTTCGACTTTCTGGCATTCATGGGCCAGCCCCAGCAGCGTTGGCTTGCGCCAGCTCTGGCGGCGGGCAAGATAGGCCAGGCTGCGATCGTAGAACCCGCCGCCCATGCCCAGGCGCCCACCCACATCGTCGAACCCCACCAGCGGCAATAACACCAGGTCCAGCGCCCAGACCTGGCGCTGACGATGGGCATTGACCCGTGGTTCAAGGATGCGAAAGCGGTTGGGCAGCAACTTATCCCCAGGCCGTACGCGCTGGAACACCATCTTGGTGCGCGGCCAGGCGCTGAGCACCGGCAGGTAAGTGGCTTTGCCGCGGCGCTGGGCCGCACGCAGCAGCAGGCGCGGATCGATTTCACCATCCGTGGGCAAATATAAAGAGATATGTTTGGCCCGGCGAAACAGCGGGTGCTGTGCCAGTTGCCGGTACAGACCCTGAGCGGCCTGGCGCTGCTCGCTTGGCGTGAGGGCGCGGCGGGCCTTGCGCAACATGCGTCGAAGTTGCGGACGAGATAGCGGCGCAGGTTCGGTCATGATTTTCGGCTCATAAAACAATGCCAGTCCGGGGACTGGCATTGAGTTTGGGAATTCAGGCTCCCCGACAGAGCCGCTGTCGACTTAGCCCTTGAACCCGAAAGTTCAAGGTGGAAGAAGCAGTAGGCTTTAAGGCTTTCCGTCTAGCGGACATGCACACCAGCCCAACGTGCAACTTCCAGGGTAGTGCGAATCGGCTCAGGGACATCGCCGACTGGCAAACACGCCAGGGAGTGGGGCGAGTATACCTTAAACCCGCTCGGCAATCAGCCCTTGGGTGTGTCTGAATCGGTGGAAAGCGCCAGATCCACGCGATCAAGCAGGTCACGAACCTGCTCGCGCGTCGAACCACTGGCCTGTACGTCAGGGCGCTCCTGCTTATGCAGCAGGTCGTGGGTGATATTCAGCGCGGCCATCACAGCGATGCGGTCGGCGCCAATCACTTTGCCGCTGCTGCGGATTTCGCGCATCTTGCCGTCCAGGTAGCGGGCAGCGCTCACCAGGTTGCTGCGTTCTTCCTGGGGGCAGATGATCGAATATTCTTTGTCGAGGATCTGCACGGTAACGCTATTGCTTGAACTCATGAGTCTTGCTCCAGGGCCTTCAGGCGCGAAATCATCGATTCGACCTTACGCCGGGCGATTTCGTTTTTTTCAATGAGGTGAGCGCGTTCCTCGCGCCAGGTCTTTTCCTGAGCTAATAGGAGTCCGTTTTGACTCTTAAGTTGCTCGACCCGATCAATTAGCAGTTCGAGTCTGGCCATCAGCGCTTGCAGGTCGGTGTCTTCCATTGGGTTCCACTGGATTTGTCTGATGAATGGCAACTGCAGGATAAACGATCTGACGCCCTCGATAGTCTTGGTACGTCTGCCGGTGCTAGGATACAGCGCTCCATTCTAGACATTGCGCCGTCTGGCGCCTAGCTCACCATGCCCATTCAAAATTCCCCGTACGACGCTTTTTCCAAACTGCTGAGCACCAGCGGCCACCCTTGCTCGCCTGCCGAACTGCACGGCGTGCTGTTGGGCCGCAGTTGCACCGGTGTGGGCTTTGATGCCGACAACTGGCTGGCCGATGTGGCCGAGTTGCTGGAAACCGAACCCACCGAGAACGTGCGCAATGCGTTGATCGGCCTGCAAGAGATGGTCAAGGGCGAGTTGACCGGTGACGACGTCACCGTGGTCCTGCTGCTGCCGACCGATGACGCGCCGCTCACCGAGCGCGCTGCTGCCCTGGGCCAGTGGTGCCAGGGCTTCCTCCACGGTTTCGGCGTGAATGCCGGCGGCCTGGAGCTGAGCACCGACGCCAAGGAAGTGCTGCAGGACCTGGCGGCGATCTCACAGGTGCAAGATGCCCTGGAAGAGTCCGAAGATGGCGAAGGCGACTACATGGAAGTCATGGAATACCTGCGCGTCGCGCCGTTGCTGCTGTTCACCGAGACCAGGAAGTCCGCTGAGCCGGTCGCTGCCAAGCCGTCGTTGCACTAAAGAAAGGAAGCCCATCTGCCCATGATTCATATCCCCAAAGCGGAATACACCCGTCGCCGCAAGGCGCTCATGGCGCAGATGGAACCCAACAGCATCGCGATCCTGCCGGCCGCCGCCGTGGCCATCCGCAACCGCGATGTCGAGCATGTTTACCGCCAGGACAGCGATTTCCAGTACCTGAGCGGTTTCCCCGAGCCCGAAGCGGTGATCGTGCTGATGCCCGGTCGCCAGCATGGCGAGTACGTGCTGTTCTGCCGCGAGCGCAATGCCGAGCGCGAATTGTGGGACGGCCTGCGTGCGGGCACCGAGGGCGCGATTCGCGACTTTGGCGCGGATGACGCCTTCCCCATTACCGATATCGACGACATCCTGCCCGGCCTGATCGAAGGTCGCGACCGTGTGTACTCGGCCATGGGCAGCAATGCCGAGTTCGACCGGCACGTGATGGAGTGGATCAACGTGATCCGTTCAAAAGCACACCTGGGCGCCCAGCCGCCGAACGAATTCGTTGCCCTGGATCATTTGCTCCACGATATGCGCCTGTATAAATCGGCGGCAGAAGTGAAGGTGATGCGCGAGGCAGCGCGAATTTCCTGTGCGGCCCATGTGCGGGCGATGCAGGCCAGCCGTGCCGGCCTGCATGAGTTCAGCCTGGAAGCCGAGCTGGATTACGAGTTTCGCAAAGGCGGCGCGAAGATGCCGGCCTATGGCTCCATCGTCGCCGCCGGGCGCAACAGCTGCATCCTGCATTACCAGCAGAATGACGCGGTGCTCAAGGACGGCGACCTGGTGCTGATCGACGCCGGGTGTGAGATCGATTGCTACGCCAGCGACATCACCCGTACCTGGCCGGTCAACGGCAAGTTTTCGCCGGAGCAGAAGGCGATCTACGAGATTGTGCTGGCCTCCCAGGAAGCCGCCTTCAAGCAGATCGCGCCGAACAAACATTGGAACCAGGCCCATGAGGCGACCGTGCAGGTCATCACCGCCGGCCTGGTGAAGCTGGGGTTGTTGCAAGGTGACGTTGACGAGTTGATCGCCAGCGAAGCCTACCGCGCCTTCTACATGCACCGTGCCGGCCACTGGCTGGGCATGGATGTGCATGATGTGGGCGAGTACAAAGTGGGCGGTGAATGGCGCGTGCTGGAAGTGGGCATGGCCTTGACCGTGGAGCCGGGTATCTATATTTCCCCGGACAACCAGAACGTGGCAAAAAAATGGCGTGGCATTGGCGTGCGCATCGAGGACGACGTGGTAGTGACCAAGCAAGGCTGTGAAATCCTGACTGGCGGCGTGCCCAAGACCGTTGCCGAGATCGAAGCGTTGATGGCGGCTGCCCGATGAGCCGGGTCAACCTGGCGATTATCGGCGGTGGCCTGGTGGGCGCCAGCCTGGCCCTGGCATTGCAAGCGGGGGCCAAGGCGCGGGGTTGGAAAATCGTGCTGATCGAACCCTTTGCACCGGGCGACAGCTACCAGCCGAGCTACGATGCGCGCTCTTCCGCGCTGTCGTTTGGCGCGCGCCAGATTTACCAGCGGCTGGGCCTGTGGCATGCCATTTCCCGACGTGCGGAGCCGATCAAGCAGATCCATGTATCGGACCGTGGGCGCTTCTCCACCGCGCGTTTGTCCGCGATGGAGGAGGGCGTGCCAGCCCTGGGTTATGTGGTGGAAAACGCCTGGCTCGGCCAATGCCTGTGGCAAGGCTTGGACAAGGACGTGGTGAGCTGGCGCTGCCCGGCGGAAGTCACGCGCATGGAGCCTCTGCCCGATGGCTATCGCCTGACCCTCAACGATGAAACCGTGCTGGAATGCGACCTTGCGGTACTGGCTGATGGCGGCCGTTCCGGCCTGCGAGAGCAACTGGGCATTGGCGTGAAAACCCGCCTCTACAACCAGAGCGCGCTGATCGCAAACATCACCCCGAGCGAAGCGCACAATGGCGAGGCGTTCGAGCGCTTTACCGATGAAGGCCCCATGGCCTTGCTGCCGCTGCCGGACAACCGTTGCGCGCTGGTCTGGACCCGCATCGGCATGGACGCCCAGCGCTTGGCCAGCCTCGACGAGCGTAGCTTCCTGAGCGAACTGCAGGGTGTGTTCGGGTATCGCCTGGGCACCCTCAAGCAAGTGGGTGCCCGCCACCTGTACCCGTTGACCCTGGTGGAAGCCGAAGAGCAAGTGCGTTCGCACCTGGCGGTCCTCGGCAATGCCGCCCATAGCCTGCACCCGATTGCCGGGCAGGGGTTCAATCTGTCTCTGCGCGATGCCAATGCCTTGGCCGAAGCGCTGCTGGCCGGGCCTGCTGTGCCGGGTGACCTGGCGACTTTGCAAAGCTATCGCGAGCGCCAGCGCCTGGACCAGCAACTCACCGTAGGCTTCTCCGACCAGGTCACGCGCCTGTTTGGCAGTGCCCAACCGTTGGTGGCGCTGGGCCGCAATATGGGCTTGCTCGGCCTCGACCTGTTGCCACCAGCCAAACGCTGGTTCGCCCGCCAGGCCATGGGCCTGGGTACGCGTTCCGATGCGTAAGTGGCTAACCCAACGCGTGGGTAAGGCGCGGCTGTTGCGCTGGTTCCTCACCCTGTACCCGCCGTACCTCGGCGCCGGGGTGCGGGTGCAGGCACTGAGTGCCGACTTCCGGCATGCCAAGGTGCGCATGGGCCTGGGTTGGTACAACCGCAATTACGTCGGTACGCAATTTGGCGGCAGCCTGTATTCGATGGTCGATCCGTTCTACATGTTGCTGTTGATGGAAAACCTGGGCCGCGACTACATCGTGTGGGACAAGGCTGCGAGTATCGACTTCATCTCGCCGGGCAAAGGCCCGGTGTATGCCGAATTCTCCATCGACGACACTTTGCTCGATGAAATTTGGCGCCAGACCGCAGGTGGCGAGAAATATCTGCCCCACCTCAAGGTCGAGATTCATGACGGCTCCGGCACCCTGGTGGCGCGGGTCGACAAAACCCTTTATGTGCGGCGCAAGCCGCCAGCGAGACAGGCTTGAATATGGACATGCGCGCAGATGTGCTGATTGTCGGGGCCGGAATGGTCGGAAGCGCCCTGGCGCTGGCGTTGCAGGGCAGTGGCCTGCAGGTGCTGCTGCTCGACGGCAGCCCGTTGAGCGTCAAGCCGTTTGAACCGGCTGCGGCGTTTGAACCGCGGGTGAGCGCGCTGTCGGCGGCCAGCCAGCGCATTCTTGAGTGCCTGGGCGTGTGGGACGGCATCGTAGAGCGGCGTGCCAGCCCCTATGGCGAAATGCAGGTATGGGACGGCAGCGGCACTGGGCAGATCCACTTCTCGGCGGCCAGTGTGCATGCGGAGGTGCTTGGGCATATCGTCGAGAACCGCGTGGTGCAGGATGCCTTGCTCGATCGCCTGCATGACTGCGACCTCGGCCTGCTGGCCAATGCGCGCCTGGAACAGATGCGCCGATCCGGCGATGACTGGTTGTTGACCCTGGCCGACGGCCGCAAGCTGCGCGCGCCGCTGGTGGTGGCCGCCGACGGTGCCAACTCCGCCGTACGCCGCCTGACCGGTACACCTACCCGCGAATGGGATTACCTGCACAACGCCATCGTCACCAGCGTGCGCAGCAGTCAGCCGCACCAGCGCACCGCGTGGCAACGTTTCACCGACACCGGCCCGTTGGCGTTCCTGCCGCTGGTGCGCGATGGGCAGGAAGACTGGTGCTCGATTGTCTGGTCGACCACGCCCGCGGAGTCCGAGCGCTTGATGGCGCTGGATGATGAACGCTTCTGTCGGGAACTGGAGCGTGCCTTCGAGGGGCGCTTGGGCACTGTGGTTAGTGCCGACCCGCGTGTGTGCGTACCGTTGCGCCAGCGCCATGCCAAACGTTATGTGGCCGAAGGCCTGGCGTTGATCGGCGACGCCGCCCACGTCATTCACCCGTTGGCGGGGCAGGGCGTCAACCTGGGGTTCCTCGATGCAGCCGTGCTGGCCGAAGTGCTGTTGGCGGCGACCGAGCGCGGCGAGCGCCTGGCCGATGTAAAAGTGCTGAGCCGTTACGAGCGGCGCCGCATGCCCCATAACCTGGCGCTGATGGCGGCGATGGAAGGCTTTGAGCGCTTGTTCCAGGCCGATCAACTGCCGCTGCGCTGGTTGCGCAACGCGGGTTTGAAAATCGTCGACCAGATGCCCGAAGCCAAGGCAGTGTTTGTGCGCCAGGCGCTGGGGTTGACTGGCGATCTTCCCGAACTCGCCAAACCCTGAACTGACAATACAACCCTCTGTGGGAGCCGGGCTTGCCCGCGATGAGGCCATCAGCTCCAGCGCATATTCTGGCTGTGCAACATCTGGTAACGCCTCCACCAAGCGTTACCAAATGTGAGTCCTTATCATTTGCCCTCCATTTGCAAATGAGAGACCGCACCCATGTTGGCACCCAAGCGCCTCCTGACTGCCCTGGCACTCACCCTGATCGGCAGCACCACCGTGCAGGCGGCCGACGAAGTCGTGGTCTACTCCTCGCGTATCGACGAACTGATCAAGCCCGTGTTCGACGCCTACACCAAAAAGACCGGCGTACAGGTCAAGTTCATCACCGACAAGGAAGCCCCGTTGATGCAGCGCATCAAGGCCGAGGGCGAGAACGCCACCGCCGACCTGCTGCTCACCGTTGACGCCGGTAACCTCTGGCAGGCCGAGCAGATGGGCATCCTGCAACCGTTCACCTCTCCTGTCATCGACAAGAACATTCCTCTGCAATATCGCTCATCGGCCCACGCCTGGACCGGTTTGAGCCTGCGTGCGCGAACGATCGCCTATTCCACCGACCGGGTAAAACCGGGCGACCTGACCACCTACGAAGCCCTGGCCGACAAGCAGTGGGAAGGCCGCCTGTGCCTGCGCACGGCGAAAAAAGTCTACAACCAGTCGCTGACCGCCACGTTGATCGAAACCCATGGCGCGGCCAAGACCGAAGAAATCATCAAGGGTTGGGTGAATAACCTCTCCACTGACGTGTTCTCCGATGACATCGCCGTGCTGGAGGCCATCAACGCCGGGCAATGCGACGTGGGTATCGTCAATACCTATTACTACGGTCGCCTGCACAAGCAGAAGCCAGAGCTGGCGGTGAAGTTGTTCTGGCCGAACCAGGGCGACCGCGGCGTACATGTGAACCTCTCTGGCATCGGCCTGACCCAGCACGCACCGCACCCGGAAGCGGCCAAGGCGCTGGTGGAGTGGATGACCACGCCTGAGGCACAGAAGATCTTCGCCGACGTCAACCAGGAGTTCCCGGCCAACCCAGCGGTACCGCCATCGGCGGAAGTGGCGACCTGGGGCAAGTTCGTGGCCGATACCTTGCCGGTGGAAGTGGCAGGCAAGCGCCAGGCCGAAGCGATTCGCCTGATGGATCGCGCTGGCTGGAACTGAAGCTGCGCCGCTTAACTGTGGGAGCTGGCTTGCCCGCGATTGCATCACTTCGGTATCACTGATACACCGAGGTGCTTGTATCGCAGGCAAGCCAGCTCCCACATTGGTTAGTGGCCGCTTCAACATCTTTATTTTTCTGAGAGCTTTTCCTTGGCCCACCCCGCCCAACGTCGCTGGTACCTACCGGTTTTCAGCGTCGCCGCCCTGGTGCTGTTGCCGCTGAGCGTGCTGCTGCTGTCCTGGCAAAGCATCGACCCGCAGATCTGGTCGCACCTCTGGGACACTCAGATGCCCCGCTTGCTGGGCAACACCTTGACCCTGGTGCTCGGTGTCGGCCTGGGCGTGACGCTGCTGGGCGTCAGCCTGGCCTGGCTGACCAGCCTGTGCGAGTTCCCCGGGCGGCGCTGGCTCGACTGGGCACTGATGTTGCCCTTTGCAATCCCTGCCTATGTGCTGGCCTTCGTGTTTGTGGGCCTGCTGGATTTCGCCGGCCCGGTGCAAACCCTGCTGCGCGAGTGGTTCGGCACCGGGCTGCGTTTGCCGCGGGTACGCTCTACCAGCGGCGTGGTCATTGTGTTGGTGCTGGTGTTCTATCCCTATGTCTACCTGCTGGCGCGCAGCGCGTTCCTGGCCCAGGGCAAAGGCTTGATGGAAGCGGCGCGGGTGCTGGGGCAATCGCCATGGCAAGCGTTCTGGCGCGTGGCATTGCCAATGGCGCGACCAGCAATTGGTGCCGGTGTGGCCTTGGCGCTGATGGAGACGCTCGCGGATTTTGGCGCGGTCTCGGTGTTCAATTTCGACACCTTTACCACCGCAATCTATAAAACCTGGTACGGCTTTTTCAGCCTGTCCAGTGCCGCGCAACTGGCCAGCCTGCTGCTGCTGGTAGTGATGCTGGTGCTGTATGGCGAGCGACGTGCGCGCGGGGCCAGCCGACCGAGCAATGAGCGCCCACGGGGCAAGGCGTTGTACCACCTGCGCGGGTTCAAAGCCGTGGCGGCCAGCGCGTGGTGCAGCTTGGTCTTCGCCTGTGCGTTCGTGATTCCGATGCTGCAACTGGTGGCGTGGTTCTGGCAGCGTGGCCGCTTCGACCTGGATGAACGTTACACCGGGCTGATCGTGCATACCCTTTACCTGGGCGGTATCGCAGCGCTGATCACGGTCAGCGTGGCGCTGATACTGGCCTTTGCCAACCGTCTGGCGCCCACTCGCGCGATTCGCTCCGGTATCAGCCTGGCCAATGTCGGCTATGCCTTGCCAGGCTCGGTGCTGGCGGTGTCGATCATGCTGGCGTTCAGTTACCTGGACCGCGAGTTGGTGGTGCCGCTCTCCGGATGGCTGGGCGGGGCGGGCAAGCCTTTGCTGCTGGGCAGCCTGTCGGCACTGGTGCTGGCGTACCTGGTGCGGTTCCTGGCGGTGGCCTACGGGCCGCTGGAAAACAGCCTGGCGCGAATCCGTCCGTCACTGCCCGAAGCGGCACGCAGCCTTGGCGTGAGCGGCCCACGACTGTTTTGCAAAGTGTATCTGCCGTTATTGCTGCCGGGCACGTTGAGCGCAGCGCTGCTGGTGTTTGTGGATGTGCTCAAGGAAATGCCCGCCACCTTGCTGATGCGCCCGTTTGGTTGGGACACCCTGGCGGTCCGCATCTTTGAAATGACCAGTGAAGGCGAATGGGCGCGGGCGTCTTTGCCGGCGCTGACCCTTGTGCTGGTTGGCTTGTTGCCGGTCATCGGGCTGATTCGTCGCTCGGCTCGGCAAATCGGTTAGGTGCCAGTCCTACGGCTTGAGGCTACAATGCGCGGCATTCGGTGCGCTCCGTCTTTCGGATCGACCTGCTGTATGTGGCTGCGGGCCTTGTAGTACAAGGTGTTCGGCGCAAGTGGCAGCTCTGCGCGCCTTCGCCAAGCCCGGAAGGAGAAACCCATGGGACAGCGTACGCCTCTGTATGACCTGCATCTCGCCCTCGGCGCGAAAATGGTCGATTTTGGCGGTTGGGATATGCCTTTGCATTACGGCTCGCAAGTTGAAGAGCACCACCAGGTGCGACGTGACTGCGGGGTCTTCGATGTATCTCATATGACCGTGATCGATGTCACCGGCCCCCAGGCCAAGGAATGGCTCCAGTACCTGCTGGCCAATGATGTCGACCGACTGCATGGCTGTGGCCGTGCGTTATACAGCGCCATGCTCAACGAGCAGGGCGGGGTAGTGGACGACATGATCGTCTACCGCACCGAAACCGGTTACCGCCTGGTGGTCAACGCCGCCACCCGCGATCAGGACATGGCCTGGATGCAGGCGCAACTGGGCACCTACTCAGTGCAGCTGCATGAGCGGTCAGAGTTGGCCATGCTCGCCATCCAAGGCCCCCACGCCCGGCAGAAAATCGCCGAACTGGTGACCCAGTCCCGTGGCACCCTGATCCACCAGCTCAAGCCGTTCGAAGGCCGGGCCGACGGTGACTGGTTTATCGCCCGCACCGGCTATACCGGCGAAGACGGCCTCGAAATCGTGCTGCCGGCCGATCAGGCACCGGGCTTTTTCAACGATCTGGTGGGCGCAGGCATTTCCCCCATCGGCCTCGGTGCGCGCGACACCTTGCGCCTGGAGGCCGGCATGAACCTGTATGGCCAGGATATTCACCAGGCCGTCTCGCCCCTGGCGGCCAACATGGCCTGGAGCATCGCCTGGGAACCGGTCGAGCGTAACTTCATTGGCCGCGCTGCGCTGGAAGCAGAAAAAGCGGCCGGCGTGCAGTTCAAACTGGTGGGGCTCGTCCTCGAAGAGCGTGGCGTGCTACGTGCTCATCAGGTGGTTCGTATCGCCAATGTTGGCGAAGGAGAGATCACCAGTGGTAGTTTCTCGCCTACGCTAAGCAAATCCATTGCGCTGGCGCGTGTGCCGACGGCGACTGCCGACCGGGCCGAAGTGGAAATCCGCGGCAAGTGGTATCCGGTTCGAGTGGTCAAGCCGACCTTCGTGCGTCATGGCAAAACCCTGATCTAACCAATTCCGGCAGGCCAAAGGCCGCTGACATTTCATCTTGAGGACACAGACTATGAGCAATATCCCTGCCGACCTGCGTTTTGCCGAAAGTCACGAATGGGCCCGTCTGGAAGCTGACGGCACCGTGACCGTCGGGATCTCCGACCATGCACAGGAAGCTTTGGGTGATGTGGTGTTTGTTGAGTTGGCGGAAGTGGGTGCCAATTTTGAAGCGCAAGGCCAGGCGGGTGTGGTTGAGTCGGTGAAAGCAGCCTCGGATATCTACTCGCCGGTTGCCGGCGAAGTGATTGCTGTCAACGAAGAGCTGAGTGGCAGCCCTGAGCTGCTGAACTCTGACCCGTACGGCGCGTGGATCTTCAAGCTCAAGCCAAGCGACAAGGCCGAGCTGGACAAGCTGCTGGATGCCGCGGGCTACAAAGCCGCCATCGGCGAATAAACGCCATAGTTACAACGACACAAATCAATGTGGGAGCTGGCTTGCCTGCGATTGGATCACCCGGGTATCACCGATACACCGAGGTGCCAGCATCGCAGGCAAGCCAGCTCCCACAGTTGATTGGGGTGTGTCTGCTGGTTGTGATCAGTCTCTTTTCAATACGGCTTTAACCGCCGCTACAGCCCGCTCCACATCCGCCTCTGTCATCGCCGTGAACATCGGCAACGACACAATCAAACGCCCAACACGCTCCGCCACCGGGAACATGCCTTCCTTGAAACTCTGTGCCCGATACAGGCTCAGCAGGTGGATCGGCGGGTAGTGATAGCCGATACCCACGCCGTGGGCCTGCATCTGTTCCATGAACGTGGCGCGGGCTGGCAGGCCATCCTGGCGCTCCGGCAATACCAGTTGGAACAGGTGCCAGTTGCTGTTTTCGAAGTCGGCCGGCGGCAGTTGCGCGCCGTATTGGGCTTCGAAATCGCTGCCAAAGCAGTTGAAGTAGTGCCGTGCCAGGTTCTGACGATGGGCGGTGATCTTCTCGATGTGCGCAAATTGCCCCAGGCCTATGGCGGCGGCAATGTCGGTCATGTTGAACTTGCCACCCAGCACATCCACATCCAGGCCATCGAAGCCGCTGCGGGTGACGCCTTGCAGTCGGTACTTCTCTGCCAGACGGGCCTCCTCGGCATTGTTCAACACCAGGCAGCCGCCTTCGGACGACGTGATGTTCTTGTTCGCCTGGAAGCTGAAGGACACGAAGTCGCCGGTTGCGCCGATGCGTTCTCCATCCCAGCTGGACCCCAGGGCCTGGGCAGCATCTTCGACAATACGCAGGTTGTACTTGTTGGCCAGCGCGTAGAGCATCGGCATATCCACAGGCAAGCCGGCCAGGTAGACCGGGATGATCGCCTTGGTGCGCGGAGTAATGGCCGCTTCTACCTGGGCCAGGTCGATATTGCGCGTCACCGGGTCGATGTCGGCAAAGACCGGAGTGGCACCGACTTCGAGAATCACGTTAGCCGTGGCAACCCAGGAAATTGGGGTGGTGATGACTTCATCCCCAGGCCCGATCCCGGCGATGCGCAAGGCGATCTCCATGGTGCAGGTGCCCGAGTTGAAGGTGCGCACCGGACGGCCGCCAAAATAGTCCGACAGCTGTGCTTCGAACGCCTGCACCTTTGGTCCGCTGGTGATCCAGCCGGAACGCAGAACATCGCCGACCGCCGAAATGGTGGCTTCATCAATGGTCGGTTTGGAAAACGGCAGGAAGGGCTGTTGGCTCATGACGAAGAAGGCATCCGTTTCAGGTAGGCAATGAAAGATAGACGAGTCAGTAGGGCATGGTTGCACGCTGAGACTGAATATAGCCTGTCATCCATGAACGATTCGTCATGCAGCAGGCAAAAAAATGCCGCTTGAGAAAGCGGCATTTTTTATGAGGGCAGTTGTTACTCGGTTACAGCATTCTTCGCCAGGATGGCGTTAGCCAGTTCCATGTCCGTGGCTTGGAGGCCAGGGTTATCGGCGCGGACCTTCTGCATGGCCGCTTCCAGATACGGGCCGCGAATGCCGCCGTCGCTGGCGACGAAGCTGCCCGCGTCGTCCTGGGCGGCGACCACCAGCTTGTGGTCCTTGAACGTCAGGTAAGTCGAGCCAGTGGTGGCGCCCGACGAGATGACATTACGCCAGAAGCTATCGGCCATGGCTGAGCCGACAGGTAGGGAAAGCACAGCGAGGGTTGCGACAGCATATTTGAGACGCATGATGGGTGACTCCGGTGGGTTATCTGTACGTTTTGATTGTAGTTAACCCGATCCAGTTCCATCACTGACTAAACAGTTTCAGTACTCGATCAAACCCGAAGAATTTGTTTCTGAATCCCCTGGCGTGACCCGCAATACCTCCGTCATCGTGGTCAGGCCGGCCTTCACTTTCTCGACGCCGGCCATGCGCAGGCTGCTCATGCCCTGCGCCAGTGCCTCACGGCGCAGCGCTTGTACGTCCGCGCCCGGGGTGACCAGCGCTTGGAGTGCCGGGTCCATGAGCATGATTTCATACAGCCCGGCCCTGCCTCGATAACCGCTGTCACGGCATTGCGCACAGCCGACGGCTTCGCAGCCGTCAGCGTCCTCCTGGCCCAGCGGGCGCTTGCAATGGCTGCACAGCAGCCGCACCAGGCGCTGCGCCATCACCCCTATGAGCGTAGCTTTGATCAAATAGTGAGCAACGCCCAGTTCCTGCAGGCGGCTGATGGCGCTGGGTGCATCGTTGGTGTGCAAGGTCGAGAAAACCAGGTGCCCGGTCAGCGCGGCCTGGATAGCCATCTCTGCGGTTTCCTGGTCGCGGATTTCGCCGATCATGATGATGTCCGGGTCCTGGCGCAGCAGGGCGCGGATGCCGCTTGCGAACGTGAGGTCGATGTTGTGCTGGACCTGCATCTGGTTGAAGGCCGGCTCGACCATTTCAATCGGGTCTTCCACCGTGCACAGGTTGACCTCGCGGGTCGCCAGTTGCCTGAGGGTGGTGTAGAGGGTGCTGGTCTTGCCTGAGCCGGTGGGGCCGGTGACGAGGATGATGCCGTGGCTGCGTCGCGTCATGGCGTGCCAGCGCTGCTGGTCGGCGTTGGACAAACCCAACTGGTCAAAGTCCTTGAGCAGCACTTGTGGGTCGAAAATTCGCATCACCAGTTTTTCGCCGAATGCCGTGGGCAGGGTCGAAAGCCGCAATTCCACTTCGACACCCGCAGGGTTCCGGGTCTTGACGCGGCCATCCTGGGGTTTGCGTTTTTCGGCCACGTTCATTCGCCCCAGGCTTTTCAGGCGGCTGACCACGGCCATGGTGACCTGTGGGGGAAATTGATAGACGTCATGCAGCAGCCCATCAATGCGAAAGCGCACCCGACCCTGGTCGCGGCAGGGCTCGATATGGATATCGCTGGCTCGTTGGCCAAAGGCGTACTGCAGCAGCCAGTCGACGATGTTGACGATATGCGCGTCGTTGGCATCCGGCTCCTTGTCGCTGGCGCCGAGGCTGAGCAAGTCGAGATTGCCAGGCGTCGTCATCTTTTCATCCGCACCGCTGACGGACTTGGCTAAACGGTAAAACTCGTTGATACAGCGCTGGATATCGCTGGGGTTGGCAACCACGCGCTTGATCGTGCGTCTGAGCACCTGGGACAGCCCGGCTTCCCAGGTGGTGACATGGGGTTGGGCACTGGCGATCGTCACGCTGTGAGTATCGACGGCGACTGCGAGAATGCCGTGGCGCTGGGCAAAGGCGTGGGACATCAACGGCACCACGGCTGCCACATCAATCTTCAACGGGTCGATGCGCAGGTAAGGTTGGCCTACCTGCCGGGCCAGCCATTGGGTCAAGGTCTCCACGCAAGGGCCCTGGGCTGCGATGCATTCCAAGGGATGCTGGCTGCCGGACGCTGGCGCTACCTTTTGCGCCGCCTGCGCCGTGATCAGCCCTTGCTCGACCAACTCCGGCAATAATTGCTGCAGTTCCAAGGGGTGATCGTGAGTGGCGACGGGCATGCAGGTTTTCCTGGGGCGTGGGGGTAATCCCAGGCTAGCCGGCCGCTGAAGATCCTGCTGGCGCTTGTATTGCCGGTTTTTACTGCGCCATCGCCGCCAACGCTTGAGGCCGCTCGGAATCAGCCGACCACAGCTCCAGGGTGCAGACGCTGATCAGGTTTCGAATCTTTTCACCGATCACTTGGGCGCGGTGCCAGCTCAGGCCGGTCATCACGATATCGATGCTCAGCAGGTCGGCTTCCCGGTTCATGCTGACCTGGGTGGGCGTGAGCAATTGCAGCGCGAAGTGGTTCAGCACCCGGCACAGCACGTCCGGTTCAGCCTCGGCGACGATGCGATAGTGCGCTTGGCAGTGGCTGCTATTGGCGGCCCACGCATCGACGCGGGTCGCGGGGTAGGCGGTTTCGACGGCATGCATGCTGACTCTCCAGTTTCGACTGGGAAAATTTTTACATTCGCCTGGGGAGATTTCTTATCTAAAATAAGCCTATTTGGCGATAAATAGACCAAAACAATTCAAGATAAGCCTATTCATGGGTACTTTTATGCACAGTGAGTTGGACGCCTACGACCGCCGCATCCTGGCCTTGCTGCAAGAGGATGCCTCGCTCTCCAGTGCACAGATTGCCGAACAGGTCGGCCTGTCGCAGTCGCCATGCTGGCGGCGTATTCAGCGGCTCAAGGAGGAGGGCGTGATCCGCGGCCAGGTCACCCTGCTGGACCGCAAGAAAATCGGGCTCAACACGCAGATTTTCGCCGAGGTCAAACTCAACGCCCACGGTCGCTCCAATTTCACTGAGTTCACCGAGGCGATTCGCGGGTTCCCGGAAGTGTTGGAGTGCTATGTGCTGATGGGGGCGGTGGATTTTCTGCTGCGTATCGTCACCTCGGATATCGAGGCGTACGAGCGGTTTTTCTTCGAGAAGTTGTCGATGGTGCCGGGGATTCAGGAGGTCAACTCGATTGTGGCGCTGTCGGAGATCAAGTCCACCACCAGCCTGCCAGTATTGCGCTGACAGGCATGCCATTGACTGTAGGAGCGAGCTTGCTCGCGAAGATCGTTAACGATAACGCGGGAAGCCTGGCTCCCCACATCGCTCTCGGGTTTTTCGCGAGCAAGCTCGCTCCTACAGGTAGAGTGACTTACAGGCGCAGAAGGGTCTTCCAGGCACGATTCTGATAAACCGCAATCGCCTGGTGCATACGCGCATCCAGCGACTCATCGGTAATCGGCTGGTTGGCCAGGTGCGCCAGCTTGTTCAGCTCGCCGTACAAACGGTCCAGCTCAGGAATGTCCACCACATGGCGCGCATGGTGCAGCCAGGCCTGGATGCGTTCGATACGCGGCAGTTGCTCGGCCAGGTCTTCCGGCTGTTGCTGGTAGCGCTGCAGTTGCAGGGCGACAGCGTCGTCGGCCAACAGGCGTGGCAGCCAGTTGGTAATTTGCGCAGCGCCCTGGCGGTTGCCGCGCACGTTACGTTCGGCCGTCCAGGTGCGAGCCAGCAGCCAGCGCGAGAGGTTGAGTGAGAACAGGCCCCAGCGCACGTCTTGCAGCTCTTCGATGAACTGTTCCGGCGCGGCTTTGCGAATGTCTTCATCGTCGTCACCGGCCTGGACCAGCGGGCGCCAGTCTTCCAGCAACGCATCCAAGGCGCTGCGCAGTTCGCTGGTGGATTGGCGCGGCGCGGCCTGGCCGAGGCTGCCGATCAGGGCGCGCAACTCGCCGAGGTTCTCGACCCAGTCCTGCAACAGGCGCCAGTGGCCATTGAAGCGGTATTGCTCAGCCAGGCGCTGGCTGCTGCCCAGCAGGTGCCACAAGATCGCGGCGAAGGCGTCGTCCAATGGCATTTCGGCGTGGATCTGTGGCGCCGGCAGGCTCAGGGAATAGCTACTGGCGTCATACAGGCGATAGCCGCGTTCGGCCTTGCTGATGTCGCACGGCATCAGGGCCAGGGTTGCAGCCAGCTCGGCGGCCAGTTCCAGCAGGGCCGCCGGTTCGCCTTCGCGCAGTTCCAGTTCCAGCTCGCAGATTTCTTCTTTCTGCTTGCCGACCACCACATGGCCCAGGTCCAGGGCGGCTTCGATCACCACCTTGGCCTTGCCACGGCCCCAGGCGATTTCGGCGCGTTCACGCACGAAGTCGGTGGTGAAGATCGGCTTGAGAGTCTTTTTGTCCAGCTCGGCCAGTTGCTCGGGCCAGCACTCGCCATCGAGTTTCTTCACATCGAGCTTGGCTTTGGGCAGGTCCCAGTTGTATTCGTTGCGTTCCGACAAGCCGGCGACGCTTTGGCCGCGGGTCTTGAGGGTCTGGATGATGTCGTCACCGTCCTTGCGCAGGCGCAGGGCAACCTTGGCCTGGGCCAGGTCACGCTCGGGGGTGTCGAAGTACTGGTTCATCAACTCACGGCGTTCCCAGCCACTTTTGTTGCGTTTTTTCAGTAACGGGTGCTCACGCAGCGCGGCGAGTGTTTCGCGGCTGACGCGTAGCTTGATTTCGGTTTCTTTCTGCATGGCCGGAAAATCCAGGATCGGGAGCGCAGCCGGGGAAAAGTGTGGCTGCCAAGGTCGTGCAGTGTACAGGACTGAGCCCGGCAACGTGCCGCAACGGTTTATTGTGTTGCGCAGATGCCTCTATAGTGAGGTTCATCCGGGAAGTTGGGAGACCGCGCATGCCGTTACCGTCCATGAAAGAGCAGTTCGCCGCCTTGATCGCCGCGCCGTCGGTGAGCTGCACCCAGGCGTCTCTCGACCAGAGCAACCGCCCGGTGATTGACCTGCTCGCCGCTTGGCTGGGCGACCTGGGCTTTGCCATCGATATCCAACAAGTCAGCCCCGGCAAGTTCAACCTGTTGGCCAGTTTCGGCAGCGGCCCCGGTGGCTTGGTGTTGGCGGGGCATAGCGATACCGTGCCGTATGACGCGGCGCTGTGGAACACCGACCCGCTCAAGCTGACGGAAGTCGACGGCCGCTGGGTAGGGCTGGGCAGTTGTGACATGAAGGGGTTTTTCGCACTGGTTATCGACGCGGTGTTGCCGCTGCTGGACCAACCCTTCAAGCAACCGCTGTTGATCCTTGCCACTTGTGACGAGGAAAGCTCCATGTCCGGTGCCCGTGCGCTGGCCGAGGCGGGGCGCCCATTAGGTCGTGCAGCGGTGATCGGCGAGCCGACCGGGCTCAAGCCGATCCGCCTGCACAAGGGCGTGATGATGGAACGCATCGAGATCCTCGGGCGCAGTGGCCACTCGTCGGACCCCAGCCTGGGCCATAGCGCCCTGGAAGCCATGCATGACGCCATCGGCGAACTGCGCGGCCTGCGCCTGGCCTGGCAGCGCGAGTACCGCAACGCGCAATTCAGCGTGCCGCAGCCGACGATGAACTTCGGCTGCATTCACGGCGGCGACAACCCCAACCGCATCTGCGGCCAGTGCTCCCTGGAGTTCGACCTGCGACCCCTGCCGGGCATGGACCCCGAGGTGCTGCGCGCCGCGATCCGCCAGAAGCTCGAACCCCTGGCCGAGCGGCATAAGGTCAAGATCGACTACGCGCCGTTGTTCCCCGAAGTGCCACCCTTTGAGCAGCCCGAAGACGCCGAGTTGGTGCGGGTGGCGGAGCGTTTGACCGGTCATCGTGCCGAAGCAGTAGCGTTCGGCACCGAAGCGCCTTATCTTCAGCGCCTTGGTTGCGAAACCCTGGTGCTCGGCCCTGGCGACATTGCCTGCGCCCACCAGCCTGGCGAGTACCTTGAAATGTCACGCTTGGCGCCTACAGTGCGTCTATTGCGGGAACTGATCGAACACTACTGCCTGAAACCTGCATAAATTTGCCCCTGCCCATTCGTACATAAGGAGAGTGAGCGTGTCGCCAAGCCTGTTCCGACGATAACCATCAGCCGCTGTGCGCTTTCACGATTGATCCTTTATTTGGCTGCTTTTTATTACAGGCCCAGGTGTTATGCCCGAATACGTCAATTGGCTTCGTCACGCTTCACCCTACATCAACGCCCACCGCGACTGCACCTTTGTGGTCATGCTGCCCGGCGATGGTGTGGACCACCCCAACTTCGGCAATATCGTCCACGACCTGGTGCTGCTTCACAGCCTGGGTGTGCGTCTGGTGCTGGTGCATGGCTCGCGCCCGCAAATCGAAACCCGCCTTGAAGCACGCGGCCTTACCCCGGCTTACCACGAAGGCTTGCGCATCACCGATGCTGCGACGCTGGAGTGTGTGATCGACGCGGTGGGTCATTTGCGTATTGCCATCGAGGCGCGCTTGTCCATGGACATGGCGTCCTCGCCGATGCAGGGCTCGCGCCTGCGTGTGGCCAGCGGCAACCTGGTCACCGCACGGCCAATCGGCGTGCTTGAAGGCGTGGACTACCACCACACCGGCGAAGTGCGCCGGGTCGACCGCAAGGGCATCAACCGCCTGTTGGATGAGCGCTCTATCGTGCTGCTCTCGCCCCTGGGGTATTCGCCCACCGGCGAGATCTTCAACCTGGCCTGCGAAGACGTCGCCACCCGCGCCGCCATCGACCTGGGCGCCGACAAGTTGCTGCTGTTCGGCGCCGATCCCGGTCTGATCGATGAGAACGGCCGCCTGGTGCGTGAATTGCGCCCACAACAAGTACCCGCGCACCTGCAACGCCTGGGCAGCAACTATCAAGCCGAACTGCTCGATGCCGCTGCCGAAGCCTGCCGGGGTGGAGTAGGGCGCAGCCATATCGTCAGCTACGCCGAAGATGGCGCTTTGCTTACCGAACTGTTCACCCGCGATGGTGGCGGTACGCTGGTGGCCCAGGAACAATTCGAACTGGTGCGCGAAGCGGCGATTGAAGACGTCGGCGGCTTGCTGGACCTGATCAGCCCGCTGGAAGAGCAGGGCATTCTGGTGCGCCGTTCGAGGGAAGTGCTGGAGCGTGAGATCGAGCAGTTCAGCGTGGTCGAGCGCGAAGGCATGATCATCGCCTGCGCGGCGCTGTATCAGATCGCGGATTCGGATGCGGGGGAGTTGGCGTGCCTGGCAGTGAACCCGGAGTACCGCCACGGCGCGCGAGGCGATGTGTTGCTCGAACGCATCCAGACCCGGGCACGCGCCCAAGGCTTGAAAACCCTCTTTGTACTCACCACGCGCACGGCCCATTGGTTCCGCGAACGCGGCTTTGTACCCAGCAGCGTGGACCGCCTGCCGTCGGCGCGAGCGTCGCTGTACAACTATCAGCGCAACTCCAAGATCTTTGAAAAGGCCCTGTAAAAGAGTACGGCTCTGTGTGGGAGCTGGCTTGCCTGCGATAGTGGCGCCTCGGTTTATCTGAAGGACCGAGTTGCTGGTATCGCAGGTAAGCCAGCTCCCACCGAAGACTGTATTTATTGTGTGATGAATTTGTCGGTCACATAGGCCGAATAATCCGGCAGCACCGTCTCCACCTTCCCCTGTTCCTTCAAGAACTTCGCCGTCTCCTCAATCGCCTTCGCCGTGCCGCCCTTGAGCAGCGCAGCGGTTTGCTGTGCCTGCGCATCCGGAAACGTCGTACCGGCCAAGAGTTCCGGAATGTCATCCGCATTTGAACCTGTCAATCTGGCGATTTTCTGCACTGGCTCGGAATCCACCGTCCAGCTGCCTTTGTGGGCGGCATAGTCGGCAAAGGCATCCAGGGTAACTTTGGCGAACTTGGCCACTACCTCAGGATGTTTTTGCGCAAAATCCTTGCGCGCCACCCACACCTCAAATGTGGGTGCACCCCATTGGCCCACCTGCGCCGCGTCTGTCAGGGTCTTGCCGCTCTTGCGGATTTCGCCCAAGGCCGGGGACCACACAAAAGCCCCATCAATATCGCCACGCTTCCAGGCGGCGGCGATTTCGGCCGGTTGCAGGTTCACCACTTTGACTTGTTTGGTGTCCAGCCCCCAGTGTTTCAGCGCGCCGAGCAGGCTGTAATGGGAGGTTGAGACGAAGGGCGTGGCGATGGTTTTACCGATCAAGTCCTGGGGGTTGTCGATGCCACTGCCGTTGCGCACCACCAGGGCTTCAGAAGCGTTGATCTGTGCCGATACGATAAACGCCACAATCGGCAGGTTGCGCGAGGCCGCCGCCGCGAGTGGGCTGGAGCCGAGGTTGCCGATTTGTACATCACCCGAAGCGATGGCCGCGACTACCTCTGGCCCGCTGTTGAAGCGGCGCCAGGCGATTTTTTCGCCGATGGCTTTTTCGTACAGGCCGTCGGCCTGGGGAACCTTGCTGGGATCGATGCCGGTCTGGTAGCCCACCGTCAGGTCGGCGGCATTGACACCAAAAGAAAGTAATAGCGATACAAAAACTGTAACAAATTGACGGGAGGATGTGCGTTTGGCCATGATGGCGTCGCCTTTTTGATCGTGAGTGACGTATACAACCGTACGGCAACACTAATCGATCTAAAAAAGCACCAGTAAATACCCTTTAGGAATTAGCTTATGGAGCGGCGCGTCTATCCTGACCGGCCAGCTTCACGGAAAGTCTTATTCCTGGATCGTATGAAAAAGAATGAAATAATTCTTTTTGGGTGTATGAAAAACTCATTACCCTGCAGGGACCAAATCAACTGCGATTAGACGAAGGTAGTAGACACACAAGGTTACGATTGACTTGGTGGTCACTATCTGGCGCTAATCGCGCATCTGTGGATCGAGGGCGTCAGACCCGAGACCAAAGAAATACAAAAATTAGAAATGAGAGGAGCGGTACATGAAGAAGTCCACCTTGGCTGTGGCTGTAACGTTGGGCGCAATCGCCCAGCAAGCAGGCGCTGCCGGTTTCATCGAAGACAGCAAGGCCACACTGGGCCTGCGTAACTTCTACATCAACACCGATAACCGCGAAGGCACGGCCAACCCGAGCCGCAACGAAGAGTGGGGCCAAGGCTTCGATCTGCGTTTCATCTCCGGTTACACCCAAGGCACCGTCGGCTTCGGTCTGGACGCTATCGGCCTGCTGGGTGTTCGCCTGGATTCCGGCGGTGGCACCAACGGCGCGACTGCCAGCTCCTACGGTGGCACGATCTTCCCGAGCAAGTCCAATGGCGAAGCCGTTGATAACTACTCCAGCCTGGGCCTGACTGCCAAGGCCAAGATCTCTCAAACCGAACTGAAGTTGGGTACCTTGCAGCCCAAGCTGCCGGTCATCGTCACCAACGATGGTCGTATGCTGCCGCAAACCTTCCAAGGTGGCCAGATCACCTCCAGTGACATCAAGGACCTGACCCTGGTCGCGGGCCAGATCGAAAAGGCCAAGGGCCGTAACTCCAGCAACAACGAAAGCCTGTCCATTTCCGGCGCCAACAGCCGCGGTGTGAACTGGCGTTCGAGCAACAAGTTCTACTACGCCGGTGGCGACTACAAGATCACCAAGGATCTGACCGCCCAGTACTACTACGGCAACCTGGAAGATTTCTACAAGCAACACTTCCTGGGCCTGACCCACAACTGGGCCATCGGTCCTGGCGTGCTGAAGTCTGACCTGCGTTACTTCAACAGCTCCGACGATGGCAACAACGGTAACCAGTCCGCTTATTTCTCGACGGGCAACTACAGCGGCGTGAACTCCGGCCGTGGCAAAGTCGACAACAACCTGTACAGCGGCCTGTTCCTGTACTCGGTTGCCGGCCACACCTTCGGTGGCGGTTACCAGGTCAGCAACGGCAGCAGCGACTTCCCTTGGCTGAACCAGGGTGACGGCTCGTCGGCTTACATCACCACCGACATGCAGATCCAGAAGTTCGCCCGTGCCGGCGAGCGCACCTGGCAAGCTCGCTACTCCTACGACTTCGCCAAAGTCGGCGTGCCTGGCCTGACCGCCGGTGTGGTTTACCTGAAAGGTGATCATATCGACACCGTCGCCAGCAACCGTACCGAGTTCACCGGCCAGTCCGAGTGGGAACGTGACATCACTGTTGCCTACGTCGTACCGGAAGGTCCGCTGAAAAACGTCGGCGTGGCGTGGAAAAACGCTATGTGGCGCAGCGACATCGCCAACGCGCGTAACCAGGACGAAAACCGCTTGATCGTCAGCTACTCGATCCCGCTGTTGTAAGACTGTAAAACCTTGCCCGGCGCAATGCCGGGCAAGGTGTCTTGCTATTCAAGTCGGGCTCAACCCCCGCAAGCCCTTCCTGAATCCCTCTTTTTTGCAGCGTCTCAAGGCCTTCTCGAACCTTGAAGGCGATGTTGGCCTCAGGCCGTTCCCAAGTCCAATGAACTGATTTTTAATATTCTTTTATCGTCTAGATAAATCGATATTTATTCTTTTTAAACCGCAAAAAATCCATGCACAGTGGGCTCCATAAGCACTCATCAGGAGCCACACCATGAGCCTAAGACTGGGCGACATCGCCCCCGACTTCGAACAGGATTCCAGCGCCGGCAAGATTCGCTTCCACGAATGGCTGGGCGACAGCTGGGGTGTGCTGTTTTCCCACCCTGCGGACTTCACGCCGGTGTGCACCACCGAGCTGGGTTTTACCGCCAAGCTCAAGGATGAATTCGCCAAGCGTGGCGTCAAGGCCATCGCCCTGTCGGTAGACCCGGTGGACTCGCACCACAAGTGGATCGAAGACATCAACGAGACCCAGAACACCGCGGTCAACTTCCCGATCCTGGCCGACGCCGACCGCAAGGTCTCGGACCTCTACGACCTGATCCACCCGAATGCCAGCGATACCCTCACCGTGCGCTCCTTGTTCGTGATTGACCCGAACAAGAAGATCCGCCTGACCATCACCTACCCGGCCAGCACCGGGCGTAATTTCCATGAAATCCTGCGGGTGATCGACTCGCTGCAGCTGACCGACAACCACAAGGTGGCAACACCGGCCAACTGGCAGGATGGGGATGAGGTGGTGATCGTGCCGTCACTCAAGGACGAGGAAGAGATCAAGAAACGCTTTCCCAAGGGCTATCGCGCGGTGAAGCCGTACCTGCGTCTTACCCCACAACCCAATCGTTAAGGCATCACGGACCATGCCTCTGTAGGAGCGAGCTTGCTCGCGAAAAACGTCAACGATAACGCGTGCTTCCTGAATGAACGCGGCGCCTGTGAGTTTTTCGCGAGCAAGCTCGCTCCTACCAAAAAGCACTGACTCACAGCAGGGGTTTTCAGGCCGTTTCCACGGCCTTTTTTTTCGCCTGGGGATTGATCAATCGCTTATGTTTTTATGGAATAAACAAATGAATAAATAAGATTTATAGATATATAAATCTGCTGATAAGGTCTATCCCATCTTGGCGCCATCGCCGTACAGCGAACCGCCGACACTTGCTCAAGGAATCTCCTGCATGCTGGTCGTAACACTTGGAGGCAGTCCCAGCCAGCGTTCCCGCTCCGGGGTCTTGCTGGATAAAACCCGTCAGTGGCTGCAACAGCAGGGCGTGGAAGTGGTGAGTTACCAGGTACGGGACTTCCCGGCTGAAGACTTGCTGCACGCACGCTTCGACAGCCCCAAGGTCATTGACCTGCTGCAACAAGTCGCCAATGCCGACGGCCTGGTGATCGCCACGCCGGTGTACAAGGCGTCGTTTTCCGGGGCGTTGAAAACCGTACTGGACCTGCTGCCGGAGCGTGCGCTGGCCCATAAGGTGGTGTTGCCGATGGCGACCGGCGGCAGCATCGCCCACATGCTGGCGGTGGACTACGCCCTGAAGCCGGTGCTGTCGGCCCTCAAGGCCCAGGAATTGCTCCACGGTATTTTTGCCGAAGACAGCCAGATCGCCTATGGCGAAGGCAGCGTGCAGGCGCAACTGGTGCCGGTACTCGAACAGCGTCTGCACGAAGCCCTGGAGCAGCTCTACAGCGCCATGGCGCGCCGGCCAAAACCGCTGGACCCTGACGTATTGAATGAACGTTTGTTGAGTGCTCGCTGGAGCATCTGAGCCTCACCCCAGAAACCTGGAAACACTCACCTTACTCAGCCGACAACGGCCAAGCAGGTGCAGCCAAAACCCTAATCGCACAGTTGGAGAGAGCGCCATGCGCACTGTCATCTTGCGTCGTGGTCTGGTCGCACTCTTTGCTGCGGCTGTGTCCTTCGGCGCCATCGTTCAAGCCCAAGCCGCCGAGACCTTGCGGATCGGTTATCAGAAGTACGGCACCCTGGTGCTGCTCAAGGCCAAGGGCACCCTGGAAAAACGCCTGGCCGACCAAGGCGTGCAGGTGCAGTGGACCGAGTTTCCCGGTGGCCCGCAATTGCTCGAGGGCCTGAACGTCGGCTCCATCGACTTCGGCGTTACTGGCGAAACTCCACCGGTGTTTGCCCAGGCGGCTGGCGCCGATCTGCTCTATGTCGCCTACGAACCACCCGCGCCTACCAGCGAAGCGATCCTGGTGCCCAAGGACTCGCCGATCAAATCGGTGGCCGAGCTCAAGGGTAAAAAGGTCGTGCTCAACAAAGGCTCCAACGTGCACTACCTGCTAGTGCGTGCCCTGGAAGATGCCGGTCTCAACTACACCGACGTAAAGACCGTGTTCCTGCCCCCCGCCGATGCCCGTGCTGCGTTCGAGCGTGGCAGCGTGGACGCCTGGGTGATCTGGGACCCGTACCAGGCCGCCGCCGAGAAGCAACTACAAGCGCGCACCCTGCGAGACGGCACCGGGATTGCCGACAACCATCAGTTTTACCTGGCCACCAAACCCTACGCCGAACAGCACCCACAAGTGATCAAGGCGTTGGTGGAAGAGGTGCGTGCGGTAGGCGAATGGTCCAAGGCCAACCCGCAGGAAGTGACTGAGCAGGTCGCCCCACTGCTCGGCCTGCCGGCAGATATCACCCTCACATCGGTGAAACGCCAGGGCTACGGCGCGCTGTTCCTGACCCCGGAAGTGGTCGCCGCCCAGCAGAAAATCGCAGACACCTTCTACCAACTCAAATTGATCCCCAAGCCCTTGAGCATCAAGGACGTGATCTGGACGCCACCCGCCGCGGTTGCCAAAGCGCCGTAATCCGACTTCATTCAGGAGACAACTCCATGAGCCTCAATATTTTCTGGTTCCTGCCCACCCACGGCGACGGTCATTACCTTGGCACCGCCGAAGGCGCCCGCGCTGTCGACCACGGTTACTTGCAACAAGTGGCCCAGGCTGCTGACCGCCTGGGTTTCGGCGGGGTGTTGATCCCTACGGGTCGCTCTTGCGAAGACTCGTGGTTGGTGGCCGCCTCGCTGATCCCCGTGACCCAGCGCTTGAAATTCCTGGTTGCCCTGCGCCCTGGGATCATCTCCCCGACCGTGGCCGCGCGTCAGGCCGCGACCCTGGATCGCCTGTCTGGTGGCCGTGCGCTGTTCAACCTGGTCACCGGTGGCGATCCGGAAGAACTGGCTGGCGATGGATTGTTCTTGAGCCATGAAGAGCGCTACCAGGCGTCGGTGGAATTCACACGCATCTGGCGCCGTGTGCTGGAAGGCGAGACCGTGGACTACGACGGCGAGCACATCAGCGTCAAAGGCGCAAAATTGCTCTACCCACCGATTCAACAACCACGCCCGCCGCTGTATTTCGGGGGTTCCTCCGAAGCCGCCCAGGACCTGGCGGCCGAACAGGTCGAGATGGTGCTGACCTGGGGCGAGCCGCCGGCAGCCGTTGCGGAAAAGATCGCGCAGGTACGCGCCAAGGCTGCAAAACTGGGACGCACGGTGCGCTTTGGCATTCGCTTGCATGTGATCGTGCGCGAAACCAACGACGAAGCCTGGAAAGCCGCCGACAAACTGATCTCCCACCTGAACGACGAGACCATCGCCCGCGCCCAGGCGTCCTTGGCGCGCTTCGATTCGGTGGGCCAGCAACGCATGGCAGCCTTGCACGGCGGTAGCCGTGACAACCTGGAAGTCAGCCCCAACCTGTGGGCCGGCGTCGGCCTGGTACGTGGCGGCGCAGGGACGGCGCTGGTGGGCGATGGCCCAACGGTTGCGGCGCGGGTCAAGGAGTACGCGGACCTGGGTATCGATACCTTTATCTTCTCCGGTTATCCACACCTGGAAGAGTCGTATCGGGTCGCCGAGCTGTTGTTCCCGCACCTGGATATCGAACGTCCCGAGCTGCCAAAAAGCGCCGGCTACGTCAGTCCGTTTGGCGAGATGGTGGCCAACGACATCCTTCCCAAAGCTGCGTCACAGAGCTGAGGCGCCGTTATGGACTTAGAAAAAATCAGCCATCGCGTGGCGCCCTGGGTGCTGCCGATCTTATTGCTGGCGGTGTGGCAGTTGTCGGTGTCGGCGGGTTGGTTGTCGACGCGCATTCTGCCAGCGCCGAGTGCAGTGATCGAAGCCGGGGTGAACCTGGTGGTCAGCGGCGAAATCTGGACGCACCTGGCCATCAGCGGCTGGCGCGCCGGCCTGGGCTTTGTGATCGGTGGCAGTATCGGTCTGGCCCT
Organism: Pseudomonas sp. DWP2-2; assembly: GCF_049897065.1. NCBI lineage: Bacteria > Pseudomonadati > Pseudomonadota > Gammaproteobacteria > Pseudomonadales > Pseudomonadaceae > Pseudomonas > Pseudomonas sp. DWP2-2. The sequence goes on along the minus strand of NZ_JAFCVN010000005.1, from coordinate 203,584 downwards.
GGGCTTTATTACCGGCTTGTCGAAGTGGGGTGAACGCTTGCTCGACAGCTCGGTGCAGATGATCCGCAACGTGCCGCACCTGGCGCTGATTCCGCTGGTGATCCTGTGGTTCGGCATTGATGAGACCGCGAAAATTTTCCTGGTGGCCCTGGGTACCTTGTTCCCGATCTACCTGAACACTTACCACGGCATCCGCAATGTCGACCCGGCACTGGTGGAAATGTCGCGCAGCTATGGCTTGTCCGGTTTCAGCCTGTTCTGGCAAGTGATCCTGCCGGGCGCGCTGCCGTCGATCCTGGTGGGGGTGCGCTTTGCCCTGGGCTTCATGTGGCTGACGTTGATCGTGGCGGAAACTATCTCGGCAAGTTCCGGCATCGGTTACCTGGCGATGAATGCCCGTGAATTCCTGCAAACCGACGTGGTGGTGCTGGCCATCGTCATGTACGCCATCCTCGGCAAACTGGCCGACCTGGCAGCCCGTGGGCTGGAGCGTGTGTGGCTGCGCTGGCACCCGGCGTATCAAGTCAAAGGAGGTGCAGCATGACGGCCCAACAACCTCCGCGTCTGTTGAAGGGTATCCCACTGGCGGTGCGCAAATTGCGCAAGGCCTTTGGTACCCGCGAAGTGCTCAAAGAGATTGACCTGCATATTCCCGCGGGGCAGTTCGTGGCTGTGGTCGGCCGCAGCGGTTGCGGCAAAAGTACCTTGCTGCGCCTGTTGGCGGGGCTGGACAAAGCCAGTGGCGGCGAGCTGCTGGCCGGCTCCGCGCCACTGCACGAAGCGATTGAAGATACGCGGTTGATGTTCCAGGAAGCGCGTTTGCTGCCCTGGAAAAAGATCATCGATAACGTCGGCCTGGGCCTCAAGGGCGACTGGCGGCCCAAAGCGCTGGATGCGCTGGAAGCGGTTGGCCTGGCCGAGCGCGCCAATGAATGGCCGGCGGCGTTGTCCGGTGGCCAGAAACAGCGCGTGGCACTCGCACGGGCGTTGATCCATCAGCCGCGCCTGTTGCTGCTCGATGAGCCGCTGGGCGCACTGGATGCCCTGACCCGCATCGAGATGCAGCAACTGATCGAAAACCTGTGGCGCAAGCACGGTTTCACGGTGTTGCTGGTGACCCACGACGTCAGCGAAGCCGTGGCGATTGCCGACCGCGTGATTCTGATTGAAAACGGCGAAATCGGCCTCGACCTGAACATCGACCTGCCACGCCCACGGGCCCGTGGCTCACACCGCCTGGCCGCGCTGGAAGCCGAAGTGCTCAACCGCGTGCTGTCGCTACCCGGTTCCCCACCGGAACCCGAACCTGTTTCACCGCTGCCGACGCAATTGCGTTGGGCTCAATAACTCACACAGGAAAAACACCATGACTATTAAAGCCATCAACGTGCGTAACCAGTTCAAAGGCACCATCAAGGAAATCGTGGTCGGCGACGTGCTGTCGGAAATTGACGTGCAGACCGCGTCCGGCATTGTCACCTCGGTGATCACCACCCGTTCGGTCAAGGAGTTGGAGTTGGTGATCGGCAGTGAAGTGATTGCCTTTGTGAAATCCACTGAGGTGTCGATTGCCAAGTTGTGATAACCCCACTGATCGTTCCCACGCTCTGCGTGGGAATGCCGCCTGGGGCGCTCCGCGTCCCGCTGTGCCAAAGGTGACGCAGAGCGTCACGGGATGTATTCCCACGCAGAGCGTGGGAACGATCAGCGCTTGGGCAGATAGGCCGGCAAATAAAGCCCCACATACGCATCAAACACCCGCATCCCTTCCTCCGCCATGCGCGGCGTAATCAGCCCATGCTGATGCACCGAGCGCGCGTACACGCGGTCGCTCAACTCCAATGCCAGGGCAAACACGTCCACATCGCCCGGTAGCGTTGGCACTTCAAAGTGGCGATTGAACACCGCCAGCATCAAGTCGCCCAATTCCAGATCATGCTGGCGATCGGCCTGGGTCACTTCGGTCAACCCATGCTGGGCCAGGATCAACTGGCGCGCCGCGGCATCGTTGCTGTAGATGCTGAGCATGCGTTGTTCAACGATGTAGGACAGGTCGCGCCAATGCTTGAGCGATTCATGCTCGATGGGCGCCTGGATGGCGGCGCGAAAGGCTGCGTGAACGTCAGCGGTCAACGCCTCAAGCAACGCCGGCACACTGGCGAAAAAGTGGTACACCGATGACGGTGGAATCTGTGCCCGTTCGGCCACGCTGTAGATCGACAAGCTGGCCACACCTTCGGCGGCCAGCAAGGTGCGGGCGGCGTCGAGGATCGCGTCGATCCGGGCCTGGCTGCGGGCGCGGGGTTTGCGAACAGTGGCGGGGCGGGTGGTCATGGATGTCTCCTACAAGGCAGCGGGCATTGTATGAGCAGGAAGGTGTGTTGTCTGCCAGGCCGCTATCGCAGCGATGCGGCGACCCGACAAGCCAGCTCCCACAATGGAACGCATTTCAAGGTTGGAACGCGATCAAATGTGGGAGCTGGCTTGCCTGCGATGAGGCCAACCCGGTTTCCCAAAATAAACCCATAAAAAAACGCCACTGACCAAAATCAGCGGCGTTCTTTTATTGCAGCAACCGCTTACACGGTATGCAGGTACCAGTTGTACTCAAGGTCGGAGATGGAGTGTTCAAACTCCTCCAACTCACTTTCCTTACAGGCGACGAAGATATCGATGTATTTAGGATCGATGTACTTGGCCATCACCTCGCTGTCGTCCAACTCACGCAGCGCATCGCGCAGGTTGTTCGGCAGGCTCTGCTCGTTCTGCTCGTAGCTGTTGCCTTCCACTGGAGCGTTCGGCTCGATCTTGTTGGTCAGGCCGTGGTGTACGCCCGCCAATACCGAGGCCATCAGCAGGTAAGGGTTGGCATCGGCGCCAGCCACACGGTGTTCGATACGCACGGCATCGGACGAGCCGGTGGGTACGCGAATCGCCACGGTGCGGTTATCCAGGCCCCAGCACGGCGAGTTCGGCACGTAGAACTGTGCGCCGAAACGACGGTAGGAGTTGACGTTGGGGCACAGGAACGCCATTTGGGCGGGTAGGGTCTCCAGCACACCGCCGATCGCGTGACGCAATGCGGCGTTCTGCTCGGGATCCTCGCTGGCAAAGATGTTCTTGCCGTCCTTGTCCAGAATGGAAATGTGTACGTGCAGCCCGTTGCCTGCCTGGCCTGGGTAAGGCTTGGCCATGAAGGTGGTGTCCATCTCATGGTCGTAGGCGATGTTCTTGATCAGGCGCTTGAGCAGTACCGCGTAGTCGCAGGCCTTGATCGGGTCGGCGACGTGGTGCAGGTTCACTTCGAACTGCGCCGGGGCACTTTCCTTGACGATGGCATCGGCCGGAATGCCTTGCTCCTTGGCACCTTCCAGAATGTCCTGGAGGCAGTCGACGTATTCGTCGAGGTCGTCGATCAGGTAGACCTGTGTCGAGTGCGGGCGTTTGCCGGAGATCGGCGAGCGGGGCGGTTGTGGGCGGCCGTTCACGTTCTCCTGGTCGATCAGGTAGAACTCAAGCTCGAAAGCGGCGCAGATGGTCAGACCGAGGTCGTCAAACTTGGTGACAACTTGGCGGAGCACTTCGCGCGGATCGGCGAAGAAAGGTTCACCTTCAAGTTCGTGCATGGTCATCAGCAGTTGCGCGGTGGGGCGCTTTTGCCAGGGTTCATTGCACAGGGTGTCGGGGATTGGATAACAGATTCGGTCAGCATCACCGATGTCCAGGCCCAGGCCGGTGCTTTCCACCGTAGAGCCGTTGATATCCAGGGCAAATAAAGAGGCAGGCAGGTTAATGCCCTTCTCGTAAACCTTGTGGAGGCTGGTGCGTTCGATGCGCTTACCGCGCACCACACCATTCATATCCGCAATTAGAAGGTCTACGTACAGAACCTCAGGATGATCCTTAAGGAACGCGTTCGCTTCGTTAAGCTGAACGGCACGCGGGGGTACCGACATGATGCAACACCTTTGTTGTTAAAAATATCAATCATTGATCTTTTCTGGTTTCAGTCAACCCGAACGGCCTGCCGAAGTCAAGCGAGGCATTTTTTGCCCTAAAAAAGCGCCATGAAGCCTTTTTTGCGGGGTTTTGGGGCGGTTTTTTGGGTTTTAGGGGCTTGGGACCTGCAGGCTTGAGCGGGCCGTGTAGGATTTTTTACGGGGGTGTTGTGTAAAAAAATGAACAAGGCTAAGCTCGATTCAAACCCATAACAGCAATAATACCGGGGTGCTTCATGTTTCACCTGCCGCCAATCGGCGTCTCTGCCTGCTCCAGCCAGGCTTTGTCCGCAGCTCGTTCGCCCCGTGTGAATGCCCAGGCACCGGCCAATATTCTTGACGGCCCGGCCGATCTCCTTTTTGCCATCTCCGACGCCACTGAGCGACCCTCATCCGCCGTGCCGATCATAATTGCGCACAACTTTGGCCTGAGGAATGCAACCCATGGGCAAATGGCAGGTAAGCTCCTACCCTGAATGAAAAAACGACGCGGATGCTGCGTCAACCAACGCCTGGCCTTTAATGGATGCCAGGAAACCCAGCCCAGAGGCATTTATGAGTAACAACCTCGACCAGCTCACCGATTGGTTGAAAGACCACAAGATCACAGAAGTCGAATGCATGATTGGCGACCTCACCGGTATTACCCGGGGCAAGATCTCGCCGACCAACAAGTTCATTGCCGAAAAAGGCATGCGCCTGCCCGAGAGTGTTCTGTTGCAGACCGTGACCGGCGACTATGTCGAAGACGACATCTATTACGAATTGCTCGACCCGGCCGACATCGACATGATCTGCCGCCCCGACCAGAACGCGGTATTCCTGGTGCCCTGGGCCATCGAGCCGACCGCCCAGGTGATCCACGACACCTACGACAAGCAAGGCAACCCGATCGAGCTGTCGCCGCGCAACGTGCTCAAGAAAGTCCTCAAACTCTACTCCGACCGCGGCTGGCAGCCCATCGTGGCGCCGGAGATGGAGTTCTACCTGACCAAGCGCTGCGAAGACCCGGACTTCCCGCTGCAACCGCCGATTGGCCGCTCCGGCCGCCCGGAAACCGGTCGCCAGTCCTTCTCTATAGAAGCAGCCAACGAATTCGACCCGCTGTTCGAAGACGTCTACGACTGGTGCGAACTGCAGGAACTGGACCTCGACACCCTGATCCACGAGGACGGCACCGCGCAGATGGAAATCAACTTCCGTCACGGCGATGCCCTGTCTCTGGCCGACCAGATCCTGGTGTTCAAGCGCACCATGCGTGAAGCCGCGCTCAAGCACGACGTGGCCGCCACCTTCATGGCCAAGCCCATGACCGGCGAGCCCGGCAGCGCGATGCACCTGCACCAGAGCATCATCGACATTGCCACCGGCAAGAACGTCTTCTCCAATGAAGACGGGACCATGAGCCAACTGTTCCTCAACCATATTGGCGGCCTGCAGAAATTCATCCCTGAATTGCTGCCTTTATTCGCCCCCAACGTGAACTCGTTCCGCCGCTTCCTGCCCGACACCTCGGCGCCGGTGAACGTGGAATGGGGCGAAGAAAACCGCACCGTCGGCCTGCGCGTACCGGATGCCGGCCCGCAGAATCGCCGCGTGGAAAACCGCCTGCCTGGCGCCGACGCCAACCCGTACCTGGCGATTGCCGCCAGCCTGTTGTGCGGCTACATCGGCATGGTCGAAGGCCATAACCCGAGCGCGCCGGTGGTGGGCCGCGGTTACGAGCGACGCAACCTGCGCCTGCCGTTGACCATCGAAGACGCCCTGGAACGCATGGAAAACAGCAAGACCATCGAGAAATATCTGGGGCAAAAATTCATCACAGGCTACGTCGCGGTCAAGCGGGCCGAGCATGAAAACTTCAAGCGCGTGATCAGTTCGTGGGAGCGGGAATTCCTGCTCTTCGCCGTCTGATGCGCCGGGCGCGCCCTTCAAACGGCGCGCCTTCACTGAAAAGTCTAGGAGATTGGTATGTCCAGCAACAACCCGCAAACCCGTGAATGGCAAGCCTTGAGCAATGATCACCACCTGGCGCCGTTCAGCGACTTCAAGCAATTGAAAGAGAAAGGCCCAAGGATCATCACCAAAGCCCACGGCGTTTACCTGTGGGACAGCGAAGGCAACAAGATCCTCGACGGTATGGCCGGCCTGTGGTGCGTGGCGATCGGTTACGGTCGCGATGAACTGGCCGATGCCGCCGCCAAGCAGATGAAAGAACTGCCGTACTACAACCTGTTCTTCCAGACCGCACACCCGCCGGTATTGGAGTTGGCCAAGGTCATTTCCGATGTCGCGCCGGCTGGCATGAACCACGTGTTCTTCACCGGCTCTGGCTCCGAAGGCAACGACACCATGTTGCGCATGGTCCGCCACTACTGGGCGATCAAGGGCCAGCCCAACAAGAAAACCATCATTGCCCGCAAGAATGGCTACCACGGCTCTACCGTGGCCGGCGCCAGCCTGGGCGGCATGACCTATATGCACGAGCAGGGCGACTTGCCGATCCCGGGCATTACCCACATCGCGCAGCCGTACTGGTTTGGCGAAGGCGGCGACATGAGCCCCGAGGAATTCGGTGTGTGGGCCGCCAACCAGTTGGAAGAGAAAATCCTGGAGCTGGGCGTGGACAACGTCGGCGCCTTTATTGCCGAGCCGATCCAGGGTGCCGGTGGCGTGATCGTGCCGCCTGCCACGTACTGGCCGCGCATCAAGGAAATCCTCGCCAAGTACGACATCCTGTTTGTCGCCGACGAAGTAATCTGCGGCTTCGGCCGTACCGGTGAGTGGTTCGGTAGCGATTTCTACGACCTCAAGCCGCACATGATGACCATCGCCAAGGGCCTGACCTCGGGCTACGTGCCCATGGGCGGCCTGATCGTGCGTGACGAAGTGGTGGCGGTGCTCAACGAAGGGGGCGATTTCAACCACGGCTTTACCTACTCCGGCCACCCGGTGGCCGCGGCCGTGGCGCTGGAAAACATCCGCATCCTGCGCGATGAAAACATCGTTAACCGTGTGCACGACGAAACGGCACCGTATTTGCAAAAGCGTCTGAGGGAACTGGGCGATCATCCGCTGGTGGGTGAAGTCCGCGGCGTCGGTATGCTCGGTGCGATCGAGCTGGTGCAGGACAAGGCGACGCGCAAGCGTCATGAAGGCAAAGGCGCGGGCATGATCTGCCGAACCTTCTGCTTTGAAAATGGCCTGATCATGCGCGCCGTGGGCGACACCATGATCATTTCGCCGCCACTGGTCATCAGCAAGGCTGAAATCGACGAGCTGGTAACCAAGGCCCGCCATTGCCTGGACCTGACTTTGGCTGCCTTGCAGGGCTAAGTGCTAGGCTCAGTGCGCGGTGCACTGGGCAGTTAAAAATGCAGGGGCTTTGGTTGAAAGCCGGCCCCTGAACTTGCCAGACTGTCGCCCTGTTTTGTTGCCCTTCGGTTGGGCCGTAAAACATACAACGCTTGTGGCCCAAAAAAGAAAAAATTGGAGCATCACCAAATGAAGGCATTAGGTTTGAAGAACGCTGGCAAGACCCTCCTCGCCTTGTCCCTGATGGGTGCAATGGCGGGCGCGGCCCAGGCAGACAATAAAGTGCTGCACGTTTACAACTGGTCCGACTACATTGCACCGGACACCATCGCCAACTTTGAAAAAGAGTCGGGCATCAAAGTGGTGTACGACGTTTTTGACAGCAACGAAACCCTGGAAGCCAAGTTGCTGGCAGGCAAGTCCGGCTACGACATCGTCGTGCCGTCGAACAGCTTCCTCGCCAAGCAGATCAAGGCCGGTGTCTACCAAGAGCTGGACAAGTCCAAGCTGTCCAACTACGACAACCTGAACAAATCCCTGCTCAAGGCCGTATCGGTCAGCGACCCGGACAACAAGCACGCCTTCCCGTACATGTGGGGCTCGATGGGCATCGGCTACAACCCGGAGAAGGTCAAGGCCGCACTGGGCGTGGACAAGATCGACTCGTGGGACGTACTGATGAAGCCGGAAAACATCGCCAAGCTGAAAAGCTGCGGCGTGAGCTTCCTCGATTCGCCAACCGAAATGCTGCCGGTAGCGCTGCATTACCTGGGCCTGCCGACCGACACGACGAAGAAGGCTGATCTGAAACAGGCCGAAGACCTGTTCATGAAAATCCGTCCTTCGATCGGCTACTTCCACTCCTCCAAGTACATCTCCGACCTGGCCAACGGCAACATCTGCGTGGCTGTGGGCTACTCGGGTGACATCGAACAGGCCAAAACCCGCGCGGCTGAAGCCGGTGGCAAGGTCAAGATCGCCTATGACATTCCCAAGGAAGGTGCTGGCAGCTTCTTCGACATGGTCGCCATTCCCAAGGATGCTGAAAACGTCGAGGCTGCCTACGCATTCATGAACTACCTGCTCAAGCCAGACGTCATGGCCGCGATCACCAACAGTGTGCGTTTCCCGAACGGTAACGAGAAAGCCACTGCCCTGGTCGATAAAGACATCACCAGCGACCCGGGTATTTATCCGTCGGCCGAAGTGCAATCCAAGCTCTACGCCATTGCCGACATGCCAGCGGCAACTCAGCGTGAAATGACCCGTAGCTGGACCAAGATCAAATCGGGCAAGTAAGCCTCAAAACCTGTGGGAGGGGGCTTGCCCCCGATGACGGAGTGTCAGTCGGCGATTCTCTCGGATGGTGCATCGCCATCGGGGGCAAGCCCCCTCCCACAAATTAGATCAAAGAAAGTTTTGCCGGATCGGTTTATCGACGGTAAGTTGCGCGCCGGTTTTGTTGCCGGGCAACAACTTCAAGGCCCCAACTATTCAAGAGGACCTCCACTTGCCAATTTCTTTATTTCGCAAAGCCATGCTGGTGGGTGCAGGTATCACGCTGGCTGCCAGCGTACAGGCCGCACCGACGGTGCATATTTATAACTGGTCGGACTACATCGGCCCCGACACCCTGGCCAACTTCGAAAAGGCCAGCGGTATCAAGCCTGTGTATGACGTGTTTGACTCCAACGAAACCCTGGAAGGCAAGTTGCTCGCCGGGCGTACCGGCTACGACGTCGTGGTTCCGTCCAACCATTTCCTGGGCAAGCAGATCAAGGCTGGAGCGTTCCAGAAGCTCGACAAGTCACTGCTGACAAACTACGCCAACCTCGACCCGGTGCTGCTCAAGCGCCTGGAAAAGAACGACCCGGGCAACCAGTACGCGGTGCCGTACCTGTGGGGCACCAACGGCATTGGCTACAACGTCGACAAGGTCAAGGAAGTGCTGGGTGTCGACAAGATCGACTCTTGGGCGGTGTTGTTCGAACCGGAAAACATGAAGAAGTTGGCCACTTGCGGCGTGTCGTTCATGGACTCGGCCGATGAAATGCTACCGGCGGTACTCAACTATATGGGCCTGGACCCCAACAGCACCAACCCGGCCGACTATAAGAAAGCCGAGGAAAAACTGCTGAAAGTGCGGCCCTACGTGACCTACTTCCATTCCTCCAAATACATCTCGGACCTGGCCAACGGCAACATCTGCGTGGCGGCCGGTTTCTCCGGCGATGTGTTCCAGGCCAAGGCCCGTGCGGCGGAGGCGGGCAAAGGCGTGAACATCGCCTACACGATTCCCAAAGAAGGCGGCAACCTGTGGTTCGACGTGCTGGCGATTCCCAAGGATGCCAGCAACGTCAAGGAAGCCCACGCCTTCATCAACTATTTGCTGCAGCCTGAGGTGATCGCTCAGGTCAGCGATCAAGTCGGTTACGCCAACCCTAACCCAGGGGCGGACAAACTGATGGAGCAATCGATACGCACCGACGAAGCGGTTTACCCACCGCAGGCGGTTCTCGAGCGGACATTCGTCAACTTTGAGCTACCCCCGAAAGTGCAGCGTTTAATGACCCGTAGCTGGACCAAGGTCAAGACGGGCAAGTAAGGCTAAAACTATCCAAGGCTGGCCCGCATTGGGCCGGCTGCACAGTTTTTTTTGGGAGTTTCGTAAATGGCAGTTGCCTCCGGCGCCTATAAGAAAGCCCTCGAGGGCGACCAGACACCGAAAAAGGTGCTGGTCAAAATCGACCGGGTCACGAAGAAGTTCGACGAGACGATTGCCGTGGACGATGTGTCCCTGGAAATCAAGAAAGGCGAGATCTTCGCCTTGCTCGGCGGTTCGGGTTCGGGCAAATCCACCTTGCTGCGCATGCTTGCAGGTTTCGAGCGCCCAACCGAAGGTCGCATCTACCTCGACGGTGTGGACATCACCGACATGCCGCCCTACGAGCGGCCGATCAACATGATGTTCCAGTCCTACGCCTTGTTCCCGCACATGACCGTGGCGCAGAACATCGCCTTCGGCTTGCAACAGGACAAGATCCCCAAGGCTGAAGTCGACGCACGCGTGGCCGAGATGCTCAAGCTGGTGCAGATGAGCCAGTACGCCAAGCGCAAGCCGCACCAATTGTCCGGCGGCCAGCGCCAGCGTGTGGCCTTGGCCCGCTCCTTGGCCAAGCGCCCGAAGCTGCTGCTGCTCGATGAGCCGATGGGCGCACTGGACAAGAAGCTGCGCTCGCAGATGCAACTTGAGTTGGTGGAGATCATCGAGCGCGTTGGGGTGACCTGCGTGATGGTGACCCACGATCAGGAAGAGGCCATGACCATGGCCGAACGCATCGCGATCATGCACCTGGGCTGGATCGCTCAGATCGGCAGCCCGATCGATATCTACGAAACTCCCACCAGCCGCCTGGTGTGCGAGTTCATCGGCAACGTCAACATTTTCGACACCCAGGTGGTGGACGACGCCGAAGGCCACGCAGTGCTCAAGTGCCCGGACCTGGACCGCGACATCTACGTAGGCTACGGCATCGCCACCTCGGTGGAAGACAAGTCGGTGACCTACGCCATTCGCCCGGAAAAGCTGTTGGTGACCACCGAAATGCCGACCTGCGAACACAACTGGTCCAGCGGCAAGGTGCACGACATCGCCTACCTGGGCGGCCACTCGGTGTTCTACGTGGAGCTGCCGAGCGGCAAGCTGGTGCAGTCTTTCGTCGCCAACGCCGAACGCCGTGGCCAGCGCCCAACCTGGGGTGACCAGGTGTACGTGTGGTGGGAAGACGACAGCGGCGTGGTACTTCGCTCATGAACATGAAGAAATTCAAGCGGCGCTTGGATCGCATCGTGCCCAATGGCAAGCAGGTGGTCATCGGGATTCCCTTCCTCTGGCTGTTCCTGTTTTTCGCACTGCCGTTTTTCATCGTGCTGAAAATCAGCTTTGCCGAAGCCGATGTGGCGATCCCGCCCTATACCGAGATCTATACCTACGTTGAGCAAAAGCTGGAGGTGGTGCTGAACCTGGCCAACTACAGCTTGCTGGCGGGCGACGAGTTGTACATCGCCGCCTACCTGGGCTCGCTGAAGATGGCGTTTTTCAGCACGCTGCTGTGCCTGCTGATCGGCTACCCGATGGCCTACGCCATTGCCACCGCGCGCAAAGAGATGCAGACCGTGCTGGTGCTGCTGATCATGATGCCCACCTGGACCGCGATCCTGATCCGGGTGTATGCGTGGATGGGCATCCTCAGCAACAACGGCCTGCTCAATGGCTTCCTGATGTCCATGGGCTTGATCAACGAGCCGCTGCAGATCCTCAACACCAACATCGCGGTGTACATCGGCGTGGTCTATTCGTACCTGCCGTTCATGATCCTGCCCCTGTACGCCAACCTGGTGAAGCACGACCAGAGCCTGCTGGAAGCCGCTTCGGACCTCGGTTCGAGCACCTTCAACAGCTTCTGGAAAATCACCGTGCCGCTGTCCAAGAACGGCATCATCGCCGGTTGCATGCTGGTGTTTATCCCGGTGGTGGGCGAGTTCGTGATTCCTGAACTGCTCGGCGGCCCGGAAACCCTGATGATCGGTAAGGTGTTGTGGCAAGAGTTCTTCAACAACCGTGACTGGCCGGTGGCGTCTGCCCTGGCGGTGGTGATGCTGGCGATCCTGATCGTGCCGATCATCCTGTTCAACCGCAGCCAAGCCAAAGAGCTGGAGGGCAAGATATGAAGCGCTTTCGTTTCTCCAGCTTCATGCTGGTCGCAGGCTTGTTGTTCATCTACCTGCCGATGTTGATCCTGGTGATCTACTCGTTCAACGAATCCAAGCTGGTGACAGTGTGGGGCGGTTGGTCGATCAAGTGGTACGTGGGCCTGTTGGACAACACCCAGTTGATGGGCTCGGTGGCCCGCTCCCTGGAAATCGCCTGCTACACGGCGGTGGCGGCGGTGGCGTTGGGTACTCTGGCGGCCTTCGTGCTGACGCGCATCAGCCAGTTCAAGGGCCGCACGCTGTTCGGTGGCTTGGTGACGGCGCCGTTGGTAATGCCCGAAGTGATCACCGGCCTGTCGCTGTTGCTGCTGTTCGTGGCCATGGCGCAGATGATCGGCTGGCCCCAGGAGCGTGGCATCGTCACCATCTGGATCGCCCACACCACCTTCTGTGCGGCGTATGTGGCGGTGGTGGTGTCGGCGCGCTTGCGTGAGCTGGACCTGTCGATCGAAGAAGCGGCGATGGACCTGGGCGCGCGGCCGTGGAAGGTGTTCTTCCTGATCACCATCCCGATGATCGCGCCATCGCTGGCAGCGGGCGGCATGATGTCGTTCGCGCTATCGCTGGACGACCTGGTACTGGCCAGCTTCGTGTCGGGCCCCGGTTCCACCACCTTGCCGATGGAAGTGTTCTCGGCGGTGCGTCTGGGGGTTAAACCCGAGATCAACGCCGTGGCGAGCCTGATTCTGTTGGCGGTGTCGCTGGTGACCTTCCTGGTGTGGTTCTTCAGCCGTCGGGCCGAAGAGCATCGCAAGAAGGCTATTCAGCAAGCGATTGAAGAAGCCGCAGCGGATGGCTGGCAGCAGCCGGACAAGCGCCGGGCGCCAGCGCCGGTCTGACTGCCGACGCGATCCACTGTAGGAGCGAGCTTGCTCGCGAAGAACGTTAACGATGACGCTGGGTACCTGACACCCAGCGGCGCTCTCAGGTTTTTCGCGAGCAAGCTCGCTCCTACAGTGGGGTTTAGCTATGCAGCCCACGGCGACGTGCGGATCACCTGCACAAAATTCATCGGCTTGAACCCCGGCTCCTGGTCCACCAGCACGTCGGTCTTAACATTGCCAAACGTGGTCTGCGGGCGATGGCGCAAGCCGTCGGCGAACGCGCAGATAATGCACTCCTTGAACCCTTCACCTCGTGGATGCGCGTGCACCACCGCTTCGCGCTGCGTGCTGCTGAACGCGGCGTAGTCCATGCCCAACACGTCCATTTCCACCCCGGCGGTTACCAGTGCTACGGTGGGGCGCAGGTGTTGCGGCACACCCGGCGTGGTGTGCAGGGCGATGGACAGCCACACTTGTTCGATATCGTCATCGCTCAGCCCATAGGGCTTGAGAAATGCGGCGGCGGCGTTGGCGCCGTCCACTTCAAAACGCTCGTCGTCACTGCGGTGGCCTTCCACCAGGCCCAGGTCATGGAACATCGCGCCGACGTAAAGCAACTCCGGGTTGTAGGCCAATTGCTTGCGCTCACCGCTCAAGGCGCCGAACAGGAAGACCCGGCGCGAATGGTGGTAGAGCAGGTCCGATTCGACGTCGCGGATGTATTCGGTGGTGGCCCTGGCCAAGGCGCTATCAGGGATCTGAATACCGGCTATGGTGATGCTCATGGTGGATCTCCTCTGGAAAGACTTCAGTCTGGTCCCATGACCCTGAAGCGGCTATTGCGACAGGGAGGCGATCCCGGCCAATGTGCCGCCACATCGTGCCAAGCATGTAGGCGATCCCCTGTGGGAGCTGGCTTGCCTGCGATAGCATCACCTCGGTGTACCTGAGGTACCGAGTCGTCTGCATCGCAGGCAAGCCAGCTCCCACAAGGGGGGCGCATTTATCCAGTTGGAAAAAGGTGTTTGTGACCATGGGCAAAACCGTCGCCATCCTGATCTTCCCCGGTGTCCAGTCGCTGGACGTGAGCGGGCCGATGGATGTGTTCTGCGAGGCCAACCGCTTCCTGGCGCCCGAGGATCACTATCGGCTGGAAGTACTCGGCTTTGGCCACGGCGCCATGGCGGCCTCCAACGGTTTGTCACTGCAGGCGCACAAGCACTACAGCGAAGCCCGGCAACCCTATGACCTGTTGCTGGTCGCCGGTGGCCCGCAGTTACCCTTCGAGGATTTCGGCTTCGAGTTTGACGCTTGGCTGCGCGCGGCCGCCGCGAAGGCGCAGCGCTTCGGCTCGATCTGCAATGGCGCCTTCATGCTGGCCCGTGCAGGTCTGCTGGACGGCAAGACCGTCACTACCCATTGGAACGATGCCGCCAGCCTGGCGCGCCTGTGTCCCTCGGCCCAGGTCGAAGCCGACCGTCTCTATGTGCAGGACGGCAAGCTCTACACCTCCGCCGGGGTCACGGCAGGTATCGACCTGTCGTTGTACTTGCTGGCCCAGGATCACGGCCCGGAAGTGGCGCTGAGCGTGGCCAAGCGCCTGGTGGTGTTCACCCAGCGCTCGGGCGGGCAATCGCAGTTCAGCCCGTTCCTCACGCCCCATGCCGAAACCACCTCGGCGGTGGCGCTGGTGCAGCTGTACGTGCTGGCCAACCTGACGGGAGACTTGACCATTGCCGACCTGGCCAAGGCGGCCAATATGAGTGCGCGCAATTTCTCCCGGGTGTTTGCCCGTGAAGCGCGGATTACGCCGGCGGAATTTGTCGAGAGGGCGCGCGTGGATGCGGCACGGGTGATGCTTGAAAGCAGCCACGCACCGCTTAAGACCGTGGCCTATCAATGCGGCTTTCGCGACGCCCAGCACATGCGCAGTGTGTTCAACCGCCGGCTGGGCGTCACGCCGCAACAGTTCAGGCTTAACTTTGCGGCGCCGGTTTGAGCGTGTCGTAGGCTTCCAGGGCGCGCAACGAGTAGATGTAGGCCGCGCCTGCATTCAGCGAGATCGCGGTGGCCAGTGTGGCCGCCACTTCTTCGCGGGTTGCCCCGGCCTTGATCGCGGCATCGGCATGCACGCCGATGCAACCGTCGCAGCGGGTGGTGATCGCCACCGCGATGGAAATCAGTTCACGGGTCTTGGCGTCGAGTACATTGTTTTCCTCGGCAGCTTCCCCCAGCGCCATGTAGGCTTTGACCATCTTCGGGTTGCTCTTGCCCAGTGAGCCAAAGGCTTTCTTCACGGTAGGCAGCAAGTCGGACCAGTTATTGAACATTGCGGTAACTCCTGAACAGGTTGGGTGTGAAGCCAGTCTGTAGCGTTGAAGGCTACGGCTATTGTTCAATCCGCTCATTTTTTTGACCGATGCTCGCAAATGAATGCCATCGACACCCTTATCGCGCTGGCCAACCTGCGCGGCAGCCTGGATTTGCGTTGCCAGTTCCAAGGGGACTGGGCGTTGGACCATGCGCCGGAAAACCTCGGCGTGGCGCCTTATCACATCGTGCTTAGCGGCACCTGCCGCGCCGAGTTGTCTGGCGGGCAATATGTAACGTTGGAGGAGGGCGATATCCTGCTGATGCCCGGTGGCGGTACCCACTTGCTGCGCAGCCAGGGCGCGCGGATCCGCCCGATGCAGCCTCGCGTTATCGAAGGGGGTGCGCTGACCGTGCACCGTTTGGGCGGTGAACAGCCGGATGTGGATATGCTGTGTGGCAGCTTTCACTACAACCGCCAATCGCTGTTGTTCGATGCGTTGCCGGACTACCTGGTGGTGTCCAGCCGCCAGTGGCAAGGCGATGGGCAACTGGCGGCGTTGATAGCGTTGCTGCGCAGTGAAGCGGACGGGCAGCAAGTGGGTGCCCGTTCGTTTATCAATGCGCTGTCGTCAGCCCTGTTCACCTTGATCCTGCGCAGTTGGCTGAGCGACCAGGCGCCAGGGGCGGGAACCTTCGCCTTGCTCGCTGACAAGCGCTTGAGCAAGGCCTGGCAAGCCATGCTGGCCGAACCTGGGCATGAATGGACCATCGATGGTCTGGCGTCGGCGGCCAGCATGTCCCGTGCGACTTTTATGCGTGCGTTCGTCAAAGTGGCAGGTGTATCGCCCTGGGTGTTGCTCACCCAATTGCGCATGGAGATGGCGTTCAACCTGCTGCGCCAGTCACGCCTGAGCCTGATCGATATCGCCGCCCAGGTGGGTTATCAATCCCAGGCGGCGTTCAGCAAGAAATTCAAGGACACCTACGGCCAAGCGCCAGGGCGCATGCGGGCTCACACCCGATGATCATTCCCACGCTCTGCGTGGTAACGCCTCTTGGGACACTCTGCGTCCCGCTTCTAAGGGCGGACGCGGAGCGTCCATGGCTGCATTCCCACGCGGAGCGTGGGAACGATCATCGGGCGGGTAGCAGTTTCAAGGTGCCGCGGGTATTGGCCGTCACTTCCTCCTCACTGAAGTGCGCCTGCTCATACCTGCCCTCGATATAGCTCTGCGCCTGGTCGCCATAGTGCGTATCAAAGGGCACACCGCTTTGCCCCACCGGGTTGATGGTGAGGGCGTGGGCCGGGTCGGCGAAGTCGATCAGGCGCCGTGTCGACGGGCCGTAGGTCACAGGCCACGGCGCCGGGCCAATCGGGGCGGTCTGGTTGTTCGGCACTTCGTGGCTGCCCGGTGCCGGGAACGGGCCGACGTTGAAGATTTTATCCAGCGGTTTTTGCAGGCCCAGCGGGTGGCCGTGGGTCAGGGTGTGCGCCTTGCCCCACTGCCACTGTGCCGGGTCATCGCCGAACGTAGCCTTGAGGTGGGCCAGGCTATTGTCCCAGGCGAGCTTGACGGTGTCGGCCCGATTGCCGTTCCACCAGGGCGAGTCTGCCGACGCGGCCAGGCGGGGCAATGCGGCGTCGATCACGCGGGTGCCGAGCAGGGTCTTGAACAAGGCATCGCCGAGTTTGGGGTGAAAGGTTGCGTCGCTGAGGTTGAAGAGCAACTGGTTGAACAGCGTGGCATTGGTGGAGTCCAGTGGGTAGTCACCCTTCCAGTTGGCAAGCTGTTCCACCAGTTTGAGTTGCGCCGGGTCCTTGACCACCTCGCGCAGCACCGGCAACAGCGGTGCCAGCAGGCGTGGGCCGTAGGCGGTGGTGGTGCCCAGTTGCAGGGCCTGGCTGTTGGTCACATCCCACTTCACGCTTGTGTCGCTCAACTGCGCGTTCAACTGCTGGCCGCGGTCAGCCAAGTTGTAATAACCGGGGATCGGCATGCCGGTGGGCGATGCCGGCTGGGCATTGGCGGACACCACATAGCCGCGCGGCGGGTTTTCTTCCTGGGGGTTGGCACTGAAGGGGTAGAAACCCAGCTTGTCGGCCTGGGCAGTGCTACCGTCGAGGATGAACGCCGGGTTGACGCCGGCCGGGCGGATCGGCAACTGCGCTGCCGCCCACCAGCCGATATCGCCTTTGGCATTGGCCCACACGATGTTCAGGCCTGGCGCCGACACCTTGGCGGCTGCGGCACGTGCCTTGGCCAGGGTGTCGGCACGGTTGAGCTGATAGAAGCCATCGAGGATCGGGTTTTCACTGTCCAGGAACGCCCACCACATGGCAATCGGTGTGCTGCCGGCGTTCTCACCGAGCACGTCGTTGATGATCGGGCCGTGGGGCGAACGGCGCAGGGTGAGGGTTACCGGCGCCTGGCCCTTGACCTGGATCTGCTGCTCGCTGCTGCTCATGTCCACCCATTGGCCGTGATACCAAACTTGGTTGGGGTTGTCCGGGTTGACCTTCTCGGCGACCAGGTCGAGGTCGTCGTTCTGGAACATGGTCAGGCTCCAGCCGAAGTCCAGGTTGTGCCCCAGGAACGCCACCGGTACCAGCGCGTTGTGGTAGCCGTACAACTCGAAGCCTGGCGCCGACAGCTGCGCCTCGTACCAGACCGAAGGCACCGAGAAACGGATATGTGGGTCACCCGCCAGCAACGGTTTGCCGCTTTGGGTATGGCTGCCGCTGACGGCCCAGGCATTGCTGCCTTCGAACTGCGGCAGGCCGTTGTCGGCCAGGGCCTTTTCGCTCAGGGCGGCGATGGCGCCAAGCGTCTGCCAATCGCTGGCCGCCAGGTTGAGGGCGCCCTTGGGTTGCCAGTCGAGATCGAAGACGTTCAAGTAGGCGCTGCCCAGCCGGTCGCGCACGTAGGTCAGTACCGGCTCGGTACGAAAGGCTGCGGCAAAGCTGTAGGCCATGTACCCGGCGACGCTGATGCTGTCTTCGGCGGTAAACGGGCGCTTGGCGATGCCCAGCACATCGAATTCCATGGGGCTGGCGTGGCTGTCCTGATACTGGTTGATCCCGTCCAGGTAGGCTTGCAGGGCCTTGGACGAGGCTGAGCCAGGGTCCATGTGTTCCACATAGCTCAAGGCACGCTCGCGAATGCCCAGGCTGCGAAACAGTTTGTCGGTCTCCAGCAGCTTGGGCCCCAGCACCTCGGCCAGTTCACCACGGGCCAGGCGCCGCATGATCTCCATCTGGAACAGGCGGTCCTGGGCATGCACATAGCCCAGGGCGCGGTACAGGTCGGCTTCGTTTTCGGCGCGGATATGCGGTACGCCACGGTCGTCGTAGCGCACCGTGACCGAGCCTTGCAGGTGCGCCAGCGTCACCGTGCCCTGGCGCGTGGGTTGTTTGCTGTAGACGTACCAACCGACGCCCAGGGCGACCAGCACAATCAGCACCGCAAAAACCTGCAAGACGCGCTTCATGAACATTCCTTACCAAAGTGGACGGACTACAGATCCTTAGGCCACGAACAATAGCAGCCTACCGCGAGGGTGTGAGTGGCATTCACTTCGCGTCCGGCTCCGAGGGCCTTGAGAATTGGCTCGATAAAACTGTTGCTGGCGTTGCACGTCAGGCCTTCGCTGTAGGGGCCGAAATACGCCAGCTTGCCGGTGCGGTCCCAAATGCCCACGGCCGGGCTGGCGGGGATCTGGTCCGCGCCGGGCAGGGCATCGAGGACTTTCAGATGGCGCAGGTTCTCGGGCAACTGGCCGTGGCTGCCGGGTTTTTGCAGGGCATAGAACTCCACCCCTTGGGGCGCGTACTGCTCGATCAACTCGCCCAGGTGTTGCTGGTTACCGACATTGCACGGGCACGCCGGGTCCCAGAAGTGCACCAGGCGAATCGGGCCAGGGCCGCTGAGAGCTGCGGGTAGTTGCAGCGCATCGCCGGAAAATACCGCGGTGTGTTCGCTGAAGGCGCGCAGGTAGCGGCCCTGGAACCAGTCATAGGCCGCCCACAGCACCCCGGCGCAGATAACCAGGATCAGGCTGGCGAACAGGGCGTTACGGTAGGGCGGTCGCATTGGATGTATCCTCGCAGGTCGCGTAGCTTGCCATGCTTGTCCTGACAGATGAATATCGCAGCTCGATATTCATCTTCACCGCAAGTCTGGAAACCTTTATGCCCGTCACCTTTGACCCTGATCATCTGCGCGAAAGCTTGCGCCCCCTGGTGGATGCGCAACCGCTGTCAGCCGAGGCGAGGGTTTACCAGCGTTTCTACGGGCTCGACCTGGCCGCACGCCAGGTGCCGGCGGTGAGCCGCCTGGGGCGCTTGCAGGTGGATGGGTTCGAGGTGGTGGCCCAGGTCTGGTGGCCGCCAGCGCCAGTGGCGACGATGTTCCTGTTCCACGGTTTCTACGATCACATGGGGCTGTATCGCCATGTGGTGGATTGGGCGTTGGACCAGGGCTTCGTGGTGATCGCCTGCGACCTGCCTGGCCATGGCTTGTCCAGCGGCGCACGCGCCAGCATCGATGACTTTGCGGTGTACCAGAGCGTGGTGCAGGCCTTGTTCGTCGAGGCCAAGGCGCTGCAATTGCCGCAACCCTGGCACCTGTTCGGGCAAAGCACCGGCGGCGCCATCGTGGTGGACCATCTGCTCAACCACGGCGCCCAAAGCCCGGCCCAGGGCAAGACCTTCCTGTTGTCGCCGTTGGTGCGGCCGCGTGCCTGGGGTTGGTCGCAGGTCAGCTATTACCTGCTGCGCCCGTTCGTCAAAGGCATCGCCCGGCGTTTCAGCGATAACTCCAACGACCCTGCGTTCAAGCCGTTCCTGGAAGCCGACCCGCTACAGCCTCGCCAGCTGCCTACCGCCTGGGTGGGGTCGCTGGCGCGCTGGATCAAACGCATCGAAGCCGCACCACGCAGCCCCCGGCGCCCGGTGATCGTGCAGGGTGAGGAAGATATGACGGTGGACTGGCAGCACAATTTGCAGGTGTTGCGGGGTAAGTTCGACCGGCCTGAGGTGTTGATGCTCAAGCGGGGTCGGCATCACTTGGCCAATGAAATTCCGCAGATTCGCGAAGCATATTTTAACTTCCTCACGGATCACCTGAAATAACGCAGTCCAAATGTGGGAGCTGGCTTGCCTGCGATAGCGGTGTCACTGACACAGCGCAATCGCAGGCAAGCCAGCTCCGACAGGGTTTACTGCGTCAGGCTTGAGGTGCTTTGACCAACGGCAAGCCCTGCGCGAATGGCTGCAAGGGCGGCCTGATAATACGCCTTGCCCTCCGGCGACTCGGCAAAGGTGGCGAACTCTTCCAGCTCCGGGTCGGACAAATCCCGATAGACATACAGCAAGGTATTGTTCAAATCCTTGTCGATCTGCTGCATCAACCGCTCGCGCTGGCCATTCAACATTCCTTGCGCCTGACCGCCGCCGAGCAGGCCTGGGATCATCTGGCTCAAGCTGTCGGCCGCCACGCCCGCAATCGCCAGGCTGACCTCGGCGCCGGCCTCGCGGGCGGGCAGGGCCTGGGCCAAGTGGCCGATGATCAGGCTGCGGGTGGCATCGGCTTCAAGTTTAGGCAGACCCTGGGCGTTTTTTGCCAGTTGGTCGCGGCGCGTGGCCAGCAACTCAGCGGCGACGATCTTGCGGCCCAGGGGCGACTGGAAAAACGCCAGGGCAGGTTTCGGGTCGGGCAAGTGCTTGCGCAGTTGCGCCTCGGCACGCTGGTCCATGGCCTGGGCGGCAAAGCGTTTATTGCTGTTGTCCACCAGCGCCTGGTACACCACCGGCGGCAGGCTATTGCGGTAGCGCTGCTGGGCGGCACTGAGGGCGTCATTGAAGTGCGCACGTTGTTCGGCCCAGCCGGCGACCTTGTACAACTGGTCATGGCCGTCTGCCCAGGCGGGCAAAACGCAGAACATCAACACAGAAAAAAACAAACGACGCATAAGGACTCCTGTCAGTCGGCCACTATTGTCCGTGTCGGGCGTAGGATTTGTCGAGAAGTCCTATCAGTCACCTGACTAAAGTGTATTCAGACGCTCAACGGCGCTGTCGGATTTTCAGGCGTATGGATACTATGCGCGCCATGCAAATACCCCTCGATCACCCGCTGCTGCAACGCATCGTCGACGACCTGGCCGAAAAAGGCTGGTCGCAGCAAAATGGCTTCCTGCCCCAGGCTCTGACCCTGGAGCTGGCGGCTGAGTGCCGTAAACGTGCGGCGCAAGGTGAACTGGCGCCCGCAGCAGTAGGTCGTGGGCCGGCCCAGGAGATTCGCGAGGGCATTCGCGGTGACCATATCCAGTGGTTGGAGGAGGGGGACGCGCCTATCTGCGATACCTACATGGGCGTGATGGACGGCCTGCGCCTGGCGATGAATCGCAGCCTGTTCCTGGGCCTGGAAGATTTCGAAAGCCACTTCGCGATGTATCCGCCGGGCGCGTTTTACCTCAAGCATGTAGACCGTTTTCGCGACGATGACCGGCGCATGGTCTCGGCGGTGATCTACTTGAACGACGCCTGGCTGCCCGAGCATGGCGGCCAACTGCGCATGTACCTCAAGGGCGGTGTCGAATACGACGTGGTGCCCACCGGGGGCTGCCTAGTGGTATTCCTGTCGGGCGAGGTGCCTCACGAAGTCCTGCCCGCTACGCGCGAACGCCTGTCCTTGACGGGCTGGTTTCGCCGGCGGGGCAACGAGCCGTTTTAAACATGGAAAAGATTCTGGTCAGCCGCTGCCTGCTCGGGCACAAGGTGCGCTATGACGGCGGGGCCAGCGGCCCGTTCGATCAACTGGCGGCGTGGCAAGCTGAAGGTCGCGTGGTTGCCATCTGCCCGGAAGTGGCGGGCGGCTTGCCCACACCGCGGCCCTCGGCCGAAATCCCAGGCGGGCAGGGCATCGACGTGTGGGAAGGCCGCGCCCAGGTGCTGACGGCCGAGGGCGAAGACTTCACCAGCGCCTTTCTCGACGGTGCCCGCCAAGCCTTGGCGCTGGTGCAACGCCATCACATCCGCATCGCCATTCTCAAGGCCAACAGCCCATCCTGCGGCAATCTGTTGACCTATGACGGCACCTTCAGCGGGGTGAAGGTCAGTGGCGAAGGCGTCACGGCGGCGCTGCTCAAGCGCCATGGTGTGCAGGTGTTCAGTGAGCTGGAGTTGCCACAGGCGGCGATTGCCCTCACGCAGCTTTAAGAAGCTTAAACAGATCAAGTGTGGGAGCTGGCTTGCCTGCGATAGCGGTCTGCCAGTTACACATAAGGTGCTGATACACCGCTATCGCAGGCAAGCCAGCTCCCACATTTATTGCGCCTTGAGCCATTTCTGCGACAGCGCCTTCAACCGGCCATCGTCCTTAACCCGCTTCAACGCCCCGTTCAAACTGGTCTTGAACGCCGGGTTGCCCTTCTGGAACGGGATCGCCAATGTCGGCTTCTGGTGATAAGGCTCACTGAAATCGAAACGATCCTCAAGCTCGGCAGTCATAGCCATATGGTTAATGGCCACGTCGTACTTGCCGGTTTCCACGCCGGAAAGCAGGTCCGCGTTATCGGTGGTGATAAACGAGGAGCGCACCTCCATTTCCTTGGCCAGCAGTTCACCCAGCTCCACTTCAAAGCCGGCGAGTTTGTCGCCCTCTTTGAAATTGTACGGCGGAGTATCGGCTTCCAGGGCGATGCGCAGTTCACCGCGATCGTTGACGTCGTCAATCAGTTCGGCATGAGCCAAGGGGCTCAGAAGAGGAAGCAACAGCAACAGGCCAGGCGAAAAGCGCATGGTCACTCCTAAAGAATTCGTACAGGCGAGGCGCCGTTCAGCAACGTTTTGTTATGGTGTCGGGTGCCTTGGACCGCAATTTATCGCGAAGTTGTCATAACCCTACAGATTTCACAGAAAAACTGGAGAAGCGAATGAAAGCCCTTTTGTCCCGTGCAACGATTGCCAGCCTTTTGCTGGGTACCTCGATGTTGGCCAGTGCCGCAGACCTTCCTCGTACGCCTGCGCCTGAAGGTGCCGAAGTGTTCATCGTCTCGCCGAAAGATGGCGCCACCGTTGATAAAACCTTCACCGTCAAATTCGGCGTCAAGAAGCTGGACCTGGAACCGATCGACAAGCAAGTGCCTAACGCCGGGCACCACCACCTGTTGGTAGACCAGAAGGTGGAGTCGCTCAACGCCAATGAGGCGATCCCGGCAACGCCTACCTCGATTCACTTCGGCAAGGCGCAGACCGAAACCGAGCTGACCCTGACGCCAGGCAAGCACACCCTGCAACTGGTGGCCGGCGACAACGTGCATCGCCAGTTTGAGCCCACTGTTGCATCGAAAGTGATCACTGTTAACGTCAAATAAAAAAACGGGAGCCCTTTGCGGGGCTCCCGTTTTTATTTGTAGGAGCGAGCTTGCTCGCGAAAATCCCAAGGGCACCGCGTTTAAACAGCTTAAACGCGTCATCGTTGACGTTCTTCGCGAGCAAGCTCGCTCCTACTAGAACAACACGCGGCTACGAATAGTGCCGTTGATGTGCTGCAGCTTCTCTTGCGCCAGGTCCGAGTACTCGGCGTCGACGTCGATCACCACGTAGCCGACCTTCTCGTTGGTCTGCAGGAACTGACCGGAGATGTTGATGCCGTTTTCCGCGAAGACCTTGTTGATCTCCATCATCACGCCAGGGATGTTCTGGTGGATGTGCAGCAGACGGTGCTTGCCCGGGTGAGCCGGCAGGGCCACTTCCGGGAAGTTGACCGACGATACCGAGGTACCGTTGTCGCTGTACTTGACCAGTTTTTCCGAGACTTCCAGGCCGATGTTGGCTTGGGCTTCAGCGGTGGAGCCGCCGATGTGCGGGGTCAGGATCACGTTGTCCAGGCCACGCAGCGGGCTTTCGAAGATGTCATCGTTGGAGCGTGGCTCCACCGGGAACACGTCGATGGCAGCGCCGATCAGGTGCTTGTCCTTGATCGCGTCGGCCAGGGCATCCAGCTCGACCACGGTGCCGCGAGCGGCGTTGATCAGGATCCCGCCTTTCTTGATCGCGCGGATTTCCTTCTCACCGATCATCCACTGGGTCTCGGCCGTTTCCGGAACGTGCAGGGTGACGATGTCGGACATGCCCAGCAGCTCGGTCAGGCTGGCCACTTGGGTGGCGTTGCCCAATGGCAGCTTGGTCAGGGTGTCGTAGAAGAACACCTGCATGCCCAGGCCTTCAGCCAACACCGACAGTTGCGTGCCGATCGAGCCGTAGCCGACGATGCCCAGCTTCTTGCCGCGGATTTCGAAGGAGTTGGCCGCGCTCTTGATCCAGCCGCCACGGTGGCAGGAAGCGTTCTTCTCAGGGATACCGCGCAGCAGCAGGATGGCCTCGGCCAGCACCAGCTCCGCTACGGAACGGGTGTTGGAGTACGGTGCATTGAACACCGCGATGCCGCGCTCGCGCGCTGCATTGAGGTCGACCTGGTTGGTGCCGATGCAGAAACAGCCGACAGCCACGAGTTTTTTGGCGTGGTCGAAGATCTCTTCGGTCAGCTGAGTGCGGGAGCGAATGCCGATAAAGTGCGCGTCGGCGATCTTTTCCTTGAGCTGGGCTTCCGGCAGAGAACTGGTGATGTACTCAATGCTGGTGTACCCGGCGGCTTTCAGAACGTCGACAGCCGATGGGTGGACGCCTTCCAGAAGAAGGAACTTGATCTTGCTCTTATCGAGAGAAGTCTTGCTCATCTGCGTAAACCTGTATCCCGGAGAAAATTGGCAGGGAGTCGAGCAGCGCAAGCTGACCCGGACGGCAGGAAAGCCGTCACCGCAGAAACGCCCTTTGGGTCTGTCCTGCGGGGGCGGTATGCTAGCATACGCACCCCGCTAAACACCTATTCCTGCGACGTGAAGCGTTCTCAGGATGACCATGAATTGTTCGAGAGTTCTGTCGATGACCCATCCTGCCCTGATTGATGAGCTAAAGACCCTGGTTGAGCCCGGCAAAGTGCTGACCGACGCCGACTCCCTGGAGGCTTACGGCAAGGATTGGACCAAGCACTTCGCTCCCGCACCTAGCGCCATCGTGTTCCCCAAGACCACCGAGCAGGTGCAGGCCATCGTGCGGTGGGCCAATGAGCACAAGGTGGCGCTGGTGCCATCGGGCGGGCGCACCGGTCTGTCGGCCGCTGCCGTTGCCGCCAATGGTGAAGTGGTGGTGTCGTTCGACTATATGAACCAGATCCTCGACGTGAACCTCACCGACCGCACCGCCGTGTGCCAGCCGGGTGTGGTCACCAAGCAACTGCAGAACGTCGCTGAAGAAAACGGCCTGTATTATCCGGTGGACTTCGCCTCGTCCGGTTCCAGCCAGATTGGCGGCAATATCGGCACCAATGCCGGCGGGATCAAGGTAATTCGCTACGGTATGACCCGCAACTGGGTGGCCGGCATGAAGGTCGTCACCGGCAAAGGCGATGTGCTGGAGCTGAACCGCGACCTGATCAAAAACGCCACCGGCTACGACATGCGCCAGCTGTTTATCGGCGCCGAGGGCACCCTGGGCTTTGTGGTCGAAGCCACCATGCGCCTGGACCGTGCGCCAAAGAACCTCACGGCAATGGTGCTCGGCACGACTGATTTCGACTCGATCATGCCGGTGCTGCACGCTTTCCAGAGCAAGCTGGACCTGACCGCCTTCGAATTCTTCTCCGACAAGGCCCTGGCCAAAGTCCTTGGCCGTGGCGACGTGCCGGCGCCGTTCGAAACCGAGTGCCCGTTCTACGCCCTGCTGGAATTCGAAGCCACCACCGAAGAAGTCGCCAACCACGCCCTGGAAACGTTCGAACATTGCGTGGAGCAGGGCTGGGTGCTGGATGGCGTGATGAGCCAGAGCGAAACCCAGCTGCACAACCTGTGGAAACTGCGCGAGTACATCTCCGAAACCATTTCCCACTGGACGCCGTACAAGAACGACATCTCGGTGACCGTGTCGAAAGTGCCAGCGTTCCTGAGCGAAATTGACGCGATCGTCGGTGAACACTACCCGGACTTCGAAATCGTCTGGTTTGGCCATATCGGTGACGGCAACCTGCACCTGAACATCCTCAAGCCGGAAAACCTGAGCAAGGACGAGTTTTTCGCCAAGTGCGCCACCGTTAACAAGTGGGTATTCGAGACCGTCGCCAAGTACAACGGCTCGATCTCCGCCGAGCACGGCGTGGGCATGACCAAGCGCGATTACCTGACCTACAGCCGTTCACCGGTTGAAATCGAATACATGAAGGCCGTCAAAGCCGTGTTCGACCCTAACGGGATCATGAACCCCGGCAAGATCTTCGCTGTTTAACCGCACCTGAAGGAGTCGTTCCATGAGCTACCAGCACAAGTATGTCGACGGCACCAACATCCACTTCCCGGTGGGTAAAGTGGTGTGCATCGGGCGTAACTACGCCGAACACGCCAAGGAACTGGACAACCCGGTGCCTACCGAGCCACTGCTGTTCATCAAGCCGGGCAGCTGCGTGGTGCCGTTGGAAGGCGGTTTTGCCATTCCGACCGAGCGTGGTTCGGTGCACTACGAAGCGGAAATCGCCGTATTGATCGGCAAGCCTTTGTCCGCCAAGCCGAGTCGGGAAGAAGTGCTGGACGCCATCTCCGGCTTCGCTCCGGCCCTGGACCTGACCCTGCGCGACAAGCAGGCCGAGCTCAAAGCCAAGGGCTTGCCGTGGGAAATCGCCAAGTCTTTCGATGGCGCGGCGGTGATTGCCCCCTTCGTGGTCAGCAGTACCTTTGCAGACGTGACCGATATCGGCATTCGCCTGAGCATCAACGGTGAAGTGCGCCAGGACGGCAACAGCGCGCAGATGCTCAACCCGATTGTGCCGATGATTCAGTACATGGCGGGTTGCTTCTCCCTGCAAGCGGGCGACGTGATCCTGACCGGCACCCCGGCGGGCGTTGGCCCGTTGAATGTGGGGGATGAAGTGGTGTTGGAGCTGGCGGGTGTCAATCGCTTCGAAAGCGTTGTGCGCTAAATCACTGCCAAACTGCAATTAAACTGTGGGAGCGGGCTTGCCCGCGATGGCAGTGTGACAGTCACTGAATAGTTGACTGAACGCCCTCAATCGCGGGCAAGCCCGCTCCCACAGTTGTTTGTGTACATCTGCAGGATCCGGCGTTTTGCATTTTTTTCACACGCCATCCGGATAATTCCCTGCTCTTGCGCGCGGGGCCTTGAATCCTGTGCTATCCCCTACGGCTCACTTTCCGGAAAAGCGCTCAATGGTCGTGCCTTTGCCCACTTCGAAAACCTCGCTCCGCTCCCGCTTGTCCATGCGCTGGTATTCCTGGGTGTTCTTGGCCGGTGCCATTTTGTATGGCGTGGCCTGGGCCATGCACTGGGACGATCGCGGTCTGCTGTGGGTGCTGGAGCGTTTCGAGAGTTCGGCTGAGCGCCGGGAGAGTGTGTGGCTGCCCGACTATCACGCGGTGATCGACGCCAAGTTGCTGCCCGGTATGGAGAAGGATGAGGCTTCGGACCTGTCCTACAACCCTCAGACCAAAACCCTGTTTTCGGTGATGGGCAAGAACCCCTTCCTGGTCGAGTTGAGCCTGCAAGGCGATGTGTTGCGCAAAATGCCGCTCAACGGTTGGAACAATCCGGAAGGCGTGGCGGTGATGGAAAACGGCTTGATGGCGGTGGTCGATGAACGCGATCACAGCCTGACCGTGGTCAAGGTCGACGCCGGCACTACGGCGCTGAACAAGGCCGATTTCCCCAGCCATGACCTGGGCCCGTCCAAAGATCAGAACAAAGCCTTTGAAGCCGTCACATGGGACAAGCGCAACCAGCAGCTGGTGCTGGGCGAAGAGCGTCCGCCGGCCTTGTTTACCTGGAAAAGCGATGGCAATACGCTGACCGGCGACAAGCAAAAACTGGCCAGCACCGAACTGGATGTGCGCAACCTGTCGGCCCTGTCCATCGACCCACGTACCGGGCATTTGCTGGTGCTGTCGGCCGATTCCCACCTGCTGCTGGAACTGGATGAAACGGGCGAGCAAGTCAGCTTCATGACCTTGCTTGGCGGCTTCAATGGCCTGAAAGACACGATCCCACGTGCCGAAGGCGTGACCATGGACGAGAGCGGCAATCTGTACATGGTCAGTGAGCCAAACCTGTTCTATCGCTTTGAAAAGCAGAAATAACTGACGAATTACGTCAGAGTTTTCTTTATAAACGGCATTCGCCAGGCAGTCCGGTGCGTTTAAGTTTAAATTCAGGTGACCTTGATATCTATTCGCCAGTTTTTTCTCTGAGCCCGCCCCGATGCGTCGACTTGCCCGCCCCAAACCTGCTGTTTTTATCCTGCTGTTGCTCGCCTTGGTCGCTGCCGGGCTGGTGGCACAGCAGTTCCGTCTGTTCGAACGCGCCTGGTTCAACTGGCAGGTGTGGTACCAGCCTGCGGATGAGCGCGCGATTGGCCTGGCGGATTATCGCGTCACCCTCGAAGGCCAGGTGATCGAAGGGCTCGACGACGATGTCTCGGCCCTGACCTACGACCCCGTGCGCAAAAGCCTGTTTACTGTCACCAATAAAAACGCCGAACTGGTCGAGTTGTCGCTGGAGGGCAAGATCCTGCGGCGCATTCCGCTGGTGGGCTTTGGCGATGCCGAAGCGGTGGAATTTATCAGCGACAACATCTACGTCATCAGCGATGAGCGCCAGCAGCGCTTGATCAAAGTGCATGTGGACGATGACACCACGTTCCTCGACGCCGCCGATGCCGAGCAAATGACCCTGGGCGTGCACGTTGGCGGCAACAAAGGCTTTGAAGGGTTGGCCTACGACTCGGTGGGCAAGCGCTTGTTCGTGGCCAAGGAACGCGACCCCATGCTGATCTACGAGGTGCACGGGTTTCCCCATTTCAAGCCGGAAAAAACCTATTCGGTACATGTGATAAACAACCCCAAGCGCGATGCCGGGCTGTTTGTGCGCGACCTGTCGAGCCTGCAATACGACGAGCGCAGTGGCCATCTGTTGGCGCTGTCGGATGAGTCGTTCCTGGTCTTGGAGCTGGATATTGATGGTCGCCCTCTAAGCAGTCTGTCGTTGCTTAAAGGGCGCCATGGGCTGAGCAAGCGCGTGCCCCAGGCCGAAGGGATCGCCATGGATGACGACGGCACGCTGTACATGGTCAGTGAGCCCAACTTGTTTTACGTGTTCAAGAAACCCTGATCAGAACATCCATTGCACACCCAGCGAATAACCGGTCTGGCTGCCTTCAGCATGCCCGAGGCGGCCATTGACCTCGGCAAACACGCCCAACTGTGGGGTGATCGCCAGTTGGCTGCCGAGTTGTGCGCGAGCGAAGCTCTTATCCACTGAGCCCAGCCTGGCGGTGCGGGCCTGGCCATCGGCGCGTGCGGTGAGTTGCAGATCGTCCAGGCGGCCGTCGGCCAATTCCTTGACCCAGGCGATGTCGCCGTAGGGCATCAGGTTCAGGCCATAGGGCAGGGCAACAGCGCCGCGCACGCGCCAGCCGAGGCTGGCTTCCAGGGAGTCGAAAGACTGCTCTTCGTACTCCAGGGCCGTGCGCAGGTTCTGCTTTTCGTGGAACTTGTCGATGCGGTAATGGCTGTAGTCCAGGCCGGCGAACGGCCCGCTCTTGATCGCGCCAAAGTCAAAGTCATAGCCACCCAGCACCCGTGCGCCCAACGCCAGGGCATCGGTATCGCCCGTCAGTTGCTGGTTGAGCAGGATCGGCCCGCCATTGGCCTGGATGACCAGGTTGCGCTTGGAGTCGAAGCGCGCGTGGCCCACGCTCAGGTCACCGGCCAGCCAGCGTGGCCCGCCATCGTTGAGCAGTGCATAGACGGCTGCCTGCCAGGTGTCGCTGTCGAGCTTGCCGCGATGCTCCAGTTTGTCGCGCCCATTGAGGTAGCTGAGGCTGGCGCCGATATTCAGGCTTGAAGTCAGTTGGTAGTCGCCGAGGGCATGCAGGCCCACGCGCCGGGCTTCGGGGTTGGGGGCCGTGTCGAAGCCGCTGTCCGGGTTGTATTCGCCATCCACACCGATCTCGCCATCGAAGCTTGCGACCTCGCGGCTGGCCGCTTGCAGGGTCAGCCAGCGGCGATCATGCAGGCGCACCAGGGCCTGATGCTGGCGCTGCAGGTTGTCTTGCATATTGCGCGCAACGGCACCGCCAGAAGCGGTCGAGGCCATCAGGTCGGCGTTGGTCAGTTCCAGCACCAGGCGGCTGAGCAGGCGTGAATAGTCACGCAGGCGCTGGTCGATGCGCGCCTGGCCGAACGCATCGGTCAGCACGGCTTTGTTGTCTTCGTTCGGGTCGTGCCAGGTCGAGCCGCCGGGGATTTTCGGGTTGTCGGTCTGGGTGTAGCCGTCCAGGTCGCCCAGTTCCCAGTTGGTGGCCTCTATATAAAGGATCGGGATATTGAGCGGTTCGAACGCTTCACCATCGCTGCAGCAGCCCGTGCCCTTCGGGTACTGCGGGTCGAGGCCGGGGTTGCTGAACAAGGGAATGTTCAACTCCTTGGCGATCTGGAAGGCGTGCTCGCGCAAGGAGGCCAAGGCCGGGTTGGCGGTGCTGTTCTGGCCGGCGTGGGCATACATCATGTCGCCGGTGATCAGGCTGTCGAGGTTGATCATCGCGAGCATGTTGGCGCGCTGGCTGGCGCTGAGTGAGTCGACAAAGGCACGGGAGCCGCGCAGGCCTTCTTCTTCGGCGCCGAAGCCAACGATTTGCAGGCCATTTTCCAGTGACAGGCCGCCGAGATTCTTCGCCACCTCGGTCAACACGCTGGCGCCGGAACCGTTGTCATCCAGGCCTTGCAGGGTCGGGCGGCCGAAGTAAGTGTCGAAGTGCGCGCCAATCACCACGTACTGGGCCTTGGTACCAGCGGCAGAGGCCACCACGTTTTGCGAAGCCCGGCTGCCGTTGTTCCAGGTGAAGTCCTGGCGGCTGAAGTTATAGGCCGTGCCCATCTGGCTCTGCATCCAGTCGGCTGCCCCGGCAAAATTTGCCGTGCCTCGATATCGGCCAGGGTAGTCGTTGATCAGTTTTTCCAGGGTGGTGTTGGCGTGCTGGCCGTAATCGTAGGCCTGGGTATGCGTGGACAGCAGGGCACCGGCAACGCTGATGGCGAGGGCTAGAGGCTTTATCACAAGGTCTTCCTTGAGGTGATGGGAATGTGCAAGCCCAGACCCTTTGCACAATGCGCGCCTCATTCCATGGGCGGCTGCGAATTGGCGCATTGTTAAACGCGTGGGTCGCGTGGCTGTAATTTGTAACGGATTGGATACCAGGCGTGGCAGGGGATGCCGTGACAGAGCGCACGGTTTTGGCGAGGAGTGCTGCGAAAAGTAGCGTTTTTGTTACATCACTCTAGAGTCGAGCGCTAACACATGTGGGAGCTGGCTTGCCTGCGATGGCATCGCCTCGGTATCCATTGATACACCGAGTCGTCTGCATCGCGGGCAAGCCCGGCTCCCACAGGGTCAGGCCTTGAGGGTTTTCACGCCTTCCGGGGTGCCCAGCAGCAATACATCCGCCGGGCGCGCTGCGAACAGGCCGTTGGTGACCACGCCCACAATGGCGTTGATCTGCGTCTCAAGCTCCACCGGGTTGGTGATCTGCATATTGAACACGTCGAGGATGATGTTGCCGTTGTCGGTCAACACACCTTCGCGGTACACCGGGTCGCCGCCCAGCTTCACCAGCTCGCGGGCCACGTGGCTGCGGGCCATGGGGATGACTTCCACCGGCAGTGGGAACGTGCCCAGCACGGGAACCAGCTTGCTTGCGTCGGCGATGCAAATGAAGGTCTTGGCCACGGCCGCGACAATCTTCTCGCGGGTCAGGGCCGCGCCGCCGCCTTTGATCAGGTTCAGGTGCTCGTCGCTTTCATCGGCGCCGTCGACGTAGAACTCCAGGTCGCTCACGGTGTTGAGCTCGTACACCGGAATGCCATGGCCCTTGAGGCGGGCGGCGGTGGCTTCGGAACTGGCCACGGCGCCGTCGAACGCGCCCTTGTGCCGGGCCAGTGCGTCGAT
This sequence comes from Pseudomonas sp. DWP2-2, assembly GCF_049897065.1. Taxonomy (NCBI): domain Bacteria; kingdom Pseudomonadati; phylum Pseudomonadota; class Gammaproteobacteria; order Pseudomonadales; family Pseudomonadaceae; genus Pseudomonas; species Pseudomonas sp. DWP2-2. The sequence goes on along the minus strand of NZ_JAFCVN010000005.1, from coordinate 171,296 downwards.
AAAGCAGTTGGCGGTGGAACCGGTGCCGACACCGACGATGCTCTTGTCGTCGAGCTTAGGAAGGATTAAATCGACAGCGGCCTGGGCCACTGCCTGTTTGAGTTGATCCTGGGTCATGCGGGCTCCGGAACGGGCGGGGAATTAACGAGGGCGGCGAGTATAACCCAACAAAACCTCGGGATTCGTGTGGTCGCCCGGCCAAACGCTGGGTTAGACTCCTTGGCCCTGCCCAACCCGTGAAGTAGATGCCTGCCGATGCTTGAACACTACGTCAAAAAAATCCTCACCTCGCGTGTTTACGACATCGCCGTGGAAACCCCCTTGCAGACTGCCCGCCAGCTCTCCGAGCGGCTGGGTAACAAGATTTGGCTCAAGCGCGAAGACTTGCAGCCGGTGTTCTCGTTCAAGATTCGCGGCGCCTACAACAAGCTGACCCAGCTCAGTGCCGAAGAACGTGCGCGCGGCGTCGTCACCGCGTCGGCCGGCAACCATGCCCAGGGCCTGGCCCTGGCGGCCAAGGTGCTGGGGGTGAAAGCCACCATCGTGATGCCCAAGACCACCCCGGAGATCAAGGTCGAAGGCGTGCGCTCCCGTGGCGGCAAAGTGGTGCTGCACGGTGATTCCTTCCCGGAAGCCCTGGCCTACTCGCTCAAGCTGGTCGACGAAAAAGGCTACGTGTACATCCACCCCTACGATGATCCGCACACCATTGCCGGGCAGGGCACCGTGGCGATGGAAATCCTGCGCCAGCACCCAGGGCCTCTGGACGCGATTTTCGTACCGGTGGGCGGCGGCGGTCTGATCGCCGGGATTGCGGCGTACGTGAAATACCTGCGCCCGGAGATCAAGATCATCGGCGTGGAGCCGGACGATTCCAACTGCCTGCAAGCCGCCATGGCGGCGGGCGAGCGCGTGGTATTGCCGACTGTCGGCCTCTTTGCCGACGGCGTGGCAGTGGCGCAGATCGGCCAGCACACCTTCGACATCTGCAAGGACTATGTGGATGAAGTGATCACCGTCAGCACCGATGAAATCTGTGCGGCGATCAAGGACATCTACGACGACACTCGCTCCATCACCGAGCCGGCCGGCGCGCTGGGCGTGGCCGGGATCAAAAAATACGTCGAGACCCGCGGTGTCAGCGGCCAGACCTTTGTCGCCATCGACTCGGGCGCCAACGTCAACTTCGACCGTTTGCGCCATGTGGCCGAGCGCGCCGAACTCGGTGAAGGCCGTGAGGCCATCATCGCGGTGACCATCCCCGAGCGGCCGGGCAGCTTCAAGGCCTTCTGCGAGGCGGTGGGCAAGCGCCAGATCACCGAATTCAATTACCGCTACCACTCCGGCAGCGAAGCGCACATTTTCGTCGGCGTGCAGACCCACCCGGAGAACGACCCGCGCAGCGCGTTGGTGGCCAGCCTGACCAGCCAGGGTTTCCCGGTGCTGGACCTTACCGAGAACGAACTGGCCAAGTTGCACATTCGCCATATGGTCGGCGGGCATGCTGCCAAAGTCAGCGACGAGCTGGTGTTTCGTTTCGAGTTTCCGGAGCGGCCGGGGGCGTTGTTCAACTTTCTCCACAAGCTCGGCGGGCGCTGGAACATCTCGATGTTCCACTACCGCAACCACGGCGCGGCTGACGGCCGAGTGGTGGCGGGCTTGCAAGTACCGGCGGACGAGCGCCACCTGGTGCCTGCCGCGCTGGCGCAAATCGGTTACCCGTACTGGGATGAAAGCGAAAACCCGGCTTACCAGCTGTTCCTCGGTTGAGCGACTACGCTGACTGAGCGGCCTATAAGGAATAGAGACCATGGAAACGCTGACTACCCTCAAGGTGATCCACATCACCGCCACCGTATTGCTGCTGCTCAGCGGCCTCGGCCTGGCCGTATTGGCGTGGCGTAAACGCAGCGCCGGCCCGGCCGCGACCGTGCAGCGCCCCTGGGCATTTATATGGCTGCTGATGGGGATTTGCCTGGTGAGCATGCCCTTCACCGGCTGGTGGCTGGTGCACCTGCTCGGCTGGCCATTGGGGCAAACCTGGATCTTGGGCTCCAGCATCCTCTACACCGTGGCGGCGCTGGCCTGGTTCTGGCTGGTGGCGCGGCTCAATCGGCTGCGCAAGGGCGAGGGCGGGAGCCTGAATTTCACCCTGGTGCTGGCGGTGGTCAGCCTGGTGGGGTTTGTGGCGATTGCAGGGCTCATGGGCGCCAAGCCTGTTTGAAACCGCGTTGGCTTCATCGCAGGCAAGCCAGCTCCCACACTTGACCGGATTCCAACATGAGAACAGGGTCAAAATGTGGGAGCTGGGTTGCCTGCGATAGCATTATCAGCTGCGCAGTGTAATCACCGGCCAGCCTCGCTTTTCAGCCTCCGCGCGCAAATTCGGATCCGGATCCACTGCCACCGGGTGCGTCACCTGCTCCAGCAACGGCAAATCATTCATCGAGTCGCTGTAGAAGTAGCTGTCTTCCAGGCTGTGCCCGGTTTCTTCCAACCAGCGGTTCAAACGTGTCACCTTGCCCTCGCGAAAGCACGGCACATCGGTGCTGCGCCCGGTATAGCGGCCATCCACCATTTCGCACTCGGTGGCGATCAGAGTCTCGACGCCCAGGCGGGCGGCAATCGGCGCGGTGACGAAGCGGTTGGTGGCGGTGATGATCACCAACTTGTCACCGGCGGCGCGGTGCTTGGCCAGCAGTTCAACGGCCTTGGGAAGCATGATGGGCTCGATGCAGTCGCGCATGTAGTCGTTGTGCCAGGCGTGCAGCTGGGCCATCTCGGTGCGGCCGAGGATTTCCAGGCAGAAGTTCAAGTAGGCGGCGTTATCCAGCCGGCCGGCCAGGTAGTCCTGGTAGAACTCGTCGTTGCGGGCCTTGTAGGCTACCGCGTCGAGAATCCCGCGTTCACACAGGTAATCGCCCCAGGCGTGATCGCTGTCACCGCCCAGAAGGGTATTGTCCAAGTCGAATAAAGCCAGGCGCATTGCAGTTACTCGCTGAAAAGTCTGTAAAAAGGCGTCCAGAATACGGTCTTTTCACAAGAGTGCACATAAGGTAAGAAGCCTCGTTGCCGCTGGAACAACCTTTGTGGAACAATGCGACGACATGCGTTTGCGAGGTTGTTGCCGTGATCGACCCCGATGGTTTCCGTCCTAATGTCGGCATTATTCTGACGAATGATGCCGGACAGGTGCTATGGGCTCGCCGAATCAACCAAGATGCCTGGCAGTTTCCTCAAGGTGGAATCAACCCCGACGAAACCCCTGAAGACGCCTTGTACCGTGAGTTGAACGAAGAAGTCGGCCTTGAGCGCGAAGATGTGCAAATTCTGGCCTGTACCCGTGGCTGGTTGCGCTATCGTTTGCCGCAACGCCTGGTGCGTACCCACAGCCAACCGCTGTGCATCGGCCAGAAGCAGAAATGGTTTCTTTTGCGCCTGATCTCCAACGAGCAGCGGGTGCGGATGGATTTGACCGGTAAACCGGAGTTCGATGGCTGGCGCTGGGTCAGCTATTGGTATCCGTTGGGCCAGGTGGTGACATTCAAGCGCGAGGTTTATCGTCGCGCTCTCAAAGAGCTTGCCCCGCGCCTTTTAGCGCGCGACTGACGACGGAGTTCGACCCCGAGCCATGCTCAATACGCTGCGCAAGATCGTCCAGGAAGTTAACTCCGCCAAGGATCTCAAGGCGGCGTTGGGGATTATTGTGTTGCGCGTCAAGGAAGCCATGGGCAGCCAGGTCTGCTCGGTTTACCTGCTGGACCCCGAGACCAACCGTTTTGTGCTGATGGCCACGGAGGGCTTGAACAAGCGCTCCATCGGCAAGGTCAGCATGGCGCCCAATGAAGGTCTGGTGGGCCTGGTGGGGACGCGTGAAGAACCCCTGAACCTCGAGAACGCGGCCGATCACCCGCGTTATCGCTACTTTGCCGAAACCGGCGAAGAGCGCTACGCCTCGTTCCTTGGTGCGCCGATCATTCACCACCGCCGCGTTGTCGGCGTGTTGGTTATCCAGCAAAAAGAGCGTCGCCAGTTCGACGAAGGCGAAGAAGCCTTCCTGGTGACCATGAGCGCGCAACTGGCCGGGGTTATCGCCCACGCCGAAGCGACCGGCTCGATTCGCGGCCTGGGGCGCCAGGGCAAGGGCATCCAGGAAGCCAAGTTCGTCGGCGTACCGGGTTCGCCAGGCGCCGCGGTGGGTACCGCGGTGGTCATGCTGCCGCCAGCCGACCTCGATGTGGTGCCGGACAAGAGCGTCAGTGACATCGACGCCGAGATCAAACTGTTCAGGACCGCCCTCGAAGGCGTGCGCGCCGACATGCGCAACCTGTCGACCAAGCTGGCCACCCAGTTGCGCCCCGAAGAGCGTGCGCTGTTCGACGTGTACCAGATGATGCTCGACGACGCGTCCCTGGGTAACGAAGTCAAGACCGTGATCAAGACCGGCCAGTGGGCCCAGGGCGCGTTGCGCCAGGTGGTCACCGATCACGTCAACCGTTTCGAAATGATGGACGACGCCTACCTGCGCGAGCGGGCATCGGATGTGCGCGACCTGGGGCGCCGTCTGTTGGCGTACCTGCAGGAAGACCGCAGCACCAACATGGTCTTCCCCGATAACACCATCCTGGTCAGTGAAGAATTGACCGCCACCCAGCTTGGCGAAGTGCCTGAAGGCAAGCTGGTAGGCCTGGTCTCGGTATTGGGTTCGGGTAACTCCCACGTGGCGATCCTGGCCCGGGCCATGGGTATCCCGACGGTGATGGGCCTGGTGGACCTGCCGTACTCCAAGGTCGATGGCATCGACATGATCGTCGACGGGCATCGCGGCGAGGTGTTCACCAACCCCAGCGACGTGCTGCGCAAGCAATACGCCGAGGTGGTGGAAGAAGAGAAGCAACTGGCCCAGGGCCTGGATTCGCTGCGCGAGCTGCCGTGTGTCACCCCCGACGGCCACCGCGTACCGCTGCTGGTCAACACCGGCCTGCTGGCGGATGTAGCCCGTGCGCAACAACGCGGCGCCGAAGGGGTGGGTCTGTACCGCACCGAAGTGCCGTTCATGATCAACCAGCGTTTCCCGAGCGAGAAGGAGCAGCTGGCGATTTATCGCGAGCAACTGCAAGCCTTCCACCCGTTACCGGTGACGATGCGCAGCCTGGATATTGGCGGCGACAAGTCACTGTCCTATTTCCCGATCAAGGAAGACAACCCCTTCCTTGGCTGGCGCGGTATTCGCGTTACCCTCGACCATCCCGAAATCTTCCTCGTCCAGACCCGTGCCATGCTCAAGGCCAGCGAGGGCTTGAACAACCTGCGTATCCTGCTGCCGATGATCTCCGGCACCCATGAACTGGAAGAAGCCCTGCACCTGATCCACCGCGCCTGGGGCGAAGTGCGCGACGAAGGCGCCGATGTGCCGATGCCGCCGATTGGCGTGATGATCGAAATCCCTGCGGCGGTGTACCAGGCCAAGGAACTGGCGCGGCAGGTGGACTTCCTGTCGGTAGGCTCCAACGACCTGACCCAGTACCTGCTGGCCGTGGACCGTAACAACCCACGGGTGGCCGACCTCTACGACTACCTGCACCCGGCGGTGCTGCAAGCGCTACAACACGTAGTGCGCGACGCCCATGCCGAAGGCAAGCCGGTGAGTATCTGCGGCGAAATGGCCGGTGACCCGGCGGCGGCGGTGCTGTTGATGGCGATGGGCTTTGACAGCCTGTCGATGAACGCCACCAACTTGCCGAAAGTGAAGTGGATGCTGCGCCAGGTGGAATTGAGCAGGGCCAAGGATTTGCTCGCCGAGTTGATGACTATCGACAACCCGCAAGTTATCCACAGCTCGCTGCAATTGGCGCTGAAAAACCTGGGGTTGACCCGGATGATCAACCCGGCCTCGGCCAAGACCCTGTAGGAGCGAGCTTCTAGCAGATCGTTCCCGCGCTCTGCGTGGGAATGCAGCCCTGGACGCTCCGCGTCGGCTTTTAGAGCGTGACGCAGAGCGTCACAAGAGGCGTTTCCCACGCAGAGCGTGGGAACGATCAATGCGCCAGGTGGAATTGAGCAGGGCCAAGGATTTGCTCGCCGAGTTGATGACCATCGACAACCCGCAGGTTATCCACATCTCGCTGCAATTGGCGCTGAAAAACCTGGGGTTGACCCGGATGATCAACCCGGCCTCGGCCAAAACCCTGTAGGAGCGAGCTTCTAGCAGATCGTTCCCGCGCTCTGCGTGGGAATGCAGCCCTGGGACGCTCCGCGTCGGCTTTTAGAGCGTGACGCAGAGCGTCACAAGAGGCGTTCCCACGCAGAGCGTGGGAACGATCAATGCGCCAGGTGGAATTGAGCAGGGCCAAGGATTTGCTCGCCGAGTTGATGACCATCGACAACCCGCAAGTTATCCACAGCTCGCTGCAATTGGCGCTGAAAAATCTGGGGTTGACCCGGATGATCAACCCGGCCTCGGCCAAAACCCTTTAGACCGAGGCGCCTTCATCGCAGGCAAGCCAGCTCCCACCTGTGGAATGCATTCCCCTGTGGGAGCTGGCTTGCCTGCGATAGCGGTGGTCCAAGCAGCGCTAAAACATCAGGTCCACCTCACCCAGCCGCCCCCCGTGCGGGCCAAAGCTGCGCTCCAGCATCCGCCGCGTCCCATCGGCATTCACGATCAGCGCTGTGCTCGCCCGTGTCCCATAACTGGGGCTGGCGATAAACACGCTCGACAGCAGGCTTTCGGTCGCCAGGCCTACGCCGGTGTCCGGCAGCTCAGCAAACGGCGCGGTCTGCGGGTCGCTGAGAATTCCCAGCAGTGCCTCAGGCTCGGGGTTTTCCAGCACGGCGCTGAACGCTGCTTTGGCCTTCACCAGCTTCGGCCATGGCGTATCCAGCCCGGCATTGGATAACCCGTACACCCCAGCCTTCAATCGCGTCGGCTCGGTATCATTGGCGTTGTAGTGCCACAGCTCATCCCGCGTGCCCACCAGCAGGTTGAACCCGGCATATTCAATCGAGCGGCCATTTACATCGGCCAAATAATCGTCGATCGGCAGCGAACCGCTGAGAAACCGCGCAACCAGTTCGCCGCGAGACTTGCGTGCCGGTGGCTGGTGCGGGTCGCGGATGTTGGTCAAGGCGGCAAAGCGCCCATCCGCGTTCACCCCCAGCCAGGTGCCCCCGGCCTCCTGATCGCGACCGGCATAGACCTGGGGCGCATCCGCCCACTGGGCCAGCGGCAGGCTGGGGCGGGCGTAGAACTCATCGCGGTTGGCCGCAACGATCAGCGGTTGGGCATGGCCCGGTCGCCAGGCGAAAACAATCAGGCACATCGGGTGACCCCTTTTGTGTTTTTGCCACTCTACCCACAGACGCGCCGGTGTTCCATCGTCTCGAAGTTGGGCCGCGCACCTCTGATCCGTTAACATGCCGGGCTGTTTGGTGTGTATGTGAACTTCTTAATTTGATCTCGCAGCTGTAACGCAGGCTTAATCGCACATCGGCATGGTCCGGTGCGTCATGACTAAATGTTTTAACGAGGAGTCGCAATGCTGCCTTACCCGCAGATCGACCCGGTGGCCCTGGCCATCGGTCCGCTGAAAATCCATTGGTACGGGTTGATGTACCTGATCGGCATCGGCGGTGCCTGGCTGCTGGCTTCCCGGCGCCTGAACCGTTTCGACCCGACCTGGACCAAGGAGAAGCTCTCCGACATGGTGTTCTGGATGTCGATGGGCGTGATCGTCGGCGGGCGCCTGGGGTATGTGCTGTTCTACGACCTGTCTGCGTATCTCGCCAACCCGACCCTGATCTTCGAAGTGTGGAAGGGCGGCATGGCGTTCCACGGCGGGTTTATCGGCGTGATGATCGCCGCCTGGTGGTTTGGTCGGCGCAATGGCAAGTCGTTCTTCCAACTGATGGACTTCGTCGCACCCTTCGTGCCGATCGGCCTGGGCGCCGGGCGCATTGGTAACTTTATCAACGCCGAGTTGTGGGGCAAGCCGACCGACGTACCGTGGGCGATGGTGTTCCCGCCGTTCAGCGACCCGGCGCAATTGCCGCGCCACCCGTCGCAGCTGTACCAGTTCGCGTTGGAAGGTGTGGCGCTGTTCCTTATTCTCTATATCTTCTCGCGCAAGCCACGCCCAACCATGGCCGTGTCGGGCATGTTCGCGCTGTTCTACGGGATTTTCCGCTTTATCGTCGAATTCGTACGGGTACCGGATGCGCAGTTGGGCTACCTGGCGTGGGGCTGGCTGACCATGGGTCAGGTGCTTAGCCTGCCGATGATCCTGTCGGGCCTGGGCATGCTGTGGTGGGCGTACAATCGCCCGCAGCCGCTGAAGAACGCCGCGCTTTAAATTCGAATGCCAAGACCAGGAGGTCTTGGCTTCAACGATACGGGTAAAAACATGAAGCAATATCTCGAACTGCTGCACGACGTCGTGACCAATGGCCTGACCAAGGGCGACCGCACCGGCACCGGCACCAAGGCCGTGTTCGCTCGTCAATATCGGCATAACCTGGCCGACGGCTTCCCGCTGCTGACCACCAAGAAGCTGCACTTCAAAAGCATCGCCAACGAACTGATCTGGATGTTGAGCGGCAACACCAACATCAAGTGGCTCAACGAAAATGGCGTGAAGATTTGGGATGAGTGGGCCACCGAAGACGGCGACCTGGGGCCGGTCTACGGCGAGCAGTGGACCGCCTGGCCGACCAAGGACGGCGGCACGATCAACCAGATCGACTACATGGTGCACACGCTCAAGACCAACCCCAACAGCCGTCGCATCCTGTTCCACGGCTGGAACGTCGAATACCTGCCGGACGAAACCCAGAGCCCGCAGGAAAACGCGCGTAACGGCAAGCAAGCCTTGCCGCCGTGCCATTTGCTTTACCAGGCGTTCGTGCATGACGGCCATCTGTCGATGCAGCTGTATATCCGCAGCTCCGACGTGTTCCTGGGCCTGCCGTACAACACTGCCGCGCTGGCGTTGCTGACCCACATGCTGGCCCAGCAGTGCGATTTGATCCCCCACGAGATCATCGTCACCACCGGCGACACCCACGCCTACAGCAACCACATGGAACAGATCCAGACCCAGTTGGCGCGTACGCCGAAAAAACTGCCGGAACTGGTGATCAAGCGTAAGCCTGCGTCGATCTATGACTATAAGTTCGAAGACTTCGAAATCGTGGGTTACGACGCCGACCCAAGCATCAAGGCCGACGTGGCGATCTAAAGCCTTACTCGGTGAAAAACTGTGGGAGCTGGCTTGCCTGCGATAGCGCAGTGTCAGGCGACATTAATGTCGCTGGCCCACCGCCATCACAGGCAAGCCAGCTCCCACATGGGTTTGGTGTTCACCTGAGTTAATGGCCGTGGCTTCTGCCCACATGCGAAGGCTCGGCCTCGCTGGCCGCAATCCCGCCGCTGACTTCCAACTGCTGCAAGATCCCGCACTGGTTCCCACCGCCGCAACGTTGGCGCAGGTCCAGCAGTTGTTCCTGTAAGGCCAACAACCCGTCGATCCGCGCTTTCACATGGTGGATATGCTCGTCGATCAAGGCATTCACGCTTTCGCATTGGTCCTGGGGGCTGTCGCGCAGCCCCAGCAGGCTGCGGATTTCTTCGAGGGTCATGTCCAGGCTGCGGCAGTTGCGGATAAAGGTCAGCCGTTCGGTATGCGCCTGGGTGTATACGCGGTAGTTGCCGTCGGTGCGTGCCGGGGGCGGCAGCAGGTTTTCCTTCTCGTAATAACGGATGGTTTCCACCGGGCAATCGGTGAGTTTGGCCAGTTCGCCGATCTTCATCGCAGCAATCTCCAAATGGGTGCTTGACCCTATAGTGGCTACAGGGTCTTTACTTGGCAACAGGCACCTTTACGGACGCGACCTGATGAGCCACTCCATTCACACCCCGCACAAGCACGACCACCCGCACGATCATGATCACGACCATGCTCATGACCACGGCCACCCGCATGAGCATGGCCACGATCACAAACATGATCATGCCCCGGCGAAACTCACGCCTGTGGATAGCCACGGTCACTCCGGCTCCTGCTGCTCCGGCGCTGCCGGGCCTGCCATCGTGACCCTGAGCGAGGCGCCCACCGCCGGCTCGCGCCTGAGCACCTTCCGCATCGAAGCCATGGACTGCCCCACCGAGCAGACGCTGATCCAGAACAAGCTGGGTAAGCTCGCTGGCGTGCAGCAACTGGAATTCAACCTGATCAACCGCATCCTCGGCGTCACCCATGACCTGCCGAACACGGCGCCGATCATCGCGGCGATCAAGTCCATCGGTATGCAGGCCGACCCTATAGAGGAAGGCAGCCCCGCCGCCGCGCCGCCCGCCAAGAAGCACTGGTGGCCACTGGCACTCTCGGGCGTGGGCGCTCTGGGTGCCGAAGTGCTGCACTTCACGGGCGTGGCACCGACCTGGGTGATCGCGCTGGTTGCGCTGGTGTCGATCCTCAGCGGCGGTTTGACCACCTACAAAAAGGGCTGGATCGCCCTGAAAAACCTTAACTTGAACATCAACGCGCTGATGAGCATCGCCGTGACCGGCGCCATCCTGATTGGTCAGTGGCCGGAAGCGGCGATGGTGATGTTCCTGTTTACCGTGGCCGAGTTGATCGAGGCCAAGTCCCTGGACCGGGCGCGCAATGCCATCAGCGGCTTGATGCAGATGACCCCGGAGCAGGCGACCGTGCGCCAGGCCGACGGTTCATGGCTGGAACAGGAAGTCAAAAGTATAGAACTGGGCGCAATCGTGCGGGTAAAACCTGGCGAGCGTATTGGTCTGGACGGTGAAGTCACCGCCGGTCAGTCCACTATCGACCAGGCGCCGATCACCGGGGAAAGCCTGCCGATTGAAAAGACTGTGGGCGATAAAGTCTTCGCCGGCACCATCAACCAGGCCGGTTCCCTGGAATACAAGGTCACTGCAGCGGCCAACAACTCGACCCTGGCGCGAATCATCCACGCGGTGGAACAGGCCCAGGGTGCGCGTGCTCCGACCCAGCGCTTTGTCGACAGTTTCTCCAGGGTCTACACCCCGGCAGTGTTCCTGTTTGCCCTGGGTGTGGCGGTGATCCCGCCGCTGTTCATGGCGGGCGTGTGGTTCGACTGGATCTACCGCGCCCTTGTGCTGCTGGTGGTGGCCTGCCCTTGTGCCCTGGTGATCTCGACCCCGGTGACTATCGTCAGCGGTCTGGCCGCCGCAGCGCGCAAAGGCATCCTGATCAAGGGCGGCGTTTACCTGGAGGGCGGCTACAAGCTCGACTACCTGGCCCTCGACAAGACCGGCACCATCACCCACGGCAAACCGGTGCAAACCGATTACCTGCCGCTGTTCCCGAATCTCGAAGACAGCGCGCCGGCCTTGGCTGCCAGCTTGGCATCGCGTTCCGATCACCCGGTCTCCCTGGCGATTGCCAACGCGGCTGTGGATAAAAACCTGTCGACTCACGCTGTGGATAACTTCGAGGCCCTGGCCGGGCGCGGTGTGCGCGGCGACATCAACGGCCAGACCTATCACCTGGGCAACCACCGCCTGGTGGAAGACCTGGGCTTGTGCTCAGAGGCGTTGGAAGAAAAACTCTTCGCCCTGGAAAAACAAGGCAAGTCCGTCGTGCTGCTGCTGGACAAGTCCGGCCCCCTGGCGCTGTTTGCCGTGGCCGACACGGTCAAGGACAGTAGCCGCGAAGCCATTCAGCAACTGCACGACCTGGGCATCAAGACCCTGATGCTCACCGGTGACAACACCCACACCGCCCAGGCCATTGCAGCCCAGGTCGGTATCGACCAGGCCCAGGGCGACCTGTTGCCCACCGACAAGCTGCAAGCCATCGAAACCCTCTACGGCCAGGGCCATAGGGTGGGCATGGTCGGTGATGGCATCAACGACGCCCCGGCCCTGGCCCGTGCCGAGATCGGCTTCGCCATGGCCGCGGCGGGCACCGACACCGCCATCGAAACCGCCGACGTGGCGTTGATGGATGATGATTTGCGCAAGATTCCGGCTTTCATTCGGCTGTCGCGGCAAACGTCGAGTATCCTCAAGCAGAACATCGCCCTGGCGCTGGTGATCAAGGCGATCTTCCTGGCCGTCACGTTTATGGGCATGGCGACCATGTGGATGGCGGTCTTCGCCGACATGGGCGTGAGCCTGCTGGTGGTGTTCAATGGCCTGCGCCTGGTGCGCAAATAGTGGATGAGAGGGTGGTGTGCTGAGTGCTGAGTTAAAGGCGTTTTTCATGGTCGCCCGGCTGGGCAGCATTACCCAGGCGGCGAAGAAACTCGGCTTGAGCCAGCCCACGGTGACCACCCAGATTCGCAACCTCGAAGGCCACTACGGCGTCGAGTTGTTCTACCGTGGCGGCCGCCGCCTCACCGTCAGCGACGAGGGCGCGCGGCTGTTGCCGATGGTCAAGGCGCTGTTGCAGCAGGAAGCGGATATCGAGTTTTTCCTGCGCAACAACGGCCAGGTCCAGGGTGCGCTGAGAATTGCCGCAACGGCGCCGTATTACATCCTCGATCTGGTCAAAGCCTTTCGCGAGCGCCTGCCCCAGGTGGACGTGTCGGTGGAAATCGGCAACTCCCAGCAGGTGCTTGAGGCGCTGGACGATTACCGCGTCGATGTCGCGGCCTCATCGCAATTGCTGGAAGACGCCCGGCTGATCCGCCGCGTGCTGGGCACCGACCCGCTGGTGCTGGCGGTGCACCGCAATCACCCGTTGGCCAAGCTCGATCACGTAACGTTGAGCGCGCTAGTCGGGCATACCTTGCTGATGCGTGAAGCGGGCTCCACTACCCGCAGGCTGACGGAAGAGATGTTGAAGAATGCGGGCGTCGGATATGGCCCGTTGTTGGAGATTGGCAGCCGTGAGTCGATTCGCGAGGCGGTGCTGCGCAACATCGGCATTAGCATCATCGCCCGCCAGGAAGTGCCCCATGACCCGCAGTTGCGCGTGCTGACCATCGAGAATGCACCGCAGATTCCGGAGTATCTGTATTGCCTCAAGGAGCGCAAAGGGGCGCGCCTGCCGGCGGCGTTCCTTGGCCTGGCACAGGAAATGTCACCCCTCTGATCGTTCCCACGCTCCGCGTGGGAACGCCGCCCAGGACGCTCCGCGTCCGTGACGCGGAGCGTCACTAGAGACATTCCCACGCAGAGCGTGGGAACGGTCATGATAGCGGTCGTGAGTCCTACACAAATCCACCAATACCACTATCACCTCTTTTTGCCTTTCTGCCACACCCGCTACGCATTGCCCTCCTAGCATGGCCTTCATCCGTTCGATGAGGTGCCACCATGCACACAGCCCTGACCCAACCCGGCGCACCGATGAAAGTGCGCGCAATCCAGAAACGCTTTGGCGCCTTCACCGCGCTGGACAACGTCTCCCTGGACGTCGCCGCCGGCGAGCTGGTGTGTCTGCTGGGCCCTTCCGGCTGCGGCAAGACCACACTGCTGCGCTGCATCGCCGGCCTGGAGCGCCAGGACAGCGGTGAGCTTTACCTGGGCGAGCGGGACGTGTCCTTGCTGCCACCCCAGGCGCGGGACTACGGCATCCTGTTCCAGTCCTATGCGTTGTTTCCCAACCTCAGCGTTGAAGCGAACATCGGCTACGGCCTCACCGGCAGCGGCCGCGATGAAGTGCGCAAGCGGGTCGCGCAGATGCTCGAACTGGTCGGCCTGATGGGCAGCGAAAAGAAGTACCCCGGCCAACTCTCCGGCGGCCAGCAACAGCGCGTCGCCCTGGCCCGCGCACTGGCGCCGGCGCCGTCGTTATTGCTGTTGGATGAGCCGATGTCGGCCCTCGATGCCCGGGTACGCGAGCACCTGTGCACCGAACTGCGCCAACTGCAGCGGCGCCTGGGCATCACCACCTTGATGGTGACGCACAACCAGGACGAAGCCATGTTGATGGCCGACCGCATTGCCGTGATGAACAACGGCAAGGTCGAGCAGTACGCCACGCCCCAGGAAATCTATGACCGCCCGGCCACGCCGTTCGTGGCGGAGTTTGTCGGCCAGGGCAACTGGTTGCCGTTCAGCCGTAACAGCGCCAGCCATGCTCAGGTGGGTGGGTTGAACATGCGCCTGGCTGAGGACGCCGGTGTCGCCCAGTCCGGCCGCTTGTTCTGCCGCCCGGAAGCCATTTGCGTCAACCCACCGGTGCATGAAGAAAACCTGTTCCCGGCCAAGGTTCGCGAGATCACCTTTCTCGGCAACCGCTGCCGCATGAGCTTTGAGCTGGAACAATTGCCGGGCCATCCGTTGCTGGCTGAACTGGCGCCGGAAGCGATGCCGCGCCTGGGCGCCCAGGACATCTGGGTGGCGTTGCCGCCGCGCAGCCTGCAGGTGTTTGCCTGAGATGGGGGCTGTGATGACATTGCCGGTCCTGCGTCAGGTATCACGCGCCGAGTGGGGCGACCGCCTCTTCGTGGTCGGCGGCAAGTGGCTCTGGCTGGGCCTGTTAGTGGTGGCGGTGCTGTTGCCGCTGTTGGCGATCTTCTGGCGCGGCTTCAGCATCGAAGCCGGGCAGGGCGGTGGCCTGGTAGCCGCTCGCGAACTGCTGAGCAGCGCCAACTTTCACTGGTTGCTGGGCAATAGCCTGAAAGTTTCCCTCAGCGTGGCGGCCATCGTCGTGCCGCTGGCCTACTTGTTTGCCTATGCCCTGCAACGCACGCTGATCCCCGGCAAGTCCATCTGGCGCGGCCTGTCATTGCTGCCATTGATGGCGCCGTCGATGCTGCCAGGTATTGCCCTGGTTTATCTGTTCGGCAACCAGGGCCTGCTGCGCGGCTTGTTCTCGGAAAATATCTACGGCTTCTGGGGCATTGTGCTCGGTGAGGTGATCTACACCTTTCCCCATGCCTTGATGATTTTGCTGTCGGCGTTGTCCTTGGCGGATGCACGCTTGTTTGACGCTGCTTCGAGCATGGGCGCTAGCCCGGCACGGGCGTTTCGCAGCATTACCTGGCCAGCCACGCGCCAGGCGGTGTTCGCCGCTTTCTGCCTGGTGTTCACCCTGACCATCACCGACTTCGGAGTACCGGTGGTGGTGGGCGGCGATTATCAGGTGCTGGCGCTGGAAGCCTACAAGGCGGTGGTGGGCCAGCAACAGTTCGGTCGCGGCGCGTTGATCGGCATGGTGTTGCTGCTGCCGGCGCTGTTCAGCTTTGGCGTGGATGCGTGGTTGCGCCGTCGGCATGGCGACGCGATGAGCGGCCGCGCCCAGGTGTTCCAGCCAGCGCCATCGCGGCTGCGCGACGGGTGCTACCTGGCCGTCGTACTGCTGATTTGCGCGGCGTTGCTGCTGGTGTTCGGCATGGCGGTGTACTCCTCGCTGGTGAAATTCTGGCCGTACAACCTGTCGCTGTCGCTCAACCACTACCAATTCGAAGACACCGCCGGCGGCGGCTGGCTGGCCTATCGCAACAGCCTGACCATGGCGCTGTGCACGGCGTTGATCGGCAGCGTGCTGATTTTCACCGGTGCCTACCTGATGGAAAAGACCAAGGGCCAGAAGAACCTCAACCTGGCGCTGCGCATGCTCAGCTTCGTGCCGATGGCCGTGCCGGGCCTGGTCCTGGGGCTGGGCTACGTGTTCTTCTTCAACCTCAACGGCAACCCGTTGCATGTGTTGTACGGCAGCATGGCGTTGCTGGTGGTGTGCACCATTGCGCACTACCTGACCACCGCGCAGATGACTGCAACCACCGCCTTGCGCCAGTTGGACGCCGAGTTCGAAGCCGCCGCGTTGTCCCTCAAGGCACCGTTGTACCGCCATTATCTGCGCGTCACGGTGCCGATCTGTCTGCCGGCGCTGCTGGACATCCTGCGCTACCTGTTTGTCTCGGCGATGACCACCGTCTCCGCCGCGATCTTCCTCTACAGCCCCGACACCATCCTCGCCGCCGTCGCCGTGCTGAACATGGACGACGCCGGCAATGTGGGGGGCGCGGCGGCCATGTCGACCCTGATCCTGTTCACCTCGGCCAGCGTCTCGCTGCTGCTGGCGTGGGCTTCACGTGGCGCGCTGCGCCGCTCCCAAGCCTGGCGCCAGCGCGCACCTGGCCAATAAACATCCCTGAAGGAGGTGCTCCATGTTCAAGCCCCTGGCGCTGGTCGCTGCAGTCCTCACGGCATTCAGTCTGAATGCCTTCGCCAAGACCGAGTTGACCGTGTACACGGCCCTTGAAGCCGAGCAATTGAAGACCTACAAAAAAGCTTTCGAACAGGCCAACCCCGACGTCGAGATCAAGTGGGTGCGCGACTCCACCGGCATCATCACCGCCAAACTGCTGGCCGAGAAAGACCGCCCCCAGGCTGACGTAGTGTGGGGCCTGGCCGCCTCCAGCCTGGCGATCCTCGATCAGCAAGGCATGCTCGAGAACTACGCGCCCAAGGACCTGGACAAGATCGGCAAGCATTACCGCGACGCCGCCAACCCTCCGGCCTGGGTGGGCATGGACGTGTGGGCCGCCACCCTCTGCTTCAACACCGTCGAAGCCGAGAAGCAGGGCCTCACCAAACCGGTGAGCTGGCAGGACCTGACCAAGCCCGAATACAAGGGCAAGATCGTGATGCCTAACCCGGCGTCTTCAGGCACCGGCTTCCTGGATGTCAGCGCCTGGCTCCAGACCTTCGGCGAGAAGCAAGGCTGGCTGTACATGGACGACCTGCACCGGAACATCGGCCAGTACGTTCACTCCGGCTCCAAGCCGTGCAAGCTGGCGGCGTCCGGTGAGTTCCCGATTGGCATTTCCTTCGAATACCCGGCGGTTCAGCTCAAACGCCAGGGCGCGCCGCTGGAGATCATCCTGCCCAAAGAGGGCCTGGGCTGGGAGATCGAAGCCACCGCTGTGATCAAGGGCACTGCCCATGCCGACGCGGCGAAAAAACTCGCCGACTTCTCTGCCAGCACCGCGGCGATGGACCTGTACAAGGAAAACTTCGCCGTGCTCGCGCAACCGGGTATCGCCAAGCCGCAGACCGAATTGCCGGCGGACTATGAGCAACGGTTGATCAAGAACGACTTTGTCTGGGCTTCCAGGAACCGTGACAGCATCCTGGCCGAATGGCGTAAGCGTTATGACGGTAAGTCGGAAAAACAGTAACCGATCGTTCCCACGCTCGGCGTGGTAACGCCGCTCTGGACGCTCCGCGTCCGCTTTTAAAGGTCGTGACGCGGAGCGTCACCGGATGAATTCCCACGCGGAGCGCGGGAACCAGAGGACAGTATGAGTAGTGATCTGTTAGTCGTCGGCGCCGGCATCCTCGGCCTCTCCCACGCCTATGCCGCCGCCAGGCGCGGCCTCAAGGTCAAGGTGTTCGAGCGCAGCGCCACGCCATTGGGCGCCTCAGTGCGCAACTTCGGCCAGGCACTGGTCACCGGTCAACCACCAGGGCCAATGCTGGACCTAGCGCGGGAAAGCCGCGAAATCTGGGGCCAGTGGGCGCAAGCGGCGGGCCTGGCGCTCAAGCGCAATGGCTCCTACCTGTTCGCCCGCACCGAAGCCGAAGAACATCTGCTCGAAGCCTTCTGCGCCGGGCGCGCGCGGGAGCACGGCTACAACGTCGAGCTGCTGCAGGGCGCTGCCATGAACGACCTGTACGCCGGCCAGTTCCGCCATCACCGCGCCGCCCTGCATGGCAAGGATGACCAGCAGTTGTACTCCCGCGAGGCGATCCCGGCGCTGATCCATTACCTGAGCCAGCACTTGCACGTGGAGTTTCACTTCTCCACGCTGGTACGTGACGTAGAGCCGGGCCAGCTGCACAGCACGGCCGGCAGCTTTCGCGGGGAGCAGATCGTTGTCTGTTCAGGCCACGACTATCAGACCCTGCTGGCCGAATCCATCGCCCCGCTCAACCCGCACACCTGCCGCCTGCAAATGCTGCGTGCGCGGCCGGTGCTTAATCTGAACCTGCAACACGCGCTGCTCACCGGCTTGAGTTGCGTGCATTACGGCGCTTTCGCCGACCTGCCGGAAGCCGCTGTGGTCCAGGCGCAGATTCTGCGCGAAACGCCACATCTGCAGGAACACGGCATTCATCTGCTGATCAGCCCCACGCCCCATGGCGAGCTGATCATCGGCGACTCCCACCATTACGACAGCGACCCGTCGCCCTTCAATGCCGAGCAGATCGATGACTGGATGATCGAGCTGGCGCAGCAGACCCTGGGGTGCAACATCCAGGTGGTCGAGCGCTGGCAAGGCGTCTACGGCGCTCGCGGCCCCGGGCCGTTTTCGTTTGTGCAGGCGGCACCTGGCGTCAGCGCTGCCTTGATGCACACCGGCGTAGGGATGAGCGTGGGGCCGGCCATGGCCGAGCGCAATATCCGCAGGTTATGGGGAGAAGCGTGATGAACCCGGAACAGGCAGGCATTGGCGGTTCAGGTCTGGTCCAGGCGTTGGGCCAGGGCTTCAACCTGCTCTTGGCGCTCGGCCTGGCTTAGTTTCGCGTGGGGGTTGAGGGATGACCATTGCGGATAGGCGCGGGCTTTGTTCAAGGCGTCGGGCAGTTTGCCCTCGCGCCAGGTTTTGTCCTGGGGCGTATCGACCTTGATGCTGTGCATTGCCGCATGGCCGCGCAGGTTCAGGGCCTTGAGCAACTGGCGCTGGCGCAGGGCTAGCAGGCGCAGCACGCTGTCGTCGACGGTCAGCTCGCGCTGGCCCTTGATCTTGCCGAGCAGGCGACTGCCGTAGCTGCGTGCGGTTTGCAGGGCGCCACCGGCGATAGCGCCTGCCAGGGCCGCGGCGCCAAGGGTCAGGCCGCCGACCAGTAGATCCACGCCAGCACCGGCAGCGGCTCCGGCAGCTATCCCGCCGCCGACCCGCACGCCAAGTTGCTTGAGGGTTTCGGGGTTGAACAAGTCATCGCCCCAGCGACCGTCGAGCAGCGGCAGGTCGCTGGCCGCCGCGTCCTGTGGGCGAAAGCCGAACAGTTTGAGCAGGGCTTCAACGCACTTTTGTTCGCGTTGGCGCACGGCCTTGCGTAAGTCGCTGACGGCTTGGGGCTCATTCTCGGTTGTCACACTGCGACGGCAGGCCGCGCAGTCGATCAACAGTTCGGCGATCAAGCGGGCGGCGCTTTGCTGGCGAGCCTGGCGCTGGGCTTCTTGATCGAGGATCAGGCGTTCCAACTGCGGCCGTGAGTTTTCCAGCAGCAGGGCCAGGCTTTCATACAGCCGGCGTTCGCCGTCTTCGGGCGGTGCCACGCTGTCAAAACGCACCAGCGCATGCAGGCCGAGGCGGGCCAGGGCTTCGCGCCAGTCCGGTTCACGGTGGTCGCTGCTGCTGACAAAGTTGAGCACCGGCAACAACGGCTTGCCGCAACTGGCCAGCACTTGCAGTTCGTCGCGGTACTTGGCCAGCACCGGCTCGCGAGCGTCGATCACGTACAGGCCGGCATCGGAGGCCAGCAACTGGCGCAGCACCTTGGCTTCCTGTTCGAAACGCTGGCTTGCCTCGCTGCCTTCCAGGAAACGCGCCAGCTGCGCAGGGCCATCCAGGCGTTCGCCGGGGCGGTCGAGGCGTTCCAGGTAATCGAGCAGGGCGATGGCGTCTTCCAGGCCGGGAGTGTCGTACAGCTCCAGCAAAGCTTCGCCATCTACCGATAGGCGTGCACCTTCCACGTGCCGCGTGGTGCTGGGGCGATGGGACACTTCGCCAAAGCCGACATCGCGGGTGAGGGTGCGCAACAATGAGGTTTTGCCCACGTTGGTATGGCCGACCACGGCGAGTTTCAGCGGTTTAGTCATGACCTGTCTCCAGCCAAGTGAGCGGCGCGCAATCGGCAAACGACACTTCAAGCTGTTGCAACGCGGCATGCCAGTCGCCCAGGCGCTCGGCGTCCAGCGCCTGGCCCGGTGGTGCCTGCAGCAGCCATACGCGAGTGTCGGTGGCGCTGCGTGCCAGCTCGGCGATCAGTGCCAGGCTGCCACGGTCGGGCGAGCGGCGCGGGTCACAGGCGATGGCCAGGCGCGCGGGTGGGAAACGGCTGAGTTGCTCCAGCAGTTTGTTGCGTGATTCGCGGCTGTCGAGGATGCCGGCGTTCTTGACGTTGGCAGGCAGTTTGGGGGGCCAAGGGTGTTGGTCGTCGAGTTCGATGGCGACCAGCAAGGCGCCATCACTCTCCAGCTCACTTGCGCCGCCGCTGATCGAGTGCAGGTGATCGGGCGCCACATCGTTGACCCCCAGGCGCTCGCTGCTGGGCATCAGGCGTTCGCGCAGTTGGGCGTAGCCGGGCAGGTTGAGGTCCAGGTGCAACGCTGCGCGCCCGCGTTTCCATCGCCACAGGCACAGCAAGGCAAGGATCAACCGCGGCAGCAGACCGTAGACCAGCAACACGCCCACCAGCCAGGCCGCCCAGGCCTGGCGGGCGCTTTCGATATTCAGCGCGGAGTCGCCGCTGGCGCGGATCATCTCCACGGTGGGCACATTGAAACCGAGCAGAGCCGGGAGTGTGCCAAGGGCCTGGGTCACGGCGACAAAGGTATCGGCGCCGAGAATGGTGGTTTCCCACACAAACCCATAGCGGCGGGTGGCGAGCAGAGTCAGTAGGATCACCAGGGCGCTGAGCAAGGCCAGCAACCACAAGCTGTTGACCAGCACACCCACCGCCCAGCGATTGAGTTTTTGCCGTTGCAGCAACAGCAACAACGCCGGGGCCAGTTGCGCGGCCTTGGCGTCACGGGCCAGTTTCTCGCTGAGCCACAACCACAGCCGGCCAAGGCTGGCGCTGTGTTCGCCGGCAAACAACAGGCCCAGGGCCCAACTGATCAGCAAGATCAGGTTCAGGCCGAGCAGGCTGCCCAAGGCCCAGAACACATTCACCGGGGCCAGGCCATTACCCAGCGCGGCGAACGCCAAACCGGCGCCGCTGATGACGGCGACCGCCGCCAGTAACAACAGCGCCAGGCGTGCGCCTTGCAGCCAGCGGCTGAGCGCGGCGGCCAAACCATCGCGCTCGGCCAGGTGCAGCGCACGCTGCTGGATGCGCGTGGCCAGGTCGCCCCCGGCGGTGCGGGCCAAGCGGTTGGCTTCCAGGTCTTCCAGGGGGCCGGCGTGTTCTTCGCGCAGGCGCACGGTTTCTGTCAGCCAAAGTCTGTGCAGCGGGTTCAGTGCAGTCACGCGCCGTCCTGTCGTGTTGATGAGGTTGGAGCATAACCGCTGGCTCGCCGCTCTGGTATTCTCGTCGCCATGAAAAAAACTCTCCCTTTAAGCCTGATCGCAGCCCTCGGTGAAAACCGTGTGATCGGCGTCGACAACAGCATGCCCTGGCATTTGCCGGGGGATTTCAAATATTTCAAAGCCACCACCCTTGGCAAGCCGATCATCATGGGGCGCAAGACCTGGGACTCCCTGGGCCGACCGCTGCCGGGGCGCTTGAACCTGGTGGTCAGCCGTCAGACCGATCTTGTGCTGGAAGGTGCGGAAGTTTTTCCTTCACTGGGTGCAGCGGTCGAGCGCGCTGAGGAATGGGCCAAGGCGCAAGGCGTGGACGAGCTGATGCTGATTGGCGGCGCGCAGTTGTATGCGCAGGGGCTGGAACAGGCCGATCGCTTGTACCTGACCCGCGTGGCGCTGAGCCCGGGAGGGGATGCGTGGTTTCCGCAGTTTGATGGGAACCAGTGGAAGCTGGTGTCGAATGTCGAAAATCCGGCTGAAGGTGATAAGCCGGCCTACAACTTCGAGGTGTGGGAGCGCAACTAGTGTAGGAGCGAGCTTGCTCGCGAAGATCGTCAACGATGACGCGTGCATTCTGAATGAACGCGGCGCCCTCAGGTTCTTCGCGAGCAAGCTCGCTCCTACAGGTTATAAGCCTTTATGCCTGCGCCAGTTCGGCATGCTCATCGGCATCCAGCAACGCTTTATCCGTCTGCCCCATGATCTGGCTGGTAATCGCCCCCGCCGTCATCGAACCATTGACGTTCAACGCCGTACGGCCCATGTCGATCAGCGGCTCCACGGAAATCAACAGCGCCACCAGTGACACCGGCAAGCCCATGGCCGGCAGCACGATCAGCGCGGCAAAGGTCGCACCGCCGCCCACGCCGGCAACGCCCGCCGAACTCAAGGTCACTATCGCCACCAGGGTCGCGATCCACAGCGGATCCAACGGGTTGATGCCCACAGTCGGCGCGACCATCACCGCCAACATCGCAGGGTAAAGACCGGCACAACCGTTCTGGCCGATGGTCGCGCCAAACGAGGCGGCGAAGCCGGCGATGGATTGCGGGATGCCCAGGCGACGGGTCTGCGCTTCAATGCTCAGCGGGATGCTTGCAGCGCTGGAGCGGCTGGTGAAGGCGAAAGTCAGCACCGGCCACACCTTGCGGAAGAAGCGCAGCGGGTTGATCCCGGCCAAGGACAGCAGCAGGCCGTGCACCACGAACATCAGGCCCAGGGCCAGGTACGACACCACCACGAAACTGCCCAGCTTGATGATGTCTTGCAGGTTGGAACCGGCGACCACTTTGGTCATCAGCGCCAGCACACCGTAGGGGGTCAGCTTCATCACCAGGCGCACCAGGCGCATCACCCAGGCTTGCAGGGTGTCGATGGCGTTAAGGACTTTCTGGCCTTTTTCCACGTCGTCCTTGAGCAGTTGCAGCGCGGCAACCCCAAGGAACGCGGCGAAAATCACCACGCTGATGATCGACGTCGGCTTGGCCCGGGCCAGGTCGGCGAACGGGTTGGCCGGTACGAACGACAGCAGCAACTGCGGGATATTCAGGTCGGCAACCTTGCCCGCGTAATCACTCTGGATCACTTGCAGGCGCGCCATTTCCTGGGTGCCGGCCACCAGGCCTTCGGCAGTGAGGCCGAACAGGTTGGTCAGGCCGATGCCGATCAGGGCCGCGATGGCCGTGGTGAACAGCAGCGTGCCGATGGTCAGGAAGCTGATCTTGCCCAGGGACGAGGCGTTGTGCAGGCGTGCCACGGCACTGAGGATCGAGGCGAATACCAGCGGGATCACGATCATTTGCAGCAGCTGCACATAGCCGTTGCCGACCAGGTCAAACCAGCCGATCGAAGCTTTGAGCACCGGGTTGCCGTCGCCGTAGATCGTATGCAACGCCGCACCGAACAGCACGCCAAGCACCAGGGCGAACAGCACCTTCTTGGCGAGGCTCCAGTTTGTACGGCGGGTTTGTGCCAGGCCCAGCAACAGGGCCACGAACACCAATAAATTGAGAATCAGGGGCAGATTCATTGAAGCTCCGTTGAGAAGGCAGCCAATCGCGTGAGCCTGCGATTGCGAACCGGGAAGCCTAACAGCTTGAAATATATTGATTTAATACCAATATGGAATGGCGACTGTCGTTTTTGGAATAAGCGTTTGACGCCCAGGCGTATGCGCTTGGCGCAATCGCGACGTCAGCGGTCGCGCTCGGGCGATAAGTGTCATACGGATTTGTTAGCGTCGATGTCTTTCACTTGAGGGAGACAACGCCTATGAAGCTCGCGCCGAAACTACTGTTATCCGCCGCCTTTTGCCTCGGGCTCGCCAGCCAGGCGTTTGCCGCCACCGAGTTGAAACACTGGCCGGCACCTGCCGCCAAACAACTCAATGAAATGATCGCCGCCAACGCCAACAAGGGTAACTACGCGGTGTTCGATATGGACAACACCAGTTACCGCTACGACCTTGAAGAGTCCTTGCTGCCGTTCATGGAAAACAAGGGCCTGATCACCCGCGAGACCATGGACCCTTCGCTCAAGCTTATCCCCTTCAAAGACACCGCCGACCATAAGGAAAGTCTGTTCAGCTACTACTATCGCCTGTGTGAAGTCGACGACATGGTCTGCTACCCCTGGGTTGCGCAGATTTTTTCCGGCTTCACCCTCAAGGAACTCAAAGTGCAGGTCGACGAGCTTATGGCCTCCGGCAAGCCCGTGCCGGTCAGCTATTTCGAAGGCGACGTGGTGAAAAAATCCGAGGTACAGCCGCCAAAAGTCTTCACCGGCCAGGCCGAGCTGTACAACAAACTGATGGAAAACGGCATCGAGGTATATGTGATGACCGCCGCGTCCGAGGAGTTGGTGCGCATGGTCGCGGCTGATCCGAAGTACGGCTACAACGTCAAACCCCAGAACGTCATCGGCGTGACCACCTTGCTCAAGGATCGCAAGACCGGCGAGCTGACCACCGCACGCAAACAGATCACTGCCGGCAAGTATGACGAGAAGAGCAACCTCGGCCTGGAACTGACCCCCTACCTGTGGACCCCGGCGACCTGGATGGCCGGCAAGCACGCGGCGATCCTCACCTACATCGACGAATGGAAAAAACCAGTGATTGTCGGCGGTGACACACCGACCAGCGACGGCTACATGCTGTTCCACGATGTGGACGTGGCCAAGGGCGGCGTCCACCTGTGGATCAACCGCAAAGACAAGTACATGACCCAGCTCAACGGCATGATCGCCAAGCACGCGGCGGCGCAAGCCAAGGAAGGGCTGCCGGTGACGGCGGACAAGAACTGGGTGATCGTCAAGCCGGAAGAGATCCAGTAAGACCGAGTCACCTGCATCGCAGACAAGCCAGCTTCCACCGTCGACCGCATTCTCATGTTGGGGCGCGGTCAACTGTGGGAGCGGGCTTGCCCGCGAAGGCGGTCTTAAGAACACCGCAGACTCAAAGGCAAAAATAGATATCAATTGCGAACTAATCTCATTCTTTGCTAGCGTGCGCACTCCCTGAACCGTCCGTTCTTCTCAAGGTAGTGCTGTGTCCTCCTGGAATACGCAGATCGCGCGCCTGTTCGCGGAGCAGAAGAAAGCCCTCGAAGCCTTCGTCACGCGCCGCACCGGCAGCGCCCAGGTGGCTGCCGACCTGACCCAGGAATCCTTCCTGCGCCTGGCGCGCCTGGAGTCCGGCGAGAAGATCGATAACCTACCCGCGTTCCTCTTCACCATTGCCAGCAACCTGGTGCGCGACCACCAGCGCCAGGCTATCCGCCGCGAGCGTCTGGATGCCGGCGCACCGAGCGAAGAACTGCCCTGCAGCAACCCCGGTGCCGACGAACAACTGGCCGCCTATCAGCAGGAGCAACTGATGCAGGATGCGATCCTGGGCCTGCCCGAGGCGACTCGGCAGATCTTCCTGCTCTATCATGTCGACGAGCTTTCCTACCGCGAGATTGGCGAACGCCTGTCGATCAGCCCGCGCAGTGTGGAATACCAATTGCGTCGCGCCTTGATTGAATGCCGTGGGTACATCAAGACGCGCCTAGCCTGCGATGCACAAGGACGTCGGTCATGACTGCCCTGCCTACTGCTGATGTGTTGTTCGAAGAGGCGTCCGGCTGGTATTTCCGCCTGCACGCCGAGGACTTGACCCCGGCTGAAATGGACGCCTTTGCTGCGTGGCTCGGTCAGGGCCAGGCGCAGGATGATGCCTGGCAGGAAGTGCAGGCGATGCTCGGTGGCCTGCGTGAGCCGGCGCGCGTCATTCGCCGTGCCGAGCAGGCCACCTGGCGTAAACCGCTGCGGCGCTGGGCGTATGCGGCTGCCGTGTTGCTGGCCGTGGGCCTGACCGTGCAGAACACTCCCTGGCTTGACCGCTTGCGCGCCGACTACGCCACCGGCACTGGCGAGTCGCGCAGCATTGAACTGGCCGATGGTTCCCACCTTCAACTCAACACCGACAGTGCGGTGCAAATCCGCATGACTGCGGGTGAGCGGCAGATTCGTTTGCTGCGTGGCGAAGGTTTCTTCGATGTGACCAAGGACCCCGCACGGCCCTTCGTGGTGCAGTCGGGCGACGGCTGGGTGCGAGTGGTCGGCACCCAGTTCAGTGTGGCGCGGCGTGATGACCAGACGCGTGTGCAGGTGGCGCAGGGCAAGGTTGAAGTCAGTGCAGGGAGCGGCACGCCGGTCTATCTGGAACCGGGGCGGGCCGTGGAGTATCAGAGCCGGCACCTTGCACACGTCCACGGTTTCGACCCGGCCAGCGGCTTTGCCTGGCGTCAGCGGCAACTGGTGTTCCGTCAGCAACCTTTGTCGGTGGTGGTCTCTGAACTGAACCGTTACTGGCCCGGCAAGACGCTGGTGCTCGGTGATGCGTTGCGCAGTCGGGTAGTGTCCGGCGTGTTCGAAATCGACAAGCCCGATGCCGTGCTCAAGGCGTTGGAATACACCCTCAACCTGCGTGCCGAGCACTACACCCCGTATTTGCTGGTGTTGCGTGAAGGCAATGCGTCCTGACGGCAATTTCTCAAAATATTTTCAGGGTTTCCCCGCAAGCCATCGTCCTTGATCACTGAGGCGTAAATAGTAAGCACTCTCAAGTAGTGCGGCGCCGATCACAGACTTTTGTACCGGGGAGCACCATTCATGGCACACCGATTCGCCACACGGCCCTTGCTGGCCTTGGCCATTTCCTTGGCCAGCTGTATCGCGCCGTCGTACCTGCAGGCCGCTGAGGCCAAGCAGGCCCAGACCTACCGCTTCGATATTCCCGGGCAGGGCCTGGACGCTGCGCTGGCGGCGTTCTCGGCGGTGACGCGGGTTCAGGTGCTAGTGAATGGGGAGTTGACCCAGGGGGTGATATCGCCGGGTGTGAAGGGCAACCTGGGGCAGCGTGAAGCCTTGGGGCAACTGCTCGGCGGCACGGGACTGAGCGCGGCGTTTATCAATGCCGATACCGTCACCCTGGAAAAACGTGTGGTACCAGGTTCTGCCCTGGAAGTGGGCGCCACCACCATCACGGCCGAACGCCTGGGCGTCACCACCGAAGGCACGGGCTCGTACACCACGGGGGCCGTGACCCTGGGCAAGGGCGAGCAAAAACTCAAGGACATCCCGCAGTCGGTCAGCGTCATGACCCGCAAGCAGATGGATGATCAGAACACCACCAAGCTCTCTGAAGTGGTCAAGCGCACGCCCGGCCTGACAGCGACCAAGTCTCCCGGCTCCGGTATGTTCATCTTCTCCCGTGGCTTCGAGGTTGGCACCCTGCAATACGACGGTGTGGGGATTCCACGTAACACTTACACCTTGGGTAGCTATCTCACCGAAAACATGGCCATTTACGACCGCGTCGAGACGCTGCGCGGCCCGGCCGCCTTGCTGCAAGGTGCCAACAGCCCCGGCGGCACCATGAACCTGGTGCGCAAGCGCGGGCAGCAAGCGCCGACGGCGACCATTACCGCCAAGGCTGGCTCATGGGACCACTACGGCACTCAGGTCGATGTCGGTGGCCCGCTGAACGCCGAAGGCACCTTGCGCGGACGCTTCGTGGCGGATTACGACACCACCGACTCCTTCGTCGACTATGCGGGCGGCTGGAACCAGACGGTTTATGGCGCCGTCGACTACGATTTCACTCCCGACACCACCGTCGGCCTGGGCATCAGTAACCAGAAGGGCCATTCGCGCCCCAACTTCATGTCGTTGCCCCGTTATGCCGACGGCAGTGATATCGGTCTGCCGCGTTCGACATTTGTCGGCGCCAGTTGGAACCGCAGCGTCAACAATCAGACTCAGGTGTTTGCCGACATCGAGCACCGCTTCAACGATAACTGGAAAGTGAAAGCCGCACTGGTAGCCATGGATGAGCACAACGACGCAACCTACCAGGCGACGTGGGACACGGTACCCGTCGGCGGTGGCGCTGTGCCCTATGTGGATTGGATCACCGACTTCAATACCAAGAGCCGCGGCGCGGATGTGTATGTAAACGGCAAGTTTGAGGGGCTGGGCTTCCAGCAGGAAGTGGTGCTGGGCGCCAACTATTCCAAGCTCACCACCGACGACCAGTGGGCACGGGCTTCAAACCCCGGCGCGGATATCTTCAACATCGACCACAACCGCCCACAGCGCGACAAATACCAATTGTTCCAGGAGGGTGCCGCCTCGAAGAGCTGGTATGACATTCGCCAGAAAGGCATCTATGGCACCTGGCGTGTGAAAGTCCTGGACCCGCTGACGTTGATCGTCGGTGCGCGTACCAGTTGGTATGACTATTCCTACATTGGCCAGAGTGGTTTCAAAGGCACATATGGTGCCCCGCAAGACAATACCACCCAGTCCAATGGCAAGGTTACGCCCTACGCCGGCCTGGTCTATGCGCTCAACGAGCAGTGGTCGGCCTACGCCAGCTATGCCGATGCCTTTGAGCCGCAAACCAACCTGACCACCTCCGGCTCCCTGCTCAAGCCTATCGAGGGCAAAAACTACGAGTTGGGCATCAAGGGAGAGCTGGCTGACGGGCGCCTCAATACCTCGTTTGCGATCTTCCGTTACGATCAGGAAAACCGTAGCGTGCAGGACCTGCAAGGGCCAATGAACTGCAATGGTTGGTACTGCTCGGTCGCTTCCGGCAAGGTCCGCAGCCAAGGCTTTGAAGCCACACTCAGTGGTGAGGTGCTGCCAGGCCTGCAGCTGGCCTCCAGCTACACCTACAACACCACTAAATTCCTCAAGGACAATACCTACGAAGGCAAGATTTTCAGCACCTGGACCCCCAAGCACTTGCTCAAGGTCTGGGGCGATTACCAGTTGCCGGGCGATTGGCAGCATTGGAGCGTGGGTGCCGGTGTGACCGCGCAAAGCAGCACCGAAGCCTATGACCGTACGTTCAGCGTGCCGGGCAATGCATTGTGGGATTCGCGGGTGGCCTACAAGATCAACCAGGAATTCACCGTGGCGGCAAACCTGAACAACATGTTCGACAAGAAGTATTACATCCCGGCCTACAACGCGAACTGGGGCAGCAACTACTACGGGGACCCACGCAATGTGATGTTCACCATGACCTATACCCCACAGTTCTAAAGCTTGACGCATCATTGCTGTAGGAGCGAGCTTGCTCGCGAAAAACTCAAAGGCACCGCGTTTATTCAGTAAGTACGCGTTATCGTTGACGCTTTTCGCGAGCAAGCTCGCTCCTACACTGGCATCAGGGGTAA
The DNA here is from genome assembly GCF_049897065.1 of Pseudomonas sp. DWP2-2. Classification (NCBI taxonomy): domain Bacteria; kingdom Pseudomonadati; phylum Pseudomonadota; class Gammaproteobacteria; order Pseudomonadales; family Pseudomonadaceae; genus Pseudomonas; species Pseudomonas sp. DWP2-2. The sequence continues at coordinate 142,359 of NZ_JAFCVN010000005.1, read as the reverse complement.
GCCCCGTCCCATATGGGATTTCCAGGCATAAAAATGCCCCGCACCTGGCGGGGCTTTTTTATGCGCGGGGCTTACAGGCCGTCGAGCATGGCTTTGTTGCGTACGGCACCCTTGTCGGCACTGGTGGCCAACAACGCGTAGGCCTTCAATGCGGTGGTGACTTTACGCGGGCGCTTCTCCACTGGCTTCCAGCCTTTCTTGTCCTGCTCAACCCGGCGTGCTGCCAGTTCTTCATCGCTGATCAACAGGTTGATCGAGCGGTTCGGGATGTCGATCAGCACCTTGTCGCCATCCTGCACCAGGCCAATCGCGCCACCGGCGGCGGCTTCCGGCGAAGCGTGGCCGATGGACAGGCCCGACGTGCCGCCGGAGAAACGGCCGTCGGTCAGCAGGGCGCAGGCTTTGCCCAGGCCTTTGGATTTCAGGTAGGACGTGGGGTAAAGCATCTCCTGCATACCCGGGCCGCCTTTGGGGCCTTCGTAGCGGATGATCACGATATCGCCTTCCTTCACTTCGTCCGCGAGGATGCCGCGTACCGAGCTGTCCTGGCTTTCGTAGATCTTGGCGCGGCCTTCGAAGACGTGGATGGACTCATCCACGCCCGCCGTTTTGACCACACAGCCGTCGAGGGCGATGTTGCCGTACAGCACGGCCAGGCCGCCTTCTTGCGAGTAGGCGTGCTCGACACTGCGGATGCAGCCGTTTTCACGGTCGTCATCCAGGGTGTCCCAACGGGTCGACTGACTGAACGCCGTCTGCGTCGGGATACCGGCCGGGCCGGCCTTGAAGAAGGTGTGCACGGCTTCGTCGTCGGTCTGGGTGATGTCCCACTTGGCGATGCCTTCGGCGATGGACTTGCTGTGCACGGTTGGCAGATCGGTGTGCAGCAGGCCGCCACGGGCCAGGGAGCCGAGGATCGAGAAGATCCCGCCGGCGCGGTGCACGTCTTCCATGTGGTACTTCTGGATGTTCGGCGCGACTTTGCACAGTTGCGGCACGTGACGGGACAGGCGGTCGATGTCGCGCAGGTCGAAGTCGATCTCGGCTTCCTGGGCCGCGGCCAGCAGGTGCAGGATGGTGTTGGTGGAACCGCCCATGGCGATGTCCAGGGTCATGGCGTTTTCGAACGCCTTGAAGTTGGCGATATTGCGCGGCAACACCGACTCATCGTTCTCGCCGTAGTAACGCTTGCACAGCTCGACGATGGTGCGGCCGGCCTGCAGGAACAACTGCTCGCGGTCGCTGTGAGTGGCCAGTGTGGAACCGTTGCCCGGCAAGGCGAGACCCAGGGCTTCCACCAGGCAGTTCATCGAGTTGGCGGTGAACATGCCGGAGCACGAACCGCAGGTCGGGCAGGCGCTGCGCTCGTATTCCGCGACCTTCTCGTCAGAAGCGCTGGAATCGGCGGCGATCACCATGGCGTCGACGAGGTCGAGGCCGTGGGAGGCGAGCTTGGTCTTGCCGGCTTCCATCGGGCCGCCGGAGACGAAGATCACCGGGATGTTCAGGCGCAATGCAGCCATCAACATGCCGGGGGTGATCTTGTCGCAGTTGGAAATGCACACGATGGCGTCGGCGCAGTGGGCGTTGACCATGTACTCCACGGAGTCGGCGATGATCTCGCGGCTCGGCAGGGAATACAGCATGCCGTCATGACCCATGGCGATGCCGTCATCCACGGCAATGGTGTTGAATTCCTTTGCCACGCCACCGGCGCGTTCGATCTCGCGGGCGACCAGTTGGCCCAGGTCCTTGAGGTGGACATGGCCAGGCACGAACTGGGTGAACGAGTTGGCAATCGCGATGATCGGCTTTTTGAAGTCGTCATCTTTCATCCCCGTGGCACGCCACAGCGCGCGCGCACCGGCCATGTTGCGGCCGTGGGTGGATGTTTTCGAGCGGTAATCAGGCATTGGAGCACTCCGGGCGGCTAATCAAGTACTAAAGGGGAGTGAGCTTCTAATTGACGACTGGAACACTCAGAAAATGGCCGTGTGTCCGGAAGTTGCCACTCGCGTCGCGGGATCGCCGCTTGCTTGGGCCTCGAGCTCATAAACCCGCCGGGGGATGACTGGCGATGAATAGGGCCGATTCTACACCGCTGGCGGCTGGAGGGAATGGGCGCAACCTTGAAGTTAGCCGCTACAGGACGTGCGGGTGGCGCCTTGCCCATGAGTTCAACGCAAGGGCGGCGAGGCTCAGGATCAGAAAACACAAGCCAAGCGCAGTACTCAACTGGTGGGTAAAGGTGCTGATAAACGCACTGATACAGCCGCCAGCAATGAACAGCACTGCCGCAACGGCGGAAGCCGCGGCTCCCGCATTGTCTGGAAACAGGCTCATGGCCTTGGAGTTGGAAATGGGCCGGGTGATGGTGGTGCCCGCCGTGCAGAGCAGCATGGGCACCAACACTGTCGGGGTTGATAAGCCGAACAGGTAGGCCAACAGCAGCATGACCACGCCAGAGATAGCGATCAGAACCAGCCCGACTGCCATCTGGGTAGCCGCCGCCAGCCGTTTGTGCAGGACGCCTGCACAGAGGCCACCCACTACGTAGGCGGCGCCGTAGAGAAGCAAGGTCAATGAGTACTCATGGGGTGACAGCTTTAACTGGTCCATGAAAATGAGCGGTGACACAACGATGAATGAGAAATGACAGGCGAAGGTGATCGCGGAGATCGTGGCGTAGCTGGCGAAATGTCTGTTGGCGAAAACCTTGGCGTAGGCCCTGAAAATACCCCGCTCGCCTGGCGCGGTTGGAGGGAAGCCGCCATGCAGTAATCGGTGAGCCATAATCCACGTTGCGGCACAGAGGGCGATAAACGCGTAGAAGCTGGCTTTCCATCCCCAGTGCAATTGCAGCCATGCGCCCAGCACTGGGGAAATCGAGATGAAAATGCCTCCGGCCGTGGCCATTGCTATGCGCAACCGCTCCTGTTCCCTGCCGAAAAAAAGGTCCTGCACCAGCGCTTGGGACAGTATGAAACCACCGCAGCCTATGGCCTGAATGACTCGGAAGAACAGGAATTGGGGCGTGTTTCTGGCGGCCAGACACCCGACTGCACCCAGGATGGCTACTACCATACTGGCCAGGAGTAGCTTCTTGCGACCGATTCTGTCGGACAGCGGGCCGATCAGCAGCATTGAGCAGGAAAATCCAATGGCGAACAGGCTGACGGATCGAGCGATATGGGTGGTCGAAGTATGGAAGTGTTCAGCCAGGGCGGGAAAGGAGGGCAGTACGACGTCAAGGGGGAGGACGCCCAGCAAAGTCATGGTCATCAGCCAGAAAACCAAGAGCGGTTTTTCAGCCTGTGTAATTGCCTTCGACATGCGCGAGCCTCGGTTCCATGAGAGGGGCGAGGATCGAGTCTGCGCTACGGAAAGTCAAAGCCTGGGGCAGTACGACATTTCCTGAAAACCTGTAGGAACCCGCAAGTCCCTACAGGGGAACAGCATCAGCTATTGGGTAGCAACCGGCAGGTAATGCTCTTGATGTAGCGCGTCTCGACAATCGCCGGGTGCACCGGGTGGTCCGGGCCTTGGCCGCCACGTTCGAGCATCTGGATGTTGCGGTCCAGATGGCGGGCGCTGGTGAGCAGGATGTTTTGCAGGTCGTCTTCCGGCAGATGCATGGAGCACGAGGCGCTGACGAGGATGCCGTCTTTGCTGAGCAGGCGCATGGCTTGCTCGTTGAGGCGGCGGTAGGCGCCTTCGCCGTTTTTCATGTCTTTTTTGCGCTTGATGAAGGCCGGTGGGTCGGCGACGATCACGTCGAAGCGTTCTTCGCTGGCTTTCAGTTCTTTAAGCGCTTCAAAGACGTCGCCTTCGATACAGGTCATCTTCTCGGCAAAACCGTTCAGCGCGGCGTTGCGCTCTACGCCGTCGAGGGCGAAGGCCGAAGCGTCGACGCAGAACACTTCACTGGCGCCGAAGGCTGCAGCCTGCACGCCCCAGCCGCCGATGTAGCTGTACAGGTCCAGTACTCGCTTGCCCTTGGCATACGGGGCCAGGCGGGCGCGGTTCATGCGGTGGTCGTAGAACCAGCCGGTTTTCTGGCCCTGGATCACCGGGGCTTCGAACTTGACGCCGTTTTCTTCCAGCGCCACCCACTCCGGCACCAGGCCGAACACGGTTTCGACGTAGCGGTTGAGGCCTTCGGCGTCGCGTGCGGCGGAGTCGTTCTTGAACAGGATGCCGCTGGGCTTGAGCACTTGGGTCAGCGCGGCGATCACGTCTTCTTTATGCGCTTCCATGGTCGCCGAGGCGATCTGTACCACCAGGATGTCGCCGAAACGGTCGACCACCAGGCCCGGCAGCAGGTCGGAATCACCGTAGACCAGGCGGTAGAACGGCTTGTCGAACAGGCGGTCACGCAGGGACAGCGCGACGTTGAGGCGGTGCACCAGCAGCGACTTGTCCAGCGGCAACTTGATGTCGCGCGACAGCAGGCGGGCGCAGATCAGGTTGTTCGGGCTCATGGCCACGATGCCCAGGGTCTTGCCGCCGGCCGCTTCCAGGATAGCCTGGTCACCTGCCTGGAAGCCGTGGAGTGGGGTGGCGGCCACGTCGATTTCGTTGCTGTAGACCCACAGGTGGCCGTTGCGCAAACGACGATCGGCGTTGGCTTTGAGACGCAGGCTTGGCAGGGACATGACGTCGCTCCGGAAAAAAGAGCGGGAGTATACCCTTTGCGCACTCTTTCATGTGGGAGCTGGCTTGCCTGCGATGCGGGCGGCGCGGTGTATCAGACGTACGGTGGTGAGGCTATCGCAGGCAAGCCAGCTCCCACATTCGATCGGGTTTCAGTTGGGTTTTTGGGTGTCGGCCACATCGGCATAAGGGGTAGAATTCGCGCCTAGCCCAGAGTGTGTACTTATGTCCCAAGAGCTTTCCCCCGAGCAGATCCAACAGGCCCTGCAAGGCATCAGCGTGCCGCCCCAACCGCAAATCATGGTGGATTTGCAGATGGAGCAGTACATGCCCGACCCGGACCTGGAAGTGATTGCAAGGTTGATCTCCCAGGACCCGGGCTTGTCCGGCGCGCTGCTCAAGATCGTCAATTCGCCGTATTACGGCCTGAGCAACAAAATTGCATCGATCCAGCGCGCGGTAAACCTGTTGGGCAGCCGCTCGATCATCAATTTGATCAACGCGCAGTCAATCAAGGGCGAGATGTGCGACGACACCATCGTCACCCTCAACCGCTTCTGGGACACTGCCCAGGATGTGGCCATGACCTGCCTCACACTGGCCAAGCGCACCGGCTCGCAAACCGTCGACGAAGCCTATGCCCTGGGCCTGTTCCACGATTGCGGCGTGCCGTTGATGCTCAAGCGCTTCCCCAACTACATGTCCGTGCTGGAACAGGCTTACGCCAACGCCGGCCCGGATTGCCGCGTGGTCGATACCGAGAACAATGCGTTCCACACCAACCATGCGGTAGTCGGCTACTACACCGCCAAGTCCTGGCGCCTGCCGGAGCATGTCACCGACGCCATCGCCAATCACCATAACGCCCTGGTGATTTTCAGCGATGAGACGACGCGCAACCCGCAGCTCAAGAACCTGCTGGCCATTTTGAAGATGGCCGAGCATATCTGTTCGTCTTACCGCGTACTGGGTAACCAGGCGGTGGACCATGAGTGGAATGCCATCGGCCACCTGGTGCTGGATTACGTGGGCCTGTCGGACTACGACTTCGAGAGCCTGAAGTTGTCGATCCGCGAACTGGGCGCGCACTGACCCGTCATTCAAGAGGTACACATGCCCGAGTTACCAGAAGTCGAAACCACCCGACGCGGCATTGCCCCGCACCTGGAAGGCCAGCGCGTCAGCCGCGTGGTGGTGCGTGAGCGGCGCCTGCGCTGGCCGATTCCGGAAGATCTGGATGTGCGCCTGTCAGGGCAGCGCATCGTGCTGGTGGAGCGCCGGGCCAAATACCTGTTGATCAATGCCGAAGTGGGCACCTTGATCAGCCACCTGGGCATGTCGGGCAACTTGCGCCTGGTGGAAGTCGGCATGCCCGCGGCCAAGCATGAACACGTGGATATCGAGCTGGAATCGGGTATGGCTCTGCGCTACACCGACCCGCGGCGCTTCGGTGCGATGCTCTGGAGCCACGACCCGCACAACCATGAGTTGCTGATGCGGCTGGGGCCGGAGCCGTTGACCGACCTGTTTGATGGCGAGCGTTTGTTCCAGCTGTCTCGCGGCAAGTCGATGGCGGTGAAGCCGTTCATCATGGACAACGCGGTGGTGGTAGGCGTGGGCAATATCTATGCGACAGAAGCGCTGTTTGCAGCTGGGATTGACCCGCGCCGCGCCGCCGGGGGAATTTCACGCGGGCGTTATTTGAAGCTGGCGATTGAGATCAAGCGGGTGCTGGCCGCTGCCATCGAGCGGGGCGGTACCACGTTGCGGGACTTTATCGGTGGCGATGGGCAGCCGGGGTATTTCCAGCAGGAACTGTTCGTGTATGGCCGGGGCGGCGAGGCGTGCAAGGTCTGCGGCACTGAGCTGCGCAATGTGGTGCTGGGGCAGCGGGCGAGTGTGTTTTGCCCTAGGTGTCAGAGCTGATGGTTGGGTGAGGGCTGAGATTGCTATCGCAGGCAAGCCAGCTCCCACATTTGAATGTATTCACATATCCAAGTGTGGGAGCTGACTTGCCTGCGATGAGGCCTTTACGGGCAACGAAGAGGCTTAGGCCTTACCGGTAATCTTGCGGTACTTCTCCATCAACTGCTCTTCAGTCTCAGGGTGTGCCTCGTCCAGAGGAATGCAATCGACCGGGCATACCTGCTGGCACTGCGGTTCGTCGTAGTGGCCGACGCACTGGGTGCACAGGTTGGGGTCGATCACGTAGATCTCTTCGCCTTGGGAAATGGCGGCGTTCGGGCACTCGGGTTCGCAGACGTCGCAATTGATGCAATCGTCGGTGATGATCAGGGACATGGAAACTCCTGCCAGGGCACTCTGCCAAGGCATCTGAAAACTAATGCGCGCAATTGTGCCGCATTGACGCCCGCAGTGCGAGCCTGTCTCTGTGGTGAGGGATGAAAGGATTGGGACTGCTGCGCAGTCCAGCGGGAGCAAGCTCCCTCGCCACAATGAGTCTTACTTCTTGAAGCGCAATGTCAGTGCATCGGCTACAGCTGGATGCACGAACTTGGTGATATCTCCGCCCAAAGCAGCGATTTCACGAACCAACGTCGAGGAAATGAACGAATAACGCTCCGACGGCGTGAGGAACAGGCTTTCCACGTCCGGCGCCAATTGGCGGTTCATGTTGGCCAGCTGGAATTCGTATTCGAAGTCCGACACCGCACGCAGGCCACGCAGGAACACATTGGCGTTCTGCTCCTTGGCGAAATGCGCCAGCAGTGTCGAAAAGCCCACTACTTCCACATTCGGCAGGTGCTTGGTGACCTCTTGCGCCAGCTCCACACGTTGTTCCAGGGGAAACAGCGGGTTTTTCTTGGGGCTGGCCGCGACCGCGATGATCACATGGTCGAACAGGCGAGAGGCGCGTTCGACCAGATCGCCATGGCCTTTGGTAATCGGGTCGAAGGTACCTGGGTACAACACTCGGTTCATCGCGTCGTCCTGGCGGAGTCCGTTGGGGAACCGGATGGTATCGCAGCATTACCGGTGGGCCAAGTCGACTTATGTAGATAGATACCGTGAATACCCTGTCTTTTCATGCCGTTTTCAGACGTTCGGCCAATGCGCTCGCCAGTTGCGCGGTCAATCCGTACACCGACAATTGCGGGTTGGCGCCAATGCTGGTGGGGAACAGCGAGCCATCGTGGATCGACAGGTTACGCAACTGATGATGGCGACCCAGGCTGTCGGCGACGGCATTTTTCGGATCTTCACCCATGGCACAACCGCCCATCACGTGGGCGCTGCCCAGGGTGGTGCGATGCAGTTCCAGGTTCAGACCGTCGATCACGCTGCGCGCTTCGGCCAAGTTGTTCACAAAACGCGCGTCGTGATGCAGGGGCTTGACCGATTTGGCCCCCGCCGCGAACTGAATCTCGGCCATGCTGTGGAAGGCCCGGCGCAGGCCGTCCCAGGCGTAGGGCGAGACCTGATAGTCGAGCACTGGCGTGCCGTCACCGCGTAACTCCACCGTGCCGCCTGGGCTGTCGGGGTGAAAGCCGTCGCGCAGCAGGGCGAGCATGGCGTGGGTGTGGGGTAATTGGTTCATGTCCAGGGCGTTCTGGTTGCCGTAGCCACCAAACAGGGTGCTCGCCAGGCCTGGATGCAGGGGCGGTGCTTCCAGTTTGTAGGACATTTTGCCGGTAGTGCCGTCCTGCCTTTGGAAGTGGTCGGAGTAGATGGATTGCGGCGCACCGTAGAAGGGGTTGATCACTTCGTCGAACAGCCCGGCGGAGAAATTGACCAGGTGCAGGAAGGTGCGCTTGCCCAGCCGCGAGTGTGGGTCGGGCGCGTCGGAGCGCATCAGCAGGGCCGGGCTGTTGATGCCGCCGCCCGCCAGCACATAGTGCTTGGCTTTCACCCTGATCTTGCGCCCTGTTGGCGCTACGCAGCGTTCGTCCATGGCCACGCATTCGAGGCTGCTGATGGTGTCGCCGCTGTATGTGAGCCGTTCGGCGCGGGCCAGGTAAAGCAGTTCGCCGCCCTTTTCCAGGGTGGACGGGATGGTCGTCACCAGCATTGACTGCTTGGCGTTGACCGGGCAGCCCATGCCGCAATACCCCAGGTTGAAGCAGCCGCGCACATTGCGCGGGATCACATGCCAGCTGTAGCCGAGCTTTTCACAGCCTTTGCGGATCACATCGTTGTTGGCATTCGGCGGCAGCGCCCAGGGCGCGATGCCCAGGCGCTGCTCCATTTTTTCGAACCAGGGCGCCATTTCGGCGCTGCTGTGGCCTTTGACCGCATATTCGCTGGCCCAATGCGCGAGGGTAGCGTCAGGGGTGCGAAAGCTGGAGGTCCAGTTGATCAAGGTGGTACCGCCCACCGCCCGGCCCTGCAGGATGGTGATAGCGCCGTCCTTGCTCATGCGGCCGATGCCTTCCTGGTAAAGGCTGGCGTAGGCTTCGTCTTCCAGCAGCTTGAAATCACTACTGGTCTTGAGCGGGCCTTCTTCGATCAGCAACACTTTGTAGCCGGCGGCGCTGAGGATTTCGGCGGTGGTACCGCCCCCGGCGCCGCTGCCGATGATGGCGACATCCGCTTCCAGGGTCAGGTCGTGATCCAGGGCGGCGCCATTGTGGGTTTTCCAGCCACGGGCCAGGCCGTCGCGGAACAGATCGGGTACGGGCATAGGTGTGCTCTCTTATTCTTGTCGGAAGATGCAATCTTGGGGGATTGCCCAGGCTAGATCTTGGGCGGGCCGGGGTAGCCGCAATGGGCCCAGGACTCGGGCCGGAAGTACCAGGCCATGATCACTAGTTTGAGCAGCGAGCCCTGGCCCATGCGCAAAAGGTTCAGGTAACTGTTTTCCCAGCGGTGCAGGAAATTGCGGATCTGTTCGCTGCTGGCGTTTTCCCAACTGCCCCAGATACCGGTCAGCGGGCCGCGGGTAATGCCCATGCCCAGTACGTCGAATAATTGCTGGGTGAGCTTGAACATCTCGGGCGACAAGTGCTGCAGGCTGTAATCGAGCTTTTTCAGGGTGCCCTCAATACCTGCAAGCACTTGTTCGGCACTGGCCGCGCCTTCTAGCAGCACCGGGATCACCGCCCGCAAGAACGGCAAGTCGCTGGTGCGCAACATCGCAAAGCCGCTGGCCGGCGTACTGCTGGAGCAACCACTGAGGCTGGCGCCCAACCCGGCGGTGGCGAGGAAGGCGCTGGCACACAGGCCGATTTTCAAGACGCCGCGCCGTGACAGCGCGGGTGAATCAGTCAGGCTGGGGTTCATTGTTTTTATAGTCCCGAAGGTGGCGGTTATCAGCGGATAAACAGCTTCTGGATCAGCTTCTGGATCGACTTGCCATAGGGCGGGTAGATCAACTTCGCTGCGTTCAGGCGCTGTTTGACCAGCACACCCTTGGCCTTGCTGAACGTCAGGAAACCTTCGTGACCGTGGTAATGGCCCATGCCTGACGGGCCGATGCCACCGAACGGCATATCGTCCTGGGCGACGTGCAGCAAGGTGTCGTTCAGGCACACACCGCCGGAATGGGTTTCGTGGAGCACCCGCGCTTGTTCGCCTTTGTTGTAGCCGAAGTAATACAAGGCCAGTGGGCGAGGGCGCTGGTTGATGTAGGCAAAGGCTTGGTCAAGGCCGCGATACGGCACGATGGGCAGGAGCGGGCCGAAGATTTCGTCCTGCATCACGGTCATGTCGTCGCTGACATTCAACAGCAGGCTGTGGGCCATTCGCCGCGCCTGGCCTTGCTCGTACAGCGGGATCAAGGTGGCGCCTTTGTCGGTGGCGTCCTTGGCGTAGGCATTGAGCCGGGCCAGTTGGCGTTCGTTGATGATGGCGGTGTAGTCTGGGTTGTCGGCCAGCGTCGGATAAAACCCGCGCACGGCTTTGGAATACGCCTCGACAAAGCCCTCCAAGCGATCTTCCGGTACCAGCACATAATCCGGCGCCACGCAGGTTTGTCCGGCGTTCAAGGCTTTGCCGAAAGCGATGCGTTCGGCAGCATCCTTGAGCGGCACGTCGGCCGAGACAATGGCTGGCGATTTGCCGCCCAGCTCCAGGGTCACCGGCGTGAGGTTTTCGGCCGCCGCACGCATCACGTGCTTGCCTATGCTGGTAGCGCCGGTGAACAGCAGGTGATCGAAGCGCAACTTGGAAAACGCCATGCCCACGTCAGCTTCGCCCAGCACGACGCACACCAAGTCCTCGGGGAAGATCCTGGCCAGCAACGCCTTGAGCAGCTCGCCGGTGGCCGGCGTGGACTCGCTGAGCTTGAGCATCACCCGGTTACCGGCAGCCAATGCCCCAACCAGCGGGCCGATGGCCAGGTACAGCGGGTAGTTCCACGGCACGATGACGCCGACGACGCCCAGTGGCTGGTAAATGACTTTGGCTGAGGCGGGCTGGAAGGCAATGCCTACAGCGCGGCGGGAAGGTTTCATCCAGCCCTTGAGGTGTTTGCTCGCGTAGTGAATGCCATGCAGGCTAGGCATCAATTCGGCAAACAGGGTTTCGTCGGCGCTGCGATGGCTGAAATCCTGGCTGATCGCATTGATCAGCGCCTGGCGTTCGTCGCTCAGCAGATCCCGCAGAGCCTTGAGCCATTGCTGGCGCTGCCCGGCCGGCGGCATCGGGTTGGCGGCATAGGCGCGGCGTTGGGCGTCGAACAGGTCCTGGAGTTGATCCAGCGCCTGGGAATCTTGCAGGTAGGCAACGTTGGCAGACATGGCGCGGCACCGATTGTTATTGGTCTGCCTGGATTTTTAGAGTCATTGCTCTAAATTGTCAAATAACATTGCAGTAACATCCAGATTTATCCTGGCCGGGTTAGGCCGTAAGATGCCCCATCCCGTGTATAGAAGCTGATCCCCTATGGCACCACGAGTAAAGACCAGCGAGCGCATTGTGCAAACCAGCCTGGAGCTTTTTAACCAGCAGGGCGAGCGCAGTGTCAGTACCAACCACATTGCCGCCCACATGGAAATTTCCCCGGGCAACCTGTACTACCACTTCCCTAACAAGCAGGCGATCATCGCCGTGCTGTTCCGCGAATATGAAGCGTTGGTAGACAGTTTCCTGCGCCCACCCCAGGGACGCACGATGGTGGTGGAGGATAAACGCTTTTACCTGCAAGCCGTATTGGCCGGCATGTGGCGTTATCGCTTCCTGCATCGCGACCTCGAACACCTGCTGGAGAGCGACCCGGAACTGGCGACCGGCTACCGGCGTTTTTCCCAGCGTTGCCTGATTCAGGGCGGCGCGATCTACCAGGGCTTTGTCGATGCCGGCATTCTCAATATGGACCCGGTGCAAACAGAAGCCCTGACCCTGAATGCGTGGATCATCCTCACCTCGTGGGTGCGCTTTTTGTGTACCACCAATGAAAAATCCACCCACCTGAGCGCCGAGGCGATCAAGCGTGGGGTTTATCAGGTGCTGGTGCTGGAGGCGGGGTTTGTCACGCCACAGGCCAAAGAGGCGGTGGACGCCTTGTTCAAAGAGTTTTACGTGCCGTTGAATCAGGCACTGGAAGAAGTGAAGTAAGACCTTTCCCCTTTGTATTCACAGGAGTCAGTCATGCCGCTTGCCCAACTGATCAGCCCCCAGCAATTGGCCGAGCGCCAACAGTCGAGCGGGTGGGTGATCCTGGATTGCCGCTTTGCCCTGGAAGACCCGGACTACGGCTTGTGCAGTTACGCCGAAGGGCATATCGAGGGCGCGCAATACGCCGACCTGGAGCGCCACCTGAGCGGCCCGGTGACCAAGGGCGTGACCGGTCGTCATCCTTTGCCGGCGGCGGACACGTTCGCCAGGCAACTGCGGGCCTGGGGTATCAGTGCCGACACCGATGTGGTGCTGTATGACGACGGCCCCGGTGCCTACGCCGCCCGTGCCTGGTGGCTGCTGGCCTGGCTGGGCAAGCGTGATGGTGTGTTTATTCTGGATGGTGGCCTCAAGGCCTGGCATGCCGCCGGTTTCCCCCTGAGCCTGGACGCGCCCGTGGTTGAGCCAGGTACCTTCGCCGGTACGCCGGATCATCGTCTGTTGCTGGATGCCGAACACCTGCAAAAACGCCTGGGCCAACCCGGCCTGACCTTGATCGACGCCCGCGCCCAGCCGCGCTTTCGTGGCGAAGTAGAACCCATCGACCCGATTGCCGGGCATATCCCTGGCGCGCAATGCGCGGCGTTCAGTGAAAACCTGGGCAGTGATGGTCGTTTCTTACCGGCTGATCAGCTCAAGCAACGCTTTGCCGCGCAGCTGCAAGGGCGCCCGCCGCAGGAGTTGGTGGCGTATTGCGGGTCTGGGGTGACGGCGTGCCATAACCTGTTTGCGTTAAGCCTGGCGGGGTACCCGTTGGGTAAGTTGTATGCGGGGTCGTGGAGTGAGTGGATTACTGATCCAGCTCGGGAAATAGCCACGGGCGAGTAAACGACCGGTGTAAACGTTTCATTGAAATGTGGGAGCTGGCTTGCCTGCGATAGCAGAGTGTCAGCCACCTCAACATTGGCTGGCCCACCGCTATCGCAGGCAAGCCAGCTCCCACACTATTGACCGTATTGGGTCTGGAGCCACTGCGGGATCCGGCGTTCCAGGTAGTAACCAGGGCGCTTCAACGAACCCTCCACAAACCCCACATGCCCGCCCTTGGCCAGCAACTCGAACTCGGTGCAGGCCGACAGCTCACTGGCGTCAGGCAAGCTGTGCGCAAACACAAACGGATCATCAGCCGCCTGGATAATCAGCGTCGGCGTGCGGATACCGCCCAGGTAATAGCGGCTGGAAGCGCGGCGATAGTAATCCTCGGCACTCAAGAAACCGTGCAGCGGCGCGGTTACCCGCCCGTCGAAGTCCCAGAACGTGCGCATCTTTTCCAGGGAGCCAAGGGCCTCCAGGGTTTTGAGCCCATCCTCACGACCGTCCTGCAGGAATTGGCGTTGCTTGACGCGGATATACGCCAGCATCTCGCGCATGAAGTGCTTTTGATACACCCGCGAGAACCCCAGCCCAATGCGATCCGCGCATTGATCCAGGCGAAACGGCACCGACACCGCCGCCGCGCCCTGCAGCCCTGAGGCCTCGCCGGTTTCCCCCAAATGCTTGAGCAACACGTTGCCGCCCAGGGAGTAACCCACCGCGTACAAGGGCGCCAAAGGCCGCTTGGCGCGCAGATGAGCAATCGCGGCTGCCAGGTCTTCGCTGGCGCCGGAGTGATAGCTGCGAGCCAGCAGGTTGGGCTCGCCCGAGCAGCCGCGCCAGTTCAACGCAGCACTGGCCCAGCCTTGGGTGGCGAGGACTTTTTGCAGGCCGGCCACATAGGGCGAATTGGACGAACCGGTCAGCCCATGCAACACCAGCACCAAAGGCGCTTGCACGTCATGAGGCCCGTGCCAGTCGAGATCGAGGAAGTCGCCATCCTCCAGCCACAGGCGCTCACGCTGACGCTCGATGTGGGTGGTCGGGCGCCACAGCGGCCCCCACAGTGTCTGCAAGTGAGGGTTGCCGAGGCCGAAGGCGGGTTTGAACAGGTCGCAAGAAGGGGTCATGACGCTCTCGGTGGCAAGTGAACTCACTGTGGCGAGCGAGCTTGCTCGCGCTGGGCCGCGTAGCGGCCCCATCAAGAACACTGCGTTTATTCAGTCGGAACACCTTGGCAGGTTTCAGGGCCGCTTCGCAGCCCAGCGGGAGCAATCTCTAGCCACACGATCAGGCGGCGTTTTCGACCAAACGATGCCACAACGCGTAATACACCCGCCCGGACTTCTGCTCCCGGTGCAGGCGCCAGCCACTTGGCAGGCCGAGCGTGGACGGCGCGGTCTCGCTCTCAGTGTAGATCCAGGCATCCGGTGCCAGCCACTGGCGTTCTTCCAGCAGTGTGCAGACGGTCGGCAGCAGGTTCTGGTTGAACGGTGGGTCGAGGAACACTACGTCGTATTCAGTGGCCGCCTGGGTTTCCAGGTAGCGCAGCGCGTCGGCCGTCTGCACCTGGCCGGTGGTGCAACGCAGCGTGCCCAGGTGCTCCTTGAGGCTGGACACCGCCACATTGCTGGCGTCCAGCGCCTGGCCCTGCGCCGCGCCACGGGACAGCGCCTCCAGGAACAGCGCGCCGCTGCCGGCGAACGGGTCCAGCACTTTGGCCCCGCCTATGTACGGCGCGAGCCAGTTGAACAAGGTTTCACGCACGCGATCGGGCGTCGGGCGCAGGCCCACGACGTCGGGGAAGCTCAGCTTGCGGCTGCCCCATTCACCGCCAATGATGCGCAGTTGGCCCACACCGTTATGCACGTTGTGGACAGGTTTTTTCGGGCGAGATGAACTGGCCATTAATGCTCCGGAACCCCGAGCGGCTGCTCGGCAGGTTTATCAGTGGGGGGCGGTAGTGGCTTTTGCGCAATCGTCGGGCCGGCGGTCACGATGACCATCTTGTCGGCGCTCAAGTGTTTGTTCATTGCAGCCTTGACCTGATCGACGGTCAGGGCCTGTGATTGTTTCATGAAATCTTCCAGATAGCTCAGCGGCAGGTTGTAGAAACCCATGGCGCCCAACTGCCCGACGATATCGGCGTTGCTGGCGGTGGACAGCGGGAAGCTGCCGGCCAGTTCGCGCTTGGCGTCGTCCAGTTCCTTTTGTGTTGGGCCGTTCTTGAGGTAATCAGCCAGTACATCCTCAACCAGGCGCAGGGTGCCGCCGCTCATTTCGGCGCGGGTCTGCAGGTTGATCATGAACGGGCCGCGCACCTGCATCGGTGAGAAACCGGAATACACGCCATAGGTCAGGCCGCGCTTTTCACGCACTTCGCTCATCAAGCGGGTCCCGAAGCCACCGCCGCCGAGGATCTGGTTACCCAGGGACAAGGCTGCGTAATCCGGATCGGCACGGTCGATGCCCAACTGCGCAAACAGCAGGTGGGTTTGCTTGGACGGGAACTCGATACGGCTCAGGCCGGCTTTTGGCTCGGTCGGTTGAGCGATCTTGACCATGGCCGGGCCTTTGGGCAGCGATGCCGACACTTTGGCCGTCATGGCCTCGGCTTCTGCACGGGTCAGGTCGCCGACGACCGCAATCACCGCATTACCCGCCGCATAGGCTTTGGCATGGAACGCCTGCAGCTGTGCCAGGGTAATTTTCGGCACGCTTTCTGGGGTGCCTTCGCTCGGATGCGCGTAAGGATGGTCGCCGTACAGACGCTTGAACAGCTCGATGCTCGCCAGTTTGCCGGGGTTCTGCTTCTGATACTCGAAGCCGGCCAGGATCTGGTTCTTGATGCGTGCCAGAGAGTCTGCCGGGAAAGTCGGCTGGCCAATCACCTGGTTGAACAGTGACAGGGCGGCGTCGCGCTTGGCGCTGTCGCTCAGGCTGCGCAGGGTCACCAGCGCCATGTCGCGGTAGGCGCCGTTGCCAAAGTCGGCTCCCAAGCCTTCGAACCCGCTGGCGATCTGGCTGACATCCTTACCCGGCACGCCTTCGTTGAGCATGGCGTTGGTCATCAGCGCCAGGCCTGGCACGTCGCCATCCTGGCTGCTGCCGGCGGCGAACAGCAGGCGCATGTCGAACATCGGCAATTCGTGGGCTTCGACGAACAGCACCTTGGCGCCTTCGGCGGTGGTCCAGGTTTGTACGTCGAGCTTGCGGTTGGTCGGTGCCTTGCCATCCAGTTCCGCCAGGGACTGCAGGGTGCTGGCCGTTTGAGCCTTGTCCAGGGCCTGGCTGGCGACCGACTCGCTGGGGCGCAAGAAGTAAACGGCGCTGGCCGCCATCAGGGTGACGGCGATCAGGCCGGGCAGGATCAGGCGGCTGTTTTTGCGATCACTCATGAGCGGTCTCCTCTGGCAAAACATGGGCGACGCTCAGACGTTCGCGGGTGAAGTAGGTGCGCGCGGCTTTCTGGATATCTTCCGGCGTCACGCTTTGCAGGTCGGCAAGCTCCGTGTCCATGAGCTTCCAGGACAGACCAACGGTTTCCAGGGAGCCGATGGCCGTGGCCTGGCTGGTGATGGAGTCACGCTGGTACACCAGGCCGGCAATGACCTGGGCACGGATGCGCTCCAGTTCTTCGGCGGTCGGCGGCTTGGCCTTCAACTCATCGAGCAGGCGCCACAGGCCGGCTTCGGCTTGGGCGACGGTTTTCTTCTTCTGCTGGTTCGGCGTGGCCGAGAGCGTAAACAGGCTGTCGCCGCGGGTGTAGGCGTCGTAGTTGGTGGAAGCCGCGGACACAAGTTCCTCACCGCGCTCCAGTTGCTCGGAGATCCGTGCACTGTAGCCGCCGTCCAGCAGCGCCGAGATCAGGCGCAGGGCCTGCACCGAGCGTTTGTCTTCGGCGGTGGCCAGGCCAGGCACGTTGAAGCCCAGGAACACGCTTGGCAATTGGGTCTGCACGTGCAGGGTCAGCAGGCGCTCGCCGGGCTCGGCCAGTTCCATCGGGATTTTTGCCGGCGGCACGTCACGCTTGGGGATCGGGCCGAAGTAACGTTGGGCGAGGTTTTTCACCTCGTCCGGGGTCACGTCGCCGACCACCACCAGGGTGGCGTTGTTCGGCACGTACCAGGATTGGTACCAGTGGCGCAGTTCCTCGACCTTCATGCGGTCCAGGTCGGCCATCCAGCCGATGGTCGGCGTGTGGTAGCCACTGGCGGGGAAGGCCATGGCCTTGAAGCGCTCGTAGGCCTTGGACATCGGGTTGTCGTCGGTGCGCAGGCGGCGCTCTTCCTTGATTACCTCGATTTCCCGGCTGAACTCGTCGGCCGGCAGGCGCAGGCTGGCCATGCGGTCGGCTTCCAGCTCAAAGGCCACACCCAGGCGATCACGGGCCAATACCTGGTAGTACGCGGTGTAGTCGTCGCTGGTGAAGGCGTTTTCTTCGGCGCCCAGGTCGCGCAGGATCAGCGAGGCTTCACCGGGGCCAACCTTGGCGCTGCCCTTGAACATCATGTGTTCCAGGGCGTGGGACAAACCGGTCTGGCCCGGTGTTTCGTAGCTTGAGCCAACCTTGTACCAGACCTGGGAAACCACCACCGGCGCGCGATGATCTTCGCGCACGACCACCTTGAGGCCGTTATCGAGGGTGAATTCATGGGTGGGTTGTGGATCGGCAGCCAAAGCTGAGAGAGGCAGACAAACTGTGCTGAACAGCAGGCCTGCGGCGCGGCGGGCTAGAGCATTCATTCGTTTTTAAACCTGTTGGGCTGCCCGCTTGGTCTTAGCGTCGGCGGGCGAGGAGGTGCTAGGATACTGATCCGACCTAGGGACGGCCACTGTGGCTGTCTTGTTGAGGCCCTATTTAGGCCTTACAAAATGTTGCGCATGAACGAGCTGGCTAAAAAACAGTCTGTTACGCATCGAATTTTATTTACCGAAGCGCCCCTTGGCGCGTCGCTACCTTGAGATAGCCGTCTCCATGTTTGGTTCCAACGACGACAAGAAGACCCCAGCTGCGGCTGGCGAGAAGAAAGGCCTGTTCGGATGGCTGCGCAAAAAGCCGCAGGAAACCGTCGTCGAACAGCCACAGGTTCACGCTGAACCCACCCCTGAACCCGTAATAGAAGCCGAACCGGTTGCCGAGACGCCAGTTCCGGTGGTGTTGCCGATGGCTGAGCCGGTGTTGCAGCCGGTCGTCGAGGCCGAGCCGGAACCTGAGCCTGCGCCTGAGCACAAGCCTTGGTTGGAACTGCCGGTGGCCGAAGAGCCTGTGGCGTTGGTGGAGGATGTTCAGGCCGAGCACGTCGTGCCGCCGATTCCTGCAGTGGTTGAGCCGGCGCCGGTAGAGGTTGTGGCTGAAGTTCCGCCCGTCGTTGAAGTGCCGGCACCGGTTGTTGCCGCACCTGCCGTCGTCGAGCCAGAGCCTGTCGCCGCCACCACCGAAACCAGCAAAACCGGGTTTTTTGCCCGTCTCAAGCAGGGCCTGAGCAAGACCAGCGCCAGTATTGGCGAAGGCATGGCCAGCCTGTTCCTGGGCAAGAAAGTCATTGATGACGAGCTGCTGGAAGACATCGAGACCCGCCTGCTCACCGCCGACGTGGGCGTCGAAGCCACCGCCGTGATCATCCAGAGCCTGACGCAGAAGGTCGCGCGCAAGCAGTTGACCGACGCCGACGCCCTGTACAAATCCCTGCAGGCTGAGCTGGCCGCCATGCTCAAGCCGGTTGAAGCGCCGCTGGTGATCACGCCGAAAAAGCCGTTCGTCATCCTCGTTGTAGGTGTAAACGGCGCTGGCAAGACCACCACCATCGGCAAACTGGCCAAGAAGCTGCAGGGGGAGGGCAAGAAAGTCATGCTCGCCGCCGGTGACACCTTCCGTGCCGCAGCCGTCGAGCAGTTGCAGGTGTGGGGCGAGCGCAACAAGATCCCGGTGATTGCCCAGCACACCGGTGCCGACTCTGCGTCGGTGATTTTCGATGCTGTGCAAGCCGCCAAGGCGCGCAACATCGATGTGCTGATCGCCGATACAGCCGGCCGCCTGCACACCAAAGACAATTTGATGGAAGAACTGAAGAAAGTGCGCCGCGTGATCGGCAAGCTTGACGCCGATGCACCCCATGAAGTCCTGCTGGTGCTTGACGCCGGTACTGGCCAGAACGCCATCAGCCAGGCCAAGCAATTCAATCAGACGGTGCAACTGACCGGCCTGGCATTGACTAAGCTCGACGGCACGGCGAAAGGCGGTGTGATTTTCGCCCTGGCCAAACAGTTCGGGTTGCCGATTCGTTATATCGGCGTCGGTGAAGGCATCGACGACCTGCGCACCTTTGAAGCCGAACCCTTTGTACAGGCACTGTTTGCCGAGCGGGAGC
Source organism: Pseudomonas sp. DWP2-2 (assembly GCF_049897065.1). Classification (NCBI taxonomy): domain Bacteria; kingdom Pseudomonadati; phylum Pseudomonadota; class Gammaproteobacteria; order Pseudomonadales; family Pseudomonadaceae; genus Pseudomonas; species Pseudomonas sp. DWP2-2. The sequence continues at coordinate 122,947 of NZ_JAFCVN010000005.1, read as the reverse complement.
GTTCATGATTCGATTCGAGCAGGTCGGTAAACGCTATGCCAACGGGCATGTGGGCTTGCATGAGCTGAGCTTTCGAGTGCGTCGCGGCGAATTCTTGTTTGTCACCGGCCATTCGGGCGCGGGCAAAAGTACGCTGTTGCGCCTGCTGCTGGCCATGGAACGCCCGACCACCGGCAAGTTGTTGCTGGCGGGTCAGGACCTGGCCACTATCAGCAATGCGCAAATTCCATTCCTGCGCCGCCAGATCGGCGTAGTGTTCCAGAATCACCAGTTGCTGTTCGACCGTACGGTGTTCAACAACGTGGCCCTGCCGTTGCAGATACTGGGGCTGTCCAAGGCCGAGATCGTCAAGCGCGTGGATTCGGCCCTGGAGCGTGTGGCCTTGTCGGACAAGACCGACCTCTTCCCCGGCGACCTGTCCACCGGCCAGCAACAGCGTGTCGGTATCGCCCGCGCCATCGTCCATCGCCCGGCCTTGCTGCTGGCGGACGAACCCACCGGTAACCTCGACCCGCGCCTGGCGGCCGAGATCATGGGGGTGTTCGAAGACATCAACCGCCTGGGCACCAGCGTCTTGATCGCCAGCCACGACCTGGCCTTGATTGCCCGTATGCGCCATCGCATGCTCACCCTGCAACGCGGCCGCCTGATCGGCGATGGGGAGGCTGGCGTATGAGTGCTACACGCAGCCCTAAAGTTTCCGAACGGGTGGCTCCGAAGCCAGCCGACCCGCAACCGAAAAAGAAAAAACACGACGAAGACGACGGCCCGGACTTCGGCACCCTGGTGCACGCCTGGATCGAAAGCCACCGCGCCAGCCTGCTGGACAGCCTGCGGCGCCTGGGCAAGCAGCCGATCGGCAGCTTTTTCACCTGCCTGGTCATGGCCGTGGCCTTGAGCCTGCCGATGGGCTTGTCGCTTTTGCTTAATAACGTGGAGCGCCTGGGCGGTTCCTGGCAGCGGGCGGCGCAGATTTCGCTGTACCTGAACCTGGACACCAGCAGCAAGGAAGGCGAAGCGCTGCGTGACGATATCAAGAACATCCCGGGGGTAGCCGAGGCCGAGTACATCAGCCGCGACCAAGCCCTCGAAGAGTTCCAGCAGCAATCGGGCCTGGGCGAGGCGCTCAAGGAGCTGCCGCAGAACCCGCTGCCGGGCGTGGTGTTGGTAACGCCGAACGAGGTCGACAAGCCGGCGCTGGAAGCCCTGCGACAAAAACTCGCAGAGATGCCGAAGGTGCAACAGGCGCAACTTGATCTAGTCTGGGTAGAGCGCCTGGCCGCAATCCTCAAGCTGGGTGACCGCTTTGTGTTCGGCCTGACGGTGTTATTAGTGTCTGCATTACTTTTGGTGATAGGTAATACCATTCGTCTTCATATTGAAAACCGTCGCACCGAGATAGAAGTGATTAAACTGGTGGGCGGCACAGACAGCTATGTGCGTCGGCCTTTCCTGTACATGGGCGCGCTGTATGGCCTGGGTGCGGGGATCTTGTCCTGGGGCGTACTGGCGTTTGGCCTGGATTGGTTGAACGACGCGGTTGTCGGCTTGGCCGGGCTCTACGGCAGTGATTTCGCTCTGGCCGGTGTGCCGGTAGCCGATGGTCTGAGTCTCTTGCTTGGCGCGGTGTTGTTGGGGTATATCGGTGCGTGGATTGCGGTGGCACGGCATTTACGTGAGCTGGCGCCGAAGTAGTTAATGCCAGATTAATGTGGTTTCGTTTGTATTGACCGTATCAGCGGTTTAGGGAACTTGTCCTACGGTTCCCAGGTCAATTTTCGCAGTGCTGAACTGCACGAGTTATGTGAGTCGGAGGTTTTTTCGTATGACCACTTCTTTGCAACCTGCTTATGCCTTGGTCCCGGGTGCGAACCTGGAGGCTTATGTGCACACGGTCAACAGCATTCCATTGCTGACGCCCGAGCAGGAGCGTGAACTGGCCGAGAGTCTCTACTATGAGCAGGATTTGGGGGCGGCTCGGCAGATGGTGCTCGCCCACCTGCGTTTTGTCGTACATATCGCCCGTAGCTATAGCGGCTACGGTCTGGCCCAGGCCGACCTGATTCAGGAAGGCAACGTTGGCCTGATGAAGGCAGTGAAGCGTTTCAACCCTGAAATGGGCGTGCGCCTGGTTTCGTTTGCCGTGCACTGGATCAAGGCGGAAATCCACGAGTTCATCCTGCGCAACTGGCGCATCGTGAAAGTGGCCACTACCAAGGCCCAGCGCAAGCTGTTCTTCAACCTGCGCAGCCAGAAAAAACGCCTGGCGTGGCTGAACAACGAAGAAGTCCACCGCGTGGCCGAAAGCCTCGGCGTGGAGCCGCGTGAAGTGCGCGAGATGGAAAGCCGCCTGACCGGCCATGACATGGCCTTCGACCCAGCCGCCGAAGCGGATGACGACAGCGCCTTCCAATCGCCGGCCAACTACCTGGAAGACCACCGGTACGACCCGGCGCGTCAACTGGAAGACGCCGACTGGAGCGACAACTCCAACCACAACCTGCACGAAGCGCTGGAAGTGCTGGACGACCGCAGTCGTGACATCCTCTACCAGCGTTGGCTGGCAGAAGAAAAGGCCACGCTGCACGACCTGGCGCAGAAGTACAACGTGTCGGCCGAGCGGATTCGTCAGCTTGAGAAAAGCGCGATGAACAAGCTGAAGTTGTCGATCGCCGCTTAAAATGCAGCGAACAAAAAATGCCCCGGTCGAAAGACCGGGGCATTTTTGTTTGTGTTCGAAAAGTCTCAAGCCCAACTCGGTTTAATGTGGGAGCTGGCTTGCCTGCGATGAGGCCGTGTCAGCTGAAGCATGGGTTACTGACCCACCGCTATCGCAGGCAAGCCAGCTCCCACAGGTCCCATATTGTGTCAGTCGGACCACGGTGCCTTTCGAGAGTTGTTCAGCTCCACCAGGTAACCATCCCCGCCCAATTGGCTCATCTGCTGGCGAATCCACGCCGCCCGCCGTGCCACATAGGCCGTCGGATGGCTGGCACTCCACACCCGTGGATTGGGCAATACCGCCGCCAGGTAACTGGCCTGGTGCCGCGAAAGGCCCTTGGCGCTCACGCCAAAATGGTGCCGCGCCGCTGCCTCTGCGCCAAACACACCTTCATCCCATTCCACGCTGTTGAGGTACACCTCAAGAATCCGCTGCTTGGGCCACAACACCTCGATCAAACCGGTAAACCACGCCTCCAGGCCTTTGCGCAAATAGCTGCGGCCGGCCCACAGGAACAGGTTTTTCGACACCTGCTGGCTCAGGGTGCTGGCACCGCGAATCGAGCCGCCGCGTTCGTTGTGCAGAATCGCCGCCTGGATCGCGCCGAAATCAAAACCCCAATGTTGTGGGAAGCGCTGGTCTTCACCGGCCATCACCGCCACTTTCAGGTCATCGGATATTTCATCCCATGGCACCCAACTGCGTTGCAGGTCGATAGGCTCACCGTCGACCCAGGACTCGACCTTGCGCTCCACCATCAGCGCAGTGAACGGTGGCGGCACCACACGAAACAGTAGCACCAGCAACACACTGCCGATGGCAAACCATTTCACGACGTTGAGAAAGCGTTTGAAGAGGACACGCAGCATAGAGATGGCTTGGCCGAACCCGTTGAGCGGGCCATTATACAGACCCTGCCCGATGAGTCTGACTGGAGTTCCCCATGCTGCGTAGCTTTCTGATGCTGGCTGCCTTTTTCGGCTTTACCGGTGTCGCCCTGGGCGCGTTCGCCGCCCACGGCCTGAAAAACCGCCTGAGCATCGACTACCTGGCGATCTTTCATACTGGTGTGACCTACCAGTTGGTGCATGCCCTGGCACTGTTCGGCGTGGCCTTGCTGGCGGCGCATATTCCGGGTCGGCTGGTCACTTGGGCGGGTATTTCGTTTACCGTCGGTATCCTGCTGTTCTCGGGCAGCCTGTATGTGCTGACGATGACCGGCATCAGTAAACTGGGGATCATCACGCCGTTTGGCGGGCTGGCGTTCCTGCTCGGCTGGTTCTTCCTGGGCCTGGCGGCGTGGCGTTTGCAGCTTTGACCGCTTGACGCTTGGAGCTGACCTTCAGGTTCCAATCGCGCTAGAATGCGGGCCCCTAAAAACGATGGCGGCCCGTGGCATGCGCATTCAGTTGAACGGCGAACCCTTTGAACTGCCCGACGGCGAAACCGTTGCGGCCCTGCTGACCCGTCTGGACCTGACCGGGCGTCGCGTCGCAGTGGAGCTCAACCTGGATATCGTCCCGCGTAGCCAGCACGCCGAGACTGCGCTCACCGAAGGTGACCAGATCGAAGTGGTCCACGCCATCGGCGGCGGCTAGCCCGCCACGGCCGCAACGCATTCTGCAGAACCTCATCCAACCAGAGGATTTCCCATGAGCATCGTTCGTAGCGACAAGCCTTTCGTCCTGGCCGGTCGTACCTACCAGTCCCGTCTGCTGGTCGGCACCGGCAAGTACCGCGACATGGAAGAAACCCGCCTGGCCATCGAAGCCTCGGGTGCCGAGATCGTCACCTTCGCCGTGCGCCGCACCAACCTCGGCCAGATCGAGGGCGAGCCGAACCTGCTCGAAGTGCTGTCGCCGGAGCGCTACACCTTCCTGCCAAACACCGCGGGCTGCTACGACGCCATCGAAGCCGTGCGCACCTGCCGCCTGGCCCGTGAGCTGCTCGACGGCCACAACCTGGTGAAGCTGGAAGTGCTGGCCGACCAGAAAACCCTGTTCCCCAATGTGATCGAAACCCTCAAGGCCGCCGAAACCCTGGTCAAGGAAGGTTTCGACGTGATGGTCTACACCAGCGATGACCCGATCATCGCGCGCCAACTGGCAGAAATCGGCTGCATCGCGGTGATGCCGCTGGCCGGTCTGATCGGTTCCGGCCTGGGGATCTGCAATCCGTATAACCTGCAGATCATCCTCGAAGAAGCCAGGATTCCAGTACTGGTGGATGCGGGCGTGGGCACAGCCTCCGACGCGACCATCGCCATGGAGCTGGGCTGCGACGCCGTATTGATGAACTCGGCCATTGCCCATGCCCAGCAACCAATCATGATGGCCCAAGCCATGAACCACGCCATCGTCGCGGGCCGCCTGGCCTACCTCGCCGGGCGCATGCCGAAAAAACTCTATGCCAGCGCCTCTTCGCCGCTGGATGGTCTGATCAAGTAAGAGCTATTGATGACTGAATCAAACGAAACGCCGAACACCGTGGAAGAAGGCGACGAGTCCAAGCACCGCCGCATCAAGAGTTTTGTGATGCGCGCCGGCCGCATGACCGAAGGCCAACAAAAGGGCCTGGAGCAGGGCACGCCGCTGTTCGTGTTGCCCCTGGCCGACGCGCCGGTGGACTATGACCAAGTGTTCGGCCGTTCGGCCCCGCGCTCCCTGGAAATCGGTTTCGGTATGGGCCATTCCCTGCTGGAAATGGCCGCAGCCGCGCCGGAGCAGGATTTCATCGGTGTGGAAGTGCACCGCCCAGGCGTCGGCGCACTGCTCAACGGTGTGCTGACCCAAGGCCTGAAAAACCTGCGGGTCTACGACTGCGATGCGATTGAAGTGCTCAACCGCTGCATCGCCGACAACAGCCTCGACCGCCTGATGCTGTTCTTCCCCGACCCATGGCACAAGGCCCGTCACCACAAGCGCCGCATCGTCCAGGCGTCCTTCGCGGAACTGGTGCGCAGCAAGCTGAAAGTGGGCGGCATCCTGCACATGGCCACCGACTGGGAACCGTACGCGGAATACATGCTGGAAGTGATGAATGTCGCCCCTGGCTACCGCAACCTGGCCGAAGACGGCAAATGCGTGCCACGCCCGGCCGAGCGGCCGATCACCAAGTTCGAACGCCGTGGCGAGCGATTGGGGCATGGGGTGTGGGATTTGAAATTCGAGAAGCTGGCTTAAACAGTCATCAGCTTGAAACGCAATCAAATGTGGGAACTGGCTTGCCTGCGATAGCATCACCTCGGTATCACTGATACACCGAGGTGTCTGTATCGCAGGCAAGCCAGCTCCCACATTTGTTTTGTAGTGCCTGCTGAGTCAGCGGCGGTCTGCTACCACGCCAATCAACACCAGCACCACGATCAACACCGGTGCCAGGCTGTAGTTATTGAACTGGCTCAACCCCCGCACAATCCACGGCGTGGCATAGATCAACGCCGCACCGCTGCCGATCAGGCACAGCAGGGCCATCAAGGGTACGCGCAAGGCGCCGGCGATGCTGCCCAGGCGCGCTTCGACCCAGCCCTTGATGTCGGCGCCGAACAGAACCAGCAAACAGCCCACAAGGGCCAACGAGATTTCCGACAGGTTGCTACGGCTCCAGCGGGATACGGTGGCGAGCAGGTCGAGTACCAGATCCATTCGATTTCCTTAAGAGCTATCAGCTCAAAAACTTCTGCAACAGGTCATTGAGAAAGAGTTGCCCGCGGTCGGTGGCCGCCAGGCGTGACGGTTCGACCTGCATTAATCCACTTTGTTCTGCGTCGCGGCGGCCTTCATCGAGGCTGGCCAGATCGAGGCCGGTGCGCTCGGCGTAGAGCTTGGCATCAACCCCTTCGGTGAGGCGCAGCGCGTTCATCAGAAACTCGAACGGCAGTTCATCGTTGGTCAGTTCTTTCGCGCCGGCCTGGAAGCTTTTGGCCGGGTTGAGGTAGTCCTTTGGTGCACGGGTTTTCCAGGTGCGGATAATGCGCCCGTCCGGGTGGCTGAGCTTGCCGTGGGCCCCGGCGCCGATGCCGATAAAGTCGCCAAAGCTCCAGTAATTGAGGTTATGCCGCGCCGGCCGTCCCGGTTGGGCGTAGGCCGAGACTTCATATTGTGCGTAACCGTGTTCGGCGAGCAGTGCCTGGCCGGCTTCCTGGATATCCCACAGCGTGTCGTCTTCCGGCAGCGCGGGCGGCTGGTTCCAGAACACGGTGTTGGGTTCCAGGGTCAGTTGGTACCAGGACAGGTGCGTCGGCTTGAGTGCAATGGCCTGGCGCAGGTCGCCCAAGGCGTCCTCCAGGGACTGGTTGGGCAGGCCGTGCATCAAGTCCAGGTTGAAGTTGTCGAACCCGGCCTGGCGCGCCATGCCGGCTGCGCGCACGGCGTCATCGCCATTGTGGATGCGGCCCAGGGCTTCAAGCTTCTCTTGCTGGAAGCTCTGGATGCCGATGGACAGGCGATTGATCCCCAGTTTGCGGTACGCCACGAACTTCTCTTGTTCGAACGTCCCGGGGTTGGCTTCCAGGGTGATCTCGATATCGTCAGCAAACGGGATACGCGCTTGAACGCCCTTGAGCAGGCGGCCCAGTGCAGCCGCGCTGAACAGGCTGGGCGTGCCGCCGCCAAAGAAGATCGAACTCAGCTTACGGCCATATACGGCGTGCAGGTCTTGGTCCAGGTCGGCCAGCAGGGCATCCACATACTCTTCTTCCGGCAGCACTTTGCTCGCGGTGTGGGAGTTGAAGTCGCAATACGGGCATTTACGCACGCACCACGGGATGTGGATATACAGCGCCAGGGGCGGCAGATGGGGCAGGGCCGCCCGTGGTGTTTGCGCGCCACCGTGGATCAGCGGCTGCGCAGAGGTGTTCTGGGTCATTTCAAACCCAGGCGCTGGCGCAGCAACGCCATGGCGCGGGCGCGGTGGCTGATCTGATTTTTGTCGGCCGGGCTCAGTTCAGCGCTGGAGACATTGCGCTCCGGCACCCAGAACAGCGGGTCATAGCCAAAGCCATGTTCACCGCTGGCCGCGTGCAGGATGCGCCCGTGCCACAAGCCTTCGCACAGAATCGGCAGCGGGTCGTCGGCATGCCGCACCAGGGCCAACACGCAGACGAACTGCGCACCACGCTCGGCCTCCGGCACGTCTTTGAGGGCGTCGAGCAGCTTGACGTTGTTGGCTGCATCGCCCTGGCCGTCGGCGTAACGGGCCGAGTAGATACCAGGGGCGCCGCCGAGGAAATCCACGGCCAGGCCCGAATCATCCGCCAGGGCCGGCAGGCCAGAGATACGCGCAGCATTGCGGGCCTTGAGGATGGCATTCTCGACGAACGACAGGCCGGTCTCTTCCGGTTCGACCTGGCTGAACTCGCCGATCGAACGCAGTTGCACAGACTCACCGAGCATGGCCTGCAGTTCTTTGAGTTTGCCGGCGTTATGGCTGGCGAGTACGAGTTGGGTAAGGTTCATCATTGGGCGGGGAACAGTTCTTGGTTGAATTGGAAGCCGTGGGCCTTGCCGCCGGTTTCAACGTTGATGGTGAAGGTCTTGTATTCCCGTTGCGTCACGGTGTAGGGCGCGAGGTAGCTGATGCCGCCTTTTTCTTCGATCTGCTTGAACGTCAGGATCTCGCTTTTGCCGCCCAGGTCCTTGATAGTGCCGGTGACTTGCGCGGCCACTGGGCTTACGCCCTTGATCACGGTGACGTTGATCAACCCCTTCTCCTTGCTGCGCACCACGCCGACTTTCTGGGCGGTCTCGGGTGGCAGGAAGCTTGAAGTGAAGGTGTTGTAATGAACGGTGATATCGCCAAAGTCTTTTTTGCGATTAGCGTCGATAGTGTCGGCGGCCATGGCGCTGGCGCCCAGGCATGCGGTCAATAGAAAAATAGCCAAACGACTCATGAACGTCCCTCTTGAAGATGATTAGACGGCAACTTTGTGGTCGGTCAGGCCAGGACTGCTGACCCGGTAGATACCAATTTCGCCCAACAGGTTGGGCCATAGCTTACTCGCCCAGCCGTGGCGGTGCTGTTGATCGACGGCAAGGCGGTTGATCACCTTGGCTTCACGTTCGCCACACAGGGCTTCGAAGTCTTCGAAGGTGCAAAAGTGGATGTTCGGCGTGTTGTACCAAGTGTACGGCAGGAAGTCGGAGACCGGCATGCGCCCCTTGGTGGCCAGGTACCAGCGGCAGCGCCAGTGGCCAAAGTTGGGGAAGGTGATGATGCATTGGCGGCCCACGCGCAGCATTTCGTCGAGGATGCGGTCCGGGTAGTGCACCGCTTGGAGGGCTTGGGTCATCACCACGATATCGAAGCTGTTGCTGGCAAAGTTGCCCAGGCCCTTGTCCAGGTCCTGCTCGATCACGTTGATGCCCTTGGCCACGCATTGGGCGATGTTGTCCGGGTCGTTTTCCAGGCCGTAGCCGGTGACTTGCTTGTGGTCGCGCAGCCAGCTCAGCAGTTCGCCGTCGCCGCAGCCCAGGTCGAGCACGCGGCTGCCGGCGGGGATCCAGTCTTGGATGATTTCCAGGTCGGCTCTCATGGCGTTCTCACAAGCGAAATACGGTTCATGTAGTTACTGAACGCCTGCAGGTAGCGTGGGATCGGAATCAGGAAGGCGTCGTGGCCTTGCGGTGCATCGATCTCCAGGTAGCAGACGTCTTTCTTGGCGGCCATCAGGGCATCCACCAGCTCACGGGAGCGCGCTGGCGAAAAGCGCCAGTCGGTGGTGAACGACATCACGCAGAACTTGGCCGTGGCGTGCTCGAAGGTTTTCGCCAGGTCGTCATCGTGATTGGCGGCCGGGTCGAAGTAGTCCAGGGCCTTGGTCATCAGCAGGTAGGTATTGGCGTCGAAACGCCCCGAGAACTCCTCGCCCTGGTAACGCAGGTAGCTTTCCACCTGGAACTCGACGCTGTGGAAGTCGTAGTTGAGCTTCTCGCTCTTGAGGCCACGGCCGAATTTCTCGCCCATGGAATCGTCGGACAGGTAGGTAATGTGGCCGACCATCCGCGCCAGCATCAAACCACGCTTGGGGATCACGCCCGCTTCCTGGAACGAACCGCCGTGAAACTCGGGGTCGGTGAGGATGGCCTGGCGTGCCACTTCGTTGAAGGCGATGTTCTGCGCCGACAACTTGGGCGCCGAGGCGATAGCCAGGCAGTGGCGCACACGGTCCGGATAAGTGATGGTCCATTGCAGCGCCTGCATACCGCCCAGGCTGCCGCCAATCACGGCGGCCCACTGGCTGATGCCCAACAGGTCGGCGAGGCGTGCCTGGCTGTGCACCCAGTCCTCTACCGTCAGCACCGGGAAGTCGGCGCCGAACGGCTTGCCGGTTTCCGGGTTGAGGCTGCTGGGGCCGGTGGAACCGTTGCAGCCGCCAAGGTTGTTCAGGCTGACCACAAAGAACTTGTTGGTGTCGATGGGCTTGCCGGGGCCGATGCAGCTGTCCCACCAGCCGGGCTTGCGGTCGTCAACGCTATGGAAGCCGGCGGCGTGATGATGGCCGGATAAGGCATGGCAGATCAGCACGGCGTTGCTCGCCGTGGCGTTCAGTTGGCCATAGGTTTCGTAGATCAGGTCGTAGGCCGGCAACGAACGGCCGCAGGCCAGGGCCAGCGGTTCGCTGAAGTGCGCCACTTGTGGCACGACCAGTCCAACAGAATCGGGGGGGAAGGCAGCTGGCATCGACCCTGCTCTCGTTTAAATGAGGCGTAAGTCTAAAGAGCGGGGACCCTAGCGGCAAGCAAAGGTCGGGGTTAGCGTGATCGTTCCCACGCTCCGCGTGGGAATGCCTCTTGGGACGCTCTGCGTCCCGTCCTTGTGACGCGGAGCATCACGGGCTGCATTCCCACGCAGAGCGTGGGAACGATCTATCGGTCAGATCAGGCCAAACAACTCTTTTGGCATGTAGGCAAAGTACGCCAGGCGTGGAATCACCCAGCTCTGCAGCAGCTGAATCACGATAAACGCAAAGATCGGCGAGATATCCAGGCCACCCAGGTTCGGGATCAGGCGACGGAAGGGTGCCAGCACCGGTTCGGTGATCTGAGCCACCAATTCGGCGCCCGGGCTACGGCTGCCTGGCGCGACCCACGAAAGAATCACGCTGATGATCATCGACCAGAAAATGATCTTCAGGAACAGCGAGAAAATACCGATCAGGCCCCATGGCAACAGCAATACGGTGAACGCCTGGTAGCCGTTGAGCATCAGGATCACCACGAACAGCAGGATCTGCAGCAGCAATGCCAGCACCAGCGACGACATGTCCAGGCCGAACAGGCTCGGGATCACCCGGCGCAGCGGCTTGAGCAGCGGTTGGGTGGCCTTCACCACGAATTGGCACAGCGGGTTGTAGAAGTTCGCACGCACCAGTTGCAGGATAAAGCGCATCAGCACGATCAGCAGGTACAGGCTGCCCAGGGTCTGGATGATGAAAACGGCAGCGTCATTGATTCCGAGCATGTTTGATTACCTTGGTAAGGGACGACTATTTGCCCAGTTGCTCAGCCATCTCGGCCGAACGATGTGCGGCGGCACCCAGTGCTGTTTCCACCAGGGCTTCAAAGCCCCCGGCCTGGAACGACTCGATAGCCGCTTGTGTGGTACCACCTGGCGAGGTGACGCGACGGCGCAGTTCGGCGGCATCCACCTCGCTGCCGACCGCCATTTTCGCGGCGCCCAGGGCGGTTTGTTCCGCCAGTTGCTCGGCCACGTCGTGGGGCAGGCCCAGCTTGACGCCGGCGGCCGTCATGGCCTCGATCAACAGGAAGAAATAGGCCGGGCCGCTGCCGGAGACGGCGGTGACCGCGTCCAGTTGCTGTTCCTGCTCGAGCCACACGGCGATGCCCACCGCAGACAGCAGTTCCTGGGCCTGGTCACGTTGCTGCGCGGTGACTTCGCCAGTGGCATACAAACCGCTGACGCCCTGGCGCAGCAGCGCCGGGGTGTTGGGCATGCAGCGCACGATGGGCTGGGCGCCGAGCCAGTTGGTCATGCTGGCGCAGGTGATGCCAGCGGCAATCGACACCACCAGTTGGTGAGGTTGCAGGCTCGGGCGCAGGCTCTCGCACACGGCCTTCATGGCCTGGGGCTTGACCGCCAGCACGATCACATCGACGCCGTGGATGGCCTCGGCGTTATCGGCGAAGGTCTGGATACCGTGTTCGGCGCTGACGCGCTCGCGGGTCTCGGCGCCCGGGTCGCTGGCGTGGATCTGCGCGGCGTCCAGGCCCTTGGCCCGCAGGCCACCGATCAGGCTGGCCGCCATGTTACCGGCGCCGATAAAGGCAATACGCGTGTTGCTCATGACAGGTCCTTATTTTCGAGGGATGTCAGCCATTTCACGGCTGGCCGTAGTCGCGGGCGCCAAACAGGGCGGTACCGATCCGCACCCAGGTGGCGCCTTGGGCAATGGCCGACTCAAGGTCATGGCTCATGCCCATGGAAAGTGTGTCCAGCGGCAGGTTCAAGCTGGCTTGCAGGTCGCGCACTGTGGCAAACGCCGCATCCTGCTCCGCCCGGTCTTCAGTCGGCTCGGGAATTGCCATCAAACCCCGCAGCTTCAAGCGCGGCAGGGCGCTGATCGCCGTGGCCAGGGCCGGCAGGTCGGCGGGTGTGCAGCCGGACTTGCTGGCTTCGCCACTGACATTGACCTGAATGCAGATATTGAGCGGCGGCAGGTCGGTCGGGCGTTGTTCGGACAGGCGTTGTGCGATTTTCAGGCGGTCCACGGAATGCACCCAAGCGAAGTTCTCGGCGATGGCGCGAGTCTTGTTCGATTGAATGGGGCCGATGAAGTGCCAACTCAAGGGCAGGTCGGTCAAATCCGCCTGTTTGCCCAAGGCTTCCTGCAGGTAGTTTTCCCCAAAGTCGTGCAGCCCGGCGGCATAGGCGTCGCGTACCGCCTGCGCGGGTTTGGTCTTGCTCACGGCCAGCAGGTGGATGCTGCTTGCGTCACGTTGCACGGCGGCGGCTGCGGCGCGGATGCGCTGGATAACCAGGCCGATGTTGTCTGCTATCGTCGACATTCAAGATGCGCCCGTGGATATGGAGTCCGCGGCATTCTACTGGAAATGGAAAGCCCTATGGATATCACGCAATTGCTGACGGCCAGCGTAAGCCGAGGCGCCTCAGACCTGCATCTGTCAGCCGGCCTGGCACCGATGCTGCGCATTGATGGCGAGGTTTGGCCGCTGGATGGGCCAGCGCTGAACGCTACCCAAGTGGTCGACTTATTGAGCCCTTTGCTGAATAAACATCAACAAAAGGATTTCGAAACATCTCTTGAAACGGATTTTGCCTTCGAATTGCCAGGCGTCGCCCGGTTCCGGGCGAACGTGTTCCGCCAGGATCGCGGCGTGGGTGCGGTGTTCCGGGCTATTGCGACTGAGGTCCAAAGCCTGGAGGACCTGGGACTGGGCGAGGTGTTCCAGCGTATCGCCCGCCTTCCTCGTGGCCTGGTGCTGGTGACCGGGCCCACCGGCTCGGGCAAGTCTACGACCCTGGCGGCGATGATCGACGACCTCAACCGGCATCGACGCCAGCATATCCTCACGCTGGAAGACCCCATCGAGTTTATCCACAGGCCGAAACTGGCGCTGGTCAACCAGCGCCAGGTGCATCGCGACACTCACAGTTTCTCGGTGGCCCTGCGTTCAGCCCTGCGGGAAGACCCGGATGTGATCCTGGTGGGTGAATTGCGCGATCTGGAAACCATCCGCCTTGCGCTGACGGCGGCAGAGACCGGGCACCTGGTGTTCGGCACCCTGCACACCTCGTCGGCGGCAAAGACAGTGGACCGGCTGGTAGACGTCTTCCCGGCCGGGGAGAAGGCCATGGTCCGCTCGATGCTGTCGGAGTCGTTGCAGGCGGTGGTGTCTCAGGTGCTGGTGAAGAAGGTGGGCGGTGGGCGCGTGGCCGCTCATGAAATCATGCTGGGCACCCCGGCAATTCGTAACTTGATTCGCGAAGACAAGGTGGCGCAGATGGTTTCGGCTATCCAGACGGGAGGGGCGTTGGGGATGAAGACCCTGGATATGAGTTTGAAGGCGTTGGTCGGCTCGGGGCTGGTCAGTCGGGAAGAGGCCCGGGAGAAGGCGAGGGTACCGGCAGATATCTAGAACACACAGATGCACAATGTGGGAGCTGGCTTGCCTGCGATAGCGGACTGTCAGGCACTCTCTGCCAACTGACACACCGTCATCGCAGGCAAGCCAGCTCCCACATTTGATTGCATTTCAAATGGGGAGCTTCAGTAGCGCCTTGCTTAGCGCTGCACGATCCGCAGGTTGTTGTTCTGCTCTTTAGGCAGTACCCGCTTGGCAATCACGTAGTTCTTGTCCCAGAACGGCTTTTTCAGTGTGTCGATGCTCACCGACTTGCCACGGCGCGGTGCGTGGATAAAGCGGTCGTTGCCCAGGTAGATGGCGACATGATTGACCTGGCGGCTCTTGAGTTTGAAAAACAACAGGTCGCCCGGTTTCAGGTCTTTACGGTCCACCTTCAACCCATGACCGGCCGCCATGGCGTTGGAAGTGCGTGGCAGGTCCACCGCTTTTACATCGTTAAATGCATATTTCACCAGGCCGCTGCAGTCGAACCCTTTACTTGGGCTGCTGCCGCCCCAACGATAAGGTGTACCGAGCACGTTGACGGCACGGCTCAAGACGTTGCTGCTTTGCTTGGTGTTCACGGCCAACTGGGTGGAAAGCGCTTTGCCGTGGGCCTTGCTCAGTTGAGTCGGGCGGCTGACGGTCGGCTTTGCCGATTTGGCAGTGCTGGGCGTGCTATGGACTTTAGGGGTGAAACCGTTAACGTTCGGAAGTCGTTGCTCACGATTGGTGGCGTGGGCGGCCAGTGGCATTAATAGGCAAATGGTTAGCCATGTCTTGAAAAATGGTCGCATTAGGCGTGGCTCTTATGGGTTTGCGCGCAACTTTATAACAGCTTTTTGTGCTGTTCTCAGCCCGTTTGTCGACTGAACCTTGGGGTCAAATTCAGGAAAAACGCGACGATTCGCCGCAATTGTCCTACACAAGTCAGGCGCTACAAGGCTTTGAGGGCAGGACGATACCATTTGCCGTACGTCGGGCGCCCGTAAAAAAGTCACAAAGAAAATGAAAAAATTTATCTATCGAAGCAAAAGAGGTCCTTCATGAACACCTATCAACAGGTTGCTCAGCAGCAAGACACCCACAGCAAGGCGATTGGTTACCTGCTGTGGATTTTCGGTTTTACCGGGGCTCATCGCTTTTATTACGGCAAGCCTGTGACGGGCACGATCTGGTTTTTCACCTTCGGCTTGTTCGGCATTGGCTGGTTGATCGACTTGTTCCTGATCCCGGCCATGGACCGTGAAGCCGACCTGCGGTTTACCGCAGGGCCGATTGAATACAGCGTGGCGTGGATTCTGTTGGCGTTCCTGGGGGTGTTTGGTGTGCACCGTATGTACCAGGGCAAATGGATCACCGGCCTGATCTACCTGCTGACCGGCGGTTTGTTCCTGATCGGGGTGCTGTATGACTTCTGGACGCTGAACACGCAGATCTCGATCCGCAATGCCGAGCGCAACAGCGGGCGCTGAGCACTGATCGTTCCCACGCTCCGCGTGGGAATGCAGCCCAGGACGCTTCGCGTCCACCTTTGGAGTGCTGACGCAGAGCGTCACAGGATGCGTTCCCACGCAGAGCGTGGGAACGAGCTTGCGCGTCAAGCCTGGTAGCTGATCCGCCCATCCATCAAGGTATACCGCACCGTCGCCGGCAGGCTGTGGCCGATGAACGGGCAGTTTTCGCCCTTGGACAACCAACGCTCACCAGCCACCGTCGAGCTTGCCAGGTCGAACAGCACCAGGTCCGCCGGTGAACCCACCGACAACTGGCCCGCCGGCAAGCGCAGGGCCTCGGCCGGGCCGGCGCTCAGGCGTGCCAGCAGTGTCGGAAGGTCCAGCAAGCCGTCTTCCACCAGCGTCATCGCCAGTGGCAACAACAACTCCACGCTGCTGATGCCTGGCTCGGTCGCGCCAAACGGTGCCAGCTTGGCGTCTCGCTCGTGAGGTTGGTGATGGCTGGAAATCGCCGACACCACACCCGACTTCACCGCCGCACGCAAACCGTCACGGTCAGCCTTGGTGCGCAGCGGGGGCTGTACGTGGTACAGGCTGGAGAAGTCGATCAGCGCCTCATCCGTCAGGATCAGTTGGTACAGGGCGACATCCGCGGTGACCCGCAAGCCACGGGCCTGGGCCTGGGCGATCAGAGCCACGCCCCGGGCGCTGGTCAACTGGCTGAAATGCGCACGCACGCCGCTTTGTTCCACCAGCAACAGGTCACGGGCGAGGGCCACGGTTTCTGCTGTTTCCGGAATGCCCGGCAGGCCGAGGAAGCTGGCCACTGCGCCTTCGTGGGCCAGGCCGCCTTCGGCCAGGTCGCGGTCCTGGGAATGGAAGATCACCGTCAAGTCGAAGGTGGCCGCGTATTCCAGGGCGCGGCACAAGGTGCGCGTGCTGCGAAAGCTTTCCAGGCCGTTGCCGAAGGCCACGCAACCGGCGTCACGCAGAGCGATCAATTCGGCGAGTTGTTCGCCATCCAGGCCCTTGCTCAAGGCACCAATGGGAAACACTTTGCAGTTGCCGGCTTCGCGGGCGCGGTCGAGGATCAGCTCGGTCACGGCCGACGTGTCCAGCACCGGCTTGGTGTTGGGCGGGCAACACAGGCTGGTCACGCCACCGGCTGCCGCGGCCTGGGTTTCGCTGGCGATATTGCCTTTGCGGCTGTAGCCCGGTTCACGCAGGGCGACATTCAGGTCCACCAGCCCAGGCGCGGCCACCAGGCCCTTGGCATCGATGCTCTGGCCGGCGTTGAAGCCTGCGGGGGCGGCGCCCATGGCGACGATCTTGCCGGCGTCCAGGTGTAGATCGGTAACTTGGTCCAGGCCACTGGCCGGGTCGATGACCCGGGCGCCGAGAATGCTGAGCTTCACTGGGCCTGCTCCTGCTCGAATTGACGTTGCGCGGTTTGCCCGCTCATGGCCATGGACAGCACGGCCATGCGCACGGCGATGCCGTAGGTCACTTGGTTGAGAATCACCGACTGCGGGCCATCGGCCACCGCCGACTCAATTTCCACGCCGCGGTTGATCGGCCCCGGGTGCATCACGATTGCATCCGGCTTGGCCATGGCCAGGCGTGCGGTGGTCAGGCCGAACAGGCGGTAGAACTCACCTTCGCTGGGCAACAAGCCCCCGGCCATGCGCTCGCGTTGCAGGCGCAGCATGATCACTACGTCCACATCCTTGAGGCCCTCGGCCATGTCGGTGTAGACCTTCACGCCATACTGTTCGATGCCGATTGGCAACAGGGTCTTGGGCGCGATCACGCGGATATCCGGGCAACCCAGGGCCTTGAGAGCCAGCATGTTCGAACGTGCAACCCGCGAATGCAGGATGTCGCCGACGATGGCTACCGAGAGGTTTTCAAAGCTGCCCTTGTGCCGACGAATGGTGAGCATGTCGAGCATGCCCTGGGTCGGGTGCGCGTGACGGCCGTCGCCGCCATTGATGATCGCCACGTTCGGGCACACATGCTCGGCGATGAAATGCGCAGCGCCGGAGTCGCCGTGGCGTACCACGAACATGTCGGCTGCCATGGCTTCCAGGTTGCGCAGGGTATCGAGCAGGGTTTCGCCCTTGCTCGCCGACGAGGTGGACACGTTCAACGTGATCACATCGGCCGACAGCCGCTGGGCCGCCAGTTCAAAGGTGGTGCGGGTGCGGGTGGAGTTCTCGAAGAACACGTTGCAGATGGTTTTACCGCGCAACAGCGGGACTTTCTTCACTGCCCGGCCACCGACTTCCAGGAACGAATCGGCGGTGTCGAGGATTTCGGTGAGCAGTTCGCGGGGCAAACCGTCGAGGGACAAGAAGTGTTGCAACTGGCCCTGAGCATTGAGCTGCAGCGGGCGCTTGGCATCTAGAGGCGTCATCGCGGGGACTCTTTACAAGGCGGTTTAAAGGGCAAGGTCTTGCAGTTCGAGTTCGAGCGGCGTAGGACCGGACAATTTTACCCGCTGCTGGGGGGCAAGCGACAGGGTCGCGCCTACGACGTCCGGGCTGATCGGCAGTTCGCCGGCATCCAGGTCCAGCAGGCACACCAGGGTCACGCTGGCCGGGCGGCCATAGTCGAACAGTTCGTTCATGGCGGCGCGGATGGTGCGGCCGCTCATCAGCACGTCGTCGATCAGTACCAGGTGCTGGCCTTCGATCTCGAAGGGCAGGGCCGAAGGGCGCACTTGTGGATGCAGGCCGTTCTGGCTGAAATCGTCGCGGTAGAAGGACACGTCCAAGGTGCCCAGGGGCGAATCGCTGCCCAGTGCTTCCAGCAATGCCTGGGCCACCCACACGCCACCGGTGCGTATGCCGATAAAGCGCGGTTCGCTGATGGCACGGTGTTCCAGGTGCGCCTTGAGGCGTATCGCCATCTGGCTGATCAGTTCGGCAGGGTTCGGCAAGCTCATGGTGGCTCCTTATCAAGTGTGTAGGAGCGAGCTTGCTCGCGAAAAACTCATGGGCACCGCGTTCATCCAGTCTTCTCGCGGTATCGTTAACGTTCTTCGCGGGCAAGCCCGCTCCCACAGGATCGCGGCGGGTCAGGATTCAAATAAAGCGGTGTTTTCATCCAGCCAGCCCTGCAACAGCAAGGCCGCGGCGATGGCGTCTACCGGGTTGTCGCGGTAACTGCCCTTTTGCCCGCCACGGTCGCGGCGCTCCCCCTTGGCTTCGAAGGTGGTGAGGCGTTCGTCGTGGGTATAGAAGGGCAGGTTGTAGCGGCCATTGAGGCGGCGCGCGAACTTCTCGGCGCGCAGGCACATGTCACTGGGGGTGCCATCCATGTTCAGGGGCAGGCCGACCACCACCGCGTCAGGCTTCCACTCTTTAATCAGGGCTTCGACCTGGTTCCAGTCCGGCACGCCGTTCTGGGCCTTGAGGGTGCACAGCTCGCGGGCCTGGCCGGTGATGACCTGGCCAACCGCTACGCCGATCTGTTTGGTGCCGTAGTCAAAACCGAGGATCAGACGCAAGGCCATCAGGCGTGCCCCGCCTGGCTGGTCAGCAGGCTGAGGTTGACCCGCAGCTTGGCTGCTGCCGCTTCCAGGCGCAGTTCGCTGGCGGTGTTGAACAGGATGTCAGCGTCGAACGGGCAGGTCAGCCAGGCATTGCTGGCCAGTTCGGCCTCCAGTTGCCCGGCTTCCCAACCGGCGTAGCCCAGGGTGATCACACTTTGCTCAGGGCCGACGCCGTCGGCGATGGCGAACAGCACGTCCTGGGATGTGGACAATGACACACCCTCAAGGTCTACCGTGGCCTGGAACTTGGGCCCGGTGGGGTGCAGCACAAAACCGCGATCTGTCTGAACCGGCCCGCCGATGTAGATCGGTACGCCCTGGCAACGCGCCGGCGGGTCGATTTCCGGGCGCAGTTGCTCAAGGATATCGGCCAGGTTCAGCTCCTGCGGGCGGTTGACCACCAACCCCATGGCACCATTGGCCGTGTGCTCGACGATGTAGGTCAAGGTCTGCGCAAAGTTCGGGTCGGCCATATGGGGCATGGCGATCAGGAATTGGTGCTTGAGGTAGGTCGGGCTGACGTTTTTCATGTCCGCTAGTGTGGCGTTGGAGGGGCGAACTGACAAGTGCGGGCGCGAGCCTGGTCGCTGATCGTTCCCATGCTTTGCGTCGGAATGCATCCCGGGGCGCTCCGCGTCCCAAGAGCAGACGCAGAGCGTCCATGGCGGCATTCCCACGCGGAGCGTGGGAACGATCTGTGTGATCAGTTGCTGGACAACCGGTCGCCCTTGGCGAACCGCCAGGTGCGGATGATTTCCAGGCGGTCCACGTCGCTCAAGTCGCCGCTGAACGGCGCAAAGGGCGCGGCCAGGCGCACGATGCGTTGCGCAGCCTGGTCCAGCAGCGGCTGGCCGGAGGACTCCAGCACCTGCACCTCATACAGCGAGCCGTCACGGTTGATCGACACCAGCAAGCGCAAATTGCCATAAATCTGCTGGCGCCGCGCCTCGTCCGGGTAATTGAGGTTGCCGATGCGTTCGACTTTCTTGCGCCACTCGTCCTTATACCAGGCACCTTTATCGCGCATGGTTGAGGCGGCGTTCAGGCGGTAGATGCGCGGGCGCTTGGCATAAAGCTGTTGCTCATGGGCCAGTTCGGCTTCCAGGCTGGAAATTTCGTCGGATAACGTCGAGCTGTCGAACGTCGGCGCAGGTTTCACTGGCTCGGGCTTGGGTTCGGTCTTGGCCTTTTCGCGCTGGGTCGGGGCTTTTTGCGGTTTGGGCGCGACAGTGGTCACCGCGGCCTTGGGCGTGGCCTGCCTGACCTCAGGCTTGGGCGCTGGCGGCGGAGTGACCTTCTTGACCTGGTTGTCATGGAAGGGCGCTACCTCGGTGGTCTTGGGCACGGCTTTCTTGTCGAGGGTGCCGCTGCCCTGTTGGTTGTCCTGGGCGAGAAAGTCAGCCTTTTCGGGCTTCTTTTCGCTCTTGAACGTGGCGAGAGTGATTTCCAGTGTCTTGGTGATCTGCTTGGGTTCGACCAGGGTGAACCCCACACCCAGGAGCAGGGCGAGATGAATCAAGGCAGCGAGAAACAGGGTAAAACCGAGACGATCGGCCGGGCGCACGCCGCTGGGGGAGAATTCGGGGGGCAGATCGGACGGGAGTGTCATGACAAGAAAACCAACATCGCGCGTTTCACAGGTGGCGCATGATAACGCAATGTTGGTAGGTGTCCGGCTGTTCTATGTCACTTGGCTTGTAGCTTGCGTTCAATGGCGACCATCAGCATTTCACCGATGTTCGTGCCAAATGCGTTGTCGATCTCGCGAATACAGGTCGGGCTGGTGACGTTGATTTCAGTGAGGTTCTCGCCAATTACGTCTAGTCCGACAAATAGCAGACCTTTTTCCCGCAGGGTTGGACCGACTTGAGCGGCAATCCAGCGGTCTTTTTCTGATAACGGCCGCGCTTCACCGCGACCACCGGCGGCCAGGTTGCCACGGGTCTCGCCGGCTGCCGGGATGCGCGCCAGGCAATAATCCACCGGCTCGCCGTCAATCATCAGGATACGCTTGTCGCCATCCTTGATCGCCGGCAGATAGGCCTGGCCCATGATTTGCTGGGTGCCCAGGGCGGTCAGGGTTTCGAGGATCACCGACAGGTTCGGGTCGCCGGCGCGGTGACGGAAGATCGAGGTGCCGCCCATGCCGTCCAGCGGCTTGAGGATCACGTCGCCATGCTTGGCGGCGAATTCACGCAGTACATCGGCGCGGCGGCTGACCACGGTCGGTGGCGTGCACTGCGGGAACAGGGTGGCGAACAGTTTTTCATTACAGTCGCGCAGGCTTTGCGGCTTGTTGACGATCAACACGCCCGCGCGTTCGGCCTGCTCCAGCAGGTAGGTGGAGTACACAAATTCCATGTCGAACGGCGGATCCTTGCGCATCAGGATCACGTCGAGGTCGCTCAGCGGGCTGTCGATTTCGTCAGAAAGCTCGAACCACTTCTCGGGGTTGGCAAACACCTGCAGCGGGCGCATGCGTGCGCGGGCCTCTCCGTCACCCTGGTAAAGGTCGCGCTGCTCCATATAGAACAAGGTCCAGCCGCGGGCCTGGGCGGCCAGGAGCATGGCCAGCGAACTGTCCTTTTTATAGGAAATGCTGGCGATAGGGTCCATGACAATGCCGACGCGAACGCTCATGGGGATTTCCTCTAGCAAATTAGGGCGCATAAAAGTGGCGTCAGAGTGGCGCTGCGGCTGTTGTGGGTCAAGGAAAAACCACTGGGCGGGTGCCTCGATAGATTGCGCCAGGAGACTGTGCTAAAAAGGCTGGCACGGCGCAGCAGCCCTTGAATTCCAAGGCTTGCGGCGTTCATCCTGTGCAACATCAGGCAGTACACACCGAAAACCGATTCGCTGTGGCGATGGTAGAGCAGATATGGAACAGCATTCCAACGCCTTGAAGGTGATGGTAATCGACGATTCGAAAACGATCCGCCGCACCGCCGAGACGCTGTTGAAGAACATGGGGTGCGAGGTCATCACGGCGATCGACGGTTTCGACGCCCTGGCCCGTATTGTCGATCATCACCCGCACATTATCTTTGTCGACATCATGATGCCGCGCCTGGACGGCTACCAGACCTGCGCCCTGGTGAAGAACAACCCGGCGTTCAAGTCGATCCCGGTGATCATGTTGTCTTCCAAGGACGGCCTGTTCGACAAGGCCAAGGGGCGCATCGTGGGTGTCGATCAATTTTTGACCAAGCCTTTCAGCAAGGAAGAACTGCTGGGGGCGATCAAGGCCTATGTGCCTGGGTTCGCCGCAGTAGAACAAGCACACTGACGCCGCCTCACGAGGGCCGGCGCCGACCAATGTAGCGGGGAAAACCATGGCACGTGTTCTGATCGTCGACGATTCGCCGACCGAAATGTACAAACTCACCGGCATGCTGGAAAAGCATGGCCACCAGGTGCTCAAGGCCGAAAACGGCGCGGACGGCGTGGCCCTGGCCCGTCAGGAAAAGCCCGACGCGGTGCTGATGGATATCGTGATGCCCGGCCTCAACGGCTTCCAGGCCACGCGCCAGTTGTCCAAGGAGCCGGAAACCAACGGTATCCCGATCATCATCATCACCACCAAGGATCAGGAAACCGACAAGATCTGGGGCGCACGCCAGGGCGCCAAGGACTACCTGACCAAGCCTGTGGATGAAGAAACCCTGATTGCCACCCTGAACAAGGTGCTGGCCGGCTAAGGCTTGCGATCATGACCGAGTCGCAAACCGCCTTCGAGCTGCTGCTGGACATCGACCGCCGCTGCCGCTTGCTGGCCGCGGACCTGCCGTCCCAGGAAACGCGCCTGCAACGCTGGAGCGGCATCGCTTTCCGCATAGGGCCAAACGCCTACGTGGCGCCCATGGGCGAAGTCGCCGAGGTGTTGCATGAGCCACGTTGCACCTTGATGCCGGGGGTCAAGCCCTGGGTCAAGGGCGTGGCCAACCTGCGCGGGCGCTTGCTTCCGGTGATGGACCTGGGCGGTTTCCTGGGCCTTGAGTTGTCCAGGGCGCGCAAGCAACGGCGGGTGCTGGTGGTGGAGTTCAACGACCTGTTTGTCGGGCTGCTGGTAGATGAGGTGGTAGGCATGCAGCATTTCCCATTGGATGCCTGGGTGGCGAGCGCTGCCTCGAGCGCGCCGTTTATTCAGGGCCAGTTCGACGGCGACCCGCCGTGGCAAGTCTTCAGCCCCTTCGCCCTGGCCCAGGCCCCTGGCTTCATGGATGTTGCCGCATGAGCACCGCTACCACGCCCAAACCCCAGGCCGCTTCGCGCAGCCGTTCGCAGATCATCGTGCTGTTTATCGCCTTGATCGTGTTCATCATGCTGCTGTTCGCCAACTTCGCGTACCTCAACACCCAGTCCACTTACGATAAGCAGTACATCGGCCACGCCGGTGAGCTGCGCGTGCTGTCCCAGCGCATTGCCAAGAACGCCACCGAGGCCGCTGCCGGGAAAGCGGCGGCGTTCAAGCTGCTGGGCGATGCGCGCAACGATTTTGCCCAGCGCTGGGGCTACCTGAAAAAAGGTGACCCGCAAACCGGCTTACCGGCGGCGCCCAGTGCGGTGCGCGCCGAAATGCGGGCGGTGCAGACCGACTGGGAGGCGTTGCTGAAAAACACCGACGCCATCCTGGCCAGCGAGCAGACCGTGTTGTCGTTGCACCAGGTGGCGGCGACCCTGGCCGAAACCGTACCGCAACTGCAGATCGAGTCGGAAAAAGTCGTGGATATCCTGCTGCAACGCGGCGCCCCGGCCAGCCAGGTAGCCTTGGCCCAACGCCAGTCGCTGCTGGCCGAACGTATCCTGGGGGCGGTCAACACGGTGCTGGCGGGGGATGAAACCGCCGGGCAGGCCGCCGATGCCTTCGGTCGCGATGCCAACCGTTTTGGCGTGGTGCTCAATGGCATGCTCAACGGCAACCCGGGGCTGCGTATCACCCAGGTCGAAGACCCGGATGCCCGGGCGCGGCTGGCGGACATCGCCGAGCTGTTCGAATTTGTCTCCGGCTCCGTGGATGAAATTCTCGAGACCTCGCCGCAGTTGTTCCAGGTGCGCGCCTCGGCGAGCAATATTTTCAACCTGTCGCAAACCCTGCTCGATGAAGCCTCGCACCTGGCCACGGGTTTTGAAAACCTCGCCAGCGGGCGCAGCTTCGACACCATCGGCGGTTACGTGCTGGGCTTGCTGGCGCTGGCCTCGATCATCCTGATCGGCCTGGTCATGGTGCGCGAGACCAACCGCCAACTGCATGAAACCGCGCAGAAGAACGAGCGCAACCAGAACGCGATCATGCGCCTGCTGGATGAAATCGAAGACCTGGCTGACGGCGACCTCACCGTCACCGCCTCGGTCACCGAAGACTTCACCGGCACCATCGCAGACTCCATCAATTATTCCGTGGACCAACTGCGCGACCTGGTCGCCACCATCAACCTCACTGCCGGGCAGGTCGCCGGTGCCGTGCAGGACACCCAGGCCACCGCCATGCACCTGGCCCAGGCGTCGGAGCATCAGGCCCAGCAGATTGCCGAAGCGTCCACGGCGATCAACCAGATGGCGCAGTCCATCGACCAGGTGTCGGCCAACGCGGCCGAATCCTCGGCGGTAGCTGAACGTTCGGTAGAGATCGCCAACAAAGGCAACGAGGTGGTGCACAACACCATCCACGGCATGGACAACATTCGCGAGCAGATCCAGGACACCGCCAAGCGCATCAAGCGTTTGGGCGAGTCGTCCCAGGAAATTGGAGACATCATCAGCCTGATCGACGATATCGCCGACCAGACCAATATCCTCGCCCTCAATGCCGCGATCCAGGCCAGCATGGCCGGTGACGCCGGGCGCGGTTTTGCGGTGGTGGCCGATGAAGTGCAACGGTTGGCCGAACGCTCCTCGGCGGCCACCCGGCAGATCGAAACCCTGGTACGCACCATCCAGGCCGACACCAACGAAGCGGTGATCTCCATGGAACAGACCACCACGGAAGTGGTGCGCGGCGCGCGCCTGGCCCAGGACGCCGGGGTGGCGCTGGAAGAGATCGAAGGCGTGTCCAAAACCCTGGCGGCGCTGATCCAGAGTATTTCCAACGCGGCGCAGCAACAGACCTCATCGGCGGGGCAGATTTCCCTGACCATGAACGTGATCCAGCAGATCACCACCCAGACGTCGTCGGGTTCCACCGCCACCGCCGAAAGCATTGGTAACCTGGCGAAGATGGCCAGCCAGTTGCGCAGGTCGGTATCGGGTTTCACCTTGCCGCCGCCCAAGCAGGTCGATGATTGAAATACGACCTGAAGAACACCACAGTCCAACTGTGGCAGCTGGCTTGCCTGCGATAGCGGTCTGTCAGATACAGAAATAGTGCTGACCCACCGCTATCGCAGGCAAGCCAGCTCCCACATTGGATCTCCATTGTTTGTGAGATACCAGCAACTCATGAATTCTAAGCGGAGCAGTTATGGTTGATCGGCACGACTACGTGGCCCTCGAATGGGTCAAGGGCGATATTGCCGAAACCCTGAAACAGGCCCGGTCGGCCCTGGACGCGTACGTTGAAACCCATGACGACGACGCTCTAAACGAATGCCTGGCCGGTATTCACCAGGTACATGGCGCGCTGCAAATAGTCGAGTTCTACGGCGCGGCGCTGCTGGCCGAAGAAATCGAGGAACTGGCCCTGGCACTACAGGCCGGGCACGTTGGCCAACGCGATGAAGGTATCCGGCTGCTGCAACAAGCCCTCGGCCAACTGCCGCTGTACCTCGACCGCGTGCACAGTGCCCGCCGCGACTTGCCGCTGGTGGTGCTACCGCTGCTCAACGACCTGCGCAGCGCCCGTGGTGAAAGCCTGCTATCGGAGACCAGCCTGTTCAGCCCGCAACTGCTATCGATCGAACCGTTGCCTGAGCAAGCCCTGGCCCAGCGGGCCACGCCGGATCTGCATGAGCAGTTGCGCCAATGGCGCCACCTGCTGCAACAAGCCCTCGCCGGATTGCTGCGTGAAGACCACGGCCCCAGCAACCTGGAAGACATGGCGCGGGTGTTCGCACGCCTTGAAGCGCTATGCCAGGGT
Organism: Pseudomonas sp. DWP2-2; assembly: GCF_049897065.1. Lineage (NCBI taxonomy): Bacteria > Pseudomonadati > Pseudomonadota > Gammaproteobacteria > Pseudomonadales > Pseudomonadaceae > Pseudomonas > Pseudomonas sp. DWP2-2. The sequence goes on along the minus strand of NZ_JAFCVN010000005.1, from coordinate 97,035 downwards.
GCGCCGCTGCTGCCGTTGTGGCAGGTCACCTCGGCGCTGGTCGAAGGCATGCTCACCGGCGTGGTCGCCAACAGCCCGGCGCTACGCAGCCTGCTCAAGGCCAGCGACAAGCAACTCAAGCGCTTGCTGGTTCAAGGCATCAATGGCATCAACCAGCCGGCACCGGACGAGTTGCTCAAGAGCCTGTTGTTCTACGTCGCCAAAGTCACCCGGCCGACGCCGCGCATGCAGAGCCTGAAGGAGCGCTACGGCTTGGACGAAGCGTTGCCCGACAGCGCCGTGGTCGATGCTGAACGTGCACGGCTGGCCGGGCCGGATCGCAATGCCATGGGCTCGGTACTCGGGGCGTTGTGTGAGGAACTGGTGCGGGTCAAGGAACGCCTGGATCTGTTCGTGCGCAGTGATCGCCAGCACACCCAGGACCTCGATCCGTTGCTGGCGCCCTTGCGGCAGATAGCCGATACCCTCGCGGTGTTGGGTTTCGGCCAGCCGCGCAAAGTGATCATCGACCAACTCGCCGTGGTGTTGAGCCTGGTCCAGGGGCAGCGCGAACCCAATGACGCGGTGTTGATGGATGTGGCCGGCGCGTTGCTGTATGTCGAAGCGACGTTGGCCGGGATGATCGGCACCGTCGAACCGCAAAGCCGTGAAGACAGCCGCTTGCCCACCACCGACCTGACCCAGATCCATCAGTTGGTGATTCGTGAATCGTGCCAGTGCCTGCGCCAAGCCAAGGAGCTGGTGATCGACTGCATTGAGGCTGATTGGGATCGTCAGCGCCTGGAGTCCTTGCCCGAGCTACTGAGCCAGGTGCGTGGTGCTCTGGCGATGATTCCCTTGCCGCGTGCGGCGAGCCTGATGCGCGGTTGCACCGACTACGTCGACGAGCAATTGATGATCAGCGAGGCCGTACCTTCGGCGGCTCAACTGGCGCATTTCGCCGAGGTGGTCAGCAGCCTGGAGTATTACCTTGAGCGCATGCTTCAAGACCCTGACGCGGCAGGGGAAAAAGTGCTGGAATTGGCCACCCAGGGCTTGAATGCATTGGGCTACCTGCCGGTGGAAAAACCCTGGCGCCAGGCCTTGGTCGCGCCGGAGGGGGCACTGTCCACCGAGGCCGCGCCAAACCAATCCCAGTTCGATGCCTTGGCCAGCCCTGCATCACGTCTCAACCCTCCAGCCTTGCAGCGTCCCGGTAGCCTGTTGCCGCCGCCGGCCGGTGAAGAACCGATTGACGATGAACTGCGCGAAGTCTTCCTTGAAGAAACCGATGAAGTCCTCGACGTGTTGCATCGCTACCTGCCCGACAGCGCGGACAAAGCCGCCCAGGGCGAAATGCGCCGGGCTTTCCATACCCTCAAGGGCAGCGGCCGCATGGTGCGCGCCCTGGTGCTGGCCGAGCTGGCCTGGGCCGTGGAGAACCTGCTCAATCGCGTGCTGGAACGCAGTGTGGTCCTTGGCCCTGAGGTGCGGCAGGTGTTGGATGAGGCCGTGGCCCTGCTGCCGGAGCTGATCGCCGATTTCGCCAGCGACGACCAGCGCCAGCGCGATGAAGTCGACGCCTTGGCCGCCCGTGCCCATGCCCTGGCCAGTGGTGCTGCAACGTCGACCACCGAGCCCCATGACCCAATGCTGCTGGAGATCTTCCGCAACGAAGCCCTGGGCCATCTGGACAGCCTCGACCACTTCCTGCAACAGGCCGCCGAGCAGGTGCCGCTGCAGGTCAGCGATGAACTGCAACGCGCCTTGCACACCCTCAAGGGCAGCGCCTACATGGCCGGCGTGTTGCCCATTGCCGAACTGGCGCGCCCGCTGGATCACCTCACCCGTGAGTACAAGGCCCACCGCGTGCCGCTGGACAAGGACGAAGTGGCGTTGTTGCTTGAGGCACAAGGGCTGTTCCAGCGCGGGGTGCGTGACCTGGACAACAATCCCCTGGCGCCGATCCACGGCGCGGCCAGCGTGATCAGCCGCACCCAACACCTGCTGGAGGATCAACTGGCCGCCTTGCTCGACGCGCCCACGGCCGGCCTGCGCGTCAAGCGTGACCCGCACTTGATCACCAACTTCCTGGCCCAGGGCATGGACATCCTGCTCGACGCCGAAAGCCTGCTGCGCCGCTGGCAGCAACACCCCGGCGACCGTCAGGAACTCACGGCGTTGCTGGACGAACTGACCACCCTGGGCGAGGGCGCGCACCTTGCCGACCTGCATCCTATCGACGCGTTGTGCGAAGCCTTGCTCGACCTGTATGGCGCGGTAGAGGAAAGCAGCCTGGCAGTCAGCGCCCGGTTCTTCCAAGAGGCTGAACAGGCCCACGACGCGCTGATCAACATGCTCGACCAGTTGGCCGCCGGCCAGGAAATCAGCCCCGCGCCTGCACGGCTGCAGGCGTTACGCGCGTTGCTGGACGAAGCCTTGGACCCGTCCGCCACAGGCCTGATCAAAAGCGACGGCAGCCGCGCCCTGAGTATCTCCGAATTGGGCGCGGCCACCGCGCAGCTGGATCACGCCACCGCGATGGACGACGAGATTGTCGAGATCTTCCTTGAGGAGGCCGTAGACATCCTCGACAGCGCCGGCCAGTCGCTCAAGCGATGGTTACTGGAGCCCGACAGCGCTGCGCCCTTGTCCTCGTTGCAGCGGGATCTGCACACCCTCAAGGGCGGCGCGCGCATGGCCGAAATCGACCCGGTGGGCGACTTGGCCCACGAGCTGGAATGCGTTTATGAGGGGCTGGTGGACCGCCGCTATAGCTACTCTGTCGAGCTATCCCAGGCACTGATGGCCAGCCACGAACGCTTGGCTCAACAATTGGAAGAGCTGCAACAACAGCAACCCCTGAGTGACGGCGCCGAACTGGTCAAAAGGCTGCGGGAATTGCGCCAGGCCAGCAGCCCGGCAGCGCCGGCTGCGGTGGCGCCAGCCTCGGGTGCCGACCCGGAATTGCTGGATATATTCCTCGAAGAAGCCGCCGATATCCTCGACAGCTCAGGCAGCGCGCTTTTGCGCTGGCAGGACGAGCCGGGCAATCGCCAGGAAGTGGAAACCCTGCTGCGTGACCTGCACACCCTCAAGGGTGGTGCACGCATGGTCGAGATCGGGCCGATCGGCGATCTGGCCCATGAGCTGGAGTTTCTTTACGAAGGGCTTTCCGCCGGTTTGCTCGCGCCGACCCCTGAGTTGTTCGCACTGCTGCAAGGTTGCCATGATCGCCTGGCGCAAATGATCGACGCCGTGGCCGAGGGATTGCCGGTGGGTTCGGTGGATAAACTCATCGAGCGCATCAAGAGCCTGGTGCACCCCAGTGATGAGCCGGTCACACCGGTGGCGCTGCCGGCGGGCAAGGCCGAAGCGGTCGCCGACCCGGCCGCCGACATGGTGAAAATCTCTGCCGACTTGCTCGATGACCTGGTCAACCTGGCTGGTGAAACCTCGATCTTCCGTGGGCGTATCGAGCAGCAAGTCAAGGATGCGCGCATTGCCTTGAGTGAGATGGAAACCACCATCGAGCGCATGCGCGACCAATTGCGCCGGCTCGACAGCGAAACCCAGGGCCGCCTCTTGAGCCGCCAGCAAGCCGAGGCCGAACGCCTGGGCTACGAAGAGTTCGACCCGCTGGAAATGGACCGCCACTCGCAGCTGCAACAGCTGGCCCGTGCGCTGTCCGAATCTGCCTCCGACCTGCTCGATCTCAAAGAGACCCTTGAGCGTCGCAACCAGGATGCCTACAACCTGCTGCAGCAACAGGCACGCATCAACACCGAATTGCAGGAAGGCCTGATGCGCACGCGCATGGTGCCTTTCGAGCGCATGTTGCCACGCCTCAAGCGCATCGTGCGGCAAGTGGCGGGCGAGTTGGGCAAGGACGTGGAGTTTATCGTCGGCAATGCCGAAGGCGAGATGGACCGCAATGTGCTGGAACGCATGGCGGCCCCCTTGGAGCATATGCTGCGCAACGCGGTCGACCACGGCCTGGAGTCGCGCGAAGTGCGGCTGGCTGCGGGTAAACCGGAGAAGGGCCGCATCACCCTGGACCTGACCCACGAAGGCGGCGACATCGTCTTCGACATGCGTGACGACGGCGCGGGTGTACCCCTCGAAGCGGTGCGACGCAAGGCGATCAAGCGCGGCCTGCTCGCCCCCCATCAAGAGATCAGCGACCGTGACGTGTTGCAGTTCATCCTGCAACCGGGCTTTTCCACCGCCGAAAAAATCACCCAGATTTCCGGGCGCGGCGTGGGCATGGACGTGGTGCATGAGGAAGTGCGCCAGCTCGGCGGCTCGATGGTGATCGACTCGACGCCGGGCATGGGCGTGCATTTTCGCATTCGCCTGCCGTTTACCGTGTCGGTCAATCGTGCGCTGATGGTGCACTGCGCGGACGACCAATACGCGATCCCGCTCAACACCATCGAAGGCTTGGTGCGCGTGCTGCCCCACGAATTGGCGGGGCACTACCAGCAAGACCCGCCGCACTATGAATACGCCGGCCAGCGCTACGAGTTGTTCTACCTCGGTGACCTGCTGCACACCGCCAGCCGCCCTAAACTGCTGGGCCAGTACCAGCCGGTGCCGGTGCTGCTGGTGCACTGCAATGAACGCCGCGTGGCGGTGCACGTGGATGCCATGGCCGGTACTCGCGAGATCGTGGTCAAGGGCCTGGGGCCGCAGTTCTCCGGGGTGCAGGGCGTGACCGGCGCGACCATCCTGGGCGACGGCCATGTGGTGCTGATCATCGACCTGCTGGCGCACATCCGCGCTCGGCAACCGGCCTTGCCGGCCCAGGCAGTGGATGCGCCGCTGATCCTCAACGACCCACTGAAAAAACGCCCGCTGCTGGTGCTGGTGGTGGACGACTCGGTCACCGTACGCAAAGTCACTAGCCGCCTGCTGGAGCGCAACGGCATGAACGTGCTCACCGCCAAGGACGGTATCGACGCCCTCGCCATCCTGGAAGAACACACCCCGGACCTGATGCTGCTCGACATCGAAATGCCGCGCATGGACGGCTTCGAAGTGGCCATTCAGATACGCAATGACCCGCGCCTGATGCGCTTGCCGATCATCATGATCACCTCACGCACCGGCCAGAAACACCGCGACCGCGCCATGGCCATTGGCGTCAACGACTACCTCGGCAAGCCGTACCAAGAGTCGGTGCTGCTGGAGAGCATCGCCTACTGGAGCAAGTCCCATGCTTGAACACCGCACCAGCCAACTCACCGGCTTGCTACTGCCCCTGGCCGACCGCCACTTGGTGCTGCCCAACGTTGCCGTGGCCGAACTGATCGATTTCCAGCGTGGCGAACCGGCCAGCGATGCGCCGCCGTGGTATCTGCGGCAAGTGACCTGGCGCGATCGGCAAATTCCGTTGATCAGTTTTGAGGCTGCCTGCGGTGAAGCCAGCATGACGGGAGAACGCTCACGCATCGTGGTGTTGAATGCACTGGGCGGGCGACCGACCTTGAAGTTCATTGCCCTGGTGATCCAGGGTATTCCCCGCTCGTACAAGCTCGACAGCGAATTGAGCTACGTGGACGTGCCCCTGTGCCCGCTGGAACTGGCGGCGGTGCAAGTGGGCGAGCAGGTGGCAAAGGTGCCGGACTTGATGGGGCTTGAAGCGCTGCTGGTAGAGTCCGGCCTGGCCTGACTGATCGTTCACACGCTCCGCGTAGGAATGACGCCGGGGACGCTCCGCGTCCCGCCAGTCAGCATAAGGGTGACGCAGAGCGTCACAGGATGCATGCCCACGCGGAGCGTGGGAACGATCAGTTATGCACTGACCCACCATCAACGCAGGCAAGCCAGCTCCCACAGTTTGATCTTCGTTACTCCAGGCGTAACGGTTCGTCCTCCAGCTTGATTGATGCCTTAACGCTTCACTCCTAAGGTAAGCCCCACGACAGCAACCCCCCGTGGAGCGACCATGACAACAACCATCACCCCCGACTCGCGCTGGACGCGGCGGCGCGACGAGAAGCAGCGGCGGCTCGGGCTGGTCAAAAAATACGCAGACGGGGCGGTGTTGCCCAGTGACAAGATCGTCGAGGCCCTTGAAGCCTTGATCCTCCCCGGCGACCGCGTAGTGCTGGAGGGCAACAACCAGAAGCAGGCCGACTTCCTCTCGCGCTCCCTGGCCAAGGCCGACCCCGCCAAGCTCCACGATTTGCACATGATCATGCCCAGCGTGGGCCGTTCCGAGCACCTGGACCTGTTTGAAAAGGGCATTGCCCGCAAGCTGGATTTCTCTTTCGCTGGCACCCAATCCCTGCGCATCAGCCAGTTGCTGGAAGACGGCATGCTGGAGATCGGCGCGATTCATACCTACATCGAGCTCTATGCGCGGCTGGTGGTGGACCTGATCCCCAACGTGGTGCTCTCCGCTGGTTTCATGGCCGACCGTGCCGGTAACATTTACACCGGCGCCAGCACCGAAGACACCCCGGCGCTGATCGAACCCGCCGCCTTCAGCGATGGCATCGTCATCGTGCAAGTCAACCAGTTGGTGGATGACGTCACCGACTTGCCCCGCGTCGACATCCCCGCAAGCTGGGTCGATTTCGTGGTGGTGGCCGACAAGCCGTTCTACATCGAACCGCTGTTCACCCGCGACCCGCGCCATATCAAGCCGGTGCATGTGTTGATGGCGATGATGGCGATCCGTGGCATCTACGAAAAACACAATGTGCAGTCGCTCAACCATGGCATCGGCTTCAACACGGCTGCCATCGAATTGATCCTGCCCACCTACGGCGAATCCCTGGGCCTCAAAGGCAAGATCTGCCGCAACTGGACCCTCAACCCGCACCCCACATTGATCCCGGCGATTGAAAGCGGTTGGGTAGAAAGCGTGCATTGCTTCGGCACCGAACTGGGCATGGAAAACTATATTGCCGCACGCCCGGATGTGTTCTTCACCGGCCGCGATGGCTCGATGCGCTCCAACCGCATGTTCTGCCAACTCGCCGGCCAATACGCCGTGGACCTGTTTATCGGCGCCACCCTGCAAGTGGATGGCGACGGGCATTCCAGCACCGTGACCCGTGGCCGCCTCGCCGGTTTCGGTGGCGCGCCGAACATGGGCCACGACCCACGCGGCCGCCGTCATGGCACACCGGCCTGGCTGGATATGCGCCACGACGATGCCCCCGAAGCCTTGCTTGAACGCGGCAAAAAACTCGTGGTGCAAATGGTCGAGACCTTCCAGGAAGGCGGCAAACCGACCTTTGTCGACACTCTCGACGCGGTGGAAGTGGCCCGCAAAAGCGGTATGCCCCTGGCGCCCATCATGATCTACGGCGACGACGTTACCCATTTGCTCACCGAAGAAGGCATCGCCTACCTGTACAAGGCACGCTCCCTGGAAGAACGTCAGGCGATGATCGCCGCCGTCGCCGGGGTGACCGCCATCGGTATGCGCCACAACCCCAAGGACACTGCGCGCATGCGCCGCGAAGGCTTGATTGCCTTGCCCGAAGACTTGGGTATTCGCCGCACCGACGCCACCCGCGAGTTGTTGGCCGCCAAGAGCGTGGCCGACCTGGTGGACTGGTCTGGTGGCCTCTACAACCCGCCCGCCAAATTCAGGAGCTGGTAAATGCGCGCGCTCAAACAGCATGAACTGAGCCTGGCCGATCGCCTGGCGGATATGGCCGTGGATGCGCTGATCGACGAAGCGGATTTGTCGCCTAAACCCGCTCTGGTAGACCGGCGCGGCAACGGCGCCCACAGCGATTTGCACCTGGGGCTGATGCACGCCTCGGCGCTGTCGCTGTGGCCGATGTTCAAGGAAATGGCCGAGGCCGCGCTCGACATCGGCGAAGTCGGCCTGCCCCTGCGCGAAGCGCTCGGGCGTATTGGCCGGGAAGGTGAGCAGGCCATGCTCGCCACCACCCAGGGCGTGAACACCCATCGCGGTGCGATCTGGGCCCTGGGGTTGCTTACCGCTGCGGCGGCCCTGGAGCCCCGCACCATAACCCTGACCGCCGCCAAGCTGGCCCTGCTCAACGACCGCTTCTCCCCGCAGCCCATGAGCCATGGCGCCCAGGTCGCCCAACGCTACGGCGCACGTGGTGCCCGTGAAGAGGCGCAGCTTGGCTTCCCCTCGGTGACCCAACGCGGCCTGCCGCAACTGCACAAGAGCCGCCGCGAAAACGCCGGTGAGCAGAACGCCCGGCTGGATGCTTTGCTGGCGATCATGACGGACCTGGCAGACACCTGCGTGCTCTACCGCGCCGGTACCGAAGGCCTGGCCACCATGCAACAGGGCGCCCAGGCTGTGCTCGACGCCGGTGGCAGCGCAACCCTGGCCGGACGCCGCCAACTGCATGAATTGGACCTGCAACTGCTGGCCTTGAATGCCTCCCCCGGCGGCGCCGCCGACCTGTTGGCCGCCTGCCTGTTTATCGACCGCCTCGACGGAGCGTTGTGATGGAAACCTTATCCTTTGAATTCCCCGCCGGGCAGCCCCCCAAAGGCCGTGCGCTGGTGGGTTGCGTCGGCTCGGGCGACCTGGAAGTGCTGCTGGAGCCGGGCACGCCCGGCACCTTGACCATCCAGGTGCAAACCTCGGTCAATGGCGCGCAGCAACGCTGGCAGCACCTGTTCGAACGCATCTTCCAGGAGCAGACGCCACCGGCCCTGAACATTGATATCCACGACTTCGGTGCCACGCCCGGTGTGGTGCGCTTGCGATTGGAGCAAGGTTTCGAGGAGGTCGGCCATGACTGACTTACTCGCTAAACACAGCTTTGTCGAACTTGGCGCTCGACAGCGCGCCAAGGCGCTGTTAGATGCCGGCACCTTCCGCGAGTTGATCGACCCGTTCCAGCGGGTCATGTCGCCGTGGCTCAGCCGCCAAGGCGTGGTGCCCCAGGCCGATGATGGTGTGGTGATCGCCAAGGGCAGCATCGGCGCCAAGCCTGTGGTGATTGCCGCGATCGAAGGTAATTTCCAGGGCGGCAGCCTGGGTGAAGTTGGCGGTGCGAAAATCGCGGGCGCCTTGGAACTGGCCGCCGAAGACAACCGCAACGGCGTCCCCACCTGCGCGGTGCTACTGCTGGAAACGGGCGGCGTGCGCTTGCAGGAAGCCAACCTGGGCCTGGCTGCCATTGCCGACATTCACGCGGCGATTGTCGACCTGCGCCAGTACCAGCCAGTGATCGGCGTGGTGGCCGGCAGTGTCGGTTGCTTTGGGGGCATGTCCATCGCGGCTGGCTTGTGCAGCTACCTGGTGGTGACTCGCGAAGCACGTCTGGGCTTGAATGGCCCGCAAGTGATCGAGCAGGAGGCTGGCCTGGAGGAATACGACTCCCGCGACCGCCCGTTTATCTGGAGCCTTACCGGTGGCGAGCAGCGCTTCAACAGTGGCTTGGCCGACCGTTATGTGGCCGACGATGTGGCGCAGATCCAGCAGACTGTCAGCGCGCTGTTGCAGCAGGGCGTGCCCACACAACCGCGCAGCCGGCGCGCTGATTTTTACCTGGCGCGCCTGGCCGAACTGGACGCGAGCGCGCAAATCGAGCCGGCGACGGTTCGCGCGCTGTATCAGGGAGAACGCTCATGAGAGGCTTGCAGTGGTTCAACGCATTGAGCGCCAACGCAACGCCGGTCGAAGGTTTGCCGGGCTCATTGAAAGTGGCGGATGGTGTGTTGGGTGAACAGGCGGTGCGCTATATCGCCGTGGTCCCCGACCCGCACAACCGCTTCCCCCGCGCCCGCAATGGCGAAGTCGGCCTACTGGAAGGCTGGGGCTTGGCCAAGGCGGTGGACGAAGCCATCGCCCGGGGTGACAAGCGCCCCATCATCGCTATCGTCGACGTACCCAGCCAAGCCTATGGTCGTCGCGAAGAAGCCCTTGGCATTCATCAGGCCTTGGCCGCCGCCGCTGACAGCTACGCTCGCGCTCGGCTCGCCGGCCACCCGGTGATCGCCCTGTTGGTGGGCAAGGCCATGTCGGGGGCGTTCCTCGCCCACGGCTACCAGGCCAATCGCCTGATCGCCCTGCGCGACCCTGGCGTGATGGTGCATGCCATGGGCAAGGCCTCGGCGGCACGGGTGACCTTGCGTAGCGTCGAAGAATTGGAAACCCTGGCCGCCAGCGTGCCGCCGATGGCCTATGACATCGACAGCTATGCCAGCCTGGGATTGCTGTGGGAGACGTTGTCAGTCACCCGGATTGAACAACCTACGACGGATGACGTGGCGCGAGTCAGCGATTGCCTGGTGCAGGCAGTCAAGGATATTGGCAGTACCGACTTGAGCTCACGCCTTGGCGCCACCAACCGAGCCGCCTCCAGCCGAGTGCGCCAGCTGTTGCGGGAGCAATGGTGAACGCCCACGACTTACTCTGGGGCATGACCCTGGCGCATCTGCCTGCCGATGCCCCGGCCTGGGTGCGGGACCCGATCCGTGCCGGGCATCCGGTAGTGGTGCGGCGTGCCATCGCCGAGCCGGGCCATGTGGCGGTCGGTGTGCGTGGGCGTTTGCGTGAGCAGCGTTTTGCCGCCCAGATGCCCGTGGCGGCGGTGCAACGGCGGGTGGCGCCGCAAGCTTTGCGAGCGGCGGTCTCACCACGGGATTTACCGGCGCTGCGGGCCCTCGATCAACTGCGGCCGGTGCTGGCGCCGCAAGATTGGGGCGTCAGCGGCAGTGCCGGGTTTGAATTGGCCAGTGGCATTGAAGCGCTGCATGCCAACAGTGATCTGGATTTGATTCTGTGCGCGCCCAAGCCCCTGGATCGTAGCGAGGCGCGAGCGCTGTTGGCGATCCTGGACACCGCGCCCTGCGCCGTCGACCTGCAACTGCAAACCCCTTTCGGCGCCGTCGCGTTGCGCGAATGGGCCGGCCCCTCACGCCGTGTACTGCTCAAGACCGTCAGCGGTGCGCACCTAGTGCTCGACCCTTGGCAGGCCGTGGCATGAGCAGCCTTCTGGTGTTTCCGGGGCAGGGCGCCCAACGCAGCGGCATGCTCCAGGCGTTGTCGGCCGAGATTCTGCAAGAGGCCAGCGATGCCCTGGGTGAAGACGTTCGTCGGCTCGACTCGGCGCAGGCGCTTGAATCGACGCGGGCTGTGCAACTGTGCCTGTTGATCGCCGGAGTGGCCCATGCCCGGCGATTACAGTGCACGCCGGATTATGTGGCGGGCCTGTCCATCGGCGCCTACCCGGCTGCGGTGATCGCCGGGTCCCTGGGTTTTGCTGATGCGATAAAACTGGTCAGCCTGCGTGGCGAACTGATGCAGCAGGCTTATCCACAGGGCTATGGCATGACGGCGCTGATCGGCCCTGATCTTTCCAGCGTCGAGGCCTTGCTGGCGGATATCCACAGCCCGCAAACGCCGGTGTACCTGGCCAATATCAATGCCGACAACCAGACCGTCATCGCCGGCAGCAACGAGGCGATTAAGCGGGTTGCCGAGCGCATCAAAGGCAACGGTGTCGCCAAGCGCTTAGCGGTCAGCGTGCCGTCTCACTGCCCGTTGCTGGAGCAACCCGCCCAGGCTCTGTTCCAAGCCTTCGTCCCACTCAAGGCGCCGCGCATCACTTACCTGAGCAGCACCCGCGCGCGACCTATCCACAACCCCGAACAACTGCGTGACGACCTCGCCTTCAATATGTGCCGCGTTGTCGATTGGCGCGGCACGGTGCAGAGCGCCTACGAGCGCGGTGTGCGCCTGCAAATCGAGCTGCCTCCGGGCGCGGTGCTCACCGGTCTGTCACGCCGTGTTTTTGAACAAGGCACGGTGATCGCCTGCGAAGGCGCCCGCCTGGACACCTTGCAGGCCCTGCTGCAAGAGGAGGAACGCCGCCACCGATAACGCAGTACCCAAGGCTTTCGAAGCACAAAAACAACAATTTCGAACGAGCACTTTGAGGACAACAACCATGATTATCTACGGTGTGGCTTTTTTGGCGTTCTGCACGTTGGCAGGGCTGTTTGTGGGTGAGCTGCTGGGCAAGCTGCTGGGTATCCCGGCCAACGTCGGCGGCGTGGGTATCGCCATGCTGCTGTTGATCGGCCTGGGCAGCTACCTGAGCAAACGCGGCCTGTTTACCGGCAAGTCAGAGCAAGGCGTGAGTTTCTGGGCTGCGGTGTATATCCCGATTGTGGTGGCGATGGCTGCCCAGCAAAACGTGTATGGCGCGATCAGCGGTGGGCCTATGGCGATTCTGGCCGGGACCCTCGCCGTGGTGCTTGGCTTTGCCCTGGTGCCCGTGCTGGTGCGTATCGGTAACCGCGAGCCGGTTGCGGTTGCTCCCACTAAAGAAGCGGGGTGATCGCCATGTACGAATCGATGATGAAAGTGATCACCGGCTACGGCTTGATCAGTGGTTTCGCCGTAATCGGCCTGACCATGTGGGTGTCTTATTGGATCTCCGATACCTTCACCAAGGGCCGCCTGCATGGTTCGGCCATTGCCATTTTGCTGGGGTTGGCGCTGTCGTATGTGGGCGGTGCGTTTACGGGTGGTTCCAAGGGCGTGGTGGATATTCCACTGTTGTCGGGCATCGGCCTGCTGGGCGGTGCGATGCTGCGCGACTTTGCCATTGTCGCCACGGCCTTTGGCGTGAGTGTGGATGAGCTCAAACGCGCCGGCTTCGTGGGGGTGCTGGCGCTGTTTGTCGGCGTGGGCTCGTCGTTCGTTGCCGGGGTAGGGGTGGCGATGGCGTTCGGGTACACCGATGCGGTGAGCCTCACCACCATCGGCGCCGGGGCCGTGACCTATATCGTCGGCCCGGTGACCGGCGCGGCGATTGGGGCCAGCTCCGAGGTGATGGCGCTGTCCATTGCCGCGGGGTTGATCAAGGCCATTCTGGTAATGGTGATGACGCCGTTCGTGGCGCCGCTGATCGGGCTGAACAACCCACGCAGCGCGGTGATCTTCGGTGGCTTGATGGGCACCTCCAGCGGTGTGGCGGGCGGCCTGGCGGCGACTGATCCGAAGCTGGTGCCTTATGGGTGTTTGACGGCGGCGTTCTATACGGCGCTGGGGTGTTTGTTGGGGCCGTCGTTGTTGTTTTTGCTGATGCGTGGGTTGGTGGGCTGATAGGGGATGATCGTTCCCACGCTCCGCGTGGGAACGCCTCTTGTGACGCTCTGCGTCACGGTCAAAAAGCGGACGCGGAGCTTCCTAAGCTGCGCTCCCACGCAGAGCGTGGGAGCGATCGTCCTCAGCTTTGGCGATTGGCGTACATCCGACACTCCGCCAACAACGCCAGCAAGTTCGGATCGCGCTCCTTGGCTTTCAGGAACACCACACCGATCTGCTGTTGCAAGCGATACCTGGGCTGCAACGGTATCAGCTTCACGCGGTTCTCATACACCGCTGCGATACGTCCTGGCAGCAGCGCATAACCCACCCCTGAACTGACCATGCTCAGCAAGGTGAAGATATCGTTCACCTGCATCGCCACCTTCGGCTCGAACCCGGCCTGATGGAACACCCGGTTGCCGTCCTGATGCGTGGCGAAGCCCTGGGTGAGGGTGATGAAGGTGGCATCGCGCACGTCGGCCAGGTCGATTTCCTGATCGCGGTCCAGGGGCGAATCGGCCGGGGTGGCGAGGAAGATGTCATCGCTGAACAGCGCGATCTGCTCGCAGTCGGGGTCGTGGGCGTGTTCGTCGAGGGAGATGAGAATCGCGTCCACTTCCATGTTCTTGAGCTTATAGAGCAGGTCGAAGTTGGAGCCCAGGATCAGGTCGATATTCAGTTCGCTGCGCCGGATTTTCAGGCCCATGATCAACTGTGGCACGGTCTTGACCGTCAGCGAATACAGCGAGCCGAGCTTGAAACGTTCGGCCGAGAACCCAGCGGCTTCGCGGGTCAGGCGCACGCTGTCGACCACGTCGGCCACCAGTTTCTGCGCACGCTCTTCGAGCACGTAGGCGCTTTCCAGCGGAGTGAGGTTGCGACCCTCGTGTTTGAACAGCGGGCAGCGCAGGGCACTTTCCAGGGAGTGAATGGCGCGGTGCACGCTGACATTGCTGGTTTGCAACTCGGCGGCCGCGCGGGCCAGGTTGCCGGTGCGCATGAACGCCAGGAAGATCTCCAGCTTCTTGAGGGTGAATTCTTCGTCGATCAGCATGGCCTTGGGCTCTTGTTCGATTGCACTCGATTGTGCCCGTAAACGCGGCTGTCGTCGCCGGAACGTCACGTGCCGCTTGCACTCTGATGCGCAAGGCTGGACGCTTGTCCGCCTGTTCTTGAGGGTTACGGGAGGTCAGTGACAGATGTACCACGGGGAACGATTCAACGCCTGGAGCCATTTGCTCGGTGCAGTCGCGGCCTGTATTGGCGCCGTGTGGATGTTGGTAGTGGCGAGCCTTGACGGCAGCCCCTGGAAGATCGTCAGCGTGGCGATTTATGGCTTTACCCTGATGGTGCTGTACAGCGCGTCGACGGTGTACCACAGCGTGCGAGGCCGGCGAAAAGCGATCATGCAGAAGGTCGATCACTTTTCCATTTACCTGTTGATTGCCGGCAGCTACACGCCATTCTGCCTGGTGACCCTGCGCGGGCCGTGGGGCTGGACGTTGTTCGGGATTGTGTGGGGGCTGGCGGTGATCGGCATCCTGCAGGAGATCAAGCCGCGTTCGGAGGCGCGGATTCTGTCCATCGTGATCTACGCCGTGATGGGCTGGATCGTACTGGTAGCGGTCAAGCCGTTGATGGCGGCGTTGGGTACGGCAGGGTTTATCTGGTTGGCGTCTGGTGGGGTGCTGTACACCGTAGGCATTATCTTTTTTGCCCTGGAGGATCGCTTGCGCCATTCCCACGGCATCTGGCATTTGTTTGTGATTGGCGGCAGCCTGCTGCATTTCGTGGCGATCATGCATTACGTGCTCTGATTGTGGGAGGGGGCAAGCCCGGCTCCCACACTTAAAGGCGTTCCAGTAACACCTGGGCGCGGCTACCGAAAATCTCTAGCAACTTGGCCAGCATATGCGGTGGAGGTTCGTTGGCACGGGTCAGCGCGTAGAGGGTAATCGGCAGCGGCGGGGTGAGCGTTCGGATATGGGTGGTGGCCGTTGAAGCACCCAATGCTGTGAACGGATCGATCACGGTCAGGCCCGCGCCGGATTCGACCATCGCGCGGGCCAGTGAATAGGTCTGCACCGAGATCGTCACGCGTGGTGGCGGGTCGACGCTTTCCAGATAACTCTCCAGCTTGGCGGCCAGCGGGTCAGCGCTGGAGAGGCCGATCAAGGGCGCGCCGGCCAGTTCGTCCAACGGCAGGGGCTGATGCCGTTCGGCATCGGGCCAATAGCCTTTGGACGCCAATGCCACCAACACCCCGTTGGCCAATACTTGAGTGGTAAGCCCCGGATGCCCGGAAAAGTTGAGCGTCAGCGCCAGGTCGATCTCGCGCATCAACAGCTTTTGCACCAGCTCGTGGCTATGGTCACTGGACAGTTCACAGGCAATGTCCGGGTAATCGCGCTTCCATTCCAGGACCGCCGGCGGTAGCAGCGCCAGCGCCAGCGCCGGGATTGCGCCGATGCGAATGCTTTGTCCCGGTTCGCGGCGCAAACTTTTCGCCAGGCGCCGCACGCCTTGCAGGCTTGCGCTGACTTTCTCGACTTCGCGTTCCAGCGCCAGGGCTTCCGGGGTGGGTTGCAATTTACCCCGTACCCGCAGGAATAACGCAAAGCCCAACTGCAGCTCGGCGTGCTGCAGCACTTTGGTCACCGCCGGTTGCGAGACGTGCAGCAACTGCGCGGCGGCACTGATGGAGCCGGTCTGACGGATGGCCTGGAAGATTTCGATATGACGCAAGCGCATGGCGAGTCCCATAACCTTTGTTTATAGGTGAGCCATCTTTATTCATTGTTGGTGACCTGTCACCTGGCTCTACGCTGAGCGCTCTTAATCAACGGTTGGGGGCTGGGATGGCCAGGCAGGTTTGCATTATCGGCGGTGGGGTTATCGGCTTGGCCAGCGCTTATGCGTTGGTGCGGGCTGGCCATGAGGTCACGCTGATCGATGCCCGTGGCACCTTGGGCAGCGAAACCAGTTTTGCCAACGGTGGGCAACTGTCCTATCGCTATGTTGCGCCACTGGCTGACGCGGGCGTGCCCTTGCAGGCAATCGGGTGGTTGCTGCGGGGCGACTCGCCCTTGAAGTTGCGACCCCGCCTTGACCCACAGCAATGGCGCTGGATGGCGGCCTTTATCGGCGCTTGCCGAGGTTCGGTCAACACGCGTAACGGTGCCCATCTTCTGCGCTTGGCTACCCTGAGTCAGGGCACGTTACAGCAGTGGCGCGAGGATGATCGCCTGGGCGGCTTCGACTGGCGGCGCAACGGCAAGCTGGTGATGTTTCGCAGTACCAGCACCTTCGAACATGCCCGCGCCAAGGTCACAAATTTCCTGCAGCAACAGGTGTTGTCGTCTGTTGAGTGCGCTCGCCTGGAGCCCGCACTGGCGGCCGGTGGCTTTGTCGGCGGCATCTACACGCCGAACGAGGAAGTGGGGGATTGTCACGCTTTTTGCCGGCAATTGGCGGCCCGGCTTGAGGCGTCGGGGCGCTGCAGGTTCTTGCTCGGGCGCAAGGTCACCGGGCTGCGCCATGCTGGCGGTGCGGTGCAGGCCATCGAACTGGGTGATGAGGTGATGCCAGTCGAGCAACTGGTCCTGGCGGCCGGTTATCGCAGCGCTGAGTTGGCACTGCCGGGGCTGTCACTGCCCTTATACCCGCTCAAGGGCTACAGCTTGAGCGCGCCGATTGGCCCGCAACACAAGGCGCCGAATGTGAGCATCACCGACTACGACCGCAAGATCGTCTACGCGCGCCTCGGCGAGCAACTACGGGTCGCGGCCATGGTGGATATTGTGGGATTCGATGCCGGCCTTGAGCCTTCGCGCCTGGCGTTGATAAAGCGCCAGGCAGTAGAGACATTTCCCCATGCAGCTGACTACGCACACGCGCTCGAATGGGCTGGCATGCGCCCGGCCACGCCAACGGGCGTGCCGCTGATTGGCGCCAGTCGCTATCGCAACCTGTGGCTGAACCTGGGCCACGGCGCGCTTGGCTTTACCCTGGCCTGCGGCAGCGGCCAATTGCTGGCCGAATTGATCGACCAGCGCACCCCTTCCATTGATATGCAGGGCCTGACGCCCCGCGCCGCTTGAGGATGCAGCCGTGACCATTACCCGAATCAACAGCAACGAACGACTCAGCGGTGCCGTGACGTTCAAGGAACTGGTGTTCCTTTCGGGCCAGGTGCCCGGCGACGGCCTGGATGTGGCCACCCAGACCCGGGAAGTGCTGGCCAGGATTGATACGCTGTTGGCCGAGGCGGGCAGCGATAAGGACCACTTGCTCAACGCGACGATCTACCTGAAGGACATCGCTGCCGGTTTTACGCCGATGAATGAAGTCTGGTCCGCATGGCTCTCGCCAGGCATGGCGCCCACGCGCACTACCTTGCAAGCAGAGCTGGCGCGGCCGAGTGTGCTGGTGGAAATCAGCGTGATTGCAGTCCGTAAATAACCTCAAAGACCCACGGAGAATAACAATGAAAACAATCCTGTTGACCAGCTGCGCGCTGGGGCTTTTGTTGAGCGCACAGGCCCATGCAACCGAAGCGCCACTGGAGGGCACTTTGAGCAAGATCGCCAGCGCCAAGTCCATCACCCTTGGCTACCGCGATGCGTCGGTGCCGTTTTCCTATGTGGGGGATAACAGTGGTAAACCGATGGGCTACTCGGTGGACCTGGCAAACAGGATTGTCGAGCGTATTCAGCAGAAAACCGCAGTGGGCGACCTCAAGGTGAAGTACAACCTGGTGACGTCCCAAACCCGCATCCCGCTGGTGCAGAACGGCACTGTCGACCTGGAGTGCGGCTCCACCGGCGTGACGGCTGAGCGCCAGAAGCAGGTGGCATTCTCCTACGGGTTTATCTATGTAAAGGGCCAGTTGCTCACGGCCAAGGACAGTGGGATCAAAGGCTTTGCCGACCTTGCGGGCAAGAATGTGGTGACCACTGCCGGCACCACCAATGAGCGCTTTCTCAAAAGTTATAACGCTGAACACAAAGCCAATATGTTCGTGATCAGCGCCAAGGACCATGGCGAAGCGTTCAAGATGCTCGAGACTGGCCGGGCCGTAGCGTTCTATATGGACGACGCGTTGCTCTACGGCGAGCGCGCCAAGGCCAAGGACCCGCATCACTGGGTG
The DNA here is from genome assembly GCF_049897065.1 of Pseudomonas sp. DWP2-2. Lineage (NCBI taxonomy): Bacteria > Pseudomonadati > Pseudomonadota > Gammaproteobacteria > Pseudomonadales > Pseudomonadaceae > Pseudomonas > Pseudomonas sp. DWP2-2. Next base: position 78,850 of record NZ_JAFCVN010000005.1, on the reverse strand, counting down.
GTCGTCGGCGAGGAGCAGTCGCGGGAGATCTACAGCTGCATGGTGCGCAAGGATGACCCGCAGTTTCTCGCGGTGGTCAACGAAACCCTGGGCGAGCTGTACCGCTCGGGAGAGATCAACGGGATTTACCAGCGCTGGTTCGAGCAGCCGATTCCGCCCAAGGGCTTGAACCTGGAGTTCCCGATGACCAGCGAGTTGAAAGCGATCATCGCCAAGCCGGTGAGTGACCCAGTGGAGTAAGCCTGGGGTAACCCGATAAAACTGTGGGAGCAGGCAAGCCAGCTCCTACAGTTGATTGGGTTTACAGGGTGAGGTTAGAAGTCGCCCCAGAGTTGTTGGGCGACGGAGAGTGCGACGACGGGCGCGGTCTCGGTACGCAACACCCGCGGGCCGAGGCGAGCGGCGTGGTAGCCGGCGCCCTGGGCGGTCTCGACTTCATTGTCGGTGAGCCCACCCTCGGGGCCGATCAAGAACGCCAGGCTCGATGGCTTGGCGTGGCTGATCATCGGTTCTGCCACCGGGTGCAGCACCAGCTTCAAATCCGCCTCGGTTTGCTTGAGCCAGTCTGCCAGCAAGAGCGGGGGGTGAATCACCGGCACCGTCGAACGCCCACATTGCTCACACGCACTGATTGCCACCTGGCGCCAGTGCAGCAAGCGCTTGTCGGCGCGTTCGTCTTTGAGGCGCACTTCGCAGCGCTCGCTGAAGATCGGTGTGATGGCATTGACGCCCAGTTCAGTGGCCTTCTGGATCGCCCAATCCATGCGCTCGCCCCGGGACAGGCCCTGGCCGAGGTGAATATGCAGGGGCGATTCGGCCTGGCCGGCAAAGCTATCCGTGAGTTGCACGGTGACGCGTTTTTTACCGACTTCCAGCAAGGTGCCACGAAACTCCTGGCCGGAGCCGTCGAACAATTGCACGGCATCGCCTTCACTCATGCGCAGCACACGGCTGATGTAATGCGCCTGGGCTTCGGGCAGTTCGTGGTCACCGAGACTCAGCGGGGTGTCGGTGAAAAAGCGGGACAGTCTCATGTCTGTTCTCTGAAGAGGTTGTTTATGTAGGAGCGAGGGGGACGCCTAGTTCTTGCTCGCGAAAAATGTACATCCGACGCAGCGGTGCGCCTGGAATGCCTTCGCGAGCAAGCTCGCTCCTACAAGGATTTCGGCAATCAACCCGGATCACGGAAGCCCGGGTGAAAATCTTTGGGCACCGCCACACTGACCTTGCTGTTGGTGGCGATATCTATCCCCTCGCTGGCCACCTCGGCCAGAAAGTCGATCTGCTCCGGGGTAATCACATACGGCGGCAGGAAATACACCACGCTGCCCAGTGGCCGCAACAGCGCCCCGCGCTCCAGCGCGTGCTCGAAGACCTTCAGGCCACGGCGCTCCTGCCACGGGTAGGCGGCCTTGGTGGCTTTGTCCTGCACCATCTCGATGGCCAGCACCATGCCGGTCTGGCGCACTTCGGACACGTGAGGATGGTCGACCAAGTGCGCGGTGGCGGTCGCCATGCGCTGGGCCAGGGCCTTGTTGTTTTCGATGACGTTGTCTTCTTCAAAGATATCCAGCGTCGCCAACGCTGCCGCACAGGCCAGCGGGTTGCCTGTGTAGCTGTGGGAGTGCAGGAAGGCACGCAGGGTCGGGTAGTCGTCGTAGAAGGCGCTGTAGACCTCTTCGGTGGTGACCACGGCGGCCAGTGGCAGGTAACCGCCGGTGAGCGCCTTGGACAGGCACAGGAAGTCCGGGCGGATGCCGGCCTGTTCACAGGCGAACATGCTGCCGGTGCGGCCAAAGCCCACGGCGATCTCGTCGTGGATCAAGTGCACGCCATAGCGGTCGCAGGCTTCGCGCAGCAGCTTGAGGTACACGGGGTGGTACATGCGCATGCCACCGGCACCCTGGATCAGCGGCTCGACGATCACGGCAGCGACGGTGTCGTGATGCTCGGCCAGGGTCTGCTCCATCGCCAGGAACATGTTGCGCGAGTGTTCTTCCCAGCTCATGCCTTCGGGGCGCAGGTAGCAGTCCGGGCTCGGCACCTTGATAGTGTCGAGCAGCAACGCCTTGTAGGTCTCGGTAAACAGCGGCACGTCGCCCACCGACATCGCGGCGATGGTTTCGCCGTGGTAGCTGTTGGTGAGGGTGACGAAGCGCTTTTTGTTCGGCTGGCCGCGGTTGAGCCAGTAGTGGAAGCTCATCTTCAGCGCCACTTCGATGCAGGACGAACCGTTATCGGCGTAGAAGCAGCGGGTCAGCCCTTCGGGCGTCATCGCGACCAGGCGTTCGGACAGCTCGATCACCGGTTGATGGCTGAAACCGGCGAGGATCACGTGCTCCAGCTGATCGACCTGATCCTTGATACGCTGGTTGATCCGCGGGTTGGCGTGGCCGAATACGTTGACCCACCAGGAACTGACGGCATCGAGGTAGCGCTTGCCTTCGAAGTCTTCCAGCCATACGCCTTCACCGCGCTTGATGGGCACCAGGGGCAATTGCTGGTGGTCTTTCATCTGGGTGCAGGGATGCCACAGCACCGCGAGGTCGCGTTGCATCCACTGGTTATTCAAGCCCATCGGTGATCTCCTCGAAGCGGTCCTGCGGCGGGCGCAGGCGAAACAATCGCGCAAGCCTATGCAATGGTGGCTTGGGTCACAAGCCATTGTGGGGAAATTCGCGGTAAATGCAGGACGGTCTGTCACGTTTCCCAGGGATAGTCTTAATCCCTTGTTAATTTATGATGCCTAGCCTCGTTATCGTATTTTTCGATATTTCAAAGCAAAATTTTCCGCTTTAATTCGATAGGTAAAGCGCTAGTCTTGGGCACAGTTCTTACGGGATTAAGTACATGCAGCTACGTAATTCGCCGGCCCGCTATGGTTGGGTCAGCATGGTTCTGCACTGGGGTGTAGCCCTGGTGGTGTTCGGTTTATTTGCCTTGGGCTTGTGGATGGTCGGACTCGATTACTACAGCGCCTGGCGCAAAGATGCGCCCGACTTGCACAAGAGCATTGGCATCACGCTGTTCGCCATCATGCTGGTACGGATCGTCTGGCGCCTGGTCAGTCCGCCGCCTCCGCCGCTGGCCAGCTATAGCCGCATGACGCGGATCGGTGCCGCATTTGGGCACGCATTTCTTTATGTTGGGCTGTTTGCCGTGATGATTGCCGGTTACCTGATTTCCACCGCAGACGGTGTCGGTATCCCGGTGTTTGGCCTGTTTGAAATTCCTGCCGTGGTTTCCGGTCTACCGGACCAGGCAGATACCGCCGGTTGGGTGCACCTGTACCTCGCCTGGGTGTTGGTGGTCTTCGCTGGCTTGCACGGCGTGGCGGCACTGAAACACCATTTTATCGATCGTGATGCGACCCTTGCGCGAATGCTGGGACGCAAAGCCTGATGTTCAACCTCGACTCACAAGGAATAGAAAGCATGTTGAAAAAAACACTCGCTGCGCTGGCAATCGGTTCTGCCCTGCTGTCCGCAGGTTCGGCGATGGCCGCTGACTACGTGATCGACAAGGAAGGCCAGCACGCCTTCGTCGATTTCAAAATCAGCCACCTGGGTTACAGCTACATCACCGGTACCTTCAAGGACCTGGATGGCAAGTTCAGCTTTGACGCCGCCAAGCCCGAAGACGCCAAGATTGAAGTCAACGTGCGTACTGCCAGCGTGTTCTCCAACCACGCCGAGCGCGACAAGCACGTCAACAGCAAGGACTTCCTGGAGTCGGGCAAATTCCCTGATGCCAAGTTCGTTTCTACCAGCGTCAAGCCAACTGGCAAAAATGCTGATGGCAAGCTGACTGCTGATGTGACCGGGGACCTGACCTTCCACGGCGTGACCAAGCCGATCCTGGTCAAAGCCACGTTCCTGGGCGAAGGCAAGGATCCATGGGGCGGCTACCGTGCCGGCTTCGAAGGCACCACCAACATCAGCCGCAAGGAATTCAACAAGGACGGCATGGACGTAGGTCCACAGTCTGACAACGTGCAGTTGTACATCACGTTTGAAGGTGTGAAAGCGAAGTAATGCTTCGTATGTAGGAGCGAGCTTGCTCGCGAAGGCCGCAAGGACACCGCGTTAAACCAGGATGCCCGCGTTATCGTTGACGACCTTCGCGAGCTAGCTCCTACAGGCAAAAAAAACCCGTATCTCACGATACGGGTTTTTTTTATGCTTCGCGGTTGCGAGTCAGCAGCGCTGGTTTCTCACCACGAGGGCGGCCTGGCAGTTGATCCAACTGCTCAGGTGTCGGGAAGCGATCCGCTTTCGACTCCTTGTGGATGATCTTCGGCGCCGGGCCACCCCGTGGGTTTTGTACTGCAGGCTCGGACGAGCGAGGCTGATCGTCACGGGCAGGGCGGCGGTTGTTGCTGCGTGAATCTTCGCGACGGGCCTGGCCGTCACGCGGTGCGCCATTGCGCGGGCCGCTGCGCTTGGCAGGCGGGGTACCGGTGGTGCCGCCGCTGCTGTTGCGCGGGGCGTTCTGGCGACCGCCCTGCGGCTGGCCGCTACGTGGAGCGCCTGCGCCCTGGGCAGGAGCCCCTGGGCGACGGCCACGGCCCTGGGCCGGTTTGGCCTGGGGCACGTAGTCGACGCGGTTACCGAAGTTATCGATATCGTCGTCAAGGAACTCGTCCGGGGCGCGGTCGGCCGCGGCGCGTGGCGGCTGGCTCGGCTGGCGCTGTTCGCGGGCCGGGGTGCCTTCACGGGGCTTCTGCTCACGGGCCGGGCGTTCGCCACGGCTGCTGGTCGCGGATTTTTCCTTGCCCTTGTCCTTGCCTTTGTCGCGACGACCACCGCCACCACCGCCGCCGTTCGGGCCATCGCCCTTCGGACCACGTGGGTTGCGCGGGTTGCGCACATCCGGACGCTCGCGCGCTTCTGGCTTCTCGGCCTCCACGGCGCTGGCATCGAAGCCCATCAGGTCGCCATCGGCGATTTTCTGCTTGGTCATGCGCTCGATGCTTTTCAGCAGTTTTTCTTCGTCCGGCGCGACCAGCGAAATGGCCTCGCCCGAACGACCGGCACGGCCCGTACGGCCGATACGGTGCACATAGTCTTCATCGACGTTTGGCAGCTCGAAGTTGACCACGTGTGGTAACTGGTCGATATCCAGGCCGCGTGCGGCGATATCGGTGGCCACCAGGATACGCACGCTGCCGGCCTTGAAGTCGGCCAGGGCTTTGGTGCGCGCGTTCTGGCTCTTGTTGCCGTGGATGGCGACGGCGGTGAGGCCGTGCTTGTCCAGGTACTCGGCCAGGCGGTTGGCGCCGTGCTTGGTGCGGGTGAACACCAGCACCTGTTCCCAGGCACCCTGGGTGATCAGGTGCGCCAGCAGCGAGCGCTTGTGGCTGGCGGCAAGGCGGAACACGCGTTGCTCGATACGCTCGACCGTGGTGTTGGGCGGCGTGACTTCGATGCGCTCCGGGTTGTGCAGCAGCTTGCCGGCCAGGGCGGTGATGTCGTTGGAGAACGTTGCCGAGAACAGCAGGTTCTGACGTTTGGCCGGCAGGCGGGCGAGGACCTTTTTCACGTCATGGACAAAGCCCATGTCGAGCATGCGGTCGGCTTCGTCCAGCACGAGGATTTCCACGTGGGACAAATCGACGCTGCCTTGGCCGCACAGGTCGAGCAAGCGACCCGGGCAGGCCACCAGTACATCGACGCCACGGGACATGGCCTGAACCTGAGGGTTCATGCCGACGCCGCCGAAGATGCAGGCGCTGACGAACTTCAAGTCGCGGGCATACAGCTTGAAGCTGTCGTGCACCTGAGCGGCGAGTTCGCGGGTTGGGGTCAGGACCAGTACACGCGGTTGGCGCGGGCCGTGACGTTGGGATTTGTCCGGGTGACCGTTGGGAAACAACCGCTCCAGGATCGGGAGGGCGAAACCGCCGGTTTTACCAGTACCTGTCTGAGCCGCGACCATCAGGTCGCGACCTTGCAACACGGCGGGAATGGCCCGCTGTTGCACCGGAGTAGGCTCGGTATAGCCCGCTGCCTCGATGGCGCGGACTAAAGCCTCGGAGAGACCGAGGGAAGCAAAGGACATGAGTAATCCTGTTTTAGTTAGGGCTTGGCCCAAAGGGATAATCTTGCCGGGCGTGAATGGCGCTTAGGGGAGCGCAACCCCGTCCGGTCCTGCTGCGTCTGGCGGGCACTCCACCGGCTCGCGCGGGCTGCAAAGCTGCGCAGTAGCTGGGTTGGGTGCCGTTTTCAAGACCCGAGCGGCCGGGCGTAAGCCTGGCGGAAAGGCCGCAGTATAACAGAGCAATCACTGCGCGCTGCTTTCCTGCTGCTCAACGGCGTGTTCGGGGGCTGGTATGGGTGCCGTTTGCTCGTGCATCCGGCCATATTTGGCGCTCAATGTGGCATAGGCGGGCTCTTGCTTGAAGCGCTTGAGCTCGGCGGCAAAGCGTTGCACCAGCAGGTCCATGCCTGCGCCACGGCGTACCGCAAGAAATTGCTGCTGGCGGCTGACCACCACCGATGCCTGGCTGACTTTACCTTCCAGGCCCAGGGCCTTGAGCACGTGGTGCCCCACGCGCCGGTCAGTCACCACCATATCGACGCGCCCCAGCATGAGTTTGCCAAAGTTGGCTTCATGGCTGGGGGCGGGTTCGCGCTGGAAGGTGTTGGACTTACTGAACGCGTCGCCATAAAGGTAGCCAGGGGAAACGCCAACGGTCAGGCCGCGCAGGTCGTCGAGCGTGGCGGCGGGGTGAGGGCGTTCGTTGGCATAGAACAAGACAAATTCGACTTCCGACAACGGCTCGCTGGGATAGAGCAGCAACGCGTCGCGCTCCTGGCTGTGAAAGATATCCAGCGCGCCGTCGGCGTGGCCCTGCTCGAGCATCGCCAAGCAGCGCTTCCAGGGCAGGAACTGCCATTGCACCTCCACCCCCAGGCGCTGGAACACGATCAGGGTGGTTTCATAATCCAGGCCGGCCATGGTGCCGTTGTCTTCGTAGACATAGGGCGCCCAGGGTTCGGTGACAATGCGCAGTTTCTCGCCATGAGCGGCCAGGCTCAGGCAAGAAAACAGCACAGCGGTCAACAGCTTGAAGAGGACGGGCATACCCTGAGGTTACGACGCTCCCCGAAGAAAGAGAAGCTCTGGCACGCGCATTGGCGGGCGGTCTTACTTCGCGGGAGCGTTCAGCAGGTGTTCGTGGATCGCGGCCCGGCGCTCACCCAGAATCAAACGCACCACGGGGTTGGCGAACCAGTGTTCCAACTGGTGGGCATCAATCGGGCGCTTCTGGCGTTCTTCCTGGTTTTGTCGGGCCTTGTCCCACCAAACCGGGCCGCACGCCTGGTCGAACTCGTTTTCGTGTTCGTAGCAGCCGTAGAGAATCTCGCGGATGAACTGTTGCTGATGCTTGGGCAGCAGCAGGGTGATCAGCTTGTACATCAAACGCTGCAAACGCGGCGGGCGCGGCAGGTGCGAGGAGACTTGGCGCGTATCGGCCAGGGCTTGCACACTGGTGGGCGCGCTGGCGTGCTTGGCGATCCACGCCTTGACCTTGGCCCGGAACAGCTGTTTGCGGCTCCAGTAGTGGTGGATCAGGTCCGGGCACTCGCGCACCTTGAGGGTACGGTAGGCGGCGATGGACAGGCAGAACTCTTCCAGGGTGTAGGCGCCCTGGGCGTGGGGGAACAGTTCATCCATCAACTCGATGGAGTGGTCGAGGATGTGCGCATCCTGTTGGGTCAGGCCCATGACGCCGGAGTTGAGGGTCATCATGTCATCGTCGGCCACGCCCATGTCCAGCAGGCGCTGGCGCAGGGCGGTGTAGAGGATGCTTTCGTGATTGTCGCCGTACTTGGTGTAGAAAGCGTTGCACAGCAGGGTGCCGGGCTGTACGCGTTCGAACAGGGCCATGGGCGAATGATGGAAGAAGGTGTCGGTGTCGATGAGCAATGCTACCGGGGATTCTTGCAGCACCTGGCGCAGCACCACGTGTTTGGTGCGAAAGTGATAGCCGTGGGGCTCGCTCCAGCGTTTGCGGGTGGCCTCGTCCAGCGGGCGGACGCGCACCGGCAGCAAGCGATAGGGTTCGGGGTTGTCGCTGAATACCTGAATGTCGATGTTCGCGTCCGGCGTGTCCTGCAGGAATGCCAGTGCGCTGGCGATGCTGAATACGGCTTCCTGATGGTAGGTGTCGGCGCCGAAGACCAGGTAGACCAGTTGCGGGCGGGACGTCGAGGGCACTGTATTCATGGACTGCGGGGTTCCGTGGGTAACGTAAAACGACAAAGGCCCTCGTCAGAACGAGGGCCTTGGTACAACCGGTCAAGCGTTAACGTGGCAGCTTGAGGTTGTTCCAGATGGCAAGGCTGGGTTCAGCCTGGTTCAGGGTATAGAAATGCAACCCTGGTGCACCACCTTGCAACAATTGCTCACACATCTCGGTGATGACCTGCTCGCCGAACGCCTGGATGCTTTTGACGTCATCGCCATAGGCTTCCAGTTGCTTGCGCACCCAGCGCGGGATCTCGGCACCGCAGGCGTCGGAGAAGCGCGCCAGCTTGCTGTAATTGGTGATCGGCATGATGCCCGGCACGATCGGGATGTTCACGCCCATCGCCCGTACACGCTCGACGAAGTAGAAGTAGCTGTCGGCGTTGAAGAAATACTGGGTGATCGCACTGTCGGCGCCGGCATTGGCCTTGCGCACGAAGTTCTGCAAATCGTCTTCGAAATTGCGCGCCTGGGGGTGCATCTCCGGGTAAGCGGCTACTTCGACATGGAAGTGATCGCCACTTTCTTCGCGGATGAAGCTCACCAGATCGTTGGCGTAGCGCAGCTCACCGCTGGCCATGCCCATACCCGATGGCAGGTCGCCACGCAGGGCAACGATGCGCTTGATGCCGGCGGCTTTGTATTGGGTCAGCAGGCTACGCAGGTCGGCCTTGCTGTCGCCCACGCAGGACAAATGCGGAGCGGCGGGAACTTTGACTTCACTTTCAAGCTGCAACACGGTGTTGATCGTGCGATCACGGGTCGAACCGCCAGCGCCGTAGGTGCAGGAGAAGAAGTCAGGGCTGAAGCTGGCCAACTGCTTGGCAGTTGCCATCAGTTTTTCATGCCCAGCATCGGTCTTGGTCGGGAAGAACTCGAAGCTGTAGCGACGGTCTTGGGACATGGTCATACCCTTGGAAACTCGAAAGCCTGGAAGGCATACACAATCGATGCGGGTGCCTGGCTTTCTGTGGGAGCTGGCTTGCCTGCGATAGCATCCGCTCGGTGTTACTGGAACACCGAGGCGTCTGCATCGCGGGCAAGCCCGGCTCCCACAGAAGAGCCGGCGCCAGCAAGGCCGATCAGTAGCGGTAAGCGTGCGGCTTGAACGGGCCTTCAACCGTCACGCCGATGTAGTCGGCCTGGGTCTTGGTCAGTTGAGTCACCACGCCGCCGAAGCCGCGGACCATTTCCAGGGCCACTTCTTCGTCGAGTTTCTTCGGCAGTACTTCCACAGTCAGGCGCTCGGCTTTCTGGGCTGGCGACAGGTCGGCGTACTTCTGTTCGAACAGGAAGATCTGCGCCAGCACCTGGTTGGCGAACGAGCCATCCATGATGCGGCTTGGGTGACCAGTGGCGTTGCCCAGGTTCACCAGGCGGCCTTCGGCCAGCAGGATCAGGTAGTCATCGTTCTGTGGGTCGAAATCACCAGCGCCGGTACGGTGAACCTTGTGTACCTGCGGCTTCACTTCTTCCCATGCCCAGTTCTTGCGCATGAAAGCGGTGTCGATCTCATTGTCGAAGTGACCGATGTTGCAGACAACGGCGCGCTTCTTCAGGGCCTTGAGCATGTTCGCATCGCACACATTCACGTTACCGGTGGTGGTGACGATCAGGTCGATCTTGCCCAGCAGGGCTTTGTCGATGCTGGCTTCGGTGCCGTCGTTCTGGCCGTTGATGAACGGCGAAACCACTTCGAAACCGTCCATGCAGGCTTGCATGGCGCAGATCGGGTCGACTTCGGAGACCTTGACGATCATGCCTTCCTGACGCAGGGACTGGGACGAGCCCTTGCCCACGTCACCGTAGCCGATCACCAGGGCTTGCTTGCCCGACAGCAGGTGGTCGGTGCCGCGCTTGATCGCATCGTTCAGGCTGTGACGGCAGCCGTACTTGTTGTCGTTCTTGCTCTTGGTCACCGAGTCGTTGACGTTGATGGCCGGGATTTTCAGCTCGCCCTTGGCCAGCATGTCCAGCAGGCGGTGTACGCCGGTGGTGGTCTCTTCGGTCACGCCGTGGACGCGGTCGAGGATCTGCGGGTATTTCTTGTGCAGCAACTCGGTGAGGTCGCCGCCGTCGTCAAGGATCATGTTGGCATCCCAAGGCGCGCCATCTTTGAGGATGGTTTGCTCCAGGCACCACTCGTACTCTTCTTCGGTCTCGCCTTTCCAGGCGAATACCGGGATACCGGCAGCAGCGATAGCGGCAGCGGCCTGGTCTTGAGTCGAGAAGATATTGCAGGACGACCAACGCACTTCGGCACCCAGAGCAACCAGGGTTTCGATCAGCACGGCAGTCTGGATGGTCATGTGGATGCAGCCGAGAATCTTGGCGCCCTTGAGCGGCTGCTCAGCGGCGTACTTGCGGCGCAGGCCCATCAGGGCTGGCATTTCGGATTCGGCGATAAAGGTTTCGCGACGGCCCCAGGCAGCAAGGGACATGTCGGCGACTTTGTAGTCGTTGAAATCTGCAGGCGTCATTACAGCGCTCATAGAGAGCCTCCATTCGTAGTGTGCGAATGGGCGCCGTTGTGCGTTTAGTATCAGGCCAGGGCAACCAGGCCGGACAACGCCCCATCCGAGCCTGACAGGTTGAACCTGCTGCAGCGCCCCTCGGACAGGTGGCGGGAGAACGGTATCAATCGAAGATGACCGTTTTGAAGCGGAGGCGATTATAGCCGTGTAAGCGGCACTTCCCAAGCCTTTCTGTCGGCGGCATGAAGATCGTTCATGGGCTTGATAGCTAATGGTTCATAGAGCTTGGGTCCTTGCTCTGCCATGATGTTGCCTATCATTTGGCAAGACGCTTTGGAGTGACCATGAACTTCCACACCCGCAAATGGGTAAAACCCGAAGACCTCAACCCCAACGGCACACTGTTCGGCGGCAGTCTGTTGCGCTGGATCGACGAAGAAGCGGCCATCTACGCCATTGTCCAACTCGGCAACCAGCGCGTGGTCACCAAGTACATCTCGGAAATCAACTTTGTCAGCGCCTCGCGCCAGGGCGACATCATCGAGCTGGGGATCACGGCCACCGAGTTTGGTCGTACCTCTATTACCCTGACCTGTGAAGTGCGTAACAAGATCACGCGCAAAAGCATCCTGACGGTAGAAAAAATGGTCTTCGTCAACCTCGGCGAAGACGGTTTGCCCGCGCCTCACGGCCGTACAGAGATCAAGTACGTCAAGGATCAGTTCCAGGAAGACGGCCTCAGCGAGTAATCCCGCGCAGGACCAGTGAACGCTCTTCATCAACCATAGGTCGTACCTGAACATCGCCCCCCGTTCAGGTATCACCATGGCTACGCAAGAAGACGGCAAGACCCCCAACCTGTCCCAGGAAGAGCAGCAGGACGTCGACAAGAACCAGCCGCCCCGCGCAGCGGTATTGCACGAAATCATTCGTACCCAGGGCGACCAGGAGCTGGAGCGCAGTGTCGCCGCGTTGTGGTGGTCGGCCTTGGCAGCCGGGCTGACCATGGGCTTGTCACTGATGGCCATGGGGCTGCTCAATTCACGCCTGCCTGAGGGCGAAGCCTTCAAGGTAATTGCCAGCTTCGGCTACTGCGCGGGCTTCCTCGCGGTGATCCTGGCACGCCAGCAACTGTTTACCGAAAACACCCTGACCGCCGTGCTACCGGTGATGAGCAAGCCAACCCTGGCGAATGCCGGGCGTCTGTTGCGGCTGTGGTCAGTGGTGCTGGTGGGCAACCTGTGTGGCACCTTGCTGGTGGCATACGTGATGCTGCACCTGCCGATCTTCGATACCAAGACCGACCTGGCCTTCCTCGAGATCGGGCGCAAGGTCATGGAGAACGACCCCGCGCAGATGTTCGCCAAGGGCATCGTCTCCGGTTGGATGATCGCCACCATGGTCTGGATGATCCCGTCGATGGAGAGTGCCAAGCTGTGGATCATCATTCTGATCACCTACTTCATGGCTCTGGGTGACTTCACCCATATCGTCGTCGGTTCAGCCGAAGTGTCCTACCTGGTATTTGCCGGCGAGTTGCCATGGAAGGATTTCTGGCTGGTCTTCGCCGGGCCGACCCTGGCCGGCAACATCATCGGCGGCAGTTTCATCTTCGCGTTGATCAGCCATGCGCAGGTTCGCAGCGAAAGCAGCCTGCCAGGTAAAAAGGCTGCGGACCCGAGGCATCCGCAGCAGATCAACAAGGATCAGTGATGCTCAGGCGTGGCCTGGGGTTCGTCCCGGGTCACGTGCTTGACCAGCTTGCCGATGCTCAACCCCTGCAACAGGATCGAAGACAGCACCACGATGTAGGTGATGCTCAGCAACAAGTCACGCTCCGGGCCCAGAGGCAGGGCCAAGGCCAGTGCCACCGAAACCCCGCCGCGCAAGCCACCCCAGGTAAGGATACGGATAGTGCCGCGCGGTACCGTGCGCCAACGGCGCAGCAACAGGATCGCCGGGGCCACGGTCAGCAGGCGCGAGAGCAGGATCGCCACTGCCAGCAGGCTGGCCGCGAACACGTGCAGCCAGTTGAATGGCAATAGCAGCAGCTCCATGCCGATCAGCGCAAACAGCAAGGCATTGAGCATGTCATCGAGCAGTTCCCAGAAACCATCCAGGTAGCGACGCGTCATGTCGTTCATCGCCAGTTTGCGCCCCAGGTTGCCGATGATCAGCCCCGCGACCACCATCGCAATCGGTGCGGACACATGCAGCTCCGAGGCCATGGCCGAGCCGCCGATCACCAGGGCGAGGGTCAGCATGACTTCGATCTGGTGCTGTTCGATGCTCTTGATCATCAGGTACACGAGATAGCCGATCAGCCCGCCAAACAGCACGCCGCCAATGGCTTCGTGGGCAAACAGCATGGCCGTGGCGCTCACGGTGGGCGTCTCACCCAACTGCGCGATACCCAGCAGTACGGTAAACACCACCACGGCGGTGCCGTCATTGAACAGCGATTCGCCGACGATGGTGGTTTTCAGCGGTTTGGAGGCATTGGCGGTCCGTAGCACGCCGAGCACCGCAATGGGATCGGTAGGGGATATCAGGGCACCGAACAGCAGGCAGTAAAGGAAACTCACGTGCCAGCCAAACAGGGCGAAGATGTAGTACGCCAGGCTGCCGATGACCACGGTGGCGATCAATACGCCAAAGGTTGCCAGCAGGCCGATGGGCCAGCGGTAGCTGCGCAAGTCGTTCAAGTTGACGTGCAAGGCGCCGGCGAACAGCAGGAACGACAGCATCCAGTTCATCAGCAAATCGCCGAAGTCGATCTGGCCGATCAACTGCTGGATACGTTCTTCCAGGCCTGGGTAGCCGAGCACGCTCAGGCCTTGCAGGATCAGCGAGAACAACAGTGCGGTGACCATCACGCCAATGGTGGGCGGCAGGCCGATCAAGCGGAAGTTCACATAAGTGAGCAGGGTGGTGAGGCAGATGAAGGCGGCGACAAGTTCAAGCATCCGGGGTCCTTGGAGCAGGGAAATATAGGCGCACGGGGTGCGTCGAATCGGTAGTTAGTATAAACAGGTGCTGTTACATGACGTATCAATTAAGGAGGTTCTGGTGGTAGCGACAGCCCTGGTGCTGGTAGCGGCGCTGTTGCATGCGACGTGGAACACCTTGATCAAGTTCAGTGGCGAGCGCCTTTTAGTCATTGCCTGCATGGACAGTGTGGCACTGCTGTTCGTGGTATTCGCGGTGGGCTTCGTGTCCTGGCCGCCGCTGGACATCTGGCCGTGGATCATTGCTTCTGCGTTGTTTGAGTTGCTCTATCGCTATTTGTTGATCCAGGCCTATCGGGTGGGTGACCTGGGCCTGGTGTATCCGTTGATGCGCGGTTTGTCGCCGCTGGTGGTGCTGGTGCTGACCCTGGTGTTTGCCGGCGAAGTATTGAATACCCAGCAGATTCTGGGGATTCTGCTGATTCCGTTCGGCATGGTGTGCCTGCTGTGGCAGGGCGGCGGCGGTGACCGGTTGCCCTGGTCGATGCTACCGGTGGTGGTATTGATTGGTCTGTGCATCGGCTGCTACACCTTTCTGGACGGGCAGGCGCTGCGGCGCTGGTCGCATCCGCTGGATTATCTGGTGTGGCTGACGCTGATCAGCGCCTGGCCGTTTCCGTTGCTGGCGCTGGTGCGCAAGCGTGCGGCCTTCAGCCTGTTCTGGCGCACCCAGTGGCGGTTGGGCTTGAGCGTGGGGCTGTGCGTGTTGTTGAGCTACGCTTTGGTACTTTGGGCCATGCAGTTGGGCTCGATTGCCGAAGCCGCCGCGCTGCGCGAAGTCAGTGTGATTCTGGTGGTGCTGTTCGGCATGCGTTACTTGAAAGAACCTTTTGGCCGTCCACGGCTCATAGCCTGTGGGTTGGTGTTGATTGGCATGTTGGTGATGAAACTCTAACCGTCGGATAAAACTAAAAGGAATCGGTGATGACAGTCGCTTTATGGTGTGTATTGATCGCAATCTTTCTGCCGTACATTTGCACCGGTGTGGCCAAGTTCAGCACAGGCAAGTTCGGGCCACGGGATAACCACGACCCGCGTGCCTTCCTCGATAGCCTGGAAGGCGTCGCCAAGCGTGCTCATAGCGCGCAACTCAACAGTTTCGAAGTGACCCCGGCGTTTGCCGCTGCAGTCATCATTGCGCACCTGGCCGGCAACGCCGAACTGGTGACGATCAACGTGCTGGCAGTGCTGTTTATCACCAGCCGCCTGCTGTACATCATTTGCTACCTGGCGGACTGGGCGATCTTGCGTTCGCTGGTGTGGGCCGTGGGTATGGCGTTGATTGCGAGTTTCTTCTTCGTTTCGATGTAAGGGGTGTTGTAGGAGCGAGCTTGCTCGCGAAGAACGTCAACGATAACGCGTGCTTCCTGAGTAAGCGCGGCGCCTGTGCGTTTTTCGCGAGCAAGCTCGCTCCTAAAAAAAGCGCCAGTGATTGTCAGGTTCCGGCAGGCGCATCCGGCACCTGGGGCAACGCCGCGCCTTTGGGCCACAGCATCCAGATCTGCCCTTGCTGTTTCATATTCCCCGCCAACTCGCCTGCGGCATTGCCTGTGCCCCAGAACAGATCTGCGCGCACTTCTCCGGTGATTGCGCCGCCGGTATCCTGCGCGGCGACGGGGCGTGCCAGTGGCGTGCCGTCTGGTTTGGTGGTCGACAACCACAACAGGCTGCCCAGCGGAATCACCTTGCGATCCACTGCCACACTGTAGCCAGCGGTCAATGGCACGTTCAGCGAACCGCGCGGGCCTTCGTTGCTGTCGGGGCGGGCGCTGAAGAATACGTAGCTGGGGTTGCTCGCCAACAGTTCTGGAATGCGCTGCGGATGGGCCTTGGCCCAGGCGCTGATGGCGCCCATGGTCACGTCTTCTTTTTTCAGTTCGCCTTGTTCCACCAACCAACGGCCAATAGGGCGGTACGGGTAGCCGTTCTGGTCGCCGTAACCCACACGCAGTTGACGCCCGCCGGCCAGTTGAATACGCCCCGAGCCCTGGATTTGCAGGAACTGCAGGTCCATCGGGTCGGTCAGCCAGGCGATCGGCTTGGCGGTGGAGCCTTGGCTGTTGAGAGTGCTGGCGTCGTCATACGGCTTGAGCACACGGCCTTCCAGGCGCCCGCGCAGGCGCTTGCCCTTGAGCTCCGGATAGATGCTTTCGAGGTTGACGACAATCAGGTCGTCCGGCACGCCGTATACCGGCACATGGGCGGTGGCGGTCTTGGTCAGGCTGCCGGGGTAGACCGGCTCGTAATAACCCGTGATCAAGCCGTTTGGCGTGTTGTTGGCCGAACGCAGGCCGAAGACATCCAGGTGTTCCTTGAGAAAGCTACGAACCGCTACGGCATCGCCCGGTACGCTGGCCGCTGTCGCGCAGGTCGGGCCCCAGATCGGGTCGGCCTTGAGGCGCTGGCAGGCGCTGCGCCAGGATTCAAACCCGGCGAGCAAGTCGCTGTCGGAAACGCTCGGCAGGGCTTCCCACGGTGCGCTCACATAGGTGGCAACGGCGTGAGGTTTGGTTGGCTCCTGGGCAACTTCTTTATCGGTGTCTTTACCGGCATCGCAGCCGGCCAGTAGCGCGAACATTGGCAGAGCCCAAGCCAGGCGGCGGCCCCAGGGTTTGAAGGTGACATTCATGCAAGCAATTCCTGAAACGATTGCCCGCGCTTCACTGCATCCGGGCAACCTTATTATTAATAGGGCTATTGGTCTTTGTGGGCGGTGCGAGGATACTGGCCGCCGTTTCCCGTGACCTTGAAGCCATGATGATGTTAAAAAAACTGACCGTTGTATTGCTGGCCTGCCTGGCTTTGTCTGCCTGTGGCGGTGTTGATCCCAATTCCCCCCTGGGCCAGCGCAAGGCGATCTTCAAGCAGATGCTCAAGACCGGTGAAGACCTGGGCGGCATGCTGCGCGGACGTATCCCATTTGATGGCGCCAAGTTCGCCGAGGGTGCGGTCAAGCTGGATGCGTTGTCCCATGAACCGTGGAAACATTTCCCGAGCGTACGCGAAGAAGACCACACCAGTGCCAAAGATGATGTGTGGCAAAAACAGGCGCAGTTCCAGCAACTGGCCCGCGAACTTGAGGCGGCCACCGGTGAATTGGTGATCGCCAGCCAGGTGCAGCCTTATAAAGCCAGTAGCCTTCAACCTCCGGTGCAAAAAGTTGAAGATGCCTGCAGCGCCTGCCATAAACAGTTCCGCGATCATTGATCGGTTTTACTGGTCGAGTTCTTCCACTGCGTCCTGCAGCTCTTTACGCGAGTCGGCCAGTTTCTCCTTACGCTTGTTGATCTTGTCCGGGTCGCCTTTTTTCATGGCTTTGTCGAGGTCGGCCTGACGGCGGCTGACTTCGTGCTTGGCGTCGAGCACCTTGTTTTCACGTTCTTTCTTCAAGCCGGCATCGGTGCAGTGGGCGGTAACTTCGGCCAGGGCTTTTTCCAGGCCAGCCTGTTGCGCGCTGTTGCCGTGGGCCTTGGCTTGTTCGATCTGGCTGCTGATGGCCTGGCGCTTGGCGGCGCAGCCGGTGAGGGGTTGTGCGTCTTCGGCGGCCAACAGCGGCGTGGCCATGAAGCTCGCGAAGGTCAGCAAGGCAAAGGGGGCGAGAAATTTCATATAAGACTCCAGGTTCGCAATCAGGTGGGGGAGGGGATCAAAACCCATCTATCCCGGCTCCGCGTAATGTTTCAGCCAAGGCTTGTACCTGCGGGTCGCGAAAAAAAGCGCTGAGTTGCGCCGCGCGTCCCGGGCCGATGCCATCTGAGGCCAGCCAGGCTTGAGTGTCTTTGGCGACCAGCGTCTGCCAGTCTCCTTCCAGGTTGTTGCGCGCCGCCGGCGGCACGCCCAAGGCCTTGAGCCATAGTGAAAAAGGGCGTTGCCGGGCGCTTTGAATACTGTCGAGCACCCGCGCACGGGTACGCTCGCCTAAGCCCTCAATGGTAGCAAGCTCGGCCGCATCAAGTGTCAACCAATCGAGAAAGCCTGCGATTAGACCGGCCTGGATCAATACGTTCCAGGTTTCGCGCCCCATGTGGGGCAAGGCCAGGCCGTGTTTACCGCTCAGCCAGGTGAGGCGGGCGAGCAGTTGGTCTTCGCAGCCAGGGTCCAGTTGCCAGCAGCTCAAGGCGTGGAAGTCTTGAGCGTTGGGTACCTGCACGTCCACGCGTGTCTCGTTGCGCAGGATCACCTCGTCCAGTCGCGGTATGACCTGGCCCGCCAGGCTGATCGACACGTGATCGCCGGGGCGGATATCCAGGGCTTGCCAGCGTTTCAGGGAGCCGACGCTCACTCGGCTGATCTGCCGATCATCCAGCCGTACGGGCTCCAATTCGAGGATAGGTGTAATACGCCCGGTACGTCCCACCCTGAACTCGACCTTGCGCACCAGGGCCAGTGCCTTGATAGCCGGGTACTTCCAGGCAACCGACCAGTAGGGCGCACTGGCTTGCCAGCGCTCGGCGGGCGCTCGCGCAGCCTGGTGCAGCACCACGCCGTCGCTGGCGAAGGGTAATGGCGCGTTGTACCAATGCGTGCGCCAATGCGCAGCTTCGCTGATGGTGCTGACGGGTTGGCTGTACTGTTGGCTATCGGTGAAGCCCCAGCGCGCCAAGGTGGCAAGGTGTTCGGTGAAGTCCGTCGGGCCGTCTGGCCACGCCCAGACGAACAGGCCGATCCCGGCAGCCTCGGCATCGCTCAACCGACGACGGTTCATCAGGCCAGCCACTTTGCTGCGTGCATTGAGCCCGCCCTTGAGCGATTGCACATGGTGGTTGAGGCGCCAATAGAGTTCGCCTTGCAGCACCACATCAACGGCGTCGGGCAACTGTTGGACAATGCCGGGGATCTTGACGGCGGAGGCTGACCAATCGTGGCCAAGCAGGCCGTCGCCCCGACTGATGAGCTGATGCAAGCGGCCCTGGCGATACACCAGTGTCACCGCAACGCCATCGACCTTGGGTTGGACCCAGACATCCTGTCGAGTGCTGAGCCAGTCACTGACGGCCGGCTCGCTCGGCAGCTTTTGCAGGCCAGTGTGTGCGGCCGGGTGAGGTAAGGTACCGCGCGCACTGGCCAGCGGGTTATCAGGCTTGGGTGTCTGCTCGCGAGTGCATTCTTGCCAATGCGCCAGGCGTCTGCGGGCCTGGTCGTAGAGCTCATCGCTGATCAGGGCTTGGCCCTGTCGATGGTAGCTGTCGTCCCACTGCTGGATTTGCCTGGACAGGGTTTCCAGCTGTGAGTGAACGTCATCGGGGCAGGTTTCGGCCCAGGCCCAGGCGGGTGCGGCGCTTATGAGAACAGCCAGTAATACGTGCATCATGAGCATCCTTGCTCGAAAAGGGGGGCCAGCCTAAGTGATCCGTGCGCCCACAAAAAAGCCCCGACCGAGCGGGGCTTTTTACCGGGTGTTTCTGTTTACTTGAACAGGCCGCCCAAGGCCTTCACAGCATCATTGTTTTCAGCCTTGGCCTGCTGCTTCTGCTGCTTGGCGTCGACTTTTGCCTGGCTGTCGGCGAGTTTGTTGCAAGCTTTGTTGACCTGCTCCAACGCAGTCTCATACGCCCGCACTTTCAGCAGATCGTTCTTGGCATTGGCCGCGTCGATCTTGGCTTGCAGGTCTTTGGGTTGCTGCTGGCAGTCGCCGGCATTGCCGCCACCGAGCTGGGCACTCAGGGCACCGCTCAAAGCGTTCAGGTCAGCGGCCTGGGCCGACAGGGTGAACAGGCTGAGCAGAAGGGCGGCAGGGGCGAGCGTGGAAATGCGCATGAAAACCTCAATGTTCGATTGCCTGCGCGCTTATCCATCCCGGGCGGGCGCAGTGCAATATCCAAATAAGGTGAAGGGCCCGAGAGGGCGCGGATTCTAGTGGGCCATCATTTGGCCTGCAAGCCTTGGATCCAAAAAAGCCCGAAGTGGTCCTGCAGGCAACAAAAAGCCCCGCCAGGCAGACCTGGCGGGGCTCTATTTGCCGCGAACGATTACAGGCCGGCGGCGGTACGCAGGTCGTTGGCGCGGTCGGTTTTTTCCCAGGTGAAGGTGCTGAAGGTGTCATCACCCACAGTCTTCTGCGCAGGGGTGCGGCCGAAGTGGCCGTAGGCTGCGGTTTCCTGGTACATCGGGTGCAGCAGGTCGAGCATGGTGGTGATTGCGTAAGGGCGCAGGTCGAAGATCTCACGCACCAGCTTGACGATCTTGTCATCGCTGATCTTGCCGGTGCCGAAGGTGTTCAGCGAGATCGACGTAGGCTGGGCCACGCCAATGGCGTAGGAAACCTGGATTTCGCAGCGCTCGGCCAGGCCGGCAGCCACGATGTTCTTGGCCACATAACGACCGGCGTAAGCCGCAGAACGGTCAACCTTGGAAGGGTCCTTGCCGGAGAATGCACCACCGCCGTGACGGGCCATGCCGCCGTAGCTGTCGACGATGATCTTGCGGCCGGTCAGGCCGCAGTCGCCCACGGGGCCACCGATGATGAACTGGCCGGTCGGGTTGATGTGGAACTGGGTGTCCTTGGTCAGCAGTTCGGCAGGCAACACATGCTTGACGATCAGCTCCATCACGCCTTCACGCAGGTCGGCGTAGGACACGTCCGGGTTGTGCTGGGTCGACAGTACGACGGCGTCGATGCCCACGACTTTGCCGCCTTCGTAGCGGCAGGTCACCTGGGACTTGGCGTCAGGGCGCAGCCATGGCAGTACGCCGGATTTACGCGCCTCGGCCTGGCGTTGTACCAGCTGGTGCGAGAAGGTAATCGGCGCGGGCATCAGTACGTCGGTTTCGTTGCTGGCGTAGCCGAACATCAGGCCCTGGTCGCCGGCGCCCTGGTCTTCAGGCTTGGCCCGGTCAACGCCCTGGTTGATGTCCGGGGACTGCTTGCCGATGATGTTCATCACACCGCAGGTTGCGCCGTCAAAGCCGACGTCGGAGCTGTTGTAGCCAATGTCGGTGATTACGTCACGCACGATCTGCTCCAGGTCGACCCAGGCAGTGGTGGTAACTTCGCCGGCGATGATCGCCACGCCCGTTTTCACCAGCGTCTCGCACGCCACACGGGCGAACTTGTCTTCAGCGATGATAGCGTCCAGCACCGCGTCAGAAATCTGGTCGGCGATTTTGTCCGGATGCCCTTCAGACACGGACTCGGAGGTGAAAAGGGAGTATTCGCTCATCTCGATGTTTTCCTGATATTTACCGATGGTGAGTGTCGCCAGCCGGTCGCTGAAAATGGCGGACCTGAATCTGGAAACCATTACGTAAACCTACATAGAGGCTTTCCCCGGGAACGAGTCCCGCAGCGGTGGCCCAACGGGCCAGATCGTCCTGTTCAAAACCCAGCCAGAGATCACCGCAGGCCTCCTTGGCCCAATTCTGGTTGTGGCTGCATAAATCCGTAACCAGGAGGCTACCGCCGGGGTGCAGCAACCCGGCCATTTGCTTGAGAGCTTCTGCCGGTGCGGCGAAATGGTGCAAGACCATGTTCAGCACCACGCAATCGGCTCGCAGGCCGGTGTCACTCAGGGCGTCGGCCAACTGCAGGCGCACATTTCCCAAGGCTTCGCGCTCACAGAGTTGGCGCGCCAGTTCAAGCATCGCCGGGCTGTTATCCAGCGCGGTCACCTGCTCGAAGCGGCGCGCCAGTTCGGGCAGGAAACCGCCGTCGCCAGGGCCGACTTCCAAGGCCGTGGCCTCTTCACTGAAGCTCAGCTTGTCCAGCAGCGCCAGTACGCTTTCGCGGTACTGTGCCAAGCCGGCGATCAGATCCTGCTGGGCGCGAAACTTATCGGCCACCCGTGAGAAAAAATCCTGGCTGGCGGCGGCGCGTTGCCCGTGCACCTGGCCGATACGCGATTGCACATCGCCGGGCAGGCACAAGTTATCCACTTCTTCGAGCAGGGCAGCGTGTAATTTGCCGCCAAGCAGTTCGGTATGGGGCAGTGCACGCCGGTAGAAAATCGCATTACCTTCGCGACGGGTGGCCACCAGGTCGGCCTGGGCCAGCACCTTCAAATGGTGGCTCATGCCGGACTGGCCGATGGCGAAGATCTGCGCCAGCTCCAGTACTCCGAAAGAATCGTTGGCCAGTGCGCGCAGTACGTTCAAGCGCAACGGATCGCCAGCGGCCTTGCACAAGGCAGCCAGTTCATCGCCGTCGTCAGGACGCAGGGAGGGCACGGGTAGGTTCATAAGGCCAGCAGTCTAGTGACGGGTGTAGATCCTCGCAAGGCCAATATCAAAAAGTTTTGATATTGAACGATAAGTGGCGGTTATAAGCCGTCGCTATAACCTTAAGACGAACCGGTTAAAGGTTTCTGCAAGGGATTGATGCCCAAAGCACAGGAAAAACGCCCTCAAGTGACTATCTGTCATTGCCCGCAGGCGGTGGCTGAGGGAAAATGCCGGTCCTTTTTTCCGTTTCTTTTCAGCAAACTCCAGGAGATCAGCGATGCCCAGCCGTCGTGAGCGTGCCAACGCCATTCGTGCCCTCAGCATGGATGCCGTGCAAAAAGCCAACAGCGGCCATCCCGGTGCCCCGATGGGCATGGCGGATATCGCCGAGGTACTTTGGCGTGACTACCTGAAACACAACCCGAGCAACCCGTCGTTCGCCGACCGTGACCGCTTCGTGCTGTCCAACGGCCACGGCTCGATGCTGATTTATTCGCTGCTGCACCTGACCGGCTACGATGTCACCATCGACGACCTCAAGAGCTTCCGTCAGCTGCACAGCCGCACCCCGGGCCACCCGGAATTCGGCTACACCCCGGGCGTCGAGACCACCACCGGTCCCCTGGGCCAAGGCCTGGCCAATGCGGTTGGTTTCGCCCTGGCGGAAAAAGTCCTGGGCGCGCAGTTCAACCGCCCCGGCCACGACATCGTTGACCACCACACCTACGTATTCCTGGGTGATGGCTGCATGATGGAAGGCATCTCCCACGAAGTCGCTTCCCTGGCCGGTACCCTGGGCCTGGGCAAGCTGATTGCCTTCTACGATGACAACGGCATCTCCATCGACGGTGAAGTCGAAGGCTGGTTCACCGACGACACGCCAAAGCGTTTCGAAGCCTACAACTGGCAGGTGATCCGCAACGTCGACGGCCACGATCCGGAAGAAATCAAGATCGCCATCGACACCGCTCGCAAGAGCGCGCAGCCAACCCTGATCTGCTGCAAGACCACCATCGGTTTCGGCTCGCCGAACAAGCAAGGTAAAGAAGATTGCCACGGCGCCCCGCTGGGTGACGCGGAAATCGCCCTGACCCGCGAAGCGCTGAAGTGGAACCACGGCCCGTTCGAAATCCCGGCCGACATCTACGCCGAATGGGATGCCAAGGAAAAAGGCCTGGCGGCTGAATCCGAGTGGGACCAGCGTTTCGCTGCGTACTCCGCCGAATTCCCTGAATTGGCCAACGAGCTGGTACGCCGCCTGGCCGGTGACCTGCCTGCCGACTTCTCGGAAAAGGCCTCGGCCTACATCGCTGAAGTCGCGGCCAAGGGCGAGACCATCGCCAGCCGTAAAGCCAGCCAGAACACCCTGAACGCCTTTGGCCCGTTGCTGCCTGAGTTCCTCGGCGGTTCGGCTGACCTGGCCGGTTCCAACCTGACCCTGTGGAAGGGTTGCAAAGGTGTCTCGGCCGAAGACGCCAGCGGCAACTACATGTACTACGGCGTGCGCGAGTTCGGCATGAGCGCCATCATGAACGGCGTGTCCTTGCACGGCGGCCTGGTGCCATACGGCGCAACCTTCCTGATGTTCATGGAATACGCACGTAACGCCGTACGTATGGCGGCGCTGATGAAGAAGCGCGTGATCCACGTCTACACCCACGACTCCATCGGCCTGGGCGAAGACGGCCCGACGCACCAGCCGGTCGAGCAATTGACCAGCCTGCGCACCACGCCGAACCTGGATTGCTGGCGCCCAGCCGACGCCGTGGAATCCGCCGTGGCCTGGAAGCACGCCATCGAGCGCAAGGACGGCCCT
Organism: Pseudomonas sp. DWP2-2; assembly: GCF_049897065.1. Classification (NCBI taxonomy): domain Bacteria; kingdom Pseudomonadati; phylum Pseudomonadota; class Gammaproteobacteria; order Pseudomonadales; family Pseudomonadaceae; genus Pseudomonas; species Pseudomonas sp. DWP2-2. The sequence goes on along the minus strand of NZ_JAFCVN010000005.1, from coordinate 55,142 downwards.
TCGGCGCTGATCTTCTCGCGTCAGAACCTGCAGCACCAGGTGCGTACCGACGCGCAGATCGCCGACATCAGCCGTGGCGGTTATGTGCTCAAGGACTGCATCGGCGAGCCGGAGCTGATCCTGATCTCCACCGGTTCCGAAGTGGGCCTGACCGTTCAGGCGTACGACAAGCTGACCGAGCAAGGCCGCAACGTTCGCGTTGTGTCCATGCCGTGCACCAGCGTGTTCGAAGCCCAGGACGCCGGCTACAAGCAATCGGTGTTGCCGTTGCAGGTCAGTGCGCGTATCGCCATCGAGGCGGCTCACGCCGACTACTGGTACAAGTACGTGGGCCTGGAAGGCCGTGTGATCGGCATGACCACCTACGGTGAGTCGGCGCCGGCGCCAGCGTTGTTCGAAGAGTTCGGTTTCACCCTGGAAAACATCCTGGGTCAGGCTGAAGAGTTGCTGGAAGACTAAGTCAGTCTGCGTTGTCTGTACTGGTGCCATCGCGGGGCAACCCCCCCCCCCAATTTGTTGAACGGGCCCCGGGGGGGCGGGGGGTGCCGCCCGGGGGCCCCGAACATAAAAAAAGTAAAAAACAATATAGGGG